>JAXMAQ010000045.1:0-64372 GCA_046350335.1 Planctomycetota bacterium
CGGTGAGAACCGGTTCCCCCGCGTCCGCCAAGGGAATGTCCGCGCTCGCCGACAGCTCCTCGATAAAGAGCAGCAGGTCGTGAACCAGGTCATCCCCATCGAGCACCAGGTCCGGATAGGTGTCGGGACGGTACTCCGTGATGCGGAAACAAACGTACTGGTACGGGTAGCTCCGGCCGGACTCAATCTCGTCGAGAAGACGCTCGGCGCGGTCCAATTGCTCCAGCTTTCGCTCTTGGGGCGCAAAGCGAACCTGCTGATCCGTGAATTGTTTCATTGCTGGGTGCCGATATCGATTCACAATCCACCTCCATGAGCAGGAGCAACCTAAGGGACAATAGTGCCGAAAGAAAAGTTCCTTCGATTTTTCCCTTGCGTTCGATGCAGGCGAGCCCGAAACGGTCGAAATCCGTTCAGTGCTGTTGCATTCAAATACGGCGACTTTAGAAAAAATGTTTGAAAATCGAACATTTTCTCGGCTTCCGCCGATGCCTCCAGAATAGAGCACTTGCCATGCCAATAGCCCATCCTGTTAATTTGAAAACAAAATTTAAACATAATCACAATAAAGAATAGAACTTATGGAAACTTTAGTCAAATACTCCAAAACGACGATTTTCCCCATTTTTCCAACTATGAAGCAGAAACTTGGTAATTTTGAAAATGGATTGTATCGGTCTGGTACTGTTTCGGACGTACAAAGGCCAGCAGACGTTATCCATAACCAAAAATCAATGAACAGGTTACGGCCAATGGAGCAGGAAGCACCCACTGATTTCTGAGGCGGTCCCGTGACGGCCACACGGGCAGTCAAGATTTCAATCCACGGAACTGCGAATTGACTGGTTTGGTACAAAGGGGCGCAAGGCGCTTTGCCGAATCGTGCCCAGAATCGAACCATCCGGAATGGGAAAAGCCCGGGGGATTGGCAAATATGGAACTTCGTTGGGTCTACATGACGGCAAAAGATCAGGCGGAAGCGGAAGCGATCGGCAAGGAGTTGGTGAAACGACGCCTGGCGGCATGCGTCAATATCCTCCCCGGCATGAAATCCATCTATTGGTGGGAGAACGTGGTCGAGGAGAGCCAGGAAGTGGTCTTGATCGCGAAAACCAGGGCCACGCTCATGGAGCCTCTACTCGCCGCCGTTCGATCCCTTCATGGCTACCAGGTTCCATGCGTCGTCTCCCTCCCTATTCTCGAGGGTAATGCCGATTACCTCCGATGGCTCGTAGCCGAGACCATTTCCTCGCCTCCCGAGAAGTCAACCACGACCTGACCTGGTCGGGCGCGTCCCTTTCTGCCATTACCACTCCAAGACCACTCCCGTCTGGTATCATTGACCTCGCTTGCCGGGGCATTTAATCGTTGATGGACTCGCAATTCTCGGTCGTTCCATGATGATGCGTTCCTTCGTGGAAGACCGGCGTAATACATTCCATTTGCCGAGGGAAGGAAAACGAAGGTCATGCGGCCGATCATCGACACACACCTGCACCTTTGGGACCTGGAACGATTCGATCTCCCCTGGTTGGCGTCCGCGCCCGCTTTGGATCGGTGCTTTCTGTTTCCGGACTATGAAGAAGCGACACGAGGGCTGAACATCGATCGAATGGTCTACATGGAGGTGGACGTCGCGACGGCACAGCAACGAAAAGAGGCGGAGTATGTGCTCGACCTCTGCCGAAAGCCCGAAACCAAGGTTTGCGCGGCCGTGATCGCCGGCCATCCGGGAACGGCAACGTTCCGGGAGCATGTTTCCCGTTTTGCCGGAAACCCCTCTCTTAAGGGCATACGTCAGGTACTTCACGGAGCTGGTACCCCCAGGGGACATTGTCTCGGGGACAAGTTCGTTTCCGATATCGCCTGGCTCGGTGAAAAACACCTGCGTTTTGACCTTTGCCTTCGGCCGGGAGAACTTGAAGACGGCGTCCAACTGGCGCGGCAGTGCCCGCAAACGCCATTGATCCTCGATCATTGCGGGAATCCCAGCATTCTCGAACGTGACAACGCCACATGGAAAAAAGCGATCGAGGCATTCGCAAAACTCCCCAACGTCACCTGCAAGGTTTCCGGTCTCATGGAATCCGCTCCTGCGGAAGGCTGGAGCGTCAAGGACTTGGCCCCGTTCGTCCGGCACGTCTGCGACAGCTTTGGCCCGGATCGAGTTCTGTTCGCGTCGAATTGGCCAGTGTGCAACTTGAGCGGCAGCGTGCGAGCGTGGGTCGACGCCTTGGAAAGCATTCTTTCCGACCGTCGCGAAGAAGATCTCGACAAGTTGTTTCACGACAACGCGGTTGAGATTTACGCGTTGTCCAAAGACGCGCCGGTCCCGTGACTTCGCTCGTTCCGATCGCGACGTTTTCGCTGTCGAGTCCCAGCATGCCGCGGAACAAGTTTCCCCGAAACGCGGAAAGGGCTTACCATCAGGCCGACGTTCGGGTTCCGCCGGCACGCGATGCCGATTCCGGACTTGGCGAAGAGGATTTCGCTGGGCTCACTGCCAGCCGGGTGACAGAATAAACGTTATTCCGATCGCGCGTATCGAGTACCGCGAGAAGGGAAGCCTTGGGGAGACCACGTTCGTGCAAATCAAAACGCCTGAACATCAACGCTTGATCGATTCGGAAGAGAGACGCGCTGACTGGAAGCAGTGGGGCCCGTATGTCTCGGAGCGCGCCTGGGGCACGGTTCGTGAAGACTATAGCGCTAACGGCGACGCCTGGAACTTCTTTCCGCACGACCATGCGCGCAGCCGCGCTTACCGCTGGAACGAGGACGGTCTAGGAGGTTTTTGTAATCGCTTTCAGAACGTATGCCTGGCCGTGGCATTCTGGAACGGCAAGGATCCGTTTCTGAAGGAACGGCTATTTGGGCTCAACGGTCCGGAGGGAAACCACGGCGAAGACGTCAAGGAGTACTACTTTTACCTCGATGGAACGCCGACGCACTCGTACATGAAGATGCTCTACAAGTATCCTCAGGTCGAGTATCCCTACCAGCGTCTGGTCGACGAGAATCGCCATCGCGACCGGCACGCATTGGAATTCGAATTGATTGATGCCCTCCCGGATACCTTCGCTGAAAGCCGATACTTCGACATTTTCATTGAGTATGCCAAGGCGGGCCAAGAGGACATTCTTTGCCGGATTCATGCGATCAATCGTGGCCCGGACGCCGCCCCACTTCACGTTCTGCCGCACCTCTGGTTTCGGAACACTTGGTCTTGGGGTTACGGGGGACACCGTCCGGAGATCACGCGGTACGTCGACAACGCCGCCACCTTCCATCATCGTCATTTGGGAGATCGTTACTGGTACGTCTCCGGAGGGGCAGGGCATTCCGGCGCGCCGCGGCTTTACTTCACCGAAAACGAAACGAACACCGAGCGGCTGTTCGGCTACCCCAACGGCAGTCCGTACGTCAAGGACGGGATTCACGAGGCAGTGGTCCATGGTCGTTTGGACCGAGTGAACCCCACGGAGCGGGGCTCCAAGGTCGCCGCTCATTTCCAGGCAATGGTCGCGCCAGGCGAGGAATACACCGTGTGCGTCCGTTTTGCCAAGACGCCCCACGCGCACCCCTTTGGGGATTTCGATGATGTATTCCGCCAGCGGATCCGCGAGGCCGACGCGTTTTATGACTCTTTTCAGAATCTTCGGCTGACGGACGAGGAGAAGATGGTGCAGCGCCAGGCCTTCGCCGGGCTCTGCTGGACCAAGCAGTTCTATCACTACAGCGTCGAACTCTGGCTCGACGGCGACCCCGCCGGCCCCCCTCCGCCACCGAACCGGTATTCCGGTCGAAACGCGGACTGGCCCCATGTCTACAACCTGGACGTTCTCGCCGTGCCCGATAAGTGGGAGTACCCTTGGTGCGCCGCTTGGGACGTAGCGTTCAACATGATTCCGACCGCCATCATCGATCCGGAATGGGCCAAGCGACAGCTCATTCTGCAACTCCGCGAATGGTACATGCATCCCAATGGTCAGATCGCCGCTTATGAATGGAATTTCAGTGACGTCAATCCCCCGGTGCATGCCTGGGCTGTGTGGCGCGTCTACAAGATCGATCGCAAGATCACGGGGACCGCGGACACGCAGTTCCTCGAACAGGCGTTTCACAAGCTGCTGCTCAATTTCACCTGGTGGGTAAATAAGGTGGACGCCCAGGGAAGGAACATCTTCCAAGGCGGTTTCCTGGGGATGGACAATATCGGCGTCTTCGACCGGAGCGCCCCCCTGCCGACCGGCGGATACTTGGAACAGGCGGACGGCACGGCGTGGATGGGAATGTATTGCCTGAACATGCTCGCCATCGCTTTGGAATTGGCACGCACCAAACCCGCCTACGAAGACGTGGCGACGAAGTTCTTCGAGCATTTCATCTATATCGCGAACGCCATCAATAGCGAATGTGGCGAGGTTGGTCTCTGGGATGAGGAAGAAGGTTTCTTCTACGACATGATCCAGATGCCGGACGGAGGTTCGATTCGGGTCAAGGTTCGGTCGTTTGTCGGTCTGATTCCCCTGTTCGCGGTGGAGACTCGAAGCGGACGTGCTCGATTCTCTCCCCCATTTTCGCCGACGCATGGAGTGGTTCATCAAGTATCGCCCCAACCTCGTCAAAAACATCGCTTCCTTGACGGAGACCGGGGAAGGAGGTCGGCGTCTCCTCACCATCGTCGACCGCAAGAAACTCGAACGCGTACTCCCATGCATGCTCGATCCCGCGGAATTCTTCTCAGACTACGGCCTGCGATCCTTGTCCAAAAAGCATGGCGAATCCCCGTTCGTATGCCATTTGAATGGCTCGTCCTTCACGGTGGGATACGAACCGGCGGAATCGTCAGTCGCCATTTTCGGCGGGAACTCCAATTGGCGCGGGCCCATCTGGTTTCCCGTCAACTTCCTCATGATCGAGTCGCTCCAAAAGTACCATCACTACTTCGGCGATTCCTTGAAGGTCGAACTCCCCACCCATTCGAACCGGTGGGCAAACCTCTCCGAGGTCGCCAACGAGATCAGTCGACGGTTGATTCGCATTTTCCTCGCGGATCCATTCCATGGCGGTCGGCGGGCCGTCTTCGGAGGCGTCGAGCTCTTCCAAAACGATCCCCACTGGCGCGACCACATCCCCTTTTACGAATACTTCCATGCCGAGATCGGCGCCGGGCTCGGGGCAAGCCACCAAACTGGCTGGACCGCGCTCGTCGCCAAGTTGCTGCAGCAATGCCGTGGCTCCATCCTTTATTCGAACACCGCGCCGGAGGACGGACTGGTCGGCTGATTCGAACCAGGTGAATTCATCATGGAGTCGGTCATCGGGACACCGACGGACGCAAGCGGGAGGGGAAGACAAAAAACATGACGGGCTTCCGACGAGCCTATAGACAAGAGGTTGTGTCGGAGTGTGCGTCTTCGGGTCAGTCGAGGAACATTACGCGTGCGGGTCTGGCAACGGAGCTGGTTTCCGTTTGTTTTACTAGGGATCTCACTGCTCTTCGTGGTGGGCACCACTCTCGCCTACCTTGAGTTTTTCTTTGATTCCCCCTTCTTTCAAGGGGTTCTCTTCTCCGCCACGCGCTGGCAGATACTGGCGCGAAAGTTCGCCAAATCGAACGTCAACTTTTGGCTGACGACCATTCTTCTCGCCGTGGAAGGAGTCGCTTTCCTTCTCGGACGGTATCGGCGCGGCACCTGGCGCGCCGCCTGTCATGGACTCGCCTTGTCGAACGCCGGCGTTTTTTTTCTACTCGGCCATCACCTCCTGCTACTCCTGACGATTTCACAATTGGCGGAACCGACGGCCAGTGAGTCGGATCGCTTCGGCGCGGCGTTGCTCACGGCCACCCCTTTCGCCATCTCTTTCGCGGTTGCCTGGTGGTTTGCCGGGGTTTGGCACGTGGCATTCCCGGTCCGGGAAGGAGAATCCGATCGCCTGGCCATCGCCAAACTCTTGACGGTGGCGACGCTATTCGCCGCGGGATTCTCCTTGCTCGCGGGGCTGCAGTACCGGGCGTTCCATGTGCCTCATGGCGACACCGCGATGTACGAAGAACACCTCTGGAACTCGCTCCACGGAAAGGGTTTTCGGAGCGAACTCGACGATGGACGACTATTTCTCGGCGAACATTTTCAGGTCATCCATTTACTGCTCATTCCCTTTTATCTCCTCTATCCATCCCTCGTGACCTTGAATGTCTGCCTGGCGATCGCCATCGCGAGTGGCTGCCTGGCGATTTACTTCCTCGCGCGACAACTCCAGTTGGCCCCGACGGCGGCGTGGTATCTCGGCGCCGCCTACCTGACCTACTTTCCATTGCAATACATACTCCTCGAAGCGTCCTGGAAGACTTTTCGACCGAACGGCTTGGCCATTCCCTTATTGCTCTTCGGTTTACTCGCCTTGGAGAAAAGCAACTATGGGCTCGCGTTCCTACTCGCCGCCGCCACCCTCTTGGCGGAGGAGGAATACGCCATTCTGCTGGCAGCCTTGGGGTTCTACCTGGCGATGCGTCGCGTGCGAGGTCCAATAGGAAAACGAGAGATCCTCGCGGGATTCGGCATGGCCACGTTCGCGATCGGGTTTCTAGTCTTCGCGCTCGCCGTCCTCATTCCCCATTTCCGCCAGGGGAACGTGCCCCATTACACGCCTTACTTCGGCAGCATGGGAAAAACGCCTTTGGAAATCGTCACCTACATCTTCGAACATCCACGGGAGACCTACGAACGGATCGCCACCGGTCCCCACGTTTACTTTCTCGTGCTCCTCCTCGCCCCCTTGGCATTCCTCCCGCTTGCGAGTCCGCTCCGAGTTTCCGTCAGTTTGCCGATCTTCGGATACTTGATGTTGTCCGACCGGCCTGCGCTCACCGAGCCCTGGTTTCATTTTCATGGGCCGTTGATCCCCATTCTGTTTTGGTCCACGGTGGCTGGCGTTCGGGGGGTCGGTCGCTGGATCTCTCCCACTCTCACGGCTCGTTTCCTCGCCGCATTGACGTTGGCGACGGGCGTATGGTTTGGGCGTTCGCCACTTTCCTGGAGCTTCCACGACCCCCACCAAGGGGTTCCGTGGCAAACGACCGAGGAAGGGCCCCGGTTCGAGCCCAGGGGAAGCTACTGGAAGAGCATCTACATGCCGCAGGAAAGGGCCCGGGCGTTCCCGTCCGCGTATGCGACGATTCGGTCGACGGACCGGGTCGCGACCACCGACTATTTGCGCCCACGGTTCACCCACCATGCCGCGGCACATGACTATCCCACGTTTCGTGGGCACGTCACGATCGACGACAGAGACGTGATTTTGCTCGACAAGACGGAGGGCTGGTGGGGACGTGGCTCGGAGAATCCCGATCGTGAATTGCTCCGTTGTCTTCGCGAGGGACAATGCGCGCCTGGCACGTTGCTGGCGGTTCGCGGGCGGCCTTTCGAAGTGGTTTACAACGATCCTTACTTTCTTGTCGTTCGAAGGCTCCCCGCCGCATCCATTTCCGAGCGGCAATAGTATCGATCCCGAACTTCCTCCCATTCTCGAGGAGTGGAGAGCTTAATGAACGCTTGATGCACTTCTTCGCGAAGGGGATGCAGCCAGGCTTGCTTGATGCCGAACTTGCGCATCTGCCGCGTGGCCCGCTCCGGCCCGTATTGCTCGATGGAAAGACGCAATTGCCGGTCGATCAGTTCCGCCTGTTCCGCAACCGTGGGGGGCGCGGGCTTCGGTTCTCCGCGCCCAGAGAGCCAGGCACTCGCGAAAAATCCATGGATTCTCAATGGCCCCGCGCGCGATGGTAACGCCGTCGATGCCGGTTTCCTCAAGCATCCGAAGGCAATCTTCCGCGGTAAAAAAGATCTCCGCTCCCAAACACGACGAGGTGAGGGTATCGCCTCTTCACCTCCGCCAAGATGTCCCACTTGGCGGGTCCTTCATAACGTTGATGAACGGTTCGCCCGTGAACCGTAACCCCGACGATGCCCCGATCGACCGCGTGTCCGAGGATCCGCCAAAAGCGATCGCGGGAATCTTGGGTATCGTCCATGCCCCGTCGCATTTTGACGGTGACGGGAACTTCCACCGCGTCAACAACCCGCTCCACCATTTGGATCGCCGTCTCGGGCTCGGAGAGCAAGAAGCCGCCTCGACAACGTCCAAGAACCTTTTTAACCGGGCAGCCGAAGTTGATGTCCACGAAATCGTAGCCGAAACCGACCATCCGTTCGGCGGCTTGCCCCATGGTGTCAGGATCATTTCCCATGAGCTGAGCCCCGATCGGCCGATCCATGGGATCCAGATGCTTGCCGCTTCGCGCTCCCCGACCGTTGTCCATGATAAATTGGTCGAGCACGACTTCATTGCGCGTCAAGGACGCGCCGAGTTCGCGGCAAACGACCCGCATTCCCATGTCGGAATACCCCGACAAGGCGGCCAACGTAAACGGTGACGCGAAGGGGATTCCACCCAACGACGTCTTTCGTTCCATCGGTTCACTCATCGTCACGATCACCCTTAGGACTTCTTTGGAAGCAGAACCCACTCGACCGACGCCTTCGCGCCGAAACCTTCGTCCTTGTACCATCGGCGCATCGAAAAGCAACTTCGCCAGGCATGGGGACCAATTGCGGCTCAGAAACAAGCAGTCCCTGGAGCAAAATCCATCCAATTCCAAGAACCGGACACCGGAACTTCCGCGGAGTTACCTTTTCCGTCGGCGTTCATACCTTATGAAATATGATCCAATGGGTGTTTTTTGACATCGGCAACGTCCTATTCAACGACGACCCGCAATCCTTCCTCACCTTTCGCCGGTATTACGAGGCACTGCGCGACGTGCGTCCGGGCTATACCTTCGCGGACATGCTTGCCGAACGTGAATCGCTCGCATCCGAAGGCTCGATTTGGATCCTGTACGACCTCGCGCAACGAACTCTCGGCGTTGATCGAATGCGTGACTTGAATTATCAGATCCGCGCCGAACTCCTCCCGCGGTACGACGATGTCCACCTGGTAAATCCAAATCTTGATGACACGCTCGCCACGCTACGAGAAAGGTATCGCCTGGGAATCATCGCGAACCAGCCGCCGGAATCCCGGAAGAGCTTGGCGCGGCGAAACCTTTTACAGTTCTTCGACGTGGTCGCGATCAGCGAGGAGTTGGATTTACACAAGCCGGACCCCGCGCTGTTCGAATGGGCGCTCCAGAAAGCGGGGATTTCCCCGGAACAGACCTTGATGGTCGGTGACCGCCGGGACAACGACATACTTCCGGCGGTGAAATTGGGAATGAAGACGATCTGGTTGCATTGGCCGTCATCCGCCGCCAAGAATTGGAATCCGACCGACAAGGATGCGCGTGCATTTCTCGCTTCCTGCGACCGGGTCCCCCTCTTTCACTCGCCCGCGCACGCCTCGATTGTCGCGGACCAAACGATTCACTCGATCCCGGCAACGATCGCGGCGCTGGATACGATCGTCTCTTGAACCCAAAACTTCGGGATCTATCCGTTTCCAAACCAGGTAAGTGATGGGTGGACGTCCCGCATTCTTCCTTCATCACGGAGGGAAGTCATTGGTTCAAGGGTTGGCCTGGCTTGCCTTCGCGCCAAAGAGAACCACGCTGGCGGTAAATCCGTGGAGAAAATTCTTGCCCCCCACGGGGCCGATTTCCCCTTGCGCGAAAAAACCAGCCACCGGTATCGAGCCCAGCGTTTGCTGGCAGACTTCCGCATCGTGATGCGGCTTGGGAAACAGCCGGGTTCCCCGCCCATTGCAGGTAAAAAGCAGACCACCACGCGCCGAAAATTGACGTACTTTGGAGTCGCCGAGCAATTCGCGAAAATCCTCGTCCGCGGTGGTCGCGTCCCGCACATGAAACTGGACCGTTTGTCCCGGTCGTACGTAGTCTCCAATGGCGAGCGCGCCGGTCTGCGGATCGGCACCAATCACGTTGCGAACCAAAAAATCGCCGCGTGAGAACGAATCCTGGTACTCGTTGATGACGCGGCCGACATGAAGCCCACGATGCAAGAGCTGTTTCTCATCGGGCGTAAGCTCGGCGAAAAGGTCCTGCAATTGTTCCATGGGAGACTTGCCCCCGAGTTCCTCGATCACGTTGTGGCGCGCCTTGGTTATGACGAACGGGCGACCGATCGGTTTACAACCCTGCGAGACCACGCTCCGGACGGCGACGGGGCCTGAAATCTTCACCCCCACGGCGCCGCTGTTGACGACGCGGCCGTCAACGACGAGGCGATTCTGCCCCGGCGCATCTCCACCACTGGCCATTCCACCCATGATCGGCATTTTTGGGTATTGGTCGGTAATTCGTTGCAGGAACTCGTCGGGGGGAAAACTGTAGGGATCTCCAAGCAAAATCAGCACGGCGTCGCTGGCCTCGTCCTCCAAAGGGTCGCCACGCCAACCGACGAAGGAACCCCCTTCGGCGCTCGGCTCGAATTCTAGATGCATGGCCTGGAGATCCACGTCGGGAAGGGACGCACCCCACAAGGAGACCGCGGGGCTTCCTTCAATTTCCCGACCATCGCCAACGATCGACTCACCCGTGCAACCCACCAAGTGCCTGGGTTTGAGTTCCGCGGAGATGCGTTCTACGATTTCCGAAACCTCATCGGCAAAGTCCAGCGAAACAAAGAGAATCGCCAGATCTAGAGGCCGTTCCTCCATCCGTTCCGCCACCAGCTTGCACACCTCGCGGGCGGCAGCGGAAGCGTCCGCAAGCGTGGAAAGCGCGCAAGCGAAATGGGGCTCGCCCGAAGGGAGGCGCGTCGTCATGGTTCACTCCAAACTTGATGACACGATGGATTGGGGCAGTGGTGCCGAGTCGAACCGTCCGAGCATTCAAGGCTTCGCTTTCGCCGCGGAGCCACCCGAAGCCGCGGCGGTCGCTTCCTTCACCCCTTTGAGATGTTCGTCGAAAAACCGCCATCCCGCCTCTTGAGCTTCGCGGTCCAGGGCGGCGGGAATGTGTTTCCCACCAGAAATCACGTAAATGCCGGACGGAATCCCCAGGGACGTGAGGGACTTCACCATCTCTTGAGCCCCTCGAATATCGACCAATTCATCCGCGTCCCCATGAAAAAAGTACATGGGGGGATCGTCGGACGAAACGTGCAGGTAGGGAGAAACCGCTTCATACACCTGGGGAATTTCACCGCGGGTACCACCGAGCCAAGAGACCAAGGTCTTGCTCTCCGGATCAAGAACGCGGAAATCAATGGGCGTGCCTCCCGCAACGACCGCGTGAACCTTGGTTTCCGGCGTCCGTTCCCTTTCGGTCGCGAGCAGGGAAACCAAATGCGCGCCCGCGGAATAGCCGACGGCACCGATGCGGTTCGTGTCGACGTGATACTTATCGGCATTCTTGCGGATCCAACGAACGGCTTCTCGAACGTCCTCGATCTGAGCGGGATGTTTGTGTTTAGGCGCGAGGCGGTAATTGATGGCGAATGTGGCGTATCCCCGCTTCGCAAGCGTTTCAGCATAGGAGCGGAGTTGGAGCTTGTTGCCGGATTTCCAAGCCCCACCGTGCACCACCAAGATCGCTGGGAATGGCCCGGGACCTACCGGAATGTTGGCGTCAAGAAGAAGTTCCGTTCCGCCGGGGCTCGAATAAACGACGTTGCGTTCCGTGTGGAAGGATTGGGCCGCTGGCGTTCCTTCGTCTCCTCGAACCTTGCGTCCCGAGACGAACAGAACTGCCAAGGCGACCGTCACGCATGAAAACTTTCGAAACACGTTCAATAC
Organism: Planctomycetota bacterium; assembly: GCA_046350335.1. Classification (GTDB taxonomy): domain Bacteria; phylum Planctomycetota; class Planctomycetia; order Kolteriales; family Kolteriaceae; genus JAXMAQ01. The sequence continues at coordinate 11,761 of JAXMAQ010000045.1, forward strand.
CCCCGAAATGCGGAATCACCAACCTGCAAAAACTGCCTCCTCATGGTACGCAAATGGATTGTCCTTGTACACTATTTGGGCTGCGCGAGGGGTGGTTCGCGCGTCCATGCAAGGCGAAGAGCCTCCAACGACATTCCTGGTTTCCGTTTCTTCGAGACGCGGACGGGATTGGGAACGCCACGGGAATGCACCTTTGAAGATTTTTTATTCGGATCACTTTGTCTTGCCGTTACCCGAGGGACATCGATTTCCGATGTCAAAGTATTCTCGGCTTCGGGAGCGTGTGCAAGCGGCGGGGTTGTCGCGAGGCGAGCCGTTGCTGGTTCCGATGCCGGCGGCGGCTGCAGAGATTGCTCGCGCGCACGATGCCGACTACATGGAGCGAGTCTTCGGCGGCATGATGTCCGACGCGGAGATTCGGCGCATGGGGTTTCCCTGGTCTCCGCAGTTAGTCGAGCGTTCACGGCGTTCGAGCGGCGCGACGATCGAAGCGGCGCGCGCCGCGCTGTGCGAGGGGATTGCCGTCAATCTCGCCGGAGGCACGCACCACGCCTTTTCCGATAAAGCCGAGGGGTACTGCGTCTTCAATGATAGCGCCATCGCCGCCCGCGCGATGCAGGCCGAAGGGAGAGCCCATCGGATCCTCATTATCGATTGCGACGTCCATCAGGGGAACGGGACGGCTTCCATTTTCGCCAACGATCCCACGGTCTTCACCTTCTCAATTCACGGGGAACGAAACTTCCCCTTTCGAAAAGAAACCTCCGATCTTGACGTCGCTCTCCCCGATGGAACTGGCGATGGTGATTACCTCAAGGCGCTCCGCTGGGGTTTGGAGGAAGCCATTCGTCGCTCGCAAGCCGATCTGGTGATTTACCTCGCGGGCGCCGATCCATTGGCGGGCGACCGCTTTGGTAGATTGGCGTTGACGAAGGGAGGACTCGAGAGCCGCGATCGGTTCATCCTCGACGTCGTCGAGGTGCGCGGCTCCCCATGGTGATCACGATGGCGGGAGGCTATTCGCCCAACATCGAGGACACGGTCGATGTCCATTTCACCACGGTCGCCATCGCGGCCGGCAGCCTTCCCTGGTAAGCTAACCGTGGGGCGGTTCCCATGGACGGTCGAGGAGGCGAATAGTCACCAGTACTCCATGTCGTCCGGTAAACGCCCTACGGCGCAAACCAAGCAAGCATCGCGCCGGCGATCGATGACATGCGATGAGGAGAGATCGAATGAGGGGGGCTTTCAAGGAATGGGCGGTCGTGTGCCAGGCTCTCGCTTCCGGGCGACAGATCCTCATTTTGAGAAAAGGGGGAATCATCGAGGACGGTGGGGCTTTTCGCGTTGAATACCCTCAGTTTCTTCTCTTCCCCACTTTCTTGCATCAGAAACCGGAGGGTATTCGGCCCGACGCCTCCCCATTGTGGACGGAGTTGGCGAGTCACACTCCAAGCGAAGGGACCGTCCGCATCAGTCATTACGCCGAGATCACTGACGCCGTCGAAATCCATGACGAAGTATCTCTCGCCCGCGTGCGCGACGAACATATCTGGTCGGACGACCTCATAGCCGAGCGTTTTCATCGCTGGCAGAAGGACCAGGTCCACGCCTTGCTCGTGCGCGTCCATGCCTTATCTCGGCCCCGCGAAATCGCCATGCGCGACAGTTATGGCGGCTGCAAATCGTGGATCGAACTGGAGGAAGACATTACCACGGAAAACGCCGTCCCGATTCTCGCGGACGAAGCGTACGATACCAGAGCGGCGAAAGTCCGAGATTCGCTCGGCATCGCATCTTCCGCGACGGGCTAAATTGCAACCGACTTGGAGCAAACATGCCGCGATTCGTCGTCGTTTCGTCGATCCTCGGCTCCGCCGGCGACCTACAAAATGCGTTCATTCCGTGAATCATCCGCCGAATGTTTTCACTTGGAGGATTTCGTGGAGGTGAAGATGGTGCGGGCCGAGGCTCCCACCATAGTTACCCGCGGTGATCTTGACGATGTCCGGCTGACAGGCCGCCAATATACCGGCGCGCATGGCGTTCTCCACATCGGCTCGCGTCAAGCCATCGATGACGATCTCATACACGGCACCGACGTCCGCAGGGAGTTGGCTATTCACCGCGCCGCGAAGCGTCGGGCAATACGAATCGTTGGTGCTACCCCGGAGCTTTTTGTATTTGCTTCCCACCTTGCTTCCTGCACGAACGACGCCGCCTGGAAACGGAGTGATCACATGGGGAACCTTCTGGATCGCGTTGACGGCGGCTCTGGCAGCAGCCAAGCCCGCGGCCACGTCTTTCGCGAGTATCAGGAAGTTTCCCCCCGCGACTCCTTTCTGCACGCCGAACGACTCTTCGCAAAAAAACTCGCCGTCCATGACGGGGATCCGCCAGTATCGACGCTCGTCCAGGAACTTGCTGATCTGATGGCCGTCGCCGAAATAACGTAATTGAGCACCAATCTCGATCCATTTCTCGCCGACCGGAAGGCCGTTAAAACAGGCAGTGGTAGGACAGGTCATGACACATTGGCCCACGCGATTGACAACTCCCTTTTCCAATGCCTCTCGATTGAAACCGAAAAAAAGGAGGGAAAATCCAGGGCGGCCATCGGGGGTGTCGCTGGCGTCCAGTTCTTGTTCGATTCCGGCTTCGCAATCACAGCCGATCACGGAGCATGCATAACCCGTCGCAACCGTTGCAGCTGTCATCGCCCAGTAAGCATCGTTCGCCGTGACAATGACTCGACATGCGACCATGCCAAACGCCTCGGCGAACGTGTTCTCGATTACCGTATCGGCAATTCGCATGGTCGTTGATCCCAAAGACTCCGTCACTCCAAAACATCCAGGCAATCAGTAATCCCCGGTGGCGCGCCGGCGCTGTGGCACGATGGACTTGAGACGTTGCGCCGATGTTTTCTCGATTCGGAGAACGGCCTCGTCAAGTTTCCGTTTTGCCTGCGCCGCTGACCATTCCCCCGGATCCACGAACGGGGATCCGCCTTTCGCCTTCTCTACTTTTCCCTCATCCTTCGTCGTCGCCGACGACTCGTCGAGGTCAGACTCTTGGCCGAGGTCAGGCATCGTCACCGTTTCGCTTTCGCTTGGCCGATCTTCCGAGGAAGCCAAGCGGTCGTCTTTGTCGGGCTTTCGTTTTCGAGAGCCACGGAGGTTCTCGGTTGGCACTCGCAGCCGTTTGGCCAGTTCGAGATTATGCCGCACGTCCTCGGGCGGAAGGATCCCCTGTTCCGGCGAATCCAAAGCAATTCGGTACGCGTCGATGGCTTCACCGAGCAGCGAGTTTCGCGTGTTGGGCGCAAGTGACGGCTGGATCGCTTTTCGCACGAGGCAGTTTCCCTTGCCATACGCCGCGATCGCGGACCACGGCGGAGACGCGGCGGACAGGAGCCGAAACGACTCGAGCGCCTCGTCCAGTTCGCCGGAGAGAAACTGCGTGCGGGCTTTTTCGTAAATTTGATCGGGGCCATCCGCCAAGGCGTCGGTCGCGGCATACGCCATTAACAACAGTAGGGCTTGGACCGTCACATGCCCCAACGAGAGCGTTTCCGTCCAGGATTTCATGCCAGCCTCCGCAGGCGGGTAGCGCCCAGCGCCAGTACCAACGCAGGGAGGAGGAACCATTGGAACCGATCGGCGGGCACCGTTGCCAAGGACGACTGCTCCAAGGCATTCAGGACGAACGCGGGAGCCCTCTTTGCCGCGGTTTGCTTCGGCTTCGTGAAAACCTCTTGCACCGAGTGATAGGAGCCACCCGTCCCGTTCGCGAGGGATCGAAGTACATCCGCTTGTAGTCGGGAGGTAATCAGTTCCCCCCGTTCTCGAAGGGGCGGCCCCCCCGGTGCCGAAGGAACTGTGCCCGGCTCGGCTTTTCCGCAACCTATGGCGCAAAGCACGCAGACGTTTTTCAACTGGGGAGTCTCGGAACTCCCTCCGTGGCCACCGTCGGAAAAAAGAAGTACGACCTGCTTGCTCACCGGTGTGTTCTTGGCCGCGTGCTCGCCGAGAAATCGGAAGAGTTTGTCAAAACTCGTCCCACCGGCGGGCGCGGAGTCGATGCTGAGCTCGTGGATTTTCTCGCGCACGAAGGCATGATCTTCCGTGGGGGGACAAAGCACGGCCGCGTCCCCCGAAAACGCGATGACGCCCACCGGATGATTCTCGACATCGGTCAACAACTCGCTGGCGGCCTGCTTTGCCAACTCAAGTCGGCTCGGCGGTTCCTTTCCCGAACCCCGATCATTGTCCGGTCGATCCTGGACCAACATGCTTCGGCTGACGTCGAAACAAAACCACAGAGAGCCTTCGCGACTTTGACTGGCTTGGGTAAGGAATCCCCCTTCGGGCCGACCGATGGCGAGTACCGCGAGCGACGCGGTTCCCACGATGGCGATATAACCTCCGCGTGGGCTCGTGGTCCGAGGGAGAAGGTTCTTGCGCGCGATCGCGTCCCGTCGGCGGCGCCATGCGGCGACGGCCAAGACGACGGCGGTCAACGCAACGCCGAAGGCGCATTCCAATCCGGATCCGGCGAACCTCACGCGTCCAACTCCAAGCCTCGTTCCTTAAGGTGATTCAAGAGTGTTGGTGTGTCGGTGTATACTTCCGCTTGAAGGCCAAAATCCCGGCCTGCCTGAATATTGGCCTCAAGGTCGTCCAGGTAGAGGCAACGTTGCGGCGGACACTGGATTCTTTCCAACGCCGCTTCATACATCGGAGCATCCGGCTTCATGGCGCCGACTTCGTACGAAACAATCCATTCGTCAAACGGTTCGAGTACGTCGAATCGCTCTTGAATGAACCGGAAGTGGGCCGACGTGGTGTTCGACAAGAGGACCAGACGCAGCCCCCGTTGTTTGGCCTTGGCAACAATTGGTCGAATCGAATCATTCGACCAGAAAATGTCGGACGCCGCCTGGTACAGTTTCTCGGGGTCGACATTGCTCCGCACCAACGCTTCAAATTCGCGGTGATACTCCGCCTCGGAGATCTCCCCGCGTTCAAATCGGTCATTGATGCCGGACTGGCGGCAGAGCGTTACCACTTCCGCCGGACTTCGGCCGCATAGCTCGGCCATTTGCGCGAACATGCGCTCATGCGAAAAGTAGACCAGGACATTCCCCAAATCGAAAAGAAGTGTGTCAATCATGCAATTCCATTCTCGAACGGTTGAACACGCTAGCGATCCTCCCCATGCCTGCTATACAGAGACCATTCTGTACACCCCAGCGAGAACAAGGGGCAGACATGCGGATCTTTGTAGCGCGCGATGTTGATGGTTTCTTCGGTTTATTTGTCGATAATCTCGTGCAACTATTGTTGATCATTGTGCTGTGCGGTGGACTCTGCGGCATGAACGGCGACAACGCCCGCTTCATCTACCAATACATCCTACCAGGCGCCGCCGTTTCGATCCTCATTGGCAATTTATTCTACGCTGGCCAGGCACTCTACCTGGCTCGCAAAGAGGGACGCGACGACGTCACCGCCCTCCCCTACGGCATCAATACCCCTTCGCTTCTCGTCTATGTTTTTTTTGTCATGGTCCCCGTCTTTCAGGAGACGAAAAGCGCCGAAGCAGCGTGGAAAATGGGACTTGTCGCCTGCCTGGGGAGTGGAATCATCGAACTCGCTGGCTCGCTCGTCGCCGAACGAGTCCGTCGTAGGACCCCGCGGGCCGCGCTCCTCGCAACGCTCGCGGGAATTGCCATCGGTTTCATTTCCATGACGTTCGCCCTACAGATCTGGTCTCGGCCGCTGGTCGCCATGTTCCCGATGGCGATCGTTCTCATCACTTATTTCAGCGGCGTCCGTTTTCCACTCGGCATGCCGGGCGGCTTCGTCGCCGTCGCGGCTGGCACCGCCCTCGCCTGGATCCTCCCCTCGTCATGGACGGGAGTGACCATGAACATAACGGCGGTCGGCGACGCGTGGGCACAACGTCAAACGTCCCTTCCCATATGGAGCGGCGATAGTCTTTGGGAGGTTCTGCAACAGCCCCGAACTTGGGCCATTCACCTTTCGGTCATTGTCCCCATGGGGTTATTCAATTTGATCGGAAGTCTGCAGAACATCGAATCCGCCGAGGCGGCGGGGGACCGCTATCCGACCGCGCCATCCCTCGCGGCCAACGGAATTGGCACGATCGCTGCGTCTCTCGCGGGGAGTTGCTTTCCCACCACGATCTATATCGGTCATCCGGGGTGGAAGGGACTCGGCGCTCGATCCGGATATTCGACGTTGAACGGCCTGGCGGTCACCGCGTTATGTTTTACGGGAACGCTCGCGGTCGTGAATGCCATCATCCCGATTGCCGCCGGCATCGCCATCGTACTCTGGATCGGCATCATCATCACGGCCCAAGCATTCCAGACCACCCCCAACGAGCACGCGCCGGCAGCGGCGATCGGCCTCTTCCCCGCCATCGCCGCTTGGGGAGCGACGGTCATGTACGGCACCTTCTTTATCGCGGGGGGGACCGATCTCCAAACCATCCTCGCGAAGGATCCCGCCGTCGAAGTGAACGGATTCCTGGTCCATGGCTTGATCGTGCTCGAACGAGGATACATTTTTACCTGCATGGCGGTTTCCGCCATCGCCGCGTTCCTCATCGACAGGAAGTTTGGCAGCGCCGCTTTATGGGCCGCGCTCGCGGCCTTGGGAACCGGCCTGGGACTGATGCACTCGTACCAGGTGATCGGCAACGTCGTGGATTATCTATTGGTCGGCACCAGCCCCGCGGAAAAGGCTTACGCATATCGCGGATATGAGATTCTGGTGGGGTACCTATCCATGGCGGTCGCGTTTCTGTTCGTCGCCTACCTTCAACGCCGATCCGGGGAGAACTGGAAACGGTCGCGCACGCGTAACGCCCACCGTTTCATGCATCGATTCATCCGAGAATTTCGTCAACTTCTCGCGATGCGGACGACGTGGACGAGCTTGCCCTCTCGGCTCATCTGGTCGATGACTTCGGTCGTATTCTTCGAGCCATCGTGCAAGGCGATCAGCGCATCGCTGTTCTGACTAAGAGTAAATCGAAGTGGGAAATGCTTGACGGGCAAACCATGCCGCTGGGCGAACAATAACGCCGCGCGATCAACCCCGTTCTTCCTGCCACAGGCGACCCCCGTCACGCGAAAGCCGGACTCGACGACCGCCTTCTCGATTATCGCGAGCACCCGTTCGTACTGCTCGGCGAACGACTCGGACGGTTGTTTCTTCACGTTCCCCGTGATGGCCACGATCATGTCGATCCGCCATTCCTGCTCGATGGACTTTCAGACGCAGCCGGGAAGTCAACGGCTGGTCCGCGGAAGATCCACGGAGCGCTGATTGAGGCAACACTTCTTGAACTTCTTGCCACTGCCACAAGGGCAGGGTTCGTTACGGCCGACGCGATTGGCGTTCGCGATGGATCTAGGCGCCGCCAAACGATTGACGATCGCGGGTTTCTGCTGGACGTCCGGCCGCGACGGTGGGTCAAAATCGGTGACGGCGACCTTTTCCTTAAGGGCCTTTTCAAATTCCGAAAACGTTTTGCGCATAACCGCAAAAACGTTTTCGTCACTTTCATGCCAGTCGGACTTTTGTGCTTCCATCTTCGCCGACCATGCCTCGAAATCCGGCAGGCTGACGTCCATGGCTTTGGCGGCGGTGACGAGCTGATCGTCCACGTTGTCCATCCGTCGACTAAGCAAATCGGCGGCACAGGCGTCGTAGATGAGTATCAAGCTCTCCTTTTCCCATTGTTCCGAGCCGCAAGGCCAGGCTCGCTTTGTTTTCCCGATCCGTTTCGCAAAGAAAAAAGGTTCGTGCAACTTTCCGTCGCCCGCGGGGATTTGACGCGTCCGAGGATCATGCCGGCGGAAAAACGGAAGTCCGTGCACGAACCCTCGTAGGCGGATTCCACGCATTCGACGACTTGGTCGGTCCCTATCCTGCATAGCGATTCCGTAACTTCATCGAACCACGCATCCGGGGAAACACGGATTTTATCCACGAGCAGGGGAACCGATTCCGATAACAGGAACTCACCGGCAAGATTGATGGCAATGCGTTCCAGCCAAAAGTCTTTGGAATCCGCGTCGGCGTTCAATTTCCGACTCAGCATCTCGAAAACCCTGTCGGAAAAATCCTCCTTGAAAGGCGCTAACGCCATTTCCAGCATGGCCATTTGAAGCCTAGGCACGCGATCCCCAGGTTTGGGAGACCCGGCAATCACCAATAGTCGATTCCAGCACTCCTCGCCCGAAACATTCCGTAATTCAAGTCGGTCCGCGATGATCGTTCGCGTTTCCTCTTCCAAGAATCGAGCTTGTCGAAGCGAGTCTTCGAAGGCCGAGAGAAGTTCGATGTCCGCCCAAGCGAGGAGCGAGGAAAGTTCTCTTACCAACGTCTCGCGTCGATCATTCCGTTTCGTCGATCGCTCGGACAGCTTCTCCAACAACCACGCGAAGGAATCTTTCGTGAGGTGCAATCCGCGATCGAACGCGTGAAAATTAAACGCATTCTCGAACTCATAGCGGTCAAAAGCACGGATGACGTAGTCGAACGCGAGAGGATCTCTAAGTCGAGATTTTGAGAAATACTCCATCGCGAAATCGCGGACGTTCCGGTTCTCGTGCAATATCGTTTCGCGTATGGATTCGATGGGAAATCGCATGGCCAATCCTTGCCTTATCCAACCTATTGCCACTCGGAAAAGCAATGCCGTGACCCGGCGCCAATTTATGGACGCCGCAAACAGCCGCTCGTGCCAAGCCTCCTGCACGAACTCTCGCGTATTCTCAACGTTTGACGCGGAACTGGCAAGCCATCTTTGGCGGCAATTCTTTTCAAGGAATGGCAAAAATCAAGAAAACCCCCGTGGAATCCATCCACGGGAGGTTGTTTCTTGAGTTCCATTTCGCGAGCGGAATTCATCAGTTGGTGAACGTGTAGGTGAATACGTCGCTGGTTTCCTTGGAACCCAGGTAGCCTCCCCGCGGCGCGATCCGGTAATCGGTTTCCTTGTGTTGAGTCCACTGCCGGCCGGACTTCGTTCCCTCGGCCCAGAACCGAATGTAATCCGCGAGCAGCCGAAACTCGCCATGGTACAGGTTGACCGAGGCTCCTGGCTCTAGTTCGAATACGACGGACTTCCCCTCGGATGCGTTGGCGGGGAACCATTGCCAGGTTCCGTCCGTGGCCTTGGTGTGGTATTGGACATAGACCTTCAGCGTCTCGCCGGATTCGTTCACCATGGCGAGATATCGGCGGTGGTGATGAAAGTACTGCGTCGGCGACAACTCCGCCGCCTTGCGGAAGTCCGCCTCGGCGGATTCCGCGTCGCCGAGTAATTGATAGGCGTAGCCGCGACTCGCGTAATGCGACGCGTCGTTCGGCGCCAATTGGATCGCCGAGTTATAGCAGTTCAGTGAGCGGCGATACTCCTTGAGTTCCTGGAGCGAGTTGCCAAGGTTCACGAAGTAGAGTGGCGTCTGGTTATCCTTTTGAATCGCGAGTTCGAAAACATTGGCGGCGGATTTATATTCTCCCATCCGATAAAAGCAGACGCCGGCGTAGTTGATGTTCTCCGCGTTGTCCGGCTCCAAGTCGCTCGCCGAGCTGAAATCCTTGACGGCTTCCTGAAGCCGATTCATGTTCTGCAGCAACCGACCGCGATCGCGGTAGTAGGCGGGATTCTTCGAGTCGAGAGCAATCGCCTTGGAAAAGACCGCAAACGCTTCGTCCTTGCGACCCAACTCCTGCATGCTCTTGCCAGCCAGGTGGAAATACTCCGGATTCTCGGGGTTAATCTTCACGGCTTCGTCGAAATCAGCCAGCGCCTTGTCATGCTTGCCCAACTTCTGCAACGCATCGCCCCGGTTCGCATAAAGCTGTGCCTTGTCTCGAAGTAACCGAGTCGTGACCCGATCCGCGCCCTCTTCGCGACGTTTGGCTTGCTCGATCGCCCGATCGTAATCCTCGACCGCGACATCGTACTTCGCGTCATAGTAGTAGCTGTGAGCGCGTTCGTTGTAGACGTCGTACATCTCCGTGTCGCGGGGCACGCGGCGGATGGCTTCCGTCAGGTCCCGGAGCGATTCCTCCACCTTTCCCATCGCCCGTTCGACCAATCCCCGACCGTAATAACCTTCGGAGATTTGTGGATCCAGACGAATGGCGTCATCGAAATCCCCCTTGGCACTCGCATTGTCCTTTTTGGCGAGAAACGCCATGCCGCGAGAGACATAGAAAAGTGGGGATTTCGGGTCGCGCTGAATCGCCTGGTTGAAGTCCTCGATCGCGCGGTCGTAGTGACCTTCACCATACTGGCGTTTGCCGCGAAGGTGGAATTGCTCCGCGGTCTCCGGATGAACGAGTGGCTCGGTGATCTCGAGGTACGTCTTGACTTCGCTGACATCGATGAAGCATTCGACCAATTTGGCGTCGAGCCGGCCGAAACTAACCACGGCGACGAGTTGCCCCAGTTCATTGACCACCGGTCCGCCGCTATTGCCCCGGTTGACGGGCGTTTGTGTCTCGACCACCATTGCGTCGATGATCTGGTCCTTGAAACTCTCTTGCCTGCGGTAGACCTGGCGAACCGCCCCCGTCGAGAATACCCATAGCGCCGAGCTTCCCTGAGGCAATCCAGCGACGGAATGAACTTCCTCTCCGGGAACCGGACTTTGCGGCGCTAGCGTTAACGGGACGGCGGACTCGGGAACCTCCTCGAGTTCAATCAACGCGAGATCCACGGTGGAATCGCTGTCGATGATTTTACCCTTAATCGCCCCCACCTTGCGGCGATAGTAATCCGGATCGGTCACCAGGACGCCGTCCTTCATGACGGGGAAATAGATGTCCGCCTCTCCTTTCCCCGCGCTGACGACGTGGTGGTTCGTAATCACGAGTTTTTTGTCTTTGTCCACGAGGCAGCCCGTTCCGAGGCTCGCGCCGTCTTTCAGGGGAACCCGAATCCAAACGGTCCCATGGAGCGTCCGTTGGTAGATCTCCCGCTTGTCGAGCGCCTGGCTGTCGCTTCGAAACGTTGGGCGATCGCTTTTGGGGGAATCCTGGCTCGTTAGGTTAAGAATCGCCTGGCCCGGTGTTTTCGCTTCCTGTCCCTCCGCGAAAACGTTGGGCAACAACGTCGCCGCCGACAGAAGGGAAAGTCGGCAGGCCTTTTTCCAGGTCTGCAACGTGCGGAAGAAAAATCTGGCTCCTGTGGGGGACATGGAAATGCAAGCGTACACAGCGGACCTCCTCAAGGTGCGGAACTGGGGTTCGGTGGCAGACGAGGCAAGGACGAATCGAGTCGGGTAGAATCGTCCTCTACGCCTCGTCCTTGAGATTGCCGACGAAGGGAATCGGCTAACTTCTGGCGCCCATTGAAGAGCTTGCGTCGTCGAGTCGCTCATCAATCGTTGCCGCAAGATCTATCGGAACTTTAGGAAAAAACCGGACAACCTGTGGGGGACAATTTGATTTTCCCGTCCTTACCCTTCCGACGAGTCGGCAATCGGCTTTCCAGACCTCTTCCGTCCGTCAACGGAAACCTTTCCATCCCGAAGCATCCGACCTGGCCAGAACTGCGGCTTGGGGCGCGCCACTCCCTCAATCCTAACATTCGAACTCCGGGGTCGGTCAATCGATGTCGAGGGCAAAATCTGCAGTTTTTACCGGCTTTTTAACGGCTATTGGCGACCTGGGTAGGAAGGGGCGAGTTAAACGCCCACCGTCGATTGTCGACTCGAATACGAGTGGTGGGGTGGCGATGGGAAGGCTCGCATATCAAATCGAAGGTCTCCCGAGCCGCTCTGCTTATCCCACGGGTGTGAATTTGCGGGGAAAGGGGCGGAAAAACCGACGGGAAACAGGAAAAGGGGATCTGGTACCCGGCAAGCCGGAATCATACAAACTTCATTGTCTTTCGAAGCGCGGCGCCGATACGCAGGTCCCCCGTCTGCATGGCTTTCTGTCGACTTCCGGGATCACACACACGCGTAACTGCCACGACTAGACCTGGCGATCACCAAGTGGCGCGGGGGTGCTTCGTGCGTTTCGGTGGACTCCGAAGGGGAATGGTTCTTCCCTCCTGCCTTGGCCACGCAGCGCGCCGGTCCGGCAGCTTGGATACCCTCCCCCCCGTACACTTTAGGGAAGCCAAAGGTTGCGAGCTTGTTCCATCGATCGGACTCGTTCGACGTGGAATGAATGCGAACGGGGTAGCCTCGGCCACGGTAGGGACTTTCAACGAACCGGATTACTCCGCCTTGAGTGAAATACCAACAGTCCATGGGGAGAACGCGAATGGCGACGATGACCCAGTTGCAAGAGAAACAGATGAAGATGGCCGAGGAACTCCTCTTTTCGGGAGAACCTAAAGTCAGCTTCGCCAAGCGACTCTATTTCGGAACCTTTGAAACCGATAGCGTGCTCCCCTACCCCGGCGCCAGCGAAGCGGACGTCAAGCAAGCGGACGAACTCATCCGAGAGCTGGACGTCTGGGCAGACGAACATTTCGATCCGGACTGGATCGATCGGAATGCTCAGATCCCTCCCCACGTCTTTGACGGCTTGGGAAAATTGGGAATCATGGGTCTAACCGTGCCCAAGAAATACGGCGGCAAGGGAATGAAGCAATACACCTTCTGTCGCGCCATGGAGAACATTGCCGCTCGGTGCGGTGGAACCGCCGTCATGGTCAATGCCCACCACTCCATCGGCCTCCGGTCGATGCTCATGTTCGGCACGGAGGAACATCGCCAGAGGTTCCTCGCCCCCCTCGCGAAAGGCGAGCAAATCGCCGCATTCGCACTCACGGAGCCAAACGCGGGTTCTGACGCGGCGGGAGTGGAAACTCGCGCCGAGTACGACCCCGTCAAGAACGTCTACCGCCTCAACGGCAAAAAGCAGTGGATCACCAACGGCGGCATCGCCAGCGTCTTGACCGTCATGGCGCAAACCAAGGTCGACACGCCGACCGGTCCGGAAGACAAGATCACCGCTTTCCTGGTCACGCCCGACATGCCCGGCTTCAAGGTCACGGAAAAGGCGCTCGAAAAGGTCGGCATCCGCGGAACCATGACCGCGAAGCTCGAATTCCACGATTTGGAGGTCCCGCCGGAGAACATCGTCGGCCCCAAAGGAGGTGGACTCAAGTTGGCCTTGACCATGCTGGACTTCGGTCGATTGACGTTCGGCGCCAGCTGCACCGGCATTGCCAAACGGTGCCTCAAGGACACGATTGAACACGCGAAGAAACGGATCCAGTTCGAACGGCCGCTCGCCTCTTTCTCGCTGGTCAAGCAGAAGATTGCCAACATGGCGGCCCTCGCCTACGCGATGGACGCCACCACCTACCTCACCGCCGGCATGATCGACCGCGGCGACGAGGACCTCATGCTCGAAACCGCCATCCTCAAGGTGTTCAATAGCGATTCGCTCTGGACGATCGTCAACGACACGATCCAGATCATGGGTGGGCGCGCGTTCTTCTGCGATTTGCCCTATGAACGAATGATGCGCGACGCGCGCTTGAACATGATCGGCGAAGGGTCGAACGAAGTGCTTCGCGCGTTCATCGGCGTGGTGGGCATGCGGGACGTCGCCAAGCAATTGGAAAAGGTGGCCAACGCCGCCAAGAATCCGATTACTGGCCTGGGAACGTTGGCGGGATTCGGAAAACGGATGCTTGGGCAATTCTTCAGCGCGCCGACCATCCCCATCCGCTCGCATCTGATCGCGAGCGAAGGACGCGCGCTCGCCGCCGCCGTCCGCCGCTTGGGACTCGCCATTCCCCGGCTTTTGGCCAAATACCGCGAAGGAATCCTCGAAGAGCAACTGGTTCTCAACCGCATCGCGACCAGCGTGATGGCGATTTACACCACGACCGCCGTTCTCGGCAAGTTGGATGCCGACCTGGTCCGCGTCGGTGGCAACGCCGCGGCACTCGGCAACGACCTCGCGGTCGCCAAGCTTTATTGCCAGGAAGCGTTCGCGACGATCGACCGGAATCTCGGTTCGCTGCACGCGAACAACGATGCGGACATCATTAAAGTTGCCGACCTTCTCACGGGAATTGCCTAATGCCGGCGGACACGGATGTAAAGCCTCAGGGCCTCAAGGCGTTGACGGACGAGATTCTCGCGGAAGAAGAGCGCCTCCGCGAAGGGGGCGGTCCTGCGGGAAAGGAACGCCAAAAACGCTGGGGTAGGCTTACCGCCCGCGAACGGCTGGCACTCTTGCTCGATCAAGACTCCTGGTTCCTCGAGCAAGGGCTCTGGGCGGCGTACGAAATGTATCCCGAGTGGGGCGAGGTACCTGCCGCCGGCGTTATTGTCGGCATTGGCCTCGTCTCCGGCCGGGCCTGCATGATCGTCGCCAATGACGCAACGGTCAAAGCGGGGGCCTTCTTCCCGCAAACCGTCAAAAAGGTGCTCCGCGCTCAACGCACGGCTTTCGAGTGCGCGCTGCCCCTCATTTATCTCGTGGACTCCGCGGGTGCCTTTCTACCCATGCAGGACGAGATCTTTCCCGACGAAGACGATTTCGGCAGGATCTTTCGCAATAACTCCGTGCTCTCCGCCGCTGGCATCCCCCAATATTCCGCCATCATGGGAAGCTGCATCGCCGGCGGGGCGTATTTGCCCGTCCTTTCCGACAAGCTCTTGATGACCGAAGGGAGTGGTCTCTATCTCGCCGGCCCCGCGCTCGTCAAAGCGGCCATTGGGCAAGTCGTCGACAACGAGGAATTAGGCGGCGCCGCCATGCACGCTGAAATCAGTGGCACCGTTGATTTCCGGGAACCCAACGACGAGAGCTGCATTCGGAGGCTACGCAGTCTCGTCGGCATGCTCCCGGCGGACAACAACCTCGGTTACCCGAGCGTCAAAGACGCCGGCAAACCAGCCAAGGATCCGATGTCGGTCTACGATTTCGTGAGTGTCGACGGCCGCAAGGAGTACGATGTCCGCGATCTGCTTGCCACCGTGATCGATCCGGAAACCTCCGAGGAATTCAAGGCGGGCTACGGCCAAACGATCGTGACCACCTACGCGCGCATCGGCGGCAGGCCCGTGGGCATCGTCGCCAATCAGCATCGTCGAACCCACACGCGCAAGGGGGCTCTCGAACTCGGCGGGGTCATCTACCCCGAAAGCGCCGACAAGGCCGCCAGATTCATCATGGACTGTAACCAAACCGGGCTGCCCATCATCTTCTTTCAAGACGTCACGGGCTTCATGGTCGGCCGCGACGCCGAACACGCCGGCATCATTCGCAGCGGCGCCAAGATGGTGAACGCGGTCAGTAACTCGGTCGTACCGAAAATCACCGTCATCACCGGAGGGTCCTTTGGCGCCGGCAATTACGCCATGTGTGGAAAGGCCTACGACCCTCGATTCATCTTCGCCTGGCCGAACGCCAAGTACGCCGTCATGGGCGCCGATCAAGCGGCCGACACGTTGTTCACCGTTCAACAAAAGGCGGTCGAACGTGGTGGAAAGAAGCTTTCTCAGGACGAAATGAAACAATTGCACGCCCAGGTCAAAGCCGCTTACCAACACAAGACCGAGATTCGTTACGGGGCCGCAAGAGGATGGGTCGACGCCATCATCGCGCCGCACACCACCCGCGACGTCTTGATCTCCGCGCTCGGGTTGGTGACGCGGCCACGGCCGGCGGCCCGCTTCCATACCGGCGTCCTGCAGGTCTGATTCTTTCCGGGAAACCACTGGATCACGAGGATACCGTGTTTGCTGACCATCCGATGAAGGACGAACCCGAGTCGATCGCGAGACACGACGCCAAGGAAAGAGGTCGGACTGGGGGAGTGGATTCTCCCGAGGGGAAAAAGCCGCTCAAGATCGGCAACGCGCAAGGTTTTTGGGGCGATTCCGCCGACGCGCCCGCCCGACTCGTCGCCGGCCAACCGGATCTCGACTACCTGACCCTCGACTACCTTGCCGAGGTCTCCCTGTCCATCCTCGCCTTGCAACGGGACCGCGACCCCACTGCCGGCTACGCTCGGGATTTCCTCGACGTCATCCGCTCGCTGGTACCGTTCTGGAGGAAAGGGTCCAAACTCCGACTCGTCACCAATGCCGGCGGGCTGAACCCGCGCGCTTGCGCCGAGGCCTGTGCCGCCATTCTCAAGGAATCCGGCTGCGGATCCCTAAAAATGGGAATGGTGACCGGCGACGACGTGCTCCCGACCATTAAGTCCGGAAAACCTAGCGACATTCTTCTGAGAAATCTCGAGACTCAAGAACCTCTTGGCAAAGTCGCGCATTCCCTCGTGACCGCGAACGCCTACTTGGGAGCCGACGGCGTCGCGGAAGCGATTCGCCAAGGGGCGGACATCGTTCTCACCGGTCGCGTCGCCGATCCCAGCATGGCGGTCGGGCCCTGCCTGGCACATTTCGGCTGGGCATCCACGGATTATGATCGAATCGCCGGCGCCACCATCGCCGGTCATCTCATCGAATGCGGCGCGCAAGTTTGCGGCGGCATCTCTACCCATTGGCTCGAGCTTCCCGATCCCGCCAACATCGGCTTTCCCGTCGTCGAAGTCGCCGATGACGGCAGCTGCGTCGTCACCAAGCCAAAGGGGACCGGCGGTCACGTGAACCTCGAAACGGTCAAAGAACAACTCCTCTACGAGATCGGCGATCCGGGAAACTATCTCAGCCCGGACGTCACCGTTTCGTTCCTTTCCCTGCAACTCGAACAAGTCGGCAACGACCGCGTTCTCGTTCGAGGCGCCAACGGACGAGCTCCCGTCGACAGTTACAAAGTCAGCGCGACCTACCGCGAGGGGTTTACCGCACAGTGCCTGCTCACCATCTTCGGCAGGGACGCCGCCGAGAAGGCAAAGCGGTGCGGCGAGATCGTTTTCGAACGCGTTCGGCAGGCGGGATTCGAACTCGACCGCACCTCCATTGAATGCCTTGGCAACGGAGCCGTCGTGCCCGGAGTGCTCGCCGGTAACCTGCAACCCGAACCGATGGAAGTCGTCTTGCGACTCAGTGTCGCCGACCGACGCCGGGAAGCCTTGGACCGATTCGCCAAGGAGATCTTCCCCTTGGTCACGGCAGGGCCACAAGGGATCACCGGCTATTCCGCGGGCCGGCCGAGCCCAAGGGCCGTCTTTGGCTATTGGCCATGCCTGATCGAGAAGTCCTTGGTCCAGCCAAAGGTTGAAATCTTGGAAGTCTAACTGCCTGTTGAGAAATCCCGGCTCGCCGGGATTGGGTTGTTCAACAGGCTCCCAAGAAGCGTTGAAGGAGCGATGCCGCGGAACTGACGTTGGCGGCTTTCTGAACCTTGACGCGATCCGCCTACGTCAGAATGGTTGATGGCGTACCGGACCAAGACTTCGCGCCGACGAAGAACAACGAGAATCGGGCTTTACCCGAAACCACGAGGATCTGCGATGAACACTACCACCGTCCGTCTTGGTGAGATCGCCCATGCGAGAAGCGGCGACAAAGGCTCGGGCGCCAACGTCGGTATCATTGCTTACACGAACACAGGCTATGAATTCCTTCAAGGCAAGTTATCCGCGGAACGGGTCGAGCAATTCTTCCAGCCGATGGGAGTCGGAAAGGTAACCCGATTCGAGATCCCCAATCTCGGTGCGTTCAACTTTCTCCTACCCAACATCCTCGCGGGAGGCGGTAGCCGCTCCTTGCGCACCGACGCGCAGGGCAAAACCCTGGGCCAAGCGCTCCTTGAACTCCCCATGGACATACCGGAAGATCTACTTCCTGCCTGCCGGCGACCGAAACGAGGTTGACGCCCTATCCACTTGCGGGCGTCGCGTTTCTTATCACCCAGCCGCCGCCCACTTATTGTCACCAGGAAGACGGAGCCAATCGTGAGCGAACCACTAATCCTTACCGAATCCGCCGGTCACGGCATCACGGTCCTGACACTTAACCGGCCCGAACGCCGAAACGCGCTCTCCACGCCGCTTATGGAAAAGCTCTGCGAAACCCTCACGCATCTCAATGAAAGTGCGACGCAGCGAGTACTCATTCTGGAGGGCGCGGGGTCGGTCTTTTGTGCCGGACTCGACTTGAAAGAGGCCTCCACCACCACGGACGCGCACCGTTCCGCCGAGCTGGTGGCAAAGATGCTCGAAGCCGTCGCGACTTCGCCACTGGTAACCATCGCCGCCGTCCACGGCGCAGCCATCGCTGGGGGCGCGGGCCTCATGTCCGCCTGCGATTTCGTCGTTGCCGGCGAACATGCGAAGATTGGCTATCCGGAAGTCCATCGAGGACTGGTCGCAGGACTGGTCATGACGTTTCTCCGCAGGCAATTGCGGGAACGGGACGCGCGCGAGCTTCTCCTCCTCGGCGAATTGATCGACGCGACGCGCGCAAAGGAGATCGGACTGGTCAATCAGGTGGTTCCCGATATCGACGTCCACACGGAAGCCGTGCGGCTCGCGGAACGGGCCCTCAAGGGGGCACCCGGCGCGATCGCTCGGTCCAAGCAACTGCTCGCCGAGCTATGGTCCCGAAAAGTCCGGGAAGACTTGGAACTCGCGCTCGATTATCATCTTCGTGCCCGAGGCTCGCTAGAAGCGGCGGAGGGGATGGCGGCATTTCTCGAAAAAAGGTCCCCACGCTGGCCCGCGAGACAGTGATCGCACTGCGTTTCCCAAGGAGACCCGCACGTGCCCAACGCGCACAAACCGTGGATCGATGGCCACACCATTCCCAGTGCCCTGGCCGAGACCGTCCGACAATTCCCCAAGCGGGACGCATTGGTCTTCCCCAAGTTGGGAATTCGCTGGAACTATGAAGAGTTCGCCCATCGGACGGAAGCGGTTGCTCGTTCCCTCCTCGCGATCGACGTGAAGCCGGGCGAACACCTTGGCATCTGGGCCACCAATTGGCCGGAATGGATCCTGACTCAGTTTGCCGCCGCCTCCATCGGCGCCGTGCTGGTGAATGTCAATCCCGCTTATCGCGTCCACGAACTCGCCTATGTCCTCGAACAAGCGGATATCGTGGCCCTCGTCCTTACCGATACCTTCAAATCCACGGACTACGAGACCATCGTCGCCGGCCTGATCCCCGACCTTGACTCCTGCCCCAAAGGTAAGCCGCTCACGGTTCCACGACTCCCGAAGTTCCGGCAACTCGTCAGCATCAAGGACTCCCCCAAGTTCGGCGGGATTCAATCATGGAGTGAGTTTCTGAAACGGGGAGAGGGCATCGCGCCTGCCGCCGTTCACGAGATCTCTCGCCAGCTTCACGCGCAGGACCCAGTCAATATCCAATACACTTCCGGAACCACCGGAGCCCCCAAGGGGGCTATGCTTTCCCACTCGAACATCCTGCACAACGCATTCTATGTCGGCGACCGGATGCGAATCACCGAGCAGGACCGCGTGGCCATCCCCGTGCCGTTCTATCATTGTTTCGGCTGCGTCATGGGCATCATGATGTGCTCCCTCTACGGAGCCGCCATGGTCGTTCCCGCGGAATCCTTCGATCCGGAGGATACGCTCGACGCCGTCGAACGGGAACGATGCACCGCTCTCTACGGCGTACCCACCATGTTCAACGCCGAGATTCATTCCCCCAGTTTTGCGAGCCGAGATTTCCAGAGCCTGCGCACCGGAATCATGGCGGGAAGCCCCTGCCCCATCGAACTGATGCGTCAGGTCACTAGCCGGATGAACCTCTCCGAAATGACCATTGCCTACGGCCTCACCGAGGCATCCCCCGTCATCACCCAAACCGAAACCACCGAGCCGCTCGAAATCCGCGTCACCACCGTCGGCAAGCCAATTCCCGGCGTCGAGGTCAAGCTCGTGGATCCCGTCACCGAGGAAGAAACCTCGGACAACCAGCCGGGCGAACTCTGGGCGCGCGGGCACGGCATAATGATCGGGTACTACAACAAGCCGGAGGCGACCGCCCAGATCATCACCCCCGACGGCTGGCTCAAGACCGGCGATCTCGCGCAATTGACGCCCACCGGACACTACCGAATCACCGGGCGCATCAAGGACATGATCATTCGCGGCGGCGAAAACGTCTATCCCCGCGAGATCGAAGAGTTCCTGATCACACACCCCATGATCCGAGAGGTCCAGGTCGTCGGACTCCCCGACCAACATTACGGCGAACAAATCTCCGCCTGGATCATTCTCAAGTCCAAGGACTCCATCGACGAAGCCGAACTCAAGGAGTTCTGCAAACGGAACATCGCGCATTACAAAGTCCCGCGTTACTTTGTCTTCGTCGACGAATTCCCACTCACCGTGACCGGCAAGGTGCAAAAATTCCGCCTCCGCGAGCTCGGCATAACCCGCTTCCAACTCCACGACGCCGCCAAAACCGAAACCGCCTAACGAGCCTCCGCGACCACCAAAGCCTCCCCTGCTGGACCTCGGTCACTATCCACCGTTTCATGAACGGTTTGTTTCCTTGCCCATTGCTTTCCCCACCACTTTCGTGTCCCCACCCTCCTCCCCGACGGCTTCTCTCGTGGCTGCGGGGACGAGCAATGAAGTCCGAACCGCCAAGTTCTCCAAGAACGCGAAGAAGACAGACCGTCTTCACGTCCAGCTTCGCTTCCTCGCTTCCTCGCTTCCTCGCTTCCTCGCGCGTCTTTGCGTTTCCACACAACCTACTCCTTTGAGACACGGACAGTCGATGGTGAAGCCGGCACTTAATGAATCACCAAGCGCCATCACCGCGAAAAAACAAAGGCGCTTTCTCTACGTTCTTCGAGAACTTGGCGTTTCATCCTCTTGTATCTCTCGAACAAATCTTCACCTGTCTCGGCCGGATCCATTGACATCACAACCGTACACGTGGCCCATGGCGCCCGTCGAGGGATACCCATCATTGGATTGGAACCGTGTCGTCGTCCTCAAATTGTCCAATCCATTGAAAGAATCGATCCATCAAGAAAGGCAAGTCTGATCCGGCTGCCTCGAACACGTTCTCGACAACCTTGATTTCGTACCAACGTGTCGCGGTTAAATTGCCGTCCAGAAGCCCAAAAGCTTCTTCCGAGTACTTTTTTCCTTCCGCAGGGCTACCACGCAAATCAATTCTTACCAGCCACCCCGGATTGTCCAACGATTCAATCGAAACCCCATACGCGTGCTCCCATTGTCCATCACATTGGCTTTCGTACCATTGCTGCAATCGAACCGTACGGTCTGCTGGATTGTCCGAGGGCATATAACCGCCTCAACCTTGACGGGAATTCATTCACGGTCGGAATCACGCTTCTGCCGCGCATTGTACCACCACCGGCGACAACTACGGCATGCGTCCCAAGCCCCGATAGAGAACGCAAGACGCCCTTACACCAGGAACGACCCGCGCGATACGAGCGCAATGACACCGAGCTGTCCCCAAAAGTTTCCCACGCCAAAAAGCGCGGCCTACCCCGTATTCCATTCACGCGAAGGGATCCGGGACACGACCCCTTCGCGTAGAGAACATTCGTGAACACGAATGCCGTAGCGCCGGCCCCAAAACACTTCAACAGGAAGCGTTCGACGAAAAAACTGGGAAGCTCAAAAGGAAGGGAAAACTGGGCGATACAGGACTCGAACCTGTGACATCCACGGTGTAAGGGACGATTCCAAGTCACGCCTAAAGGCTTTCCAGCGAAACGGGTTACGTTTGATTTCCGCCTTTGCATTCGTTTGCAATGGCGTTTACAACATGCCGTTTTCCCCGCGTTTTTCGTGTATCGCGACGGATAACGGGTAGAAACGGGTATGGCTATTTCGTCGGGACATACGGCACATGCAGCAACGACGACGCCTTTTTCTTGGCCTGTTCCGGCCGTCGGTCGTATCGTTGCGTGGTCCCCACGTTCGAATGTCCTGCAAGCCTTTGCACTTGGCTGATGTCCGCGCCCGCGTCCAGCAAGTCCCCGACGAATGTTCGCCTCATGTCGTGCGGGGAAAAGGACGATATCCCGGCCTGTTTCCCTCTCTTGCGTAAGGCCATGTACACGGCTTGCGAACTCATCCGGCGAAAGTCCATTCGTCCGCCGTGGTTCACGGGAATCAAAAGCGGGCCCGGTTCGGTGCCTCGGATGGCCCAGCCAGTCCATAACGGCAGCCAAAGCGCCATTCGATACGTAGGTGATGCGTTCTTTCTGGCCTTTGCCGCACCGGATGCGGATTTCCCCGGTTTCGGGATTGAAATCGGCAACGTCTAGGTCCACGGCCTCCGAACGTCGAACGCCAGCACCGTAAAGGATGGCCAACAGCGCCGCGTCCCGTCTGCCGGCTGTTGTGTGGTCTTTCCCGCACACAATGAACAAGGCCCGGATTTCGCCCGCGTCCAAGGAACGTCCCCTAGGCAGCGTAGAACCGCGTATAGGGGAAAAGTCGATTGTCCGGTGATAGGTTTCCGAATCCATCAGGCCAACGCGCCACGCGGCTTTCAGAACGCCTCTCAACGCGGCCAAATGCTTGTTGGCGGTGGAATGCTTGCATCGGTCGGCCAAGGCGGCCTTGATGGCGGCAACGTGTTGGGGACGGACGGATTCCCAGGGGAAATCCTCGGGGTCCACTTTGCATCCGCTGGAAAGCTCGGCGAGCAGTTCCAAGCTTTGGAACATCGTTCGCTGGCTTGCGGGTGCCAGGGACGCCAGATAGACGTTGACGGGGTTTGTGCTTGGCTGGTGGATGGCCAGGGGGGCCGGGTGCGTGGTGGTGATAAGCGCAGTCATGGCGAAACTCTCTCCTATTGGGAATTGGTGTACTCATCAATGCTACGGGGAAAGAAAAGGGGGACGGGATGCGTCCCCCTGGGATGATTCGCCGGCCGTCCGTGGCCTAGGTCGCGTCCGTGTTCGGTGTGATGTTGTAGTCCAAGATGAAATCCATAAGTTCGGATTCGGCATCGCGGTACTTTTTCAGAATCGCTTCCATCTCGGAAATGGCGTGGCACGTGCCGACGTAGGTTCCTTCGATCGCGGTGTTCACCATGACGCCCACGAACACACAATCCAGGCCATCGGGTAGTTCCCCGATAGTCTTGGACTTTCCGTCCCTGGACTCAACGATTTTCCTGTCCTGTATGTCGTAGGTGTAGTCTGGGTGGAAGCGAGCCGGCATGAATGTCCGAACGTAGCTTTCAAGCGTCAGGACGCGGATAGCCATAGTGAACGACGGTTCGCGTTGCGCCTCCGCTTGGCGTCTGTCCTCTTCCATCTTCGCCTCTTCATCTTCGTAAAACCGGACGTCTTCAATGACTTTCTGGAACTTAGGATGGATCTTTTCCCAGTCCTCCGGGGAAACCGCCTTGTTGACGGACTTGGCGATGGCGCCGATGGCGCGGCAAGCCTTGTCTAACGTGATGGGTTCGAATGCTGCGGCCACGGTCTAGCCCTCCTAGGGTAGCGGTTGTGACGATTGCGCAAAGGCACCGTGCCAAAGCGCAGAACGAACCCTAGGTAGACAGACGGTCGCCAAATAGGATAATGCTTGCAGCCATGACGTGTCCCTCTCAACCAGGGTTGCGTTGTGGTCAGGATTCCTCGGATGCTGACAACATCCGGGGAATCCGCTTCTATCCCTATCATGTCCTCGATAGACTGTCAAAGGAAATCCCAGGAAATCCCGCCACGGACGGCTATGGAAAGGACAGTACGCGGAAAGGGGTCGCCCGTGAAAACGTCAGTCGCAATCGCTGTTATCGCGTTCGTGTCGTCGCCAGTATTCGCTGGTCCAGTTCAATGGAAAGTGGAAGATGGCGGGAACGGCCACTGGTACGAATTGGTCAACGCGCCTTTTCGTGGACGGAAGCAAAGGTGGCTGCCGAAAATGCTGTCCCGCCAAGACCCTACCTCTTTGGCCATCTTGCTACCTTCGGTTCGGCTGCGGAACATCAATTCGTCATCGACAATTTCCAAAACTCACCTGCGTGGATTGGCTTTACAGATGTGGCCATCGAAGGGGAATGGCGCTGGATCGACGGCACCCCAGGGATTTGGCAGGACAAAGACAACTTCACGAATCCGATTCGAACGGCGTTCACGTCATGGACTTTCGGCGAACCAAACGACCAAATCACCGGTCAAAAGCCGGACGGGGAACAATACGGCATCATGAACTGGGATACTGAACGCGGCTGGAACGATGGTTCAAACATTGATCCGTTCGCCTATGTCGTCGAATTTGAACCTGTTCCGGAAGCCTCGACGTTCGTCCTGTCCGCGTTTGGACTAGCTGGGGTGGCGTTGGCCGTCAGGCGATCCCGTAAGGGTGTCTGACGGGTATGGAAAGCCGGGTTTGGGGAACCTAGCCTATTTCACTTTTTCCGGACGATCGTCCCGAAATAACCGTCTGGCCTCATGGTGTTCGGCCACTCGTCGATATCGTCTTGTTCCACGGCCTCGGGCAGGCCAAGGCATCGGCTAAAGTAGTTGGCGATGTTGGCAAAGTCCTCGCAATGGCCGCCTGTCGCTTTGTCGTGCTGGTGCCAGGCTTGTTGGTTGTGGATCGCGTGAACGCATTCATGCAGGTACACGCCGGAAAGGAACCGTAGGCGGTCCGGTTCGTCGGCGGATTCCCATTCGTTGCGGCCTTCCAGCATTTCACGGGAAAGGTAGATTGTGCCGTCGAACAGGCCGAAAGCATTGTTGCGGATGTCGGCCACGTAGACGTCCGGACGTTCGCCGATGGATGGCTCAAGCAGGTTGGCGTACTCGTACCAAAACCTGCGGGTAAGCCATTCGCTGAACTTGGCGTTCCTAACCTTTCTGGCCACGCTTTCAGCAATCTAGCAAGGCGTCCACGTCGGCCGGCCCGAGGACTCCACGGCGTAGCGTCGCGTGGTCGAGCTCCCGGTAGGTATTCATCAGCCGGCTTGCCGCGTCGATGCGGACGGCCGCTTCCTCGTCGGGGATGTCCTGTTGTTTAGGCATCGCCGGATTCCTTTCATTCACGAATATCATCGTTCCCGAATCTGGTTCGTTGCTCGTTCCATTGCGTGGTTGCTTGCATCACCCACGGAAGGCCAAGCTTTTCAATCGCCACTCGCTGAACGTCCAGGTAAAGCTTGTGAACGCGGGATAATGCCAACGCGGCCTCTATCTGCTCGTCGGTCATGTCGTCGGTAATCATCGAATCCTTTCGTATCCCTCGATTGAGTGTTCCCCACGGGATACCGTCCGGATATAGCCCGTGCGGATAAGGTCCCAAACGGCCTTTCCCTTGCTCGGTGCCCGTAGGATTGCCTCAAACAGCCAGAAAGGCGCGTCCCTGTACTTGTAGGTCCACTGTTGGCGGAACTGGATGAACAACGTTCCCAGGGTCTTTTCCTGCGGGGATTCCTCGGGGTTGTGCGGTTCCCAGGCGACGGCCGCAACGTTGCTGGAATGCACCGGAATGTATCGCTGGCTTTGGTATGGCGTGGTGCTGTCGAACCCCGGCATTACCTCGCCGGCTTGAATGCTGTTGGCTGGGTTCAATTTCATGGCGGCAAGCTTGCGTTTCAGCGTGTCGCCGGACGGTCGGCCGATTAGCTCACGGCCTCGATTGAACAACGATTCCACGGCACCTAGCGATTTATCCCCGCCTGCAGGAACGCTCGCCGAACCAGTCCCACGGTTCCCGTCAGTTGTTCTTGGATGTTCTTCCGCTTTCGTGCGATGGCGCTGGATTTCAGCTTGGCTTGCTCGGCCATGCCGGCTTAAGCTTTTCGTGATAGTCGAATTGTTCTTTGGTGAATATCGGAGAACCGAGTCTGTCCCCCATCAAGCGTCGTTTGATTTCCTCGACAAACAACGGGAACCCGCTTGGCGTTCTCCCGTTCTTTCTTAGCGTTGGGGGTTCCGCTTCGCCGCGAAAGTCGTAACCCAGCATCTTGCGCATGACGTCCCGGGAACCTCGGGGACTCTTGCCCGCCTCCATGGACTCGGTAAGCTCAAGGCCCCGCTGGTGGCCACCCACAGGCCACCCGTCAACGTCTTGCGGATGTCGGCTTTCGTCCGGGTGGTGTTCCCCTTATTGCGGAAATAGTCGGCTGCGTGTTGTTTGCTGGTTCGTGCCATTATGGAAATACCGATTCCCGGAGGATGTTTGTCATCCAATCCAGCTTCCGATCGGGGAACTTCCCCATGTCCTGCCTTGCCAGCGTTCGAAGGTAATCTTGGAATGCTGTCGCCTGTTCTTTGGCCTTTAGCTCGCGTAGGTGCTCTTCATTGGTGCGAACCCAACGCCGTGCCCGCGACTCCCTCGCCGAAACGCCATTCAACGATGGTGTCGTACAATCGTTCAAGCATCTGGATGATGGCGATAACGTTCTTAAAGAATCCTGTTGTCGCCTTGTTCATCCAGTTCAGGATTCCGACAAAATACGGTTCGAAGTTTGTCTTTCAGGTCAAGCATAAACGCTTCATCATGCCGGCCGCACTGTCGGTGATTCCCGCTCCGATTCGCATTCCCCGGTAGGTATCGCGAATCTCGGAACGCGCGCACTGCGGCCAACGGCGCGGATACGCTCGAAAAGGATTTCGTCAACGATACCGAGGCGGCGGCAAGTCCGGTCATGGCACCAACGGAAAGCGCTTGCTGCGCCCGCAGCGGCACCTAACGCCGTTCCGAGTGGTCCGACGGCTGCGGCAAGTCCGGATGTCGCATTGGTTGCCAGGGAACCCAGGACGGGCGAAACTTTCGCCGCTCCGGACGCCAGGGGTTTTCCTACGGCGGATACGACGGGCGCTGTTCAAAACGCCTTTCCCATATCTTTCGGCGACGGCAAAAGGTTCAAGCCGGAACGCGCTGATCACCGAACCCGCTTTGCGCGAGAGCAGCGCTTGCGCGAACAAGTCCCCAAGCTTCCCCATCTGGAACGAACCCAGGAACCCCCTTTGTCGCTCGGTGCCTTCGGCGTGCTCGCGGGGGAAGGTTCTTGGTCGCCTGCGTTACTGATTGCAGGATGTCCGTTGGGGTGCTGTCGATTCCGTCAAGAACTGTCGTGATGTTCTTCAGGTAGGTGCCAATCGACTGAACACCGGCCATCTGTCCGCGTTAATGTTCGCCAGATTAGAAGCCCCGTGGGAATCGGCATCGGAAATTGTGTCGCCATCAATCACTTCCTTAGGTTCGTGGAACAGGCTCTTCGCGAGCTCGCCAAAGGCGTTCATGATGCTCAGAACCTCTTCATCAAGGACGCCTTCCGTCCTTCCTTCGGCATCGCTGAACGGCTGGAGTCAAACACCTTTCGGGACGCCTCGATGATTCGGGACATTGCGGATACGTCCCCGGTGCCGATGGCGGCAAGGTCCGCTTGCAGGTTCACGCCGTCCAACATGGCGAACTTGCGAATTGCGGCGATGGGGTCGGCAAGCGTTCCTGCGTCCCATCGTTGAACTTGAAAATGCGTCGCTCGGACATTGGTTTCCCCTTATGAAAATAGGTCTTCTGGTTTCGTTCCGCAGCAATACCATTGCGCTGGGTTCGCTTGGCTCTTGCTGTCTGTCACGGACTGCCAGACGAACTCGGGGATGCTCCCCGCGAACGCCAGGCCAATGCCTTGCAGAACCTTGAAAGCATCGCGCGTTACTTGTCGCTCCCGGTTAAGCCAAAGGCCAAAGTACGTTTCGAAGTCGATGGAACGGCCAAGGAATCCATACGTTGCCAGGACGTCGGCCAACGGCTGGCAGCGTGTCTTGATGGCGTCCACGTATTCCCCGAAACGATTCATCAACGCGAGAACCTCTTCGTCCAGCAATCCCACCGGCTTGCCGTCCGATTCGTGGAACTCGGGGATGTCGAACAGTTCTCGCGTGATGTCAATCGGGCGGGTAAGCGATTCGTAATCGCCAAACTTGCTGGCGATAAGTCCGCTTGTATGTCGGTGTCCGACGACGTTAGACGAAGGTATATGGCCATGGGGTCCACGGCCGTTTCGGTCGTTCCATCAAAGAATTTGAAAGTCTTTCGTTCGTCATCCGTGAACATGAATATCAACCTTCTGGAAACAGAATCGTGGTCGTAAACGTCGCCAACCGGAATGGGGTCTTGTGCGTCCGTGCTGACATACGGCACTTCCGGCGGCTGAATCTCGTCGTCGCTCGTGAAGAACTTCTTCGGGAATTTGCACGCAATGTGCATCGTCCCTTTGAGGGCGTAAAGCCGCTTGTTCCCCGGCAGTAATCGCCGCGATTCCACGACGGTCTTATGTCTCTTCACAGCCATTCCGTCGGCCGCATTGGCGACAGCGGCGCCGTAGCCATTTGCCGATTCGCTCCCCCCGCCATTTCACGAATATTTCCGTTGTTGGCGCGGCCAGTTGAACCACCTTGCACGCGGCGGAACCCGATGCGTCAACCTCCAAATTCGATTGGTCGCCGTTGATTTTCGTCGGGTCGTAATTCAGGGAAAATGGATCTAGCGTCGGCTGGCTGTCGTCTCCCCCTCGTCGGGATCGGCGGCAACTGGCAAGGTGATGATGTGATTGTTTGTCTCGTGCTCGATGTCGATTTGGTAATCCGTGTAAACGGCACGCTTGTGGGACTCGCTGTAATACGGGTCCAATGTCTCGATGTCGGGGTTCAGGCGGATGATATCCGGCTCAGGGTTGTCCACCCGTCCCGCGTGCTGCTCGATCGCCGGCGTGGCGTTGGGAATGCCGCTGTACGGCGTCTGGCAGGGGGACTTGTACCACGCAATCGCACTGTTCAGTAAACCCGTCCTGTCGAACAGGTCTTGCCGTATCCGTTCGCATTCGTTGGAACGGCCTCGCCGATTTTCGACATGCTGGCAAACATCCCGGCGTTAATGAATCCGGTGTCATCCTCGGGAATTTTCCGGACGCGGACGTTCATGGATACCCGGTTTTCGTACAGGTCTTCACTGATTTCGGCTGATTCCGGAATGTCGTTATTCGTAATCCTCAAGCACCACCTCGGACGCAATCCCAACCAAGTCTTTCTTCGATGCGTTCGGCGGTCCCGAAACGTCAACCGACACTTCGGCAAAATGCTGCGTCGCCATGGACGACGTAATCTCGGAATAGCGTCCCGAAATCGCCGTCGCCGGCAACTTAGGAACGGTGGTAAGCTCCTCGTCCTCGATGTTGTAGTTCAGCGAAAGTCCGTCCTGGGATATGGCAAACTGACACGAACGCCGACGCCATCCACGGGGAAGGGATGGCATCCCTAGGTGCCGGAATGCGTCCAGGGGACGGGGTTTGATGTCTCCAACGGCATCACGGTAACTTTGCCGCTGGTGGTGCGCGTCGCATAAAAGTGTTCGTTGTACGTTTGCGTCTGCGTCCACCGATTGGATAGCACGGCCGGTATTCTTCTGGCGCAGCACCGCTCGAGCACAACCTAACACATGCCTCAATGCTCCAATCGACAGGAATGTCTTGGTGCCGTTGATTTGCGTGATGTCGCAATTCTGCGGGTATGGCCCACCTTTCGCGTCCGGGACGGACACATTCAACAATGTTTCGTCGCCAACCTTGAAAAGAAACGTCCGGCGTGCCTCCAGCAAGGAACCACGAACCGATGTCATGATTTGCGTAGGCGTCGCCCCGTTGCCGGTCATGGCGTCCGCGTTGAAGATGCAAGACGTCGATGAAGAATCGGTGATAAGGTAATCTATCCCGGTGTCGTCGTATTGCGGGGTCTGCTCGAACCGCTTGGTTTTGACAAGCTTCAATTCAACGTCGTTATAAACTACCGTGGACATTCCTTGTCCCTAATGAAAATCGCTGTTCTCAGTTCCACAAATACGCGGGGTCGAAGTCCTCGGGGACGATGCCGTAGGCAATGCACTGGGTGATAACCCTATTGGCACGCTCGGCGTTCGTGAGCATATCCGCCTGGAACCGGTTCAAGTCGGCGGCAATGTCGGTAAGCCGGCCGAGGATCTGTTGCGGAACCTCATGCCCTGGCTTGTTTCCTGGCTTGCGGCGTTTCATGGTGTCCTTTCCTCGTCGAAGATCCAACAGGATCGCGAATAGGCGAACGTCGCGGGGAATGTACGGCGTGAATCCAGGGTCACGCTTAACGCCAACGATTTTGGAAAGGCGATTGATTCGCGCCCGAATGTTGCTCATGGATGGCCTCTTCGATTTCGTCTAGCTTGGTGGCCAGAACCTCGGTATTTGTCATCGCCGTAAACGAATCCGCCTTGCCCGTGACGCGGTTCGGGTATTCACGGATGGCCCAAAGGTCGCCACCTTTTGCAAGGTTGTACAGCGTGGCGTAAACGGCTTTCACGTCGTCTTCCGTGGCCACTTGACGAACAAAGTACGAAGGTCCTGGATTCGCTTGTACGTGGGGTTCTTGTGTCCCTTGGATGCACTGTTACCCGGCTTAAAACGGCCGTTCTTGTCGCGGCCACTGTCACCGATTGTTTCCGATAGTAACGGCATGGCAAAACCCCTGTGTTTCCGCTGGACGGCCGTAACGACACAATGCCGTCCAGCAAAAGCCTAGCAACAAAGCTAAGCGGTGATTCGCCCCGGGCAGGCGGTCCAGCCCGCCCGGGGTTTTCGGATGGCCACAAGCCAACCTAGCTTGGGTGGCCTACCCGGTGCCCGTTACACCGGGTAGGCCCAAAACGTGGCGATGAGGAAACAACCGCCGCGTTCTGTTTATCGTTAGCTCAACATCAGCAACCGCGCGGTTTCGAACGGAACCGCGTGACAAAAGGCTTGCGCCGCTGCGTGCGTCATCATCGGCCGGCCGTCGGTGTAAACCTCGGTAGCATCCACCGGGAACGCGGGAATCGGCTGGCCGCCATCAACGGCAACCACGGCTTGGGAAAGCCAAGGTGCCAACGGTAGTAGCTCGCCCGGCGTGCATAGGATGTTCACGCGGATGTCTGCATCGGTGAACGCATGCACCAATTCCGGCAGTCCCCGCTTGCGCAATTCGCGGTTAATTCCGTCGCGCATCATCACGCCCGGCGGGTTCACCTCAACCGTACAAACCCATTTGTCCTCGTCGTCCTGCGGGTGGTATTTCAGCGTGTCCACCCGCACCACGCGGACGATTCCCTTTTCGCTCAACCACGCGCGTTCGTTCGCGTCCGGGTTGTCCTCGGCGATGAATCCGAAAGCCAAGCGTAGGTAGTCCCAAAACGCCTTGCGATATTCGTTGTAACCGGTCATGGTGTCCCCTTAGATCAGCCAATGCTTGGCAATGTTTTTCGTGTCGATTTCCTTAATGGCCTTTTGCTTGGCTGCGTCCGTCATGAAAACGTCCGACGTCTGGCCCGTACATCCGGGAACGGCGGGGAGAGGTTTCCCCGACTCGCCGGCTTTGCAAAGTTTCGGCAAAAACCGCATGATGTCCGGCAGTTCCTCATGTGTCGCGACGATTTGCAGGTTGTAAATGATGTCGTCGTTCCACGTCGGCACCGGGTCAGCCCCCTGCGGCAAGGATGGATCGCCAATCGCGTCCTTTTGTTCGCGCGTCAGCAATACCCGCTGGCCGTTCAACTGCACCAGCACAAGCTTGATACCGGCGAACATCTCGTCGTAAGGCGGTTCAGTCTCATGAACGCGCAGCGAACGGACAACGCCCCCGGTCAGAACCTCGTGGTAAGCGCCGTAGTCCTCGATAACGATGTCGGACACGCTGCGCCGTGCAAAAGCATCGTCCTCTAGTCGCCACCGGTGCTCGCTGGCGAGAGGACTGTTTAGCTCTGCCCGCACCTCGGGACGAAGCTTGCGGAAGTCTGGGATTTTCCTGACGACTGGCCGAGGATTCGGCTTGCCTGATGGCAGCCAAACCCGCGCGTCCGGCGTGTAGGCCATCGTGGTTATTGGCGCCATTGATTCATCGAAAATCCGCAAGGCATCGGCGAATTTTCCGGAATCCAGAACTTTACTTTCCATAACTGCTGACATGCTTAACGGGTCCTTTGCATCCGTGGTACGTAGTTTCCATTGGCGTCCATGCCGGCTTGGCGTCCGGTCGTGTAATTTCGTGGCTGTCCGGCTTTTGCGAAATTCTCCGCCAACGTTCTTACTTTGCGATGGCGGACGGCTTTCATTGCGTCCGCGAAACTGCATTTGGCGTCGCGGACAATCTCCATCGCGCGGACATACTCGGCATGCGTCGCTGGACGCTTGGCGTAGTGCGCGGCGGCCTCACGACTGTATCGCGCGGACTGGTTATCGTCGCGCGTCTTGGCGTATTTGACGGCCTCGCGCCAACTGCATCCGGTCATGCGCATGTGCTCCTGCGCAACCTCGACGTCGGCTTGTGTAAGCTCCCGTTGCGTGGCCTCGGCCCGCTTGGCGTACTGCGTCGCGCGTTGGCCCTCGGCGGAACGCATAAAGCGCACCGCGTCGTCCCAGGAACAACCATGTTCGCGCATTACCTCTTGTGTCCGGTCGGCCAAGGCTTGTGCCTGCTCACGGTTGTAGTTTTCGCGTTGGTTTCGCAAGATTTGCGCGGCCGGAATGTACCAGTCGTCCACGTCCGCGCCTGCGGCCTCGGCAACCGCCTTTGCCTCGCGCAGCAATTGCGGGTCGTTGGTTCCACGAAATACACGCTCCGCGCGTGCGATGATGTCGGATTTACTGTACATAGCCTGTCCTTCTTGCTGCATTTGTTTGGCAATCCACTTGAATAGCGGACTGTCAGTCATGAGGTTTTCCATGACTTTTGCCAAAATCTCTTGCAGCGTGCGTCTGTCGATGCGAACGTGGTTGGTTGTTAGCTGGGATGCTGCGTTGATGGGTCATTCCTCGTGATGCTGGTGTCTGGCAGCACAGACAACGGGTTCAGCAGTTACTTATATATTACGAGCCGCCTCGACGTCCGTCAACTGCGGCGCGGCGACGTCTTTCGGTGTTGGGGTCCTCGTCGGTAAGTTGGTTAATTGTCAAGCAGGTAATACAAATCAACCGGTCGCCGTCGTGCCGCTTGAGAAACCTGCCGCATGTGATGCACTTGCTATTAAGGCCATCTCTCCAAAACTCGTAGGGTGTTGTTTTGCATCGTCGCGTCCTTGCGTTGTCTCCCGATGTAATGTTCGCAAAGACGATAAAACTAAGCAAGGTTTGACGTTCGTCGGGGGATAGGTCTTTGCGGGCGGCAGCGCGATGATGTCCCCGGGATAGAATCTCGAAACGTTTCCGAGATTTTGTATTCGCTTGCCAACCACTTAATCTCCATCCAGTAATCCGGGTCCATCCCCGTAATTTCCGTGGCCTGGGAGTACGATTTCGCCGCGTTTCATAGCTGTGCTACCGTCCAGTCGTTCCTTTCGGCCTCTTTTGGTAGGGTTTGACGCTCGTCGGGGAAAGCTCTCGGGTTTGGCGGAAATTAGATGATGCGTCCAGCTAAGATTCTTGCATCGATGCAAGATTTCAAATTCTGACGACAGCCATTTAAGCCTCATCAAATGTTCCGGCTCCATCCCGGTAATCTCAGTCGCCTGGCTGTACGTTTCCCCATTACTTTCGTTCGCCAAAGTTCAGCCAATCGCCAAATGTACCAGTTGATTTTGCCTCCAACCTCAGCGAAACCTTTGCCGAGACGCTTAGGCCATACGAAGAACAGGCGGCGAAGGAACGGAAGGTTGAAGCCGGAAAGGCCACTGGAAGAGGCAACAAGAAAGGTTCGGGCAATTTACCCCACACCTTTGATGCTGGTGTTCGCGCTTATGAACGCGTCGCCTCCGCTATCGACATGTCGCGCAAGACATACGAACGCCTAGATAAGGTGATGCAGGCCACGAAGTCGGAAGACCCAGAAGTCCGCCAAGTAGCCGAAAAGCTTGTCGAGGAGATGAACCGAACCGGGAAGGTATCCGGCGCGGCGAAGAAGCTTGAAGTTCACATGCAGGCCACGGGAAGCGCATCTTTGATATGTGGCTCGCGTGCTACGCAGGAAGAGATTGCGGAAGCGGTTGGATGGCCACGCGTAACTATAACCGATGAAATCGCCAGTTTTGTCGAAAACGGACACCTGTCCGAATCCGACAAAAGTCGTGCAAATCACATCACCGATTTCCAGCACCCACTTTACAACGTGTGGAGCTACGGCCAGAAAACCAACAAGGTTAGCCATTTCAAAACCACGGAAGTATCGCCCAACCGTTCCCCCAGGCGTTGCGTAACTTCCCACGCAAATCGACAAATTGATTTGACGAAATACAACCACCGCCCAACCGTTCCCCCAGGCGCTGCGTAACAAAGGAGGAAGGTTATGTTTAAGTAAACCATGTCAACCACCGCCCAACCGTTCCCCCAGGCGCTGCGTAGGCCCTTTCCCAAGTCGTTTCCCCGTTTCGTCCCGCAAACCCCTTTGCGAGTGCCCCACGGCTTGCCCTGCGTGTCCTGCGCCGTCCGGTGGCCTTTACTGCCATAACCCACTGAGGATAAGCCACGCGAGGGGCTACCGGCTTTCTGATAGCACCCAGGTGTTCGCAATCAACTATGAAAAGTGCCTACGCAAATCTATTCCCCGTCCCCGCACCACAACCGAACCACCCGGAACCCGTATCCTCGCAGCAACCGTTTGACGGCTGCGCGAAGGCGGAGACGTGCCTCCAAAGGCTGGCCGTCGTCCGAACGCAGCACGATGGTGATTTCGTCCCGCGCGAATCGGCGTTACAAGGCGTTCCCATTGGCTTTCTTTCCTGTTCTGCCATTCGTAGCGCTTTCTTGTTCCTTGCAGCGCTCGGACAGCGTTCATTTACGAATGCGCTCCGAGAGACAGAAGAGGTATACATGCGCCCGGACGGACGGACACATATATATGTGTCTGTCCGACCGACCGGCTAGTCGATTTCCGGACGGACAGATTGTCCGACCGTACTGTCCGACCGTCCGACCGGCGGCCTTTCCGCCAGGCGAAAGGCCTTTTCGGTTCGTTTGTTTTTCGCGATTTCGCACCGCACAACGGTTCCGTCCTTTAGTAGCTGCGTTAGGATTCCGCCAAACGCGCCCGCTGTTCAGTCCGGAGGCGTCCGCAAAGGCAGCTTTTTCGTGTCGCCATCAGGGTTAGTCTCGAATGCCGCCATAACCTTTCGTAGGTTGTCTTGGTGCTTTTGCGGCTTTCTTGATTTCGTCTCGTTGGGACTTTTGGGATTCGGACGCCTCCACGGCCTCATAGCGTGCCTTACCTGCCGAGGATAAGGATGCTTTCCAGATTCGTCCTTCCGGGTCGCTCTTGCGTCCCTCAGACACGTCTAGCGCTGTTCTCGCGTTGGCCTGCGGAACCGCCGACGTTCATCCAAAGGCGATGTTCGCCTGGTTCCTCGCCGTTGTACCGTTCCCGACGTCCAAGCAGCAGCCAAGAACGAGCCCACTCCTGGAAACCGCTCCACGCGATGGATTCCAGTTCCGGGGAATCGCATGGACTACTGTGCCGCTCATTCTTTCTCGCGTGATGGACAAGGCGAATGGAGTGCAGCCGGTCTCGTTGCATATGTCCGACAATTCGCCGAGTAGCTCGCCGACGGAAAACAGGTTTGCCGCGTCAATCCCGGGAAACATCTGATATGCAGGGTCAAACGCGGCAAACGCTATCCCGTGCTCGATGATGGTACGCCGGATTTCGTTCAGGCATTCACTGTTTGTAAGGTTTGGCTTTCGTGTACTGAAAAGAATCGTGGATTCGTCCCGCGCTCCAGTGATTCCCTTGGTTCGGCAAATCCGTTTCATAGTCTCTTGCAGCGTGAATCCGCCACTTTCAGCAGACACGACCCAAACCGGCGGTTTCGCCTCCTTAACCGCAAACGTCCCGAGGAACCTAGTACCGGTGGCGATGGATAGCGCCGCGTCCAACATGATGGACGTCTTCAGCGTTTTGCGTGGTCCGCTAATAATGGCAGGTTGTCCAGCCGGCAGAATGTCTTCAATCAAGTAGTCCTGATGAAATTCGGCCGTCCGAAATCTTCCCAGGTCAGATACGGTAGTCGTCGGTTAGGTTGTTCCGCCTCGGCCTGTGGATGGCGTACCGTAAGGCATGCGGTCGTGGTTGATATTCTCGCGGTCTTCGTATATCATTTGTTAAGCATCCGTGCATTGCCGGTCGGATAGGCAGCAACTATCCGGCCGGTTTCAATTTCTTGATGTCATGCAGCAGTTCCTTTCACGTTTGATTCCCGCAAGGGAATCGCTCACTTCGTGTGTGTCGTTAGACGCAAGCAGTTAATTCCTCGGCCGCGCTGAGCGCTCGCCTTGGCTCGCTGTGCAAGAGTTCGGGGGGCTTGCTGGCGGTTCGGGTGTTCTTCGCGGTGACATCCGCGAAAGAACCTCTCCATCGCCTGCCGTGATGTGCAAAGGTGGTTTCCGACGTATACCGTTTGCAGTCGGACGCCTGCTATCCCTCGATGAATCCACCGGTAGACGGTGGAGCGGTGTATTTCTTTCCGTGCCGCGTTGGCACCATGCTGGGTAGTTCTTCGATGCCAACCAAGTCTTCGGTCAATAGGTCCATATGCGAGTCGTCCTTGATTCTATTAGCCATGTGCGCTGACATGGCACCCCGACGTTATTTATGTGCTTAAGCGTGTCGCATCGGTGAAACAGCACGACGGCAAAGTGTATATGTTGTCTACGTTGTGTTATCCGAAAGCGGATAGCATCGTGCAGCTTGCGCCCATGATGCTAAATAGTGGTAATCAGTGTGTTTTGGCGATGATTCGTGTAGCAACACCGTTGCCACGACGACAGAAAAACGCATGATGTTTTTCGTCGATTCCTATTCGCAGCTAACGCCATATTGCCGCACTTGGACACTTTGTTTTGTGCATCAGCCGATTTGTTTCATAATGTCCGCCGCCGTGCGGAAATCCTTTTCCGCATAGACTTCGGTGGTTCTTAGGTTGGAATGGCGAATTGCTTGCGCGCGGCTCGATTCCGAAAGCGGAGCGGATGGACGTGGCTGCGGTGTGCCGTAATTGGTTCGGGGTCCAATACGGGAACCCGTTGGCTTTCAGGTATGCTTTCGCCACCGTGCGGGATTCCCCGGCTTTCATCCTTTTAGATATCGCCAGACGCTCGCAGGCGCGGGAGCGATGGCCGTTCGGTAACTGTCCTTGTTATCGTTGTCCGCCGCGTCCCTTGGCCTTTCTGGCGCTGCGTTCCCTATGCGATGGCGTCATTGGGGTTCGCCTGCCGTCCCGTCGTTTTCTCTCCTAACTTTTTCATAACGTCCCGGGGACAGAAACAGTAGTTTGCAGCACCACCCGATAGGTGAGGACGCAAGATTTCCCTGGGCGCGCCGGGCCGAGGAAAATTCGGCGTCCCGTCCGTGGTGCTGGGTTTTGTGCTCGCCAGGTCGATACACCCAAACCCCATCCGTGCCGTAGGTCACGTCGCATGGACGCAAGGAACAGATTTCCCCCGGCCTCGCGCCCGTCAGTAGTTGCAACCGCACCATATCGGCCAATGTCGGCGACAAGAACGGCAGGACGGCCTCCACGTCCTCCAGGGGGACGGGTGCAACGGGTTCCGTTTCCCGTGCCTTGCTGCGGCCTTTCGCAAGTCCTCGGACGGTTGCCAGCCGCGTGTACGTGTCCACGGGGAGCATTTCCTGCGCGACTCCCCAGCGAAACATTTGCCTCATGCGCGAAACGGCATCGTTGATAAAGCTCCGCGCGTTCCCCGCCTCAATCATCTTGTCCCGGACAGCCTGCAGCTTTAGCGGGCCGAATTCCTTGGCGACGGTTTCGCCGAACATTTGATGGAGCGGGCGTAGTGCAATTCGGAGGAACGCCGCCGTACCCGTGGGTTTCCCGTTCTTGACGTAGTACGTGTCGGCGTGCCTGAGGTATGCCAGCATCAACTCGTTTATCGTGATGTCGCCGGCATCCTCGGCCTTTTGCCGCTCGGCTGTCCCCGTGGCTTTCCACTCGGCCAAGACTCTTTGGTATTCGGACATCGACTCAGGCGTTCCGTATTTGCCGAGGTAGATACGCTTACCAGCAAGCTCGACGAAGCCAAGGCCAGACGCTTTGTGGTGGCGGTAGTTGTGGGTGGTGCGTGGCATGGTGCGGTTCCTTTGGCGTAGCGGGTATGTTTCATACCCGTTATTCACCGGAAAGCCGCACTGCCAGTTCTAGGCAGGTATCCGTAAGATTAGGATTCGGCAGGACTTGTTTTCAGTGGGCGATACAGGACTCGAACCTGTGACATCCACGGTGTAAGCATGGCGCTCTACCAACTGAGCTAATCGCCCGATCGAAAGAATCTTGCCCTAGAGAACGGCAAGACACGAATTATCGTATCCGTGTGAACCCAAGGGACAAGGTGCGAGCGAAACCAGTGCGAGCGAAATAGAGGGGAACGCGGGAGGGTAAAACGCCATGGAGAACGGACGGAAAGGGAAGTCGTCGAAAGGTTGGCGTCGGGGAAAACAAAGGGGACCGTCTGGCGAGTGTCAAGCCAAACGGTCCCCTCGATCGTGTTTCCGACGCTTCAGTCTTCGTTACCGACAGAACGCTTGGTGGCTTTCCGTTTGCGAAACGAGAAGTCTGAAACCGAAGCCAGGTCAGCTACAGCCGCTGGTGGCGCCGCAGCTGAGGCACTTCAAGCAGGTTCCGTTGCGAACCAACGTGAAAGCACCACAGCTGGTGCAGGGATCTCCTTCGTAACCCTTGAGCCGCGCCTGGCGCACCAGCAGCGCCATTTCCTCCTTGTCGGAGAGTCCGGTTTTCACGGAGACTTCGAGGAGGGTGGCGGGCGAACCGGTGGCGGCCGCCACGGAGGTCGTCACCGCGCGGGTCTCCTTCCCCTTCGACTTCGATTTGCCGTTGGAATGGCCGTTCGAATAGGAAGGCTGAAGGTGATTCGACCGGGGATGTCGCCGGGTATCCGGCCGGCGCTGATCGGGATCGGGACGCAAGTCCTCCGGGGCGACGATCCGCTCGCTGATCACTTCCTCGCCGTCAAAGTCGGGCTCTTCGACGCGAGGTTTGTGCAAGGCGTCATTGCGCAGGTCTTCTGGAACGACCTGAGCCAATTCGTTGCGGCCGAGGTAGGTGATCGCGAGTTCGCGGAAAATGTAATCGATCACGGAGGTCGTCAACTTGATGTGCGGATTGCCCATGACGATGCCATTGGGCTCGAACCGCGTGAAGACAAAGGCGTCGACAAACTCTTCCAGGGGCACGCCATGCTGGAGGCCCAGGGAGACGGAGATGGCAAAGCAGTTCATCAAGCTGCGGAACGCGGCCCCTTCGCGGTGCATGTCGAGGAAGATTTCGCCGAGCGACCCATCCTCGTACTCGCCGGTCCGGACGTAGATCTTGTGATTGCCGATCACCGCCTTCTGCGTGTAGCCGGAACGACGATCGGGCAATCGACGCCGCTTGGCGATATAGCGATGCACGATTCGCTCGGCGACCTTGACCGGCTCGCTTTTCTGTTCGGATTCGATTTCCGCGAGGTCGGCGGCATCGCCGACCGAATTCAAGGGCTGGCTGAGTTTGGAACCATCCCGATACAAGGCATTGGCCTTGGTCATCAATTTCCAGGAGGCCCAATAGGCTTCCTTGACATCCTCGACGGTCGCGTCGTGAGGCATGTTGATGGTCTTGCTGATCGCGCCACTGATGAAGGGTTGGGCGGCGGCCATCATGCGAATGTGGGCCATGGTGGACAAGTAACGAGTGCCGATCCTTCCGCAACGGTTGGCACAATCGAAAACCGGGTAATGTTCCTTGCGCAGATGGGGCGCTCCCTCGATCGACATGGTCCCGCAGACGTAGTCGTTCGCTTCCGCGATCTGAGCCTGCGTGTACCCCAAATGCTTGAGGAGGTCGAACCGAGGATCGAGGTACTGATTCTCGGCGAGCCCGAGCTTTTCCTTGCAGAACTCTTCACCGAGCGTGTGATGGTTAAAGACAAAGCCGATCTCGAACGCGGAAGCGAGCGAGTTTTCGATGATTTCGAGAGCTTCCGCGAAACCGTGGTCCGAGAGGCTTTGCGGATTGATGTGGGGACAACCCTCAATGCTTCCCGTTCCTCGGCAATATTGACGATCTCCTCGATTTCATCCTCGGCATAACCGAGTCGGCGGAGCCGCGGGGAATGCTTTCATTGATGATCTTGAAGTAACCGCCACCCGCGAGCTTTTTGAACTTCACGAGAGCGAAGTCCGGCTCGATGCCGGTGGTATCGCAATCCATGACCAAGCCGATGGTGCCAGTGGGGGCCAGGACGGTGACCTGAGCATTTCGGAAACCGTGCTGCCCAGTTCGACGGCCCGATCGGAATCCTCGCGAGCCGCGGCGAGCAGGTAATCCGGGCAACAGGCGGGATCGATTCCCATGGGGAACACGGTGAGAGACTCGTACTCCTTGGCATCGGCGTTGTACGCCGCCCGCCGATGATTGCAGAGCACGCGGAGCATCGCGTCGTCATTGGCTTCATAACGCGGAAACGCCCCCAATTCACGGGCCACTTCCGGGCGCTGGCGGCGTAGGCCCCCATGTGCATGATGGAGGTCAGCGCCCCGCACCACGCCAAGGCTTCGGGGGAATCATACGCGATGCCGTTGACCATCAGCAAGGTGCCGAGATTCGCGTATCCAAGCCCCAAGGTGCGGTAATCAAACGACCGTTGGGCGATCTCGCGGCTGGGGAATTGCGCCATGAGCACCGAGATTTCAAGCACGATGGTCCATAACCGAATTGCATGCCGATAGGAATCGACGTCAAACTTTCCGGTTTGGAAGTCGAAACCGGGTGAGATTGAGGGAGGCGAGATTACATGCCGTGTCATCGAGGAACATGTACTCGCTGCAGGGATTGGAGACAATATCTCCATCAGCGGGGCAGGTATGCTATTCGTTGATGGTGGTGTGAACCGTAACCCCGGATCGGCACACGCCCAGGCGGCGTTGGCAATCTGGTCCCATAGTTCGCGTGCAGGCATCGTCTTGCACGGCTTGGGTGCCCGGCCTTCCTTCTTGGCATTCTCGAGTTCGGCCCGCCAATAGAGATTCCATTCGGCGTCCTCTTCGACCGCCTTCATGAACTCGTAAGTGACGCGGACGGAATTGTTGAATTCCTTGCCCGGAAACGGTCAAATAGCGCGCGAGGTCCAGTCGGTGCTCGCGCCCTCAAAGAGGATTTCGCGAACTCCCCCTGGCGGCCGAGTTGCAGGGTTCGCTCGACGTAGTTGGCGGAATGCTCGCCCGTAAGACGGGCACCTGCACGGCGAAGGTTGGAGTTCTTCTTCGGCAGGAAGCGGGTCTCCTCGTCGGTCCACTCCCCAGGCCGCTTTCAAAATGGCGTTGAGTCGGCGATTGCATTGCTGCGAGCCGGCCACCAAAGCCGCCACCTTGCGTTCCTCGATGACCTTCCAGTTGATGTACTCTTCGATGTCGGGGTGGTCGAGATCGAGGGTTACCATCTTGGCGGCCCGCCGGGTGGTCCCGCCGGACTTGATGGCGCCGGCGGCCCGATCCCCGATCTTGAGAAAGCTCATCAAGCCGGAACTCTTGCCGCCGCCGGAGAGGGGCTCCCCTTCCCCACGGATCTTGGAAAAGTTCGAGCCGGTGCCAGAACCGTATTTGAAGATGCGGGCCTCGCGGACCCACAGATCCATGATCCCCCCGTCATTCACCAGATCGTCACTGACCGATTGAATGAAACAGGCATGCGGTTGCGGATGGACATAGGCGCTTTCCGAACGAACCATCTTCGAGGTCCGCGGATCGACGTAATAATGCCCTTGGGATCGCCCGTCGATGCCATAGGCCCAATGCAGACCGGTATTGAACCACTGCGGGCTGTTCGGAGCCGCCATCTGAGCGGCGAGCATGTAGCTGATCTCGTCATGGAAGGCGCGCGCGTCCTCGATCGAATCGAAATAGTTGAACTTCCATCCCCAATACGCCCAGCAACCCGCAAGCCGGCTGAACACTTGACGGCTGTCCTTCTCGCCGATGAACCTGGCCCCCGCCTTCGGAACTCTACGGGATAGCCAATCCGGGACGCCCGCTTCGGTTACGATGCTTGTTTCTTCGGGGACTCCCGCCTTTCGAAAGTATTTTTGCGCGAGGATGTCGGTCGCCACCTGCGACCAGGACTCGGGGACCATCACGTCCTTCGCCTCGAACACCACCGAACCATCCGGGTTGGCGATGCGCGAAGTCCGCGGAACGAACTTAATGCCCTGATAGGGATTCTGACCTGTTTTCGTGTAACGTCGTGTTACCTTCATCGAAGATTCCTTCCCAGCTAAGGAACTGCCCTGAACATTCGTCCGCGCGTCCACGCGCGGTCGCTCGATCCGGTTTCGCACCGGCTTTCTTGAACACTCTGCATCCCCGAGGGCGCGATCGCGGAGGCCAACACTTGGGCCGTCCTAGGCCATGCCTGCGAGCCAACCATGGATCGCACCAGCCCCGTGGGTGCAGCGAAACGACTTGCTTCCTTGAATTTTACTCGGAACAACCCGCAAACCGCGAGCGCGCATTCCGCAACACGGAAACCCGAACGCGCGTCCGCAGGCCCAAGGGAGTTTAACTCGCCGTTCCCGCAAGCACCTTGGGGAGCGTCAAACCTTCCTGATCTTGATACTTGCCGCGTTTGTCGGCGTAGCTCGTCTCGCAGACATTCTCGGCACGCAGGAACACGATCTGCGCGATTCCCTCATTGGAGTAGATCTTGGCGGGAAGCGGCGTCGTATTTGAAATTTCCAGCGTCACCTTGCCGCGCCATTCCGGTTCGAGAGGAGTGACGTTCACGATGATGCCACAGCGCGCATAGGTCGACTTGCCCACGCAAATGGCGATGACGTCGCGAGGGATGTGCAAGTACTCGACCGTCTCCGCAAGCGCGAAACTGTTGGGCGGAATGACGCAGGAGTCCCCTTCGTAATCGACGAACGACCGCTCGGAGAAACTCTTGGGATCGACAATCGCGGAATGCACGTTGGTGAAGATTTTGTACCGGCTCCCGACCCGGACGTCGTAGCCGTACGAGCTGACGCCATAGGAAATGATTCCCGGCCGCGCCTTTGCCTCGGCAAACGGCTCGATGTGGATGTCGCGCGCGATTTCAAAATCGGAAAGGACCGACATGGCCGATGGCTCCTTCGTTAGGACTGGACCGTGAACATTCCTTGTTTGGCAACCGTGCCACCCTTTCGGGGGTACATCGAGCTTAAAACGTATTCAATTGTATACTCGAACACATATCCTAGTAGTATTTCGGCATCCTATCCACTAGATCTTGGGTGTCAATGAAAGAATTCCTCTTTTGCTCCAACTCAAACTCGTTTGGGATGTTGCGATTTGATGAAGCTTGGAGCGAAGGGAACGGATCCTGTGGAAAGCACCCAGCAAAAACGACCTAAAGAATTTATTTCAAGACACTTACATCTTGCATCCCTAGACAACTGGTGCAAAAAACGTCAACGGCGTTGTCATGTCGGCCTCCCAACCGTCGTGCGTGTTCCGTTTTGGGTGCGAGATGCCCCTCCTTCCGACCGCTTGTCACGGGTATTCGCCTGTTTCATCCGACAAGACCGATTGCTCCAG
Organism: Planctomycetota bacterium; assembly: GCA_046350335.1. GTDB lineage: Bacteria > Planctomycetota > Planctomycetia > Kolteriales > Kolteriaceae > JAXMAQ01. The sequence continues at coordinate 55,257 of JAXMAQ010000045.1, forward strand.
CCATCGCAACCTCACAAGAATATACTATAAAAATATACAGTATACAATTGAACATATTTTCATTTCGAGTATTCTGGAAGGGAGTTTGTCCTCATAACCAAACGTCGTGGTCAGGAGCCCGATCATGCACGCGATCGCTTTGTCGTTGTTGCTTCCATTGGCGGCTGCCGAGGAAAAGGGAGAGCAGTCCCCGAAGATCGAATATCGGGGCAAACAAATCTCGCGGGAACGTTTTCTCCGGCATGCCAAAAAGGTCTCTCACCGCGAACTCCAAAGAAATCCCAAGCTCATCGGTTTTGCAGTGGAGGTTCATGGAACGATCGACACGATCGGCGTAAAGCATTGGCTCTTCGCGATCCAGGATCGCAAGGATCGGGTGGAGGGAACGGTAACCGTCGATCCGACCCGTTTGCGAGACGAAGGTTTGGGAGCGAGCGACCCCGCGAGGGAATGGTCGCCCGATTGTATGGCGTTGTTCGGGAGGATCGGTCCCTGGAGGCCGTGCTCCTTGATTTGCTTCCCCGGGGTGGAGTGGAAATACGCGCTCCGGCCGATCCCGAGGGGAGTTCGAGGCGGGCAGATCCAGCGGTACTATATTGATGGATTCGTTCGGAACACGGGCAAGCAGCCGATCGCCGTCTTGAGGGTGGTCGCCCGCATGTACCAGGAGAATTCGCTCAACGACGAACTCAAACGGTTCGAGATCGAGGACCTTAAGCCGGGGGAAACGCGGCCACTGGAGGTCGAGTTCGCGGTCTACAATTTTCAAGTCCTTGGCTCGACAAGCATTCCCAAATGCGAGCTTCACGTCGTCGATTACGAACTGTGAAGCCCGACCGGTCCCCAAGTAGGACGCGAACGCTTCGATTTCATCAGCCGAGCGGACGATGAAAAGTTCAAGCCGGCTTCGACAGTTGTTCCCAGAGTTCGCGGAAATACCGGAGCACGCGGATCGGATCGCTGCTCTCCGGAATCTCCGCCATGGTGTAGCGGTCATAGCCCTGCTGGCGGAGACGAAGGAAGAGTTCTTCGAAAGGATAGTCGACGAATAGATCGCGCACATGGACGCAGCGGATGTTGGGACCAAGCAAGTCAAAAGCCTTGCCTATCGAGCCATCCTCGACATCGGAGTCATTGCTGTTCCAGGTGATTCCGACATTGGGGTGGCCGCAGGCGTCCAGGATCTTGCGAATATATTCGGGCTTGGATGTCTCCTTGCCGTGCACTTCGAGCCAGATCTCGATGCCGAACGGTTCCGAGGCCTTGCCGCATTCGGCGAGTGCGTGGCCGATTTGGGTCAAAGTAGCGTCAACCGGTATTCCCTTTTCCTTCGCCAAGCCATTGGGGCGGACCTTGATACCATCGGCTCCGACATCGTGGGCCAGACGGATGAAATCGGTGGCGGTGGCGATGTTTTTTTTGACGGTGGCGGCATCGGGCGAATGGAATTCGCAGGTGGTTCCGAGTCCAAACAGTTTGACAGGCGTGTCTTCGAATCGATCTCGTACTTTTTTCCGGGCGGAAGCATCAAGAGACGGTTCAACGCCATGCTTGTGCGTGGTGCGAAGTTCGACGGCGGCGAGCCCGACTTGTTCGCAGTTTTTGATGAGGGTTTCGAGGTCCCAGTCTTTGGCAATGTTGTAAGTGACCGTTCCGGGTAAAAAGAGACGATCGGTGGTCGTACCCGTTTTAGGGGTCGAATCGTCGGTCTTAGTTGCCGAGGCGCCCTTTCGTGACTTGTCGGCGGCTGCGACATTTCCCGCCAAGCCAAGGAGTGAACCAGCGCCAACGATAAATCCGCGACGGTCGAACATGACCTTTTCCCTTCCCCAACCAAACGGAACGCAATTCGTGACCTGGTGCCCCAGGGACTCTATCGGACACAAGTTATTCTAAAAGTCGCTGTACGGCGAACATCAAACCGAATGCGCCCCCACGACCCGACGCCGCCCGGCTTATAGCCGCACATGATGGCCATATCTTGGGCCGGTCTTCGCCGGCAAGACCATTGGCGCACCCAAACAAGCAACGTTACTTGCTCGACGTTTGTCAATCATCGATGGGGCCCAGGAGAGAGCGGAGGATCCGGCATCGAGACAAGTTTTCTCGAATTTCGTATCTCGTTATAGTTGCTCGCCTTTAGCGAAGGACAGGGACAGGAAAGGATCGGCATGCTGATTCTAGTGACCGGCGCGACAGGATTTGTCGGCGGCCACGTGGCGGAAACGCTTGTGGCGAAGGGACATCGCGTCCGAACCATTGCACGCCCTTCGAGTGATGTCGGGCTCTTGAAACAATGGGGAGTCGAGATTTGCGAGGGAGATCTCTGTGACCCGGTCGCCATTGCGCGCGCCTGCCAGGGGGTGGAGGCGGTGGTCCATTGCGCGGCGAAGGTCGGCGAATGGGGCCCGATTGAAGAGTATCGCAAGGTGAACGTCCGAGCCTTGGAAGTCCTGCTTCAGGCGAGCATGAGCCCACAACTGAGACGATTCATTCTGGTGAGTTCTTTGGGTGTCTATGAGGCGAAAGATCATTTCGGCACGGATGAGACCGCCGCCTTGCCCGACGCCCACTTCGACGGCTATACGACCACGAAGATCGAAGCCGAGCGACTGGCCATGGAATACCATCGCGAGCGGAACGTACCCCTGGTCATTCTCCGGCCTGGTTTCATCTATGGTCCACGCGACCGCACCATCATGCCCCGAATCCTGACGAATTTGAAATTCCGCTTGGTAACTTACTTCGGCAACCGGGAAAAGCTTCTCAACAACGTCTACGTCGGCAACGTCGTGGAGGCGGTGGTGCTAGCTCTCGACAACCCCAAAGCCGTCGGCCAAACCTACAACATTACCGATGGAAAATGCGTCAGCAAACGAGAGTTCTTCGAAACGATTTGCCAGCTGACGAAACTCCCCCGTCCCTTGTTCACCTATCCGATGTGGTTTGCCAAGTCCCTGTGCAGAAGCTTCGAGGTGGCTGGACGAATTTTCGGGATCACGCCGATCCTCAACATGGCGCGCCTGAAGTTCATGGGGTTAAACCTCGACTACAGTATCGAAAAGGCCAAGCGCGAACTTGGCTATCGGGCCAACGTCTCATTTGAGCAGGGCATCAAGACAACGATCGATTGGCTTCGTCAGCAAGGCTGCGTCAAGTAAAGGTAACGGCGTAACATGAGCCGCGGACGCGTGGTACTAGCGATGAGCGGCGGCGTGGACAGCTCGGTGTCCGCCCACTTGTTGGTGGAAGCCGGCTTCGAGGTGATCGGTCTGTTCATGCGCACTGGCGCCCACGAAGAGTCGTCGGGGGAAAACGAGACCTGCTCGACCACGTCATCGGCCAAAAAGGTTCGCGGATGCTGCAGCGCTCTCGACGCCGGTGATGCCCAGCGGGTGGCCGATCGGCTCAATTTGCCTTTCTACGCGCTCAACTTCGAGCAGGATTTCGATCGAATCAAGGACTATTTCGCCGACGAATATTCTCGCGGCCGAACCCCCAATCCGTGCGTGGTTTGCAATACCTGGCTGAAGTTCGGCAAACTTTGGGATTACGCAAACGCCATTGGGGCCGATTACATCGCGACGGGGCATTATGCGAAGATCGTCTCAGGCCCGCGCGGAGCCGAGCTGCACCGTGGCGACGATCCGGCGAAGGACCAGTCCTATTTTCTTTTCGGGCTTCAGGCTCATCTTCTCTCTCGAATCCTCTTTCCGATCGGCGGCATGGTGAAAGGGGAGGTGCGGGAGCTTGCAGAATCCCTGGGAATGGGCCTGGCGCGCAAACCGGACAGCCAAGAGATTTGCTTTGTTCCCTCGGGAGACTATCAGGACTTTTTGCGCAAATACCGGCCGGAGTCGATCGGCGAACCAGGCCCGATTGTTGACGCGCAGGGAAAACAGCTCGGCATTCATCAGGGGCTCAGTCGTTACACGATTGGTCAGAGAAAGGGTCTGGGTATCGCCGTCGGCGAGCCCCGATACGTGGTGTCGCTCGAACCTGAGGAAAACCGCGTGGTCATCGGGACGGCCGAGCTTCTTCAGCGCGATTCGCTGGATGCGGAACGGACCAACTGGCTCATCGATCCACCCACGGAACCGATCCGTTGCGAGGTAAAAATCCGCTATCTTCATCGAGCGGCCGGCGCTACCGTGGAGATTCCCGAATCGGGGCTCGCACGCGTCCAATTTGACGAACCCCAGTCGGCGGTCACTCCAGGTCAGGCGGTGGTCTTCTACCGCGATAGTCAGGTGCTTGGGGGAGGCTGGATCGCGGGCTAGTCGCGCCGTCTTCTACCCTCCCCACGACTCTTCCGCATGATTGATTCCCAACACCGCGTGCATCGGCCGGGACAATTTGAATCGCGCCGGTTTTTTTCCAATGAATCGGCACCATCCGCCTGGAAGCCATCCGAGTGAATCGATAGCGAAATGCGAAACTTCCGTCTCTCAGCCGAGGAACGGAGGCACTCCAACTGTCGTTGCTTTCAGGGGATCCGACGCGGAACAAAAAAGCTCGTCGAATCTCCGCATTCTCCAATTCTTGACCTAGTCTTTACGTAGCTTCGCCCCATGCTTCCGTTCCATTGCAGAGAATTGCCCGTACCTCGGAAAGGATCTGGTTCATGGCCACGTACCGCGTGGTAACGAAGAACGAGAATGGCGGAGTTCAACACCGGGATTACACCAGCCTGGAGAGCCTGCTTGCGGACTTCGAACAGATCGGCATCGAGGAAGACAGCTATACGATGCGTCTTCATGGTGAACCGGTGTTCAAGGGGCTTATCGGTCCCATGTCGGATGGAAAATCGATCATCCGCTATGAAACGCCGGAAGTCTTCGCCATGCTCACGGAACAGTGGTCCAAGAATCTCAAAAACGGTAAGCTGCCCAAAGGTTCGAGCTGAACGAAACTCGGACTTTCATGGGGAGTAGGTGCTGATTACGCGCACCATTTTCTCCCGTCAACGTCAGCCGGTTGTTTCGCGTCGAGTCCACCCGAGTCATCTTCCTTTCGGGTGGGTGGATGGAGATTTCCGGATTGGCCACTTCCTCTCGCTCTCGCAGGGACAACTTTACTTCATTCCCGATACAATAAACGAACCATGAAGCCACCGGAATAGCCCGGTGCAGGCGACCGGTTCATCCCGTATTCACGCCGAATCGCCACGTGCGTCAACCGAGGCAAAGGTGGACGGCACGTGCATGAAACTTCGGATTCCATAGCCGATGTCGGCGAATCCTTCGAGATGACGACGTCGAGTGATGCGGCCTGGCGACGTGGGATGGAAAACCTGAGATGCAATAGAGGGCAGGCTCCGCCGGGGAGCCGGAGAGAGACCTACGCGCCACGAATGGAAAAGCATGCGGGATTCTGGACTTCTCGGATTCGATGTTGGCAACACAAGAGTCAAAGCAGCAGTACTTGTCAATGGCCGGGTGACGGAGTCCCAGTGGGCCGTGCACGGTTCGGACGAGGACCTACAGCGCTTAGTCCAGGAGTTCGCCGTCGCTTATCGTAACTTGGATATCGCCATCGCCTCGGTAAATTCCAGCGTATCCGACCGACTGATTCGTGCCCTCGAGGATCATGGATTAGCGCATCAGCGAATTTTTTACAGTGACGGAAGCTTGTTCCAACAAGGTCTACTTCGCCCGGGGGTCGAAACGCCGGCCTCGACGGGCGTGGATCGCATTCTTTCCGCGGTCGCGGCTCTGGAGCGTTCCGCCGCCGGCGCCGTAGTCGTGGTCGACTGTGGTTCCGCGGTAACGGTGAATCTCACGACTCGCGATCGGGTCTTTCAGGGAGGCGCCATCTTCGCGGGTCCCGGAATCATGGCGTCGGCGCTTCATCGCGGAACCGCGCTGTTGCCAAACGTCCCCGTTGGCGAAAAGCCTCCCGCGTTGGGACGATCGACGACGGCTGCGATTGGCGCCGGGGTCTTTTATTCCATCGTCGGTGGCATCGACCGGTTAATCGACGAAATCGTAATGAGCGGTGCCGCGAACATTCCGAACGAAAAGGCAAACGTGTTTCTCACGGGTGGCGCCGCTCCCATCCTTTCCGCGGGAATACGAACGCCCCATGTCTATTCCCAGTTCCTCGTACTTGAAGGGCTCTGGCATGCCGTAGCCCATGTCGCGGAGCGAACGGATGAAAAACGCTCCTGAGCGGCTCAACCCAACCGTGGTCTCGATCCTTACTCCCCCTGGACGTTCGGCTCTAGCAACTCTCGGCGTGTTTGGCCCCGAGGCTCTCGGCATTGTGGAGCGGCTCTTCCGTCCCCGATTCCCCGGCCAGGGAAACTCGATTCCCGCGGACCGTCCCGTGTATGGCGACTTCGGCAATGAGTTAACAGACGACGTTGTATTGCATCTTTCCACGTCAGCCGGGGAAGTTCTGATTCATTCGCACGGTGGGACGGCGATCGTGCAAGCCTTGCTCGACGAAATCGAAAAGCAAGGGGCTAGAGTTGTTCCTTGGCAGGAATACATGCTGGCAAAGGGGACGAATGCCATCGTCGTCGAATGCCTGGAGGCGATGGCGGCAGCGACCACGGCCCGAACGGCGGCCATCCTCTTGGACCAGTATAGCGGCGCACTCGAGGACGCCTTTCGAAGGATTGTGACCCATCGCGACCTCCCGCTCGCTCGCCGACTCCTTGAACGTTCGTCTTTCGGAAGGCATCTGATCGATGGATGGCGCGTGTTATTGTTCGGTCCCGCGAACGCCGGCAAGAGCAGTCTGCTCAACGCCATGGTCGGATTTCGCCGCGCCAACGTCTCCAGCCAACCGGGAACCACGCGCGACGTGATCTCCGGCGAAGCGGCTTTTGACGGCTGGCCCGTGAAGATTCTCGACGGACCAGGGTTTCACGACTCGGCCAATCCGATCGAACGGGAAGGGTTGGAGATTCTCGAGTCCGCGGCGTCCACGGTTCATCTCCGCATCTTGATTCTCGACATTTCCGTCCCATTCGTTCCCGAATGGATGGAATTGATTCAACGGTGGAAACCGGAACTCGTTATCGGGAACAAATGCGATCTGGCGTCCCCTTGGACCGAGGAACAGACGGGACTACTGACGGGCAAGGCATCGACGAAATCAAGTGAAGGAATTGCGTCTCTCATGACGCAAATCGTACAACGTCTCGTTCCCGATGTGCCCGCGTCGGGAGAGCCGGTTCCCTTTCATCCCCGGCAGATTGAATGGCTTGACTCATTTCTGAGAACCGAAGGTTTTACGAACTGCAACCGGACGCCACTTGACCACGAATCTCGCTCAGATACCGCGGGGCAGGCTGATCAGCCCATTCTTTAGCGTAGGAAAGTTTCTTGCTTTCGTGAGCGGGTTCCGCCGACGTTTTCAATCGTCGACTTCTTGCCATGCTGAGCAATCGATTCCGTAAGCGATCCAAGGACTTCTGGTCCCACGCCGACATAATTGCCCCGGAGCGTTCCTTCGGCGTCGATGAACACAGTATGAGGCAAGGCGTCGATGCCGTAGGTTTTGTCGACTCCCTTGCCAAAACAGACCGAGTATTCGCCGGGAACCTTGGTTTTGAGTACCTCGGCCGCGGCCTTGTCGGAGTTCTTGATCACCGCGAGGACTCGTGGAACATCGGCGCTCGGGTCGCCGACTGCTTGCAAGACGTTCCGCAGGGCGGTGAGCGAAAGTTCGGAGGCTGGGTCGACAAAAACCAATACCACGGCGCGTCCGTGGGCCGATTTCAAATTGATCGACTCGTCTTTTTCCAGGTTATGCACCACGAAAGGTCGGGCACGGCGGCCGACCTGGCTCGTGGGACCGACCAAGGCGTCCCTGCGCGACGTCGATTTCGGTCGAGGATTTGCCACGGCGTCGCCGGCGATTTTCGCCATATGAGCCATGGCGGGGCGGTACGGAGATCCATGCGGCCGATCGAGGGCGTAACGTAGCTTGGCTTCGATGGACGCATATTTCGCCTTGTTGGTACGCTCCGGATTCGACAGGGCACTATCCAAGTCTGTTTGGGCCGCGATCGCCGTTCGGAAGTCCGACTCCCGCTCCTGGAACAACTGACCGTGGTATTTCAAATCGCTGGATCGATCGTATCTCGTCAGCAAGGATCGCGTGACGCTCTCTTGCCCGGCCTCGCGGAACTGATACTGCCGATGAACGCGAAGCGGCAGCCCGGACTTCTGCTCGATCCAGACATTCGTTTCGTTCCGCCAAGCGGCGAGTTCCTTGTTCTTGGTCGTCCAATTCTGAGACTCCTGAACGCTAAGCACCTTCGCACAGGGAATCCCGAACACATCCTCACGGCCGAGCACTTGGCAGCGGATCATCGGCTGACCAGGCCGCCGCAGTGTCCAGGAATCGCCGATCTTCACTTCCGACTTGGGAACTTCAAAAAAGTACCCCAACTCCCACGGCGCCGAGCCGTCCGGGGGCAACATGATCTGTGCTTCACTTTTGGCCCATACCGCCGCCCCCACCGAGTTCACTTTGACCAAATCGAAGTGCAGGCTGGTTACGTTCTCGAGCTCTTTTTTTTCCCTGGTCGGACGATGATCGGGCAAGCGCAGGACGGTGTAGCAGCCTGTTTCGGCATTCTTGCTTGCATCGATATCGAGCACGAACATGGATGCTTCCAACTCGAACGGTTGCTCGAATCGCACGCCATCCATTCCAAGGCTCGACTCAATGACCGATCCATGAAACGTTAATTCCTGTCCGAGTGTGAATTTAGGGTTTAGCCGAATAACGGAGGGATCCGTCGGTGCCGCGGCAAAAGAGAGGCTTACCGCCATCCATGCGAACAGGTTGATCATGGCAAACATCCTTGCTGGGACCGTGGTTCCTTCCGTCGCCCGGCACTATAGCGAACCACGCTAATTTCACAACATTGTTTCGACAGGTTAATGACGGCAAACACAGAAGATGGCGAAGCTAGAAAAACCAGCGAAACGTCCTTGCTGCATTGTTTGACCCTGCCTTTTTCCAGCGATAAATTACAGGCAAGCATTCGGGACGAACAATGGCCGCGCCCCAGTGCGACTGGCTGGTCGCGATTTTGGACTTTACTCTGGTCTTGAATCGACTTGCTTTCTGGCGCGGACCTTTTTTTGCGCTGC
>JAXMAQ010000046.1:0-63876 GCA_046350335.1 Planctomycetota bacterium
GTAACCCGTCACCTGGAACTTTGTCTCGATTGCCGGTCCTGCGAAACCGCCTGCCCCTCGGGCGTGCAATACGGCCGGCTTATTGAACCGTTCCGGGTCGCGATGGAGCAACAGAGTTCCAAGGCGAAGAACAACGACTGGTTTCATCGCTGGATCCTTTATCCCTTGTTCCCTTATCCCCGGCGAATGCGCGCGGCGCTTGCACCCGCGCGATGGATGCAACGGCTCCGATTGGACCGGTTGGTCGAAAAGCTCGGCATACTCGACTTGCTCCCCTCGCAGCTTCGCCACATGTACGCCATGTTGCCACGGCTGCGGACCCGCGAGGCGGCCCTACCAGCACTCCTCAAGGCCAAGGGGACGCGGCGCGCCACCGTCGCTCTCTTCACCGGCTGCGTCGGCGACGCCATTTTTCACCATACCAAATGGGCGAAGGCTCGAGTGCTGCGTGAAAATGGTTGCGACGTCCTGATTCCAAAGGAACAAACCTGCTGCGGCGCGATTCACTACCACTCCGGCGCGGAACAACCCGCGGTCGAGCGCGCCATAAAAAATGCTTACGCCATCGATCCTGACGCGGTTGACGCCGTGATCGTCAACGTCGCCGGCTGCGGCGCCATGCTCAAGGAATATGATCACTTGCATCTGCCGAAAGAACACGAGCAGCGAGTTACCAAGTTCTCGCGCAAGGTCCGGGATATTTCGGAATTTTTGGTGGAACTCGGTCCGATTCCGCCGAAAGGCTCCATGCCCGTCCGCGCGACCTACCACGACGCTTGCCATCTCTGCCACGCGCAGCAGGTTCGCAGCCAACCGCGACAACTGCTTGAAATGATTCCTGGCCTGAAGTTGATCCCCCTGGAGGAATCGGACATCTGCTGCGGGGCGGCGGGAACCTACAATTTGACGGAAAGCGACATGGCCGAGCGACTCGTGGCCAGGAAGGTGAGCCACATACGCGACACGCGCCCGCAGGCGATGTTCGCCGCCAATGCCGGTTGCCTGCTGCACATTAGCCGGCGTCTGCGACAAGAGGGGCTCGAAATCTGGTCCGGGCATCCCATAGAAGCACTTGACCGCGCGTATCGAGGAGAACCGCTATTCTGATGCAGCGGTGTGGTGACCGGCGAAGTGGGGCGACTGTTTGCATTCCCGCGAAAAAGTCTCTATAAGGATGAGGAAATATCGCCCGTTGAGCCAACCACCGACCAAGCTTCGAAACGAGAGACCCTCATGGCCGACAACCTCTCGGTTGGAAAGAAATCCCTGACCACGACGGAATGGCTGATCTGCATCATGGCAGCGATCGGCTTCGCGTTCGACATTTATGAACTCTTGATGATGCCGCTGATCGCGGGTCCAGCGCTGGCGGAATTGCTTCGCGTGCCCATCGATTCGCCGTTGATTCGCGATTGGGTGGGATACATCTTCTGGTCGAGCGCGCTGGCGGGCGGATTTTTCGGCATGATCGGGGGATATTTGACCGACCGATTCGGCCGTAGACGCGTGCTGGTCTGGAGCATTCTGCTTTACGCCGTCTCCGCCGCGGCCGCGGGCTTCAGCACCTCCGCGGAGATGCTCCTCATTCTCCGATGCACGACTTTCATCGGCGTCTGCGTCGAGTTCGTCGCGGCCATCGCTTGGCTCGCCGAGCTCTTCCCCGAGCCGAAACAGCGAGAGTCCGTGCTTGGTTACACCCAAGCGTTCTCCTCGATCGGTGGAATCTCCGTTACTGGCGTGAACTTTTTGATCGTGAAGTATGCCACCTACCTGCCTCCCATCATGGGGGAACATTCAGCATGGCGATACACGTTGATCTCGGGACTTTTGCCCGCCATCCCGCTGATCCTGATCCGACCCTTTCTTCCCGAGTCGCCTGCTTGGCAGGAGAAAAAGGCCGCGGGCACGCTACGGCGGCCCAGCCTCGCCACGCTCTTTGCTCCCCAGTTTCGACGCACGACGATCGTCACCACCCTCATGTTCGCCTGTAGTTATGGCGCCGCGTTTGGCGCCATTCAATTGGCCCCAACGCAGATCGTTCCTGGCATCCCCCAACTCCGCGAATCCTTAGAGGCCCGAACCAAGATCGAAAGAGAGCAACGGGCCGCGGAAGCCCAACTGGCGAAACTTCCTAAAGATTCCACCGAGGCAATAACTCTCGCCACGAAGATCGACGCTTTGCGCAAGCAAAAGGCGCCCTATGCCGCGGAAATTCAAAAAGCCGGAGCGACGGTACAGTTCTTCCAAGAGATTGGTGGATTGTTGGGCCGTTTCGCGTTGGCGTTTCTCGCCATCCGCATCGTCAGCCGGCAAAGCCTCCTACGAATCTTCCAGATTCCAGGTCTTATTCTCGTCCCTCTCATCTTTTATTTCCCTGCGCGCGACAATCTGACGCTGTTTCAATGGGGGCTCGGCTTGGCGGGGTTCCTCACGGTCGCCCAATTCAGTTTTTGGGGGAACTATTTGCCCCGGGTTTACCCCACGTACCTACGCGGAACGGGAGAAGGGGTCGCGGCCAATATCGGCGGTCGCATGATTGGGACGTCCGCCGCGTTCGTCACGACGCAGATAGCGTCCTTCATGCCCGGCAATTCGACGTTTGAAAAGGTGGCGTTCGCTGCGGCCGGGACCGCCTTCTTCGTCTACCTGCTCGGCACCATACTTTGCTTCTTCCTGCCGGAACCACCGAAAGAGGAATGGGAGGAATAGCCTTCCCGCGGACTATTCACGACGCGCGCATCCCGGCCCGCCAGGCGGTGTGGGCGTCCTCATAGAGTTTGAGAAGCTGCGGCAAGCAGACATCCAGGCTGTACTGCTCTTGGATCAAGGTTTCCGCCGCCATTCCCAAATGCGAATAGTCGGCCGGCGCGTCGAGTATGTCACCAGCCGTTTTCGCGAAACCTTCCACGTCGAAAAAATCGACCAGCAGACCGTTCCGACCATGTTCGATCATCTCGCGCACCGGCGCGGTGTTCGACGCCAGGACGGTCGCGCCGCAGGCCATCGCGTCCATGAGCGACCAGGAGAGCACGAACGGCACCGTCAAATAAACGTGTAGATTCGAAACGGAAAAGAGGTTCGCGAGGCTATCGGGTGGAACCAATCCCAGAAATCGGAACCTCGACAGGTCGTAATTGTCCTGGGATAAAACCCAATCCTTGAAGGACTTGTTTCCCGTCACCTTTTCGTCGCCGCCATAACAGACGCGATCTTGGCCAGCGATAAGAAACAGGACGTCTTTTCGACGGTCGCCGAGGATTTTCGCCATCTTCATGAAGATGTCGAATCCGCGCATCGATTCCATGCCTCTGGACACGTAGGTGACAATCTTCACGTCATCGGGTATGACCTCGCCATTCAGCACGCGGGGCACGTCTTGGCGACGGTGCCAAAGGGAGGTATCCACGCCATCGAAAATCACGCGGACTTTTTCGTGAAACAAGCCTGGCAGACGGGATCTTTGCCAAACGGTCGGACTGTAACCCAGGTCACAATTCTCCAGATCGAGTAGCAACATCGCATTCCGCGCCCGCGACCGTAGGCTGTTCATCGGAGACGTGGGAAAATCGGGACGAAAGTCCATGTCCGAGTTTTTGGGACGATAGAAGTATTCAAAATAATTGATGATCGGGCAGTCGTAGAGATCGCGGAGAAAGAGCGTCGAGCCGAAACCGGAATGCCCGACCACGAGATCCGGCTGAATATCCGGTCGTTGCGCCAAGGCTTCGTAGACGGCGTGCGCATGCCAAACCGAGTTCTCGAAGGTCCTGCTGCAATAGTGGGTGGATTTGGTCGCACCCCCTTTGAGTTGATACTGAATCTTTTCGATCCCTCCTACGCGCCCGGAGGGTTGCTGTGAGACGAACGTGCAACGAAAGCCCTTGTTCTTGACCAGGTAGGCGGCAATGTGGCCGAACTGAGCCGGAAAATTCTGATGAACGAAAAGTACGTGCATGCGGCGATCGAGCCCCGGATTTGCCGTTCATGGATGTTTCGCTTGGACTGCAATCATGACGGAAGGCGAATACGCGTGCAAGCAAATCGATGATGGTGATGCGTACTCACGGGGTCCGCGGTGGTAAAAAACCGCAATTCCGATGATTCCGACGAATTCTGTTGAGGTTTGGCGAAAGTAATCCAGATCACGTCAAGGAAGTGGAGAGAAGGGACAGAAGCCGGGATTCAAGCGACGACGTCCAACGCGCTGACGGGATCAACGGACTGGATGGCCTGCGACCCCAACCGCCTGGCGAGAGTGGTCGGATCAGTCTGTTGATTGGCGGCCCCTTTGGCGATGGAGCGCGCGGCGATCTGCTGCGCGAGCGCATCCGGCGAGATGGCGGTTTGAGCCGGGCCACGCACGCCCGCTCCCGCGAATACGGTTGGCAACGCGGCGGGCAGAGCCGACCCTAAAGCTGCGCCTGGCATGTTTTTCTCCTCAACTGGCCGAAGAACGCCACCTGGCGAACGGTCACCACTGGAGTTCTACTCCCGAATCCTGGCCGCGAGGGAACCGCACAGAACCACTGTTCAAGTATGCAACAGAATCAGGAACTTGCCAAGTAACCCCGCCGAACCGAGCAATCTCCCGGTCCGGCCAGTGGGGAATGTCACATGGAATGTGACACAAAACGCCGGGAATCGGTCGACTCATCGCCTAAAAGCCGATTCCCTTGGTCTTGGTTTTGATCCTGCAGAGGTACATGTCCGCAGCGATGTAAAGCACCGTGCCATCGCCGCCGAAGCAACAATTCGCCGTCGCTTCTCCCGTATCGATGGTTCCCAGATGCACCCCATCGGGGGAAAACACCAGTACCCCGCCCGGACCGGTGGCAAAAAGATTTCCCTGATTGTCGATGCAAAGGCCATCCGGAAGCCCTTTGCGATCCGACACCATGTCCGTGGCGTCAAAAAACACCTTGCCGTCGGCAACGCCGTCTTTCGTCACGCGGTAGGACATCCAGATTGCCTTGCGGGGATCCGAACTGGCGACGTAAAGGGTCTTTTCGTCCGGAGAAAGTCCGATACCGTTGGGAAACGAGATTTTTCGAGTCAAAAGCGTCAATTGACCATTCTTGGAAAGTCGGTAAACCCCGTTGAAATCGAGTTCCTTGGCGGGATCGTCATTTCCCTTGAGTAATCCGTACGGCGGGTCGGTGAAATATAGATCCCCCGCGGCGTTGTAAACCAGGTCGTTGGGGCTATTGAATCGTTTTCCTTCATAACGATCGGCAAGCGTGCGAAACTTACCATCCGACTCCAGCCGCGCAACCCGGCGATCGCCATGCTGACAGATCACCAGCCGCCCTTCGGCATCGAGCGTAAGCCCATTGGATCCAGGCTCCCCGCCACGTTTTTGCGCGCCGGTGTAGCCACTGGGTTCGAGAAATCGCGTTACCTTTTCCCCTTCCTTCCATTGGAAAATCACGTTCTGCGGAACATCGGAAAAGAGGAGCGATTGTTCCTTGGGCACCCAAACCGGCCCTTCGGACCAATCAAAACCTTCGGCCAACTTTTCGATGACAGCATCCTTGGCAATCAACTCCTCAAAACGGGAATCGAGCGGCTCCAACTTTCCGAACGTCGGGTATTTGTCGGCGTGCGCCGAGTCGAAGCGGAAACAAAGTGAAGCCACGAAAAAAACGCAAAACCACTTGGACAAACGTATCATCACCTTTGAGTCCTCCAAAGCTTGGAGGCAGGTCCCGGCTGAACCACGGTTTTTCGGGCCTTCCTCCCCCCTGCGTCGGTGAGATTATCCGGCCGGCGTTCCAGGTGCAAATGATTTCGCCGGGAAGACGACCGCGGGGCGCGGGCTGGAGGTGGATCGCGACTTTTGCCTTGGATGATGTTGACGGAAGCGGACGAAGAGGAACCCGACGACAAAAACTCTCTCGGTCATATAATGGCGACGGTTCGACGTTCCGTGGCTTGGCATGGGGAAAGGGAAGGAATGTTTGCAGACGGCCCGATTGAAGGCGTGGTGATTCGACCTCTGAAGCGGTTCACCGATCACCGAGGCTGGCTCACGGAGGTCTATCGCAATGACGAGGTAGACGAACCTTTCCGGCCGGTGATGATGTACATTTCCGAAACCAAGCCCGGCGTGGCGCGCGGTCCCCACGAGCACGTGGACCAGGCGGACACGTTCGGCTTCATCGGCCCCTCCGACTTCAGGCTTTATCTCTGGGACTGGCGCGAAAAGTCGCCGACCTACAAGAATCGGATCAAGGTAGTCGTTGGGGAAAGCAATCCCGCGGCTGTGATCATTCCCGCGGGCGTGGTCCACGCATACAAGAACGTTGGCCCGGGAGCTGGCTGGGTGCTCAATTGCCCCAACCGCCTCTACAAGGGGGAGGGAAAAAAAGAGCCGGTCGACGAGATTCGCCACGAAGACGTGGAAAACTCTCCCTTTGTTCTCGACTGATTTCGTTCGTCCCAACGGAGACACGTTCCGATGAATGACATGCAAGATATCGGGGGCGCGCCTCAAGGTAGCGTTCCAGCCGGCGCCCCGCAGAACTCTCCCATCGTTATCCACAATCACATGCCCAAGCCCCCCTGGCTAGGGCGATCGCTGCTTCGCCTTCTGCTCTTCGTCTCCATTTTCGCCAACATCGTTTTGATCGCGTCCAATCCGGACTTCGTCCCCGAACCGCGCGCCAACGAGAAGTTCCTCTCGGGGGAGAAGAAATCCAAAGACAAGATTGCCGTCATCCGCATGGACGAGATGATCACTGGGGAGACGATCAAACAACCGAAAAAAGAGCTCGAATATGCCGCGGACGACCGCAATGTGCGGGCGGTCGTGCTCGCGGTCAGTTCTCCGGGGGGTACCATCTCCGCGAGCGACGAGTTGTATCACGCCATCGAAGCGTTCAAAGCCAAGACGAAGAAACCCGTGGTGGTCTGGATGACGGGAATGGCGACAAGCGGTGCTTACTACATTTCCATGCCCGCCGACCAGATCTTCGCCGAGCGCAGCTGCGTGACGGGATCGATAGGCGTCATTTTAAGCCTCTTCGATCTAAGCAAACTGGCTGCGGACTGGGGCATTAAGCCGGAGACCGTCAAGAGCGGCAAGATGAAGGATAGCGGCTCGTTCCTTAAGCCACTCACCGAGGAAGAACGGGCCGAGTGGCAAAAGATGATCGATGCCATGTACGCCCAGTTTCTGGAAGTCATTCTCAAGCATCGCAGCGGCAAGATCGGCGGAGAAGACAAACTTCGCGGATACGCCGATGGCCGCGTTTACATCGCCCAGGAAGCGCTTGACCTTGGCCTGATCGATAACCTTGGCTATCAGGAAGATGCCCTGGCGGCAGCCGCGAAGCATGCGGGTTTGGAACTGGATAAGGTGCGCGTCATCACCTACCAGCGCCCCTACGACTCGTTTCTCGAGGTTTTTGGTGGTCGGGCGGCATCGCCGGCAGAGTCGCCGTTTCAGCGATTTCTCGAAGCCCAGATGCCGCAATTTCTGCTTCTGCCTCGAGGAATAGTAGGTTACGCAAAGTAATCCAAGGCTAGAGTTTCGAAGCCGCTTACTCATCCGCGTTCCAACCATGGAATCGGCCGTGGACTCACGAAACCAGGAGTCAAGGATGCAAACCGCTCCCTCTTCATCATGGGCCAATGCACGAATGGCATGGGGCAATCTCCTGAGGACCGCATGCGTGCTGGTGCTTATTGCGCCACTCGGTTGCAACGGGAAAAAGGAACGTCCGTCGGTATACCCGGGAAGCGTTAAAGGCCAGGTGTTTCTGGACGGTAAACCGCTGACTCAGGGGACAATCACGTTCATTCCTGAATTGCCCGAGGAGGCGGGAGGCCGACCGGGTCTTGCCCGGATCGAAGAGGATGGCAGCTATTGGGTGGGAAGCGCGAATCGCACGAAGCCTTCGGGCCTAATCCCGGGCAAGTACAAGGTAACCGTGCTCACCATGAAACCCAATCCTGGGGAAGGGCAACCGATCGCGACGCTCGCCGTGCCGGAAAAGTACACCGAAATCGGGACATCTCCCCTAGAAGCAAACATCGTCGAGGGAGAAAACGTCCTCCGTTTCGACCTCCAATCCGAAACGTCCAAAAGCGAAAAACCGGCGGGCTAACGCGTATGAGCCATTGGGTCTCGTGGTCGGATCGACTTGGCTCGCAATCGCCAGCCCCCAACCTCTCTTGTGCCGCTGATTTTCCTCAGGGTTGTCGCATTTACCCGGAACCATCCAAGCCGCGCCACGACTCGCCGATTTGAGGAAAATCGGCGAGTCCAATATCGGCAGGCCGATCGACGGGAAATGATTTCGAATTTGTGCGTTTCGATTTCTATGTTAACTTGAATTGGAAACGCGGCCGGAAGTGAAACTTGCCGCCCTCCGTGGAAAACGTGACCATGCGGCCGTCCACTGCGTTAGCATATCTGGGATTCTGCAATATTTTTTTCGGCTCCGCCGGATTCATCTACGGCCTGCTTGCGCGCGTGATTCTGCCAGGACAGGACGTTAGTAAAATGCCGTTTTTTCGGCAGATGTCTTCCGCCTATCCCCTGATGGAAACGCTCTTTAGCGACACTACTTACCTTGCGTTCGACGCCTGGATCGGTCCCATCAATCTCGTGGAGTTCGCCCTGCTGGCGATCTCCGGCTGGGGATTGCTCTATTCCAAGCGCTGGGCGCGCCTGTTGACGCTCGGCTGTTCCGGGGTGCGCATCGTAACGGCGACGTTAACCTACGTTCTTCTGCTGATTCTGGTACTGCGAACGCCAATGCAACACGGCTTGGCGTTGGCTTTTTTGGGTTTCGATTTGACTTACCCCATCATCGCGATCATCGTTTTGAACCGCCCGATTATTCTGGAAAGTCTTCGCAACGGCCAACGGGAAAACGCGGCCACGCCCAGTTTGCGCGCGTTATCCGAGAAGCATCGCGCCGCCAGGGCTACGTTGGATCAGTCCAAATAGCACATCCGCCGGACGAACTTTCGGTAGCGAACGCATCGGTGGATTGATCGACCGGTGCGCCGCATTCTGCTACCATGTTTCCGGGAGGGGATTATCGTCCCCGATCTACCTCGGAGTCAACGCGCGTGTTCCAGAACCATTGTTTAGACCAACGACTTCTTAAGCATCGCGTCCAAGTCGCTTTCGTCGCGATCCTCGCGGCCATGACTACATTGCCGGCCGCGGTTCGCCGCGCGGAGGCGGCGGCAGACGACAAACCCGCCAATGCCGTGCGCATTCACTTTGAAGGGGTAATCACCCCTTGGACCGAACAGTTCGTTTTTCGTCGATTGGATCAAGCGAAATCGATGGGGGCGAACGTCATCATTCTCGAGATCGACAGTCCCGGCGGCATGGTGGATCCCAGTTTCGCCATCGCCGAACATCTCCGCGATATTGATTGGGCAAAAACCGTCGCCTATGTTCCCCGCGAAGCACTGAGTGGAGCGGCGTTCGTTGCTTTGGGCTGTGACGAGATCATTATGAAGCCCGGCGCAAGACTTGGAGACGCCGGGCCGATTATCATCGGCGAAGATTCGATGTTTCGACACGCGCCCGAAAAAATCGTCAGCGATCTTGCCGTCCGACTCCGCGCCCTCGCCGAGGCGAAGAAGCGCCCCCCTGCCTTGGCGGAAGCCATGGTGAATCGCAATCTCGAGGTCTTCGAGATGCGGAACAAGGAAACCGATGCCGTATCTTTCTTGTCGGAGCCTGAGATCGGCCAGCTGGATCACCCCGACAAATGGGAAAAAGGGAAACTTGTCTTCGAGTCGAGAAAAGATCATTTCCTCGAAGTGGTAGGAAAACGGGCCGTCGAGCTCGGCCTGGCGTCCGCGGTGGTTTCGAATGAGGAGGACCTCTACAAGCTCCTTCATCTGCAAGGGACGCCGCCGATCCTCAAGCAGAATTTCGTCGACACTTTGGTCTGGATATTGAACATCCCCTTCGTCACCGTCCTGGTGTTGGTGATCGGCCTGATCTGCCTGTACGTTGAGTTACACATACCTGGTTTTGGAATCGCGGGAATCGCCTCGGCCCTTTGCTTCGTTCTTTTCTTCTGGAGCCGGATGCTAGGTGGCACGGCGGGCTGGTTGGAAGTGCTGCTCTTTTTTGGCGGCATCATTTTTGTGGCGATCGAACTATTCGTGCTACCCGGCTTCGGCGTGACTGGCCTTACGGGAGTTTTGCTCATCCTTTCCAGCATCATTCTTGCCAGTCAAACCTTCGTGATTCCCCATACGGTCGCGGATTTCGAGTCCCTGGGAAAGACGGCGATGGTCCTCGGGGCATCCGTAATCGTAACTATTGGCATGGCTTCTTTTTTGGGCAAATACTTCGACTCCTTGCCGATGTTTCGGCGAATGGTCCTTCCTCCCCCCGAAAATCCTGAGTCCGCCGAGGATTTCGCCGAAACCTCCTCTGCGTTGGCGGGTAACAGAGGGTGGCTTCTCGACCAGGAAGGGATAGCCACGACATTTCTAAGGCCGGCGGGGAAAGCGAGCTTCCGGGACGAAACCGTGGATGTGGTGACCGAAGGCTCTTTCATCTCTACCGGCAGTCGAGTCCGAGTCATATCGGTGCAAGGGAACCGAGTCGTCGTCAAAGAAGTGGGATAAAGCCATGATGTCTCTGAGTCGTCCAAAGTTGCGCCTCGACGGCAAGGCCATGGGGCTTCCTCTGTTGTTCGCCCTCGCCATTCTGCTACCCTCCATCTCATCGCGGTCGTTCGCGGAAGAAGCCAAGGGCCAGAAATCCCACGGATCGGTCGGCCAGAAAATCGCTAGCTTCAGCCTGCCGGATGTCGATGGAAAAGCCCGCAGCCTGGACGAGTTCAAGAACCATAAATTCCTCGCCGTCGTTTTCGTGGGGACGGAGTGCCCCATTGGAAATCTTTATCTGCCCGAGTTGATGACCCTCCGTCAGAACCACGCCAATTCCGGGCTTGAGATCCTCTGCATCAATGCCAACGCTGCCGACAAGCGCGGAAAAGATCGCCGAGCACGCCAAGGAATACAAGCTGACGCTCCCCGTTCTGCGCGACGCACAGCAGCTGGCTATGAAGCAATTCGGCGCGGAACGCACGCCGCAGGTGTTCCTGCTCGACGCGGATCGGGTGGTGCGCTACCAAGGGCGCATCGACGACAAGTATGGCTACGTCTTCAAGCGTGAGGACGCACATCGTGCGGACTTGGAGGAAGCGATCAAGGAACTCGTCGCCGGAAAGCCGGTCTCGATTGCTTACACGGAGCCGGTCGGTTGCATGATCAGTCGCAAATCGCCGCCGACCACGAAAGGGGAAATCACATACGCCAAGCATGTTTCCCGCGTGTTCCAGAACAAATGCGAGTATTGCCATCGCGACGGTGCCGCCGCACCCTTCAAACTCTCCTCCTACGACGACGCGGCACACTGGGCGGATACGATCAAGGAAGTCATCACCGACGGCCGCATGCCCCCGTGGCACGCGGATCCCAAGCATGGCGAGTTCAGGAACGACCGCCGTCTCACCGAAGATGAAAAGGTCATTCTCGCGCACTGGATCGATAACGGTCGCCCCATGGGGGACCCTGCCGACCTCCCTGAACCACGTGAATATCCGAAGGGTTGGATGATCGGAGAGCCAGACGTCGTCTTCAAGCTTCCCAAAGAAGTTACCATCCAGGCCGACGGCGTGGTTCCTTACCGTTACTACGAGACGGAGACCAATTTCACCGAGGATGTATGGGTCCAGGCAGCGGAAGCTCGTCCCGGAAACCGAGCGGTCACGCATCACATCATCGTTTTCATCCGCGCCCCGAACGTAAAAAATCTCTTCGGCGGCGAAGGGAGGATGGCGAGCTTTTTGGTGGGTACCGCACCCGGCGACATGCCTCTAATCCTGCCTCCCGGATACGCGCGCAAGATCCCCGCAGGATCGAAACTGGTCTGGCAAATGCACTACACGCCGACCGGCAAGGAGGAAAAGGATCTATCCGAGATCGGGCTCGTCCTTTATCGCGGCAAGGAACCACCCAAGGGGGTCGCGTTGACCCATGGCATCGGCAATCGCTTCTTCCGAATTCCCCCTGGCGCGGACGCCCACAAGGTCGAGTCATTCTTCACGTTCAAAAGGGACGCGACTCTTCTTTCCTTCATGCCCCACATGCATCTGCGTGGCAAGGACTTCGAGTACACCGCCATCTTTCCGGACGGTTCTAAAGAGGTCTTATTGAGCGTGCCAAAATATGACTTCAATTGGCAGAGTACCTATCGGCTGGCGCAGCCTCGCTCGATGCCTAAAGGAACGAAGATCCACTGCGTCGCTCACTACGACAACTCCGAAAAAAACCCGGCGAATCCCGATCCAACCAAGCCGGTGGTATGGGGCGATCAGACGTGGGAGGAAATGATGATCGGCTGGATCGACTTCACCTACAACGGTCCCCCCGATTCTCCGACCGAACCCGAGAAGGACGTTGAAGACAAGGACGCGGTGGAAAAAGAGCCCCCTGTCGCGACCGAAACCAGTACTCGCTAATGATCCACATCCGGGACGTGCACCTTCCCCCTTCTCCGTGGAGAAGGGGGAGCGGGTTCCTCCATGAGCCACATCCACCTAACTCAACGTTCCACGGCGGCGACTTCCGAGAAGGCACGACGGTTCTGCCTCTTCACCTAGTTTGGCACGAGTCTCGACCGTTCCGCCCATGAGCCATGGCGCGGATTAGTCCCGAGATGCGTAAGGCCTTCATCTCTCTCCTGGAAAAGAAAGGAGACTGGCGGCGGTACGTCGGTGATCCGAGTTCAGGAACGCGCTTCGACGGGAGGTTTGATGCGAATCGGGCCGAAATGTTCAGGGTGCTTGCCGGTGATGTTTTGATAGAAGTCGCGGATCTTCTTCATGTCGGCATCGATGTCGCCACTGGGATGAAAGCTCGGACCGAACCCGCCTCTTCTTCTTTTGTAATCAAGAAATCCAAGAACGATCGGCACTTTCGCACCTAAAGCCATGTAATAAAAACCAGTCTTCCAATGCTCGGCTCGACTACGGGTGGCTTCGGGGGGCACGGCAATGATAAGATCGGGCCGAGTTCGAAACGCCTCGCAAACCTGCTCGACCATGTTTTGCCGGCTCCGCCGATCGATGGAAACCCCGCCGAGAAAACGCATGAGACCACCGAAGGGCCACATGAAGAGCGTATGCTTGCCAATCCATCGAAGTCGAATGCCATAGACCGATGCGAGGGCTAAGAGGTATACGAAGTCCCAATTCGACGTATGGGGCGCGGAAACGAGCACGAAACTCCGTTCCGGGGGGAGTTCCCCTTCGGGCTCCCAGCCATTCCACCTCAAAAACCCCTTCGCCAATAGCTTGAGCATGATCGTTCCTTGGAAATAGCGTCGCCGGGCGGAAGCGCGAGCAGTCGTATTCAAAATCAATGGAGTAGCGGTGGGAATCTATTGAGCTTCAGGTTCCGAACATCGTGGCCGACAGGCAATTCGACCATCGGCTTTTCGCCTCTCTACGCTCGGGATACGAAAATCGCGAGACGCAGTTGCCATTCCGCAAGCCTACAGCCGCCCAGAGTCCGTTGTATGATTCCAGCACTTGGAGCGTACTTTCGTGGTGTTGCCGTTCACCAAGAGATGCGTCGCTTGTCGATTTTGCGAACGAGAAGCTCAGGAGGTCCGCGGGGTACGTGCCCCTTTCGCGTCCATGAGGTCAAACAACGGCGTTCCCTCGGGCATGAGGTCAAAAGGACGCCCTTCCCGGTCCGTTGCTTCCAGATTCTCGATACCCATGAGGTGATAGACGGATTTGGAAATGTCTTCAGGCGCAACGGGTCGGTCGGCAGGATACTCCGCGCGGGGATCGGAGGAGCCAAAGACCTGCCCCCCCTGGATCCCGCCCCCCGCGAGCAAGGCGGTCATGCAATGCGTCCAATGGTCCCGACCGGCTCCCTTGATTCCGCCAGAGCGCACATCACCGATCTTTGGTTTTCGTCCCATTTCACTGGAGACGAGGACCAGTGTCTGGTCCAAGAGTCCTCGCTCCGCAAGATCGCCAAGCAACGCGGAAAAACTACGATCGAACTCGGGGAGCAGATGGTCCTTGAGACAGCCGAAGTTGTTGCCGTGGGTGTCCCAACCGCCGCCACTGGGCGCAAAGTTTGTTCAGTTCCTCCCGTTCCTGCCAGAAGACGCTAACGAACGGGACCCCCGCCTCGACAAGTCTACGGGCCATGAGCATGCTCATGCCATTGACGTCCTCGCCATAACGGGCGCGAACCGATTCCGGCTCGCGTCGAACGTCAAACGCGGCCTTGGAATCCGGAGATCCCAGTAACGTGAATGCTTTCGCCTGTTGGCGCGTGAACAGTCCGATGCCGGGAAACTGTTCAAGTTGCGCCGCCGCCTCGTCAACGTTCGAAAGCAAATGCCTTCGAGACAGCAACCGGGACACCGAAACGTCCCCACTCAAGGTCAAAGCGGGAACGGAAAAATCGAGGGGCTTCTCGAGTGCGCCAATGACGTAAACGGGATCGTACTCTTGACCGAGCTTGGCGGCAAACTGTCCGGGACGGGTATACTCCGGTGCCCCCGGCTTCTGCGGCAACGTCACCAAGGAAGGAAGATCGGGATGCGCCGGCCGCTTATAAGCCACCACCGAACCCATGAACGGCCAATCCGTGGGATACGGCGTCCGCGCATTGAGCAATGCGGGGAACGATGGATCCGGAGCTCGACCCGTCAGGTTGTAGTAATAGCCTGCATGGTGATCTCCCGTGCCTCGGTTGTAGTGTCCCAGCGAATTAACCAGTGAAAAGTGTTTCGCCTGTTTCGCGAGCAGCGGCAGATGTTCACAGAGTCGAATGCCCGGGGCGGCAGTCGCGATCGGATTGAATGTTCCGCGGTACTCAACTGGAGCGTCCGGCTTCATGTCCCACATGTCGATGTGCGACGCTCCACCACTTAACCATACAAGAATCGTGGATTTTGCCCGTGGCGCACGACCGGTTCGCTCGCCTGACTCCGCATTCGCCTGACCCGCTTGACATAAGGTTTGTGAGCCGAGGCCAAGCAATCCGACCCCGCTAGCCGTCAGGAATGTTCTCCTCGCTCGGATTCGGTGGATCGATTCGTGTCCTCGGTGCATCACGGGAAGCTCCTCTTGGCGAGGCCAGGCTCCAATTCGACGCCCGGCAAAGTTCAGCGACGGTGTCCGATACCGGGTGGTTGGGCCGATTCCGGATGGTTTAATCGATTCGCGGCGATAATCGGACCACAGATCTTCGCACGCATTCCCTTGCCTCGTCAAGAGATCCTTTTCCCTCCAACCCAAAGTACGCGACAGATCCACGAGACGAACTTCGAGATACACGGCCACCACCATTGCCGGCATAAGCACCTCTCCTTGAGTTACTGCCGCCCCACACGCAGTGGTACCATTGGCGGCTAATAATAGTTGGCCTTTAGGGATTCGCCGGGGAGGGAGAGGGACTTCGAAATCGTTTGGAAGGGAACGCAGGACCATCATGTCGAGCACTTAAGGCTTCGTGCGAACCGTCCTTGACGACGGTCGCCGATGGGGGCGAACGAAAGCCAGTGGTGTGTTGACATTTCGTTCCCCGCGTGTCGTGCGGATCGATTATTCGAGAAGCGATTCCGCGGATTCGGGATCAAAAACGCCGTCGGGCGTCACGATTCGCCAGTCGCTTAGGCGATCCAGTGGGTGCCATTCCGTTTGTCCTAGCGATTGACTCTCGGTACACGCCGGCGTGCTCAGGAGTTTACCGAGGATCTTGCCAGGTTGGATGGCGACGACGTCATACCAAAGGTGTTCGAGATGCTGAGGATCTGTTGTCATGGGATAGCCGAGTTTGACGGCAAATCGCCAATTCTGGGGCCGTTGGGAAGCGAAGAGCAATCCAAAGCTCCCCCACCGTTCTCGCGCGAGCTTGGCCATCCGTCGACTTTCGGGCGAGGTCTTGTAAAGCGTCGTTTCGGTCGCCGTCATGCGTTCCAAAAGGACCAGCGGAGGAATCCACCGCTTGCGAATCCATCCCGAAACACCGGGTCCAACGAGCACGGCACGGTAGCCAGCATGTCCAAGGTCGGAATTGCGATAACGCCACCCCCCCACCAGATCATTGGCTGATTCCGCGACCACGACTTGCCAGGGACGCCAGGCAATTTCGAGATCATTGCCTATCGCGAACGGGGTTTGCGGTTCTGGGGTTCCAAATTCCAACCAGAGTTCCGCGACCGCTTCCAGAAGTTCGCAAGCAGCGGGAATCAGACGCGCGGGAACGTTAAACATTTCCAGGTCCGGAATGCCGGCCCGTTCGAGCCCATGCGTGTGCAGCCAATGCAACGATTCCTCGCTCCGAGTGCGAGGATCTGCCACCTTATGAACGGTAAACAGACACGAGGTTCTCGGGAGAGTTCGCGATGCCAGTAAATGCCGAACGTCCTCAGGAGTTCGAAACCTAAAGGAACTGGCGTCGTAAATGACGGGCGCCCAGTCCCTCGAGATGGACTCGCAGAGCCGAAGCTGATTGAGGTAGTCGGCCACGGGTTCCTTGAGGGAAATGGCCCCCTCGATCCCCACCATCCAGCGGCATTGTTTTGCCGCAGACTCCTGTTCTTTCGAACGCCAACGTACGCCATCCAGCATGCGCAGGTGCGCGCCAGTCACCGCCTCGCACCACACGAAACAGGAAGCGGGACGATCCGCGAGTTCGAGCCAGAAACTCCAAAGAGTCTCCTCCGCGTTGGCGTTGTCCTCGTCCTTGGCAACCTGTCCCCATTCCAGCAGCCGATAACGAATTTCCTCCGCGAGCGGAGGTTCGTCACCCGGCCAGAAGACAAAAAGGCTGGAGGGTGGTACGACGGCATCACATTCTCGGGAAACGGCTTCGCTCATTTCCATTGGCCAAAAAAGCCCCGCGATGACAGCCTCGAAAAAAGGGGGGTAACCACGACTGGATCGCAGATTCTGCGACTTCAAGTCCTGACTGTCGACGCCAGGTCGACAGGGCTTCGAGGACTTGAAGGACAACCTGCTCCAAACATCCCCTTTACGAACGCTTGAAGAATGTATTCCGCTGAACAAATAGCACGCGGGGACCCCTCTCTTGATGAAAAGTGGCCCGGAAATTGCCAAAACAGGAAAACCTTATCCAGTAGTTCTCTTAAGACCGGCGCAACCTGCCCTGACGGACGGCCCGAAGTGGATCATTTCCTCCCTCCACGGGCTCGCCAACTCGGACGAACGGCCGGGCTCGTCGTACTACCTGCAACCTCCCGGCAAACGCATTTGGGGCATGCGGAAGGCGGAACGCGATTGTTTGTGAAAGCGGAAATTTTGATATAATAAAGAGCGCTGAAGTGTCAGGGCCGAGAGGTTGGTGCCCGGCAATGTGGCGATGCCACGTGCCCGCTCCTTCGCCTTCCTACCGGAATCGTTTCGCGAGTGTCGAATCGCTCCGAGGACCGCGCGAAGTCCGATGGATCTCTGGTTGGCGGAATCATGGAACGCATCTTCATCGAGTTTCAACATCTGAACGGCACGACTTGGTTTTACCTGTCGCTGCTGTTGATGATCGCCATCTATTTTCGCTTCACGCGGTTCTTCAGCCTGCGCAATCTCGATCTGATCGCGCTCTTCCTGCTCGTCCCTGGATTGCTTGCCGTTCATCTCCATGAACAAGCGCCCTCTGCTTCCACCGTATTGCCCGATGGCGAGCCCGTCCGCGGCGAAACAGAGACAGAGGCTGAAGAAGCCTTCTCCCCGGTCCATCTCGGGTATATTTGGCTTTTTTCCGTGAGTGGATTCTTCCTGGCGCGTGCTTTCCTGGACCTCTTTCTCGCGCGCCGTCCCAGACTAGAACCCAATCTGAACATCTCCGGACTCGCGTTTCTCGCGGTCGCCCTCTTGGGGTTTCTCATCTATGAAGTCATGGTCAAGAGACCGGACCCCTACAGCATGCATGGAGCCAAGGTTGCCTCGGCGTTATGGAATGGAGACCAGCCGGCGACCAATATCGATGCCGCCGACCCCGCGACCGTGTTAATGATGGGCCCGATCATCGCGGTCCACGGCAAAGTCGCCGACCGTGTGCAAGAGGACACCGAGATCACCAAAACGGACGTCGAGCAGAGCGTCGCGAGGAGCGTCGCGATCCTATGTCACTTGCTAATCGTTTCGGCATTGCTGTTGATCGGCTGGCGGCATTTTGACAGTCCGCTGTCCGGCATGGGACTCGCCGCCCTTTATCTCATGTTGCCGGTGACCGCGATACACGTGGAGAAGATCGGCCATCTGCTCCCCTCCGCGTTGATCCTGTGGGCCGTCTATGCCTATCGACGGCCATGGCTTTCGGGCATGCTGCTCGGAGTCGCGAGCGTTTTTCTGTTTCCGCTGTTCCTGATACCACTGTGGACGGGATTCTATTGGAACCGGGGAGCACGCTGGTTCCTGGCCACATTCTTCACCGTCGTCATCGCTTTCGTGTTCGCGATCTGGTGGGTTCCCGCCCTTCGGTCCTTCATGGAAATGCAGGTCAATTCGCTCGCCTGGAAGGCCTGGGAGTTTCAACAAATGGGAGAGACCGCCGGCATCTGGACAAAAGCCACGCAGTTTTATCGTTTCCCGATTTTCGTCGTCTTTATCACGCTGGTGATTGCGTCCGCCTTTTGGCCCAAAGAAAAGAACCTGGCCGAGCTGATCGCGCTTTCCGTCGCGATCCTCATCGGCGTGCAGTTCTGGTACAACAACCGCGGCGGGACCTACATTCTTTGGTATCTTCCATTACTCTTGCTGATGATTTATCGCCCCAGCCTGGCGGACGCTCGCCCCCCCGAACCCAAGTTGAAGACCGCCTGATCTTTAATCCTTTCCACGTCCTGAATACCCCGGCAAGGGTCGACACGCACACAATTACCACCCAAAAGCAATGCCGTGGCTCGGCGCTAATTCATGGACGCCGAGAATGCGGCTGGCAACATGGACCCCCGAGCGACCGGGAAACACGCCATTACTTTTCTGAAGCTCAATATCCCGAGGCATTCGCTTCCTCGTCCAATACCGCCAGGTTGTGGATGGTCGATTCGAGCGTGCGCGTCAATACTCCTCGTTGCTGGCGATAGATTCCCGCAAAGAGAAACGGGGGCCAGATGAAGTGCACCACCTGAACCGCCTGAACCGACTGCCAGCGGATCGCGGGCGATGGATTGGAAATGACGAACCTCTCCATGATCACGATGGCGACCACGATCGATGCGAGGCCGAGCACCAGCGCGATCTTGGCCCCGACCAACAGCCAATGAGCTTTTGCATTCATGCGAATCCGATAGTGAACCATGGATCCTCCACCACCCACGGAGTCGATGTGCACTTCTCCTCTCGCGATCGGCGCCAGATTCGCGGGGTTGAGATACTGGAATGTCAAGCGATTGGCATTCACGCTGTCAAGTTGAAACGACGGCCGTCCCATCATCGTCGGTTGCGCCAAATGCCGGGCCAATGTTTTGAGCAGCGTTTCCGGACGCCCACGGACCTGTTGGCGTCCGAAAACCTGATACCCCCCCGAATCCTCTTCACCAAAGGGGTTGAATTCATCTTGCGGCCTGGCTCTTCCCACACTGGAAGCAACGAACCAGAACGCGGCGCACCATACAATTGCCGCCACGGCAAGAATACCGAAAACGATCATCCTCGCGACCGCTTCGTCCATGCCTCGTTCCTTTTGTTTGAAAAATTGCTCGAGTCAACCATGACGCCGTCAACCCATGGGGTATCCGATCAGCCAGCGTTCGCTTTGATCGGAAAGCATGGAATTGCAGCGATGACCGGCCTTTCGCGCCGAGGTCTCGCCATCTCGGGCAACGCGATTCATCTCCAAAATACTCATCCCCTTCAATTCAAGACCAAATCACATGCCTTCATTCGCTGACTTTCCTCGACTTGAATCCAGGCACGAAACGTTCGAGACATAATCCAGGAGCAAAACGCGACGGTCCCCCCAGCGAGAAGCATTGCGCCTCCTTCCCGAGGATGGAACCCCAAACACCAGCAGAAGGTTCCCAGAACGAAAAGGACCATGCCGACAAACATCAAGGCGACCGCCATTCCCCGTGCCACGCGACGCACCCCTCCTCGCACCATCCCCATGGCGCCAGTAACGCCGAGCAAAACGGCAACCCCTCCCGCAATCAACCATTCCCTTCGACGGTTACTTTCCGTCGCGGAGGACGGCATTGATGACGAATTCGATACGGAGATCGACATCGGCGTGAACCATACCTTTCCTTGCCCAGGCATGACGAACGCTGCCGATATCTTTTCGGGCAATAGGTCCGGTTCGCTCATGAACGGGATTTCAATTTCCCGCCAATCGCTCGTCCCCGTGATCGACATCATCGGACCCACTTGCGCCAGCGTCCGGGAAAAGAATGTTCCCCGAGTCGCGAAGACGCTCAGCATCTCCACAAATGCGGTTCCCTCGACATCCTCGTGGCGAACCCGGCCGCGAAGACGATAGAGGGGGGTCGTGACCTTAGGTTTCTCAATCTCCAAAAGCGTGGTGCGCGATGCTCCTTGCTTTCCTGAAATCTCGAGGGTTCCGTCCGCCGACAATCCGACATTCCCACGGTCCCCTTTCGGCAACCAAGGAACCACTTTTTCGTCCTGCATTCCTTCGCCATTAACCATGACCGCTAGGATCATCACCAGGATTCGCACGTCGGTCCTCCACTTCCTTCCGATGCAATTGGAGAAGTTTTTTCGCCGTGGGAGCATCGATCGAACCATCGATATGCAGGGCACGAACGGCGAGTTCAAATTCGCTCACCGACTGCATGGATTCGAAGAGGACTACCTTTTCGATCAGTCGATCCAGCCGGAGACGAACGGTTGGATAGGAGATGCCGTAGACCCGAGCCACCTCCTTCAGCGAACCGGATGCCAACAAAAACCTCTTGAGGAACGCTCGGTCCTCGTCACTCAACCACTCCAACCAGCTGTTCGCCAACCGGAAAGCCTCCTCTTCTTAATATTATTAATACAAACATTAACTTTTATAAAACCATTTTCAATATCAAAATTCGATTTATTCGATTCGATCCAGAGGTGAGGGGGGAAGGGTCAAGAAGCTGGTGGGAAGGAATGTCCCGTACCACAAACGTTGGAACGGGTGCCAACTGGGGAGAACACGGCTCCCCAATGGATGGTGCAATAAAGCCTTCGTCGCAGCGATTGAATAGTGCGGCTCATCGCTGGAACGCCGGAAGACATTATGACGAAAGGTTTTCCGGGCGAGAAACCCGAACCGTGCTTGACGCACTTTGGGAGAGGTCGTCGGCTAAGGACCCGCGAGTTTGGGCAGCATCCGCTGGGCAATGTCGGCGGCGGCGTTTTGCAGGGCCGTCTTGCCGGCGATCCGCTCAGAGACGTCCACCACGATCACCGTTTGTTGATCCGCATCGAGTACGTTTCCCGACGCCGTCGCGGTCGCCTTGACCTCGAGTCTTCCTTTGACGGTTAGCAAGTCGTTATGACGAGAACCAAATTCGCTGAACCCTTCGCCCGTGATGAGCACGTCGGGGGCTACACCCTTGCCATCTACGACTTCGAAGCCGCATGCTTTCGCGATCGAGATGAACTCGGTTTCCGCAGCAGGATCGATCGTGGCCTGACCGATATGCCGTTCCGCGATCTTTATCTGGATCTTCGGACGACTCCGGTCCCCGATGGCTCCCTTGATCGCGCCGATTCGATCGGCGACGCTCGGCTCCGTGGGAACCAGCGTCCCCCCCTGTTTCGCAATGACGTCCGCGATATTTTTGGCCAACTCCTCGACCATGGGTCCCAGGGGATCGTTGAGCTTTCCTTTGATGGTCGCCCCCTTGGTGCGCGAAGTCTCCGTGCCGATCACTTTCGCCACCAAGTAAACGTTCATGTCCACTTCGATCACGGAGCCGGTCACGAGGATTTTGGCCCCGGTCAATTGCCCGAGTCGGACCGCCTGATCCGGCTTAACGAGTCCCGAGACACTAATTTTTTGCTCTTCGAGAACTTTGTTTAAGTCCACGCGGTCGACCAGAACGATTTCCGGAGAAGCACTAAGTTCGGCAAACAAGAGACCGCCGATCTTTTCTCCCATTCCCTCGACCCCCTTGCCTCGTTCCTGAAACTGCAACAAGGCCGTCGGAAGGACTTGGTTCTCCGCGCGCGCGCCACCAACAAAAATAAAGACTTGGGCTAGAAGAATCACCCCGGTGGCAATCCACGATGACGCGGTATTCACTGGACCCCTCCTCATATTCATCTCTCGGAAACCGATTTTGGCGAGTTATCGGAACCACTGAGCTTTTCGAGCATTCCACGGAACAAATACCGCGGACTGGGCCCATGATTCCATCGTTCAATAACGGCGAAGCTACAAACAATGAGTTTTCCACGAGGCACGGGATAATTCACTTCCAACCATGCCCAACCTTCCGAATCCTCGGCGAAAGCGCTCACCACCTGGTTGCGGTCGGCCTTCAGTCGTATGCCACAAGCCATCACCTTCCCATCCGGAGGCCAAGCGCGCCAATCCAAACGACGATCGAGATTCTTGATGATTTCCTGGCGGCGAAACTGGAGTTCCGCGGGAAACACCCCGTTGCTGTTTTCCGCTCCAGGGACCGGAAACTCTCCTCCCACCGCCGGCGCCAGGCACAACACCGGTACCCCATGGCGCGCGGCCTCGACCATGGCGAATCGAACGGCGGGGAAATCCCGGAACGACACTCCCTCGCCGACAATTACCATTCCCTCGCGGGCGCCGGCCAACGATTCCAGGTTTCGAACCTGAACAAACGGGATTTTCGCTACCTGGAACACTTCTTCCGTCCGACCCAATGGGTCGAACAGGGAAATCTTTAGATCCCGAAGCCACTCGCGGCGGTCAACAAAGGGATCGTCGGGGAAAATTCGAACCGGCTTCTTCAGCACCAGGGCGGGATTGGTTGCGTCATAGCGCAACACCAATTCGCTTTCCACCAAGAGATTTCGCTGTATCGGCGGGATCTCGAGCGCCACCTCAAATTCCGTGCTTTTTCCCGGCCGCGTTTCCACGGGAAATTGTCGCTGGGAAATCCGTTGTTCTCCCGACCGGAATTCCCATGCCATCGTTCCGGAGGTTGCGCGCGGCACGTCGACGGAGAAGTGGAACTTTTCCACTCGACCGCCAAAAACTCCGGACCATGTCTCCAAGGCTCGAATGGCCTCGGCTTCCGCTGGTTTTGCCCAGGCGGTCGCGGAGCAGGCACTCACCAGGTACGGTGCCAGAAGGAATAGTCCTCGTGGAATAAAGCCTGCGGAAAGGACTCCCGCCGCGCGCGGGGGAAAACGGGCGGAACAACGAATAGGCGAGGAGGGGCGAAGCCGTTTCATGCTTCCTCCTTGGAGGATACTCCGGAGCGATGTTCTCCGCGTGGAATCTTGATCAGTTCGACGAGTTGATAAAGCTCGTATTCACCGACCGCGGACTCGCCTTTGGCGAGACACTTCGGCTCGCCGGAGTTCAACACAAGATTGGCCGTGAAATCCGAGCCGATCCATTGTCGCGATTCAATAAGCGCATCGACCGCGATCTTCCCATCGGCGAGAGGCATGGCCCAGGTCGATACCCGAGAGGTAGCCGCGCCTTTCGCATCGCCGATGGGCAGGTCGATGGAAACCATCTCCTCTGGCCTGGAAACGACGCGCATTCGCCAGGTATGTTTCCAATCGGATTGTCCCGGCTGGCGAACGCGGACAAGCCAACGCACCACGACCACATTGTCCCCGCCGACGCCCGAACTGGCGGTCTCGTCGTCCGAGAATCCGACCTTCACGACGGAACCCGCCTCGGCAATCCAATTGAGGCGGCCGGGGAATTCTCGCTGCATTTCTAAAAAGAGCCTGTCCGCGGATGCGGGGGGAGTAAACTCCGCGAACAGGCTCGCGTCCGGACGCATGAATATGTCCGAAGAAGATGCCGTTGAAACCGTGTCTTCGAGTCGCGCGGGAGAGGAAGCGATCGGATCCCGCAACGTCAGTCCCACGCCGAGGAGCAGAACCGCGGCGAGACCAGTGACGCCGCCGAGAATTCGCCTTCGTCGCCTCCATTGAAAGGATCGGCAAAGGGACTGAATCTCTTGGTCGTTTTGGATCGTCGAACAGATTCGCGACTTCAACCGGGAAACGCGGTCCCTCTCGAACGGCTGATTCCCTTCCCACGAGCGAATCCATCGATCGACTTGAGGTTCCTTTGCGTCACGCTGGGGCTCGGCGTTGTTATTGGTCATGTTTCAAGAACCTCTCCAAAAAGACGTTCAAGAGGCGTCGGGCTTCGTGGACGCGCCAGTAGACCGTCTGGGGTTTGCAGCCGGCAACGTCGGCGATTTCGTTGACCTTCATCCCATGGAGCACGTGGAGCACGATCGCCGTACGGAGCGGCGGACTTAGTCGCTTCAGGGCACGGTCCACCCAATCCTCCAATTCCAGAAAACTCGCCCCCTCTTCGGGCTCAAGCTCCCGGGGTGCCGCCACCGTTCCAAATCCCTCCGCGTTTTCCGGTATCGTACGGCCACGACGCTCGAGAAAACTGTAAGTGGTATTGAGCGCGATGCGGTACAGCCAAGTCGAAAACTCGGCTCGACCGCCGAACCCCTTCAACCCCTTGAAAGCACGTAAAAACGACTCCTGCGTGAGTTCGTCCGCGTCGTCGTCATTGAGTACCATGGAATAAATGACTCGGCGAATCTTATCCGTGTGCCGATGAATCAACTCGTCCAGGCACTTGGAATCGCCGGTCCTGCGGAATCTTAAGATCAGCTTTTCGTCACTTTTTGCCACGACGACCCTGCCGATCTGTACTCTCCTACCCTCTTAGACGGGAGCATCCGGGGTGGTCTTGGAGAATTTATGAAATATTCTCGAAATGATTCTTATCTATCGACCAATCAAGAGTTTAGAGCAATCGCATTCACTATCTCCGTCAGATCATTGGGGACCTGTACCGGGCGATTGGCGTGACTGGCGCGCTTGACCCCACGTTTCGCCAGGATCCGGTCGAACAGGTCCCGGTCGCCGCTGTGGTAAGCCACCGTCGCGTCCGGATCCTTCAATTGATGGCCCGTCAGAATGCAAACCACGCGCTCACTGGGTGCAATTACCCCCTGCTCGCGTAGCTTCTTCGCGCCCGCCACGCTCGCGGCACTGGCAGGCTCGCAGCCGAGACCTCCTGCCCCCACCATGGCCTTGGCGTCCAAGATTTCCTGGTCTGAAACCTCGCGAACCACTCCGTCGCAGGCGTCGAGGGCACGGAGAGCTTTGGACAGATTCACCGGCCGATTGATCTCGATCGCGCTCGCAATCGTCGATGCGCGCCGATTGCCGTCGTCGAGTTCATTGAAAAAGCCATCGACAACCTCGGCGTTCATCGTTCCACCATTCCAACGCAATCCGCGCTGTTCGTAAAGCTGAAACAGCGTATTTGCACCCTGGGCGTTGATGATCGCCAATCGTGGCAACCGATCGATCAACCCAAGCTTCTTTAATTCGATAAACGCCTTGCCGAACGCGCTGGAGTTTCCGAGGTTCCCGCCCGGCACGACAATCCAATCGGGCACCTGCCAGCCGAGCCCCTCGAGGACCCGGTACATGATGGTCTTTTGCCCCTCCAATCGAAATGCGTTCACGCTGTTGACGAGGTAAATGCCTAGCTGGGAAGACACCTGCTGCACGCGGAGCATCGCGTCGTCGAAGTCACCGGCGATTTGCACCGTCAACGCGCCATGATCGAGCGCCTGGGCCAACTTGCCGTACGCGATTTTGCCGCTCCCCACGAAGATGACCGCCTGCATCGCGTTGTGCACGGAACAAAAGACGGCCAAGGAAGCGCTAGTATTGCCGGTGCTGGCGCAAGCGGCGCGCTTGGCGCCCACGATTTGCGCGTGGGTAAAGGCGGCGGTCATGCCGTTATCCTTGAAGCTCCCCGAAGGATTGAGCCCTTCGTATTGCAACAAGAGATTTCCCTGCTGGACACCGACAAAGCGCGCGACCCGTTCCGAGGGCTGCAGCAGCGTTTGCCCTTCGCCGATGGTCATGACATGTCGCGGCTCGGCAAAAGGAAGGAGTTCCTGAAATCGCCAAACCCCGCTGAGCGACAACGGATTGAGCCGTTGGCTCCACTTGGCTTCGAATTCCCGCAGGGTCCGGGGCACTGGAAGTTTGTCCCAATCATAGTCGACGTCGAGAAGGGAACCGCAGGTAGGGCATTTGACGCAGACCTCGGACACCCCCAACGTCGTCCCGCACGCAGGATTGATGCAGCGTTGAAACGCTCGGTCAGGATTACTCACCGCCGCCACCACCCATCCCCATGGTTCCCTCCCTGAAGGAATTCCATCACGCCAACAACTTGAAGTTTCGCCGATCGACTCCCCATGATCCCAGGAGACGCGCTGTTTGGCAACCAGGTTGGCGCCACGCGCGCGGGATCCCTGATGTCACTCATAGCTATGCTCCGCGTCGGGAAAAGTTCCCGCGCGCACCTCGTCGCAGTAGCGGCGTGCCCCCTCGCTGAAAATCGAATGCAAATCGGCGTAATGCTTGACGAATTTCGCCTTGAAATCGTTCGTCAATCCGAACGCGTCCTGCCAAACCAGCACTTGTCCATCGCAGCCTGGACCCGCACCAATACCGATCGTGGGAATGGAAACCGCCTTGGTCACCGCCGCCGCCAATTTCGTGGGCATGGATTCGAGCACGATCGCGAATGCTCCCGCGCGCTCGACCGCTTCCGCGTCGAGCAGTAGATCACGTTCCTCTCGCTGCACGCGGTAACGACCGATCTTGTGGATGGATTGGGGCGTGAGTCCAATATGCCCCATCACGGGAATCTGGGCTTCAACGATCGCGTGAATGGTCGCTTCGCAACGCCTACCGCCCTCGAGTTTGACGGCGTGTGCGCCTCCCTCTTTCACTAAACGTCCGGCATTGCGGATCGAATCGGGAATGTCCACCTGGTAACTGAGAAAAGGCATGTCGGCAACGACCAGTGCCCGCTCCACGGCGCGCGACACCAATTCCGTGTGGTAGATCGCCTGTTCCATAGTCACCCCCAAGGTCGTGGGATGTCCTTGAACGACCGTTCCAACGGTGTCTCCCACGAGCAATGCGTCCACGCCAGCCGCGTCGAAAATGCGCGCCACGGGGTAATCGTAACAGGTAAGAACGGCCAACCTGTTTCCCTTGGCCTTCTGAGCGACGAACTTTGGGATCGTCATTCGATTCGCACGAATTTCGTTCATGAGCCCCCTGCCCGGTTTGCCGTTGGTTTGCAGCTGATTCGCCGCCAGTTCCCCACCGGTTCGCGGCATTTCGTACCGGTCAAACTATTCATCCCCCGCGGGACTTGCAATTGCGCCGCGGCCGTCGAGGCATGAATTTCAACGACTGCCACCAGCGCCGTCGGCCCCAACGTGGTTCACTCCCTTTCCCGCCTCGTCCAATTCCCTGACTTTAAACGACCTTCGGTCGCCGTACGGCTCGCGGCGATTTCGAGTCCGCGCGGGAAATCTGGAATTCTCGAAGAGGTGGCTCCGATTTCCATGACCCGTGGCTGGTTGGCAACCGGCGGGATGGTTATTCTAGGGAGAAAAGGGTCCTTTGGACGTCACGCGAGGACAGGGCGAAATAATGTCGCATATCGCCGACCCCGGAGGCGCGCAATTCGCGAACGCCATGGCATCGTACGCGCGGGGCAAACTCGACACCCATGCCACTGGGAGCAACTCGTGCAACTGGTTTGCCTCGACGATCCGAAGACGCTAATCCCCATCGGATTCGAAATCTTGCTCATCGGCCGTGATCCCGATTGCGATGTCATATTTCGATCCAACAGGATCTCACGCCAGCATTGTTGCCTGGCGCGTGTCCACGATCATCTCCTAGTAAGGGACTTGGGGAGCACCAACGGGATTCGAATCAATGGGAACAAATGCAAGGAAGGGGAACTGCACAAGGGGGACGTGCTGACAATTGCCAATATTCCGTTTCGGCTGGAGGATCGTCCCGCGAAATCGGTCAAAACGAATCCCCGGACCCGAAACTTAGAGACTCCGCAGCCAAGAGATGATTCAACCTCCCGTATGAAACAAGACGAGAGCCGGCCCACCACCCCGCTCGTGATCAATGATTCGATTAGGGGGGAGTCGGACGAAACGCAGCAGTTGACCTCCGCGCAAGAAGAGCCGGATTAAGCCGATCTCCAGCGGTGGCCATCCGAACTTGCACCAGGGCTTATGGACAAAGCGAAGAACGGCGGCGAGTGTCGATTACTCCTGCTTTGCATCAGACTTGGCCGGACCGCCTGACTCGGTCTCTATCTTACCCTCGATCGCATGGACGGCAGCGCGCGCCACTTCGCCAATCGTTGGTTCGGAGATAAGTTCATTCAGGGAAGGAATCGCGGCATGCGCCGCCGGCCCCGTGGCTCCGAGCGCATACGCGGCCTCGATTCGCACGGTTTCATCGGAATCCTTGAGAGCACTAATCAACGCAGGGACCGCGACTGCGCCCCTGGGTCCGAGTTCCGCGAGGGAATACGCCGCCGCGTGCCGCACTCCTTCGTGATCGTCCCGAAGCGATTCCCCAAGGGCCCGAGGCGTCTGCGCGTCGTCAACGCCAACGACGCCCAACGCGGTCGCGGCAGCTTTTCGCACGCGTGGATCGGGATCGCGCAATGCTTGAAGGAGAGATGCGGTGCTAGGCTTGGCCGCCGCTCCAATGCCTAACAATGCCATCGCGGCGGTTTCTCGAACTCCTGGCTCCTGATCCGTTAACGCTCGCGTCAAGGGTTCGACCGCCGCTGATGCCGCGGGCCCCGTGGCTCCCAACGCAAGCGCCGCCGCCCTTCGCACGTGATCGTCCTCGTCCAGAAGACAGCGAACCAGGTCGGGAACGGCCCCCTTGTTGTGACCATTGATGTTTCCGATCGCCAAGCAAACCGCGGCGCGTACTTCCTCGTCTTTGTCGCCAAGGGCGCGCACGAGGCGGGGCACCGCCGCATGAGCATCCGGGCCCATGGCGCCGATCGCGATGGCGCATGCCTGACGCATTCCCAGGTCGGGGTCATCTAGGCCGTGCACAAGCACGGGAATGGCTTCTTTCGCGGGTGGCCCGATCGCGCCGACGCAGATGGCCACCTCCCGTCGACATTCGTCATCCTTTTGTCCGAGTGCTTTGACCAACGCTGGGACTGCCTTTCGCGCCGAGCTCCCCAAGGTGGCCAAGGTCAACGCGGCCGCCTTGCGAACCTCGGGAGAAGGATCTTCAAGTGCCTTGGCGAGTACTCCCACCGCGGGTTTGGCGGCCAAGCCGAAACCGGCAAGGTCGCTGGCGGCGCGAACCCGGGCCGGGACGTCGCCCCCTTCCAGGTCGCGGATGCACTCTTGAACCGTGGGTGAATGGGGCTTGGCCTCCGAGTAGGCGAAGACGCATGACCCGCACCACAAGCCGAACAACACCGTTCCGACCGACGCTCCGCACATCAACGCTGGACCTCGACTGACCATGGATGGAACCTCAATTCACGCCGACCGCTTATTCGGTTCGAGTTCGCCCACCAACCTGCCTCTTTGCCGCTATCGATGCCCCGGAAATGGGGTCGGATGCATCATCCCGGCACCGGTCTGCACCGGTGCGTTCAAATGGTAATTGGCGTAATTCTGACTGTAGACGTGATTGATCATGGGATGAGCGCCCAGGCTAATGCCCCAACCACCCCATCCCCAGAATAGGGATGGAGCATAAAAGGGGGTACGATAGGTCGGGGGCTGCCGGTGCGGCTTGTAATACGAGGGAAAATGGCTCGCCGCCCCTTGCCCAAATACGCTCGGTTAAGGCGCCAAATTCATGGGCGGACGAGGCGGGGGACGCGTGGAGACCGTTTCCGGCTTGTCTGGCGTTGGAACCGATGACGACAGGACCAAGATCTGCGATTGGTAACCAATGGATTGGAGCTCGCCTGCAATTTTGTCTGCCTTGGCTCGGTCGCGAATATCCGCATAAAAAACCCACGGCCGACCTTCGGTTTTTCGGTAACTCAATCGATATTTGACGTCCGATCCCTCGCCATCCGCGATACAGACATTGACGGACGGGCAGAGAACGCATGCTCCCACGATCATCACTATAACGCTTGTTCGAGTTACTCCCATCATTCGCGACGCCACCTCAATTCACCGAGATCAAGTCTTCATGCCGCTTCTAATGAACATTCCAACCTTACGACAGGATTTCGCGGACAACCTGTATTCCTCATTCGATTCCAGCACATCTCACGCGCCGCATCAATGACTTTCATTCGTCCCCGACCACGTCGGGGCCACCAGTGCATTCTTGACCACAAAGAAATGGGGGGCGGACAAATCTGCATTCGCGATCCATGTGTCCTCTTTAATAGGAGTTCCGACGAGCGAGAGGGAATTGGCGCCGTCCGAAACGACGATTCGGGGCAAGGTCTCGGCTGCAGGTTCGCGGGGATTCTTCTGCAGCCGAAACCAATAAACCTCTTGATCCGGCCGAACGAGAACGACGAGCGGATAGGGAGGATCCTGTTGTGTGAGCAAAACCAACTCTTCGCGTCCCTCCACGGCGTGATTGCCGGAAAAAATGGGGGAAGATAACGTCGTCAAGGACGAAACGTCCACGACGAATGCTCCCTGCAAAAAGTCGGGTAATTCCCGAATCCGGAAATCGGCATGGTGAACCCAAACCGGCTGGCCCCTTGCTGACACGCCGATCTGCTTCTGCGTGATCGCCAGATTGGGAAACGCAAAACTTACCGCTCGTCTGACCTGGGCATGATTCAACGCATGGTGACGAAGGGCCAGAAAGGTCCGTCCTTGAGAGCCCTGATAACGGTCGTCCATGACCATCCGATACGCGGGCTGGTTGTGGCCGTAAAGGTTTGAAAAAAACCTGTCTTCGCGCCATCCGTAATGGGTGTACAGTGCATCGAGTTTAGGACCGAACTGAAAACCCTGCCAGAGATTGATCCCCACCTGGAGAGAGATCACCAGGGCCGCGACGATCCCCAACCAGCGCGGATTCGAGGATTGGGCCATGGACATCCAACACAACGTGCCGCAAGTGAGAAAAGAGACCGCAATCCAAAGGGTGTCCCGATGAAAAGCACGCACGCCGAGCGTCGCCATCAAGAGTGACAACGCGAAGATTCCCGCGCACGCGGCGACTTGCGAGCTTTCCATTCGCAACCAACCCATCAGCCACGCGACCACGAGCAAAAGGAACAGAAGACTGGCGCTCGCGACCATGCTGGCATCGTACTGGAGTAAAACCGTCCCTTGCTGGACATAATCCTCGAGCGGCAGAAACTGTTGAAAATGGCGCGAGAAGAACAGAATCTTCGCGTTCCAGCGAAGATACGTCCAACCCAGCTCAGGGTCCGCGAAGAGCAGAAAATGGGCCCCAAAGGACAACCAAAAACCCGTCGTAATCGCTGTCGTCCAATTCAAAAGCGAACGAACCGCGTCGGGAAGCGACCGTAGCCAAACCCCGGCAACCTGCAGGCCGCACCACGCCAAGAGCAAAAATGCTGAAAGAGAAAGGCGATAAGATTCGATCCTTCCGCCAATCCCCGCGACGGACACTCCCGCAGGAATACTCACGCCTCGCGCCGCGGCGAACAAAGCCACGATTACCACCAGGTTCATGATTGCCAGAACAAGAATCATTATCTCGCCATGCCTTGCTCGGTCCGCGGAATCGTCCGCCAACCCCGTTCCAGTCGAAGTGGAAGAGTACGCGTCGCGCGCGTTCGAAGGGGACGCCACAAACAACAACGGAATGAACGGCAGCAGCAGCAAGGACTGCATTTTGGTGAGGTACGCCCACCCCAAGGCGATTCCCGAAACCAGGAACCAGCCCGCGCGCGAGGATTTCGACCGCGAGCGGCTGGCAAACCCAACGGCGGCCAAACTCGCGCTCCAAAAGAAGACACTGTAAAGTTCCGTCCTCACCATGCTGGACTGATAAAGAAAGGATTCGCTCGATGCAAAAACCAATAGCAAAAGAACCTGCTCCCAGCGGCGAGGCTCAAACAGGAGCACGAAGGCTAGCCAGATCAGCAGTACCGTCGCAACCGCGAGAATGGGCGGGTGCGAGCGCATGAAGTCCACCCGTTCGGCCACCGCAGCGATCGGGTTGAGACTGCCGTTTAAATCCGCGAAATCCAGTACCGACAGCCAACCGGCGGCGTGCGCGAGCTTTTCCGTGAATACATGGATCAGATTCACGCCCAGGCCGGGCGTCGCGACATGATCCGGCAGTTTGCCGCTTTGAATCAAAAGGGTATCGAGGCACTGCCCGTGGTCGTGATCCCACATGAAATAATAGGGATATCGCCAAGAGGCGTGGAGATAAACGAACAGCGTTAGCGAAACCAGGGAACCGAAGAGTAGAAGCCAAAGAGACTGGGTGGACGCCCTCGCTCCATGAGTACGTTGTGCATTCACGCCTACCGTACGCGCGTCCATCGGCGACTTACTCCGGGCGATGACGATATTCTGAGGTCATTGTAAGTGGAATTGAACCGGCGATAGAATGCGAATCGAATGTCGATTGTCAGTTCATCACCACGCCGCCCCGAGCACAAAAGTCGAAGAGAATCTCAGTCGCGACGCCAATCTCGTCCAGGGGAACCCACTCATCCTTGGTGTGCGCCTGGGCGATTCCTCCCGGCCCGAAAACAATGCTCGGCACTCCCGCGAAGGCGAAAACCGCGGCATCGGTACCAAAGGGAACCGCGATGACCTCGTGCTGGGACCGGAAACGATCCACCGACCTTCCGAACGCCTCCGTCAACGAGCCATTTTTATCATTGCCCATCGGGCCTAGATGGATCCATGGCGGACGACAATCCAGTGGAAAATCAATCCCCTCACCCGCCCGAATGAAGTCATTGGCGTCGCGATACGCCTCGTCCGGCGTTTCCCCGGGAATCAATCGGCGATCAATTTCTATGCGGCAGAAATCCGGCACGACATTCACGCACGTTCCGCCGTCAATCCGCCCCACGCTAATCGTCGGACCACCCAACATCGGGTCTTTTCGGCGACGGTTCAGTTCCTCCGCGTACCGCGCGATTCGGCTTAGTACCGGCGCCATGCGATAGACGGCATTTACCCCACGTTCCGGAGCCGAACTGTGACAGGCGACGCCGGGCGTGTGAATTTCCCAGCGGACGATTCCCTTATGCGCCACCACGATGTCGAGCCCCGTCGGTTCGGCGACCACCGCGACGTCATAGTTCATGCCCGAGCGAACCAGTTCACTGGCCCCCATGAAGGTGTGCTCTTCGTCGACCGTAAGCGCTAACGTGACACTGGCGGATCCCGCCGGCCGCTCCTCGGATAGGCGCTTGAGTGCCAACAACATGGCAGTCATCGGCCCCTTGTTATCGCAGGCCCCCCTGCCGTAGAGCCGATTTCCCTCGACCACGGGTCGGAAGGGATCGATCACCATGCCGTCGGTCGGCACCGTGTCTTGATGGACCTCAAGGAGAATATGGGACGTCGGATTGGGAGCGTGGTAGGTCGCCAACAGGTTTTCCCGCTCCGGCCGGACAGGTTGACGCCGCAATTCGACGTCCAGCGGCCGCAGCCAGTCCTCGAGAAACGCCGTCAAACGCTCCTCAAAGTAGGGAGCCCCTTCCACCACCCGGCCCATCGGATTGATGCTCGGAATCGAGATCAACTTGGAGAGCAATTCGATCACGTTCTGCATGGAACCCCTCTCCATGAACTATCGCCGCGAACCATCCAACCGGAGCACCGTTCCGTCACGCGGTGGCGGCGAGAACCTCGGCGAGATGAATGGGCTTCGGCCGGAGGTTTCGCCTTTCCAGAATTCCCCCGATGTGCATCAAGCAACTGGCGTCCCCGCTGACCACCCAATCGGCGCCACTGGCGACGATGTTTTCGACCTTAATGTCTCCCATCGCCGTTGAAATGTCGCTTACCTTGATGGCGAACGTCCCGCCAAAGCCACAACACTCTTCGTCCTGGGCAAGTTCGAGTAATTCGAGATCCTTCACCTTTTCGAGCAACTGCCGGGCCTGGGTCCGCGCGTTGAGTTCCCGCAGCGCGTGGCACGACTTGTGTAAAACCGCTCGACCGCAAAACCGCGCGCCAACATCCGTCACGCCGAGTTTGTCGACGAGGAACTCCGAGAGTTCAAAACTTTTGGCAGCTAAATCAGCTCCGGCCTGCTCGTGCGGCGTCCCCTTGAGTAGAGTCGGATAAAAGACGCGCTGCATCGCCAAACAGGAACCGGAGGGAGAAACAACGGCATCAGCCCCCGAATCGAGAAATACCTGCGTCTGCCGAATCGCCAATTCCGTCGCTTCGGGCCAATAGCCGGTGTTGAATGCCGGTTGGCCGCAACAGGTCTGTTCTTTGGGGTAAACAACCTCCACCCCCAGGCGACGCAGAAGACGCGTCGTTGCGATCGCGGCAGCGGGAACCACCTGATCGACGTAACACGGAACGAACAAAGCCACTTTCATTCTCATTCCTCGCCCGGCAGCAGAGATATCCCTACATGCTACGCGGAATACGACACGCCGCCAATCCGCTCACCCAACCGACACGTATCTTGTCACGCCTGCCAAATCGGCATCATCAGCATCCTGCCCGCGC
Organism: Planctomycetota bacterium; assembly: GCA_046350335.1. Classification (GTDB taxonomy): domain Bacteria; phylum Planctomycetota; class Planctomycetia; order Kolteriales; family Kolteriaceae; genus JAXMAQ01. Next base: position 34,736 of record JAXMAQ010000046.1, read on the forward strand.
CAAAGACATCAATTTCCGCCCTTTTGGCAGAAGCCGGGCATGGCCATCAAAGGTAAAACTCTCACAAAATGACGCAAACGAAAACAAATCAATCACCTACAACACAAAGCACAGAGATCCGCTTAATCGGCATACGGATTGCAATTCAGTAGTCACCGACGTCGACTACCGTCGGCCCGTGAGGAGATAAGTCGTGAGAGCACATTGGGACCGAATACCGACTCGGCGACGTGACGGAAGGAATGCCTGCCTACACGAAGGCGTATCGGCCCAGCCGGAAGTTGGCGCCAAGCTCCCCGTATTGCGGCTCTACGAGTCCAAAGAGGACTACCTGGTGGTGGTATCATTGCCAGGAATACCGCGAGAGAACATCCTATTGGACGTCACGGAGGAATCTCTAACGGTCGCTGGTCATCGGCAACTTTCCGAAGAGGTGGGCGAGGACCGTTTCCGCCGGCAAGAGCGTTGGCGGGGCGAATGGGACCGGAGGATCTTTTTCCCGACCCGCGTCAAACCAGACGAAGTTCACGCCGAGATGGAAAACGGGTTACTGTCGATCCGGCTGCCGAAGCAGGCGGCAAGTAAGCCACGAAGAGTGGACATCCAATCGCCGACTTCCGAAAGGAAGCCGTGAACTCGATTCGGGAGAACGCGGAGACGCCGTCATGTACGAGATTCAATCCATTCCGAAGTGCCCTCGCCCCATTCTTACGCCCGCCGTCGACATTCAAGAGACGCGACAGGGCTTGCTTATGCACGCCGATCTGCCGGGCGTATCTCCCGAATTCCTTGAGTTGGGCGTCGAGGACAACGTGCTGAAGATTTTCGGCAAAGTGACCTTCACGGTACCCGCGGACATGAAGGCTGTTCACGAAGAGGTGCCGCTCGGCGACTATGCGCGCGTCTTTATCTTGAGCGACGAATTTGACACGTCGGGAATACGGGCCGAGTTCGATGACGGGGTTCTGACCCTCTTTGTTCCCAAAGCGCGTCCCCGTGGCCCCCGTCGCATCGAGGTATCGCGCAACTGATTGATGGCACGCTTGCGCGTATCGATAATCCCGCGTGGATCAATCCGCGACCGCCTCATCCCGAATCTTGACGTATGCCGCGCGGGCGGCATCAAACGCCGCCTTGACTTCTTCCCGCTCGCTCGGCTTGATCGCCTTTTCCTTGGATTTCCAGCATTGGTCCACGGATTTGACGCACCAATCGGCCGACCTTCGCGATGCCCGAATGGGCTTGCCCGCGACCTCAATGAAGACTGGGTTGGTGTGGGAACTCGGGAGAATGCGCAACGCGACCCAGCTCGAATAGGGAATCGGAACGTCAAACTTCACATTCTGCATGGTCCCGTCCGCCACGATCTCGGTCTTTGCGACGGGATACCCGTTGACGATCAGTTCGACCGGAACCTTGCGACTATTTCCGACCCGGCTCCGTTCGACGTGCCAGTAAGGTTTTTCATGCAATGCTTTTCGACGAATGGTTTCATTGGGCTCTTCACCGAGCAAAGCCGCGACTTTCGCGGTCACGGTAACGTTCTTGGGCGCATCCAAGGATAGCGTGCTTCCCTTTTCGCCAACGCCAAGATCATTCACCTTGAAGTCGATCAGATGAGAGAGGCCGTCGGACACGTACGAGCGACCGTCCTTGAGCCCTTGTACCCATTGATCGAAATCCAGCTGGCCGTCCAACTTCACATAGATTCGGCCTAGCCCGACTCGCTCGCCGTATATGCAGGGAAAATCGGTTTCCCCGCTAATTCTACAGCGGTAACCGCAATTCAATGTGTGGTACCAGATGTTCAATTCCCACTGCACGGGCGTATCCACCGAGGAGATGAAATCGCACGCATCATGCACCACGTCGACGATGTACTCGTTGGCCCCGATGCCGGAGAACGGCGGAATCTTGTAATTGGGGAGTTCTTCCGTGTTGACGTCCAAGCCCCAGCCGGAATGAGAAAAGCCGACGACTCCCCCCTGCTTCTTGCCCCATTGCAATACGGGAAGATCCCAACTCGGCCATTCCTCAATCCTCGATGTATTCGGATAGTCGTCCTCTTTGAGGTTCAGTAAACACAGATGGCCAGCATGCGACGAGGGGAAACCAGACACCTCCACGTCGTAGCGCATCAAGTACTCTTTTTGCGACAGCTCGTGGACTTTGCCCTGAAAATATTGTTTCTGGTAGTACCAGCAGGGCCCCCAACTGAGTACGCAACCGACGTTCAGATCTTCTCCGAGAATGTGGCGGAACATGTCCGCCGGCGTGACCCCTTGCGTCGGATTTTCGTAGTGGGCGCAGCCGGCGCCGTGCACGTGATGGTCTCCGGACCACCAGCCAACCTTTTTGGGCTCGATCCACCGGTGCAGCTGAAAATCCTCGCGATGGGTCTCCCCCTCGGGAACTTGGATTTTCCTCGTTTCGACGAGATACTCCGGCCCGCGATTGAACTCGACCGTGTATTCGCCGGCGGGAAGCAACACCGTCTCGCCGTCCGCCCGATAGATTTGCGGATGAAAGAAAAAATCCGGCGCCAGCCGGCGGGCCTGGGCCGGGAACACGCGCCCAAATTTGTCGCGAAAAATGAACGACGCCATTACGGGCTTGCCATCCACGTCCTTGATACCCAGTGTCACCGGAGTGGCAGGCACGGCGCGGAAAAGTATGTTCACTTCGTTCCGAAAGCCGATGTCCTGCGTCCCCTGCCCGACGTTGAAGCCGATCTTTGCCTCGCGTGATCCAACATCGCGACAATAGAGCTGCAAGATTCGGTATTCGACCGGCAAGCCGGATAGGTTCTTGTTCAGCGGCTGTTTCGAGAACATTTCCACGTCGAGAAACCGGTGGGGAACGTCCTTGGGTTTGACCTGTTCTTTCGGCTCGGCGCTGCCGCTGGAACGCACGAATTGCGGCAAGGCATTGGGGCTCGAAACCTTCAATTCCGCCGTCACGCCCGCTTCGTTGTGGACCTTGACCAGAAAGTTTCGCCAGCCTTGCTGCGTCAATTCCGGCTTGGCGGCCCCGAGCGCGGTCTTGACGCGACTTTCAGGATTGATTTCCACGCCCACGAGCGCGTACTTATCGAACACCTGCTGAATGGTCTTGATCGCTTTGGGGGGGTCGTCCGATTCACACGCCGCGAGCACCTCTTCCTTATCCCTGGCGGCCAACGGCTCCCCCAGGTAATCGAGCGCCTCGACGACCCGCCGGGCCTGAGCCGCCAACGGCTGAAACTCCACGTCCGCGACAATCGGAAGCTCGTCCCCCAAGGTCGGCGTAACTGTCGCCCAAACAGCCGTCAGCAACAAGGGGAATGCGATTCGGTGCATTGCGATACTCCCGGAATGTCTTCGATACGCGCGTCTCGTCGGCCCGCTTTCACCTCCGAGAACGATCGGCGCCACCATCTCCGAGCGGAACTCGGAGACGCGCACGCCGCGAATTCGCAACGCGAATCAGCCATTCTCAAGGGTGATTGACCGTAGGATAACCGAGACCATGGAGAGGAGGAAAGGGGAAAACAAGAACGCGTCGGCCAGGCACAAACCTCGCCATCCCGGCCGATGCATCAATCGATTTCCGCAGCAACTCAGGTCTACGGTCGCTCGTCACGGCCCGATGCTCCGACCGCAACATGGAATGGCATAACGGTAACGACAGTCACAACATGAAGCTCAACGGACTCCGTCTAGCGTCCCATCAAGAGCAGCACGCCTGCTGCGATCGCCAAGCCGCCAAGCAGAGCCGGCGGGACCGAAATGGCGAGCAACGGGAGCGCCCCCTGAAGAATCAACCAGATCGCCAACAGGAGCATTCCCAAGGGTTGACCGCGGCGAAACATGATGTTTTCTCCCTGCAAAGGAAGTGAAGTTTGGGGTGTCGACGACCGAAATCCTGCCGATCGCGCCCGTGAAACGCGAGTCCGACCTCCGTCTTTAGCCTACCGCGAGTGGAACGGGAATAGCAAGAGAAACGTGACATGGTGATGTCACAAAAGAAAATCGAAGATGCCCGGGAACCGGAGTCGCCGACAAATTTACCCAGGGAGTGGTTCGCGAGAGGATTCCAACGGCGGCCGGCCATGAACTACTGATTCTTTCGGAAAACGGAGGTTGGTTCAATCTGCTCGGCATAGAGACGATTGTTCATCAAGGTGACCAGTTCTTCGGGAGCGGCGAGCAGTTTAGCCGCGGGCATGGCCCATCGCCCGGTCGTCCATTCGGGGCCGGTAAGCCGCTTGATTCGCTTGTAGACGGGCGGATGCGGATCAAAACGGTCCGGCTTGATTCCCTTGACGAACCGTTTGCGCAATCTCTTGTACTCGACCGCTGGGAGTCGCTTCCAGACGCGAAGGAAGTAAGCGTAGACACTAACGGCGGGGCGGGCGATCGGATCGTAAATGAACAGCACCTCGCGGAAAATGGGTTGAACGATGGCGAGCTTTTCCAATGCCGAGGCGAGAGGGCGGGTCCCGAAACAGGCCGCCGACCAATCGTCGGCCCGATACTCCATCGCCCGGCTCACCGACGCGGTGGCGGCGGCCAAGCCGAAACTGATGCTCCGCGCGAGCCAATAGCGGGGATTGACCCAATCGCTCCAATCGGCTCCACGGCGCATCTTACGATGCAATTCCTGGGAAAAGTTCACGATGTCCCGGGTGAAGACGGCGTCTTCGAGCGTCAGGTGGGCGAGCTCATGCGCCAGGACCGCGCGCAGTTCATCGGTCCGGAGAATCAGGAAACAAGGAAGGCCAATGATCAGCACCTGCCGGGGATAGCCGCTTTGGGACCCGAGATCCAGAACGCCGCAGGCCGGCAAGTAGGATAGCCGTACTTCGGTTGGGAGGCCTCCTCCCAACTGCCGTGCCAAATCTTCAAGAATGTTGAAAAGATCGGGGGCATCGTCCCGCGTGAGCATGGGACCGATACTGGCGTCCGGTTCGTCATCGCCGAGGATCGCGTTTCCCCATCCATTCTGACCGGCGGACCACCCCTTGGCGGTAATCATTCCCGCGATGCCCGCAAGAACGGCGTCGAGTGCCCGATAGGTCCCGATCGCCAGACCGAGGCCTTTCGTGAGCCAGCGGCTGCGCACGGTTCGGGCCAGGAAGGTTCCCGAATCGGTCATCCGCCTGCGTTCGCTCAAACGTTCCGTTGACTTGTTAGGACACATGTACTAGCATAGACCTAATTACTGCTCGGAAAGGCAGTGAGCAAGCATCGCCGAGAAATCGCCCCGAGTTCTCCGAACTTGCTGATCGAGATTCGCCGCACCGCGTTTCCGCTGCTCAAGAACCGGTGATATCCGGACTGATGTATCTTGAGGGATTTCGCATGACAAAGCAATCATCCTCTGACCGAAAAATCAAAGATCGTGAACCTTCCTTGCCCGATTCCGAGCTGGAAGTGATGCGCGTGCTTTGGAAACTGGATCACGCCACCGCGCGCGAGGTCTGGACGGAGCTGCAGAAAAACGGTTCCAAATGGTCCTATGCGACGGTGAATACGTTACTGCAGCGGCTCGAGGCCAAGGAGTTGGCCACGAGCGATAAGTCGCAGATGACGTACGTTTACGCGCCGAAAATCAGCCGCCAACAGGTGGTCAAGCGTCGGGTCAAGCAGTTGGTCGACAAACTGTATGACGGACAAGGGGGCATGCTCGTCATGCACCTTTTGAAATCCCAACGACTCTCCAAGGACGAGGTCTCCGAGATCCATCAAATCCTCAATAACGTGTCCGCGGACGATGACGCGTGACGAACTAAAGGCATTGCAAGGCCGAAAACTCGCCTTCGGTCTTCGTTTGCTCGCGTCCTCGAACCCCTTTTACCGGAAGAAATTCGTGGAGTTCGACGCCGGAGCGGTCGCCCACGCCCTCGATGCCGGCGACCTCGACCCCCTTCGCGGCCTCCCGTTCACCACCAAGTCCGAACTTCTCCACGACCAGGAACGGAACCCTCCCTACGGAACCAATCTGTCGTATCCCCGCGAGCGGTACGTCCGCGTTCACCAGACATCCGGAACCAGCGGCCGGCCCCTTCGTTGGCTCGATACGCCGGAAAACTGGGATTGGCTCATGGGGTGCTGGAACCTCATTTACGACGCGGTTGGCCTGACCCCGACGGATCGGCTCTTCTTCCCGTTCTCCTTTGGCCCGTTTTTGGGTTTCTGGGCGGGATTTGAAGGGGCTTGCCGCCGAGGAAACTTCGTGCTTGCCGGTGGCGGTACCACGACGGTCGCCCGTTTACAACTCGCAATCGACCACCAGATTTCCTGCCTCTTGTGCACCCCCACGTACGCACTCCGACTTGCCGAGGTCGCCGAGGAAGAGGGCATCGGGATAAGAGATTCGACCATCCGTACCCTCATTCTCGCGGGAGAACCGGGCGCCTCCATTCCTTCCGTCCGCCAGAGGATCGAGTCCGCGTTCGGGGCACGCGTCTTCGATCATTGCGGCATGACGGAGATTGGCTCCCTGGGCATCGAGTTCGAATCCCATCCTGGAAAGACGTTTCTGCTGGAGACGGAGGCCATCGCGGAATTTCTTGATCCCACGACCCTAGAGCCCGTCGCGGAGGGAGAACTCGGAGAACTGGTGTTGACGAATCTCGGCCGTTGGGGAAGCCCCCTGCTCCGCTATCGCACGGGCGACATCGTCCGCTGGCGCGCGGATCTGACTCCTAATGGGCAACCGTTCGTCTATCTCGAGGGGGGAATTCTCGGACGCACGGACGAAATGTTTTACATTCGAGGCAATAGCGTATACCCGACGTCGATCGAAACCATTCTTCGCGAAAGAGCTGACGTCGCGGAGTTTATCCTCGAAATATTCGAAACCAACTCCGGACACGATTTGACCATCGTTGTCGAACCGACGACCCAGGCGATGCCTGCCGACAAGCTAAGCGCCGACATTGGCAAGTCGATCCAGGACCGATTGCATTTCCGTGCCGAGGTCCGCGTCGCGGAACCAGGTTCGCTTCCCCGACACGAAATGAAGGCGCGTCGAATACGCAGATTTCCCGAACGCCGCGGGTGATCGCGCTCGCGGATTGAACCTGCTATCGTGCCGGGCCCCGACTTCCTGATTCCCACGAAAGGGCTACCCAATTTGCATCGCCCGGGGCGTTGCATTTACCGACCGGATTCGGTTAATCTCTGCAGTATCGTGATGCATTGGAGGAAATCGGCTTCGGAGGAGTTAGCGAGTGTTGAGCCATTGGCACCAGTCGGCGCGAAAGATCTCGGTGTTCGTACTATTGGCGGCCGCCGGCTGTTACCGCGCAGCCACGCTTGACCCGTACATGGCGGAGTATGAAACGGGCATGCGCGAAATGCGTGCCGGAAAGCTCGACGATGCCTTGAAGCACTTCGACGAGTCGATCAAGCTAAACTCCGCGCACGCGGAGGCCTACTACCAGCGAGGAATCGTCTACGGCAAGAAGGGGGAGTTCGACAAAGCGATTGCGGACTTCACCGAAGCGGCTCGACTCAAGCCGAGCTATTTCGAAGCATTACACCAACGAGCCTTGGCCCACGCCTCCACGGGAAACGTCGACAAGGCGATGAATGATTTCACCGAATGCCTGGAAATGAATCCCAGAAATGTCGAAGCGCTCTCCGATCGCGCGGCTTTGAACAACCGTATTCTGGATTACTCCGCGGCCGTCAGGGACGCGAACGCGGCATTGGTTCTCAATCCCGAATATGCACGGGCGTACGCGACTCGTGGAATGGCTCTCGCCCTCAGTGGCGATTATTTGCGCGCCTCCAATGATTCGGAAAAAGCCATTCAATTGGACCCCAAAATCGCCACCGCGCATGCCGCCTTGGGCTATGCCCAACTCAAGCTAGGTAAATCCGACGAGGCGATCAAAACCCTCTCGGAAGCGATCAAGCTCAATCCGAGCATGGCGGACGCCTACTACTTCCGAGGCCTGGCGAACATTCACGCGAAGAACAACGACGATGCCATTGCCGACTGCACCGCCGCCGTGCGACATCGGGCAAAGTTTGGCGATGCCCTCGTCGCACGAGGTTTCGCCAACTTCCAAAAGGGGGATACTCACAAAGCGATCTCCGACTACACGGCTGCTCTCAAAATGGACTCCCGGCTCATCGAAGGGTACTACAACCGCGGCCTGGCCCATGCCCAGGCAGAGGAATACGAAAAGGCGATCGAGGATTTAAGTTACGCCATTCAGATTAACCCGAGCCAACCCAGTCCCTACTATCAGCGGGGTCTCGTATGGTTCAAGCAGACCGAATACAACAAAGCGATCGAAGACTTTACCAAGGCAATCAAGCTCAACCCCGACGTCGCCAACTTCTATTTCAATCGCGGCCTGGCATACTACAAGCTCCAGAAAGGGGACGACGCCATTCGCGACTTCAACGATACTATCCTTCGCGATCCTAGTAACGCCCGCGCCTACTACAGCCGGGGACTCCTGTACGCCAAAGCCGGGAACATGGCTAAGTCCAAATCCGACATTCAAAAGGCCAAACAACTCGACCCCAAACTCGAGTAACGAGCCAGAAAAACCATCATCGACGACAACACCGACAGAATCCCCTCATCTGCCGCCCGCCCCCTAGCCGGCCCAAACCCCCAATCATCGCCAAATAACAAACAATCCTATTCCCATGCAACCAATGCACTTACACGGACAACGACAACTTCGCGACCGCAAGCGTCTCCGTCGTGTCGGCTGTCCACAAAACGGGCAATAACTTTTGTTTTTGCTCAAGGGGTCCAGAGATCTTTTCCGATACGAATGAGGGGAGAGATACACACTTAGAATTCGGCATCCCATGATTTACCTTAATCGAGGTTTTCGAAGGGGATCCGGGCATGCGATTTCGCACGGATGCGGAACAGAAAATGGGCCGGAACAACGGGAAACGAATCGGGCTTTCCTGGCTCGCCGTTCTTGTTACCGCCGGCCAAATGTGGATGACTGAGTCGCGCGCACTGGCGGACGACGTCGTCTACTTGAAACAGCCTGTCTTCCAGATCCCCATACAGATCGCCTCTTCGCGCGTCGCGGAGATCACCGAACTGCATTTGTTCGTCTCGACGGACCGGGGTCAAACCTGGCAGAAGGTACGGACCGCCAAGCCGAGCCAACAGGCGTTTACTTTCCGCGCTCAGGCGGACGGAGAGTACTGGTTCAGTCTCGCCTACGTCGACCGGAGCGGTAAAGTCGAGCCCAGCGACGTTCGAGCCGAACCCCCGGGGCTCAAAGTGGTGCTCGATACCCGCGCACCGACCGTCGTGCTCCAACCGATGCCCCGCGAAGGGGGGCATTTTGGCGTTAGTTGGAACATGAACGACGAGAAACTGGACGTCGAGTCGCTTGTCATCGAAGTCAAAGGAGACAGCGACACCGACTGGCGCGATGTCCGGGCACCGAAAATGAGCGAAGGCCAAGGCCAGTGGGTGGGGAACGCCAAGGAAAACTATTCCGTGCGCGCAACCATCCGGGACCGGGCGGGCAACGTCAGCGTGGCGCGAGTCGAGATCCCCGCGGAAGAAAAGTCATTCGCGGCCGCTGCTACCGCGGCACCATCGACCGCGACACCGGTATCCTCGACTCCTGAAACCGCCTCGACGCCGCGCGCCCTGGATTTCCAGGACACGCAGTATTCGGTTCCCCCGCCGCCGCGACGAGAGCCCGTGCCGATCCCACGCGCGACTCCCGGCCCGATGGAGGAAAATTACGTTCAACGTGGTCCGGAATCGGCGAACGACTATGCCACCGCCCCCCGCCAATGGACCCATACCGTGCAGCGACCGATCTTCGACCGCGACAAGCCCGACCTTCCCGCCGACGCCCGGCCTGGCTCGGGGATTCAACAAGTCAACGCGGAACGCACGCCGGCAACCGCGGCGACGGAAGCGCAACGCCGTAGCGCCATCGCGAGCACCGCGCAACCCGCGCCTCGCCCTAATACTCCCGCAGCCGCGCCCGAACCGGAGAAACGGAAGATTCGACTGAGCAACACCAACCATTTCGCCGTCGATTACCATGTGCGCGGCGTCGGCCCCTCCGGCGTCGGCAAGGTGGAACTCTATTACACCACCGACAACGGCCAGAAATGGACCCTGCTCGGCGAAGACCAGGATCGCCAGCCACCGTTCGAAGTCACGCTCCCTAACGACGGACGCTATGGCCTGACGGTCGTCGTCAAAAGCCCCGCTGGATTCGGACAACGTCCCCCCAAGGAAGGGGACCAGCCCCAAATGATCGTCGAAATCGACACTACTCCGCCCGAAGCGGAAATGTATCAGCCGATCCCCGATCCGAACTCCAGTGACGACTCCTTGCTCATTAGTTGGTCCAGCAGGGATCTGCACCTTTCGGAAACCCCGGTGAGCCTCTATTTCGCCGAGTATCCGGAAGGACCTTGGTACTCGATCAAGGCGGGACTTGCCTCCACCGGACAATACAGCTGGCGGGTTCCGGCGAACATCCCGCACCAAGTTTACCTTCGCTTGATGGCGACCGACCTAGGCAATAATGTCAGCGTCGCCGATACCCCCAAGCCGGTCATCGTCGACCTGGCTAGGCCGGAAGCGGACGTCATCGGCATTCTGCCGGACAATCGCATGATCCGCTGATCGACCATTCCATCAAGATTCAAAACGTGGGGACGACGCCGGTTTCGGCGTCGTCCTCGTTCATTTCCCCCTCCCCTTCGGCGTTTGCTGGAATTCGGCATTGCCGCGCATACGATTGACATTAAGAAGCGGATCGGTCCGCGCTCGATATTCCGAGCTTTCGATCGCTGCTGCCGGGGAACGACATCCGGCCCACGCGTCGCCGAGCCGTCCAAATGGCGCGTTGACCGGATCGACGCAATCGAAATCGGGACAAGCTATTGAGCTTGAGTAAAGTGAAGGCGTGTTTCCGAGCCCGTTCGCAGGGAAAGCCTTGGTGTTAGCCGCCATTCGCGGCGTCCATGAATTGGCGGCGGACTCGACATTACTTTTCCGAGCGGCAAGAGGAACCCATCGCCTACAGCAACAAGCGCTGCATCTTGGGAGGTTTGCTCATGGGATTGACGTGGCACGATACCGAGGAAATCGCACTCCAGATATTCGAGAAGCATCCGGAAATGGATCCTCTCGACGTCCGATTCACGGATCTGCACCAGTGGGTCACTGAGCTCGAAGAATTCGACGACGATCCGCACAAAAGTAATGAAAAGATCCTCGAAGCGATTCAAATGGCCTGGTACGAGGAATGGAAGGACGTGAACGCGTAGGTCCCGGGTCTGAACCTCGTAGACTCCAGGGATCGACATTCCCAGCTTCGAACGGCTAACACTCGTGAACGGACGTAAAAGCAAACCTATGACACCAGAGACGCAGGAACGGGCACTTGTTGCTCGCTGGGCAATCCTTCGTGCCGGCAGATTGACGCTGGATTATTTCGAGCAAGGAGTGACGGCGGAGACCAAGGCGGACGCGACCCCAGTCACGATCGCGGACCGCCAAGCGGAAGAATTGCTCCGCGATGCTTTCAGGAAACACTTCCCCAAGGACGGTTTTCTCGGCGAGGAGTACGGCGAGGAGAAGGGGACCTCCGGCTACAAGTGGATTATTGACCCGATCGACGCCACCAAGAACTTCGTTCGCGGCATACCGATTTTTGCAAACCTCGTCGGGCTCGAGTTCGAAGGCAAGATGGTCGCTGGTTTCGCGAACATTCCCGCGCAATCCCGACTCTATCACGCCGTCGTTGGCGGGGGCGCGTTCTGCAACGACCGCCCGATTCGTGTCTCCTCGATCCAGGAACTCGAAGGCTCACAAATCATCTATTCAAGCGTAGACTGGTTTGAACGCGCGGGCACCACGGGCTTCTTTCTCGACGTCGTTCGCACCGCGGATCGGACCCGTGGCTTTGGCGACTATTACGGCTTCACGCTGGTCGCCGAGGGGGCTGCCGAGGCCATGCTCGAACCCGCCATCAATCCATGGGACATCGCCTGTTTTCAGCCGATCATTGAAGAAGCGGGCGGCGTCTTCACCGACTGGGAAGGAAACCCCACCGTCTACGGCTGCGGCGCGCTTGTCGCCAACCCCGCCATCCACGCCCAACTTCTCGACCGCTACCGCGCGCACCTCGCCGATAAATCACGCTAAATTCGCCACGAACCACCTGCCGGGCGATTTGAACATAGACTTTCGCCCCACGCTTCGGCCGATTGCAGGCAACTCTTCTCCTACAAGGGCCAAATCCTGTCGTCGCCACTAAGGATCGACTTGATTGTTGCCAAAACCGTCATCGTCGAGTGCAAGGCCACATCACAATACAACTCAGTTTTTGAATCGCAGACCTTGACCTATCTTCGGCTGACTGGCTTGAAGCTGGGTCTGGTTATCAATTTCGGCGAACGCCTCGTGAAAGATGGAATCCATCGCGTGGTTAATGACCTTTGAAGAACACAACGCAAGGGCGCAAGGGGGACAAGACGCGAGGAAAGAATTGACTTGGATCTTCCTTCGCGTCCTTGGCGGTCGTTACTTCAGGAGAACCATGCATGAACGAACGCCAAGTCAGCGCGGAGTTGGCTGGCCGGAGCTTTCGACGGTTTTTTACCCGACGAGACGCTCCGCGCGACTCGTGGTAATTCTATTCCTCGTACTTGTAGAGGATCTCCTCGGCTTGGACGCCGGCGATGGCGGAAAATCCGCCGGAAGCGACCATGGAGCCTAACTTCGTCACGGCACGATAATAACCATCGGTCGGCCGGCGGCCGGTCAACTTGCGTTGCAAATCCTGGCAGAGAATGTCGGCAGCAAGTCGAGTCACCTCGTTTTCCTGCTTCGAGGCCCACTGCGCCGTTACCAGCATGGTGACGTGGTCTTGAATCCGCTGGGAAATCTCCGACATGCGACATTGGCGGTCGGCAAGTCCGAGTTGATGCTTGCGCATCATGCCGCTGATTTCCAACCTGCTCTTTTGCAAGCCGTTGGCGGCGAATTCGACATGGGCGGAAAAATTATCCCGAAGCCGTGGTACCTGTGGCTTCTGCCAACCGCCAAGCTTCTGTCCCACAAACCATTTCCCGTATTCGGCCATCGGTCCTCGAAGGGTCCAAAGGTGGGCGGGATTCGACATGTTTGGCTTCTTGATTCCCGCGGCGTGCAGCGTCTTTCCGATCGGCTCGAAATACTTCTTGCCATGTTCCTTGATCACGGACTTAAAGAACGCCATGCCGAGCATCTCCCTTCTCCTTCATAGATGCAGGGCCAGATACTCGCAAACGTTGTCTCCAAAGAGATGGCCGTGCAGGAACGCGCGACCGCCATGCGTCTTCATGAGCAGTTCGAGTGCCGCCTCCTTCTGCGACTCGCTCCCGAAGATCTTGGCGATGATGCATTCCATTTCGCCGCGGTAACCCTGGTGCAGCAGGGTGGAACACCAGGCAACGAGCGCATCGCAACCAACGATCATTGCGGCCAGACGCCCCATGCGTCGCTCGACCAATTCGCGGGTGTCGATGGCGGCACCGTACGTTTTTCGAAAACGAGCCCAAGGAAGCATGTTGGCCAGCATGACGCGCATGCCGCCGGCGGCCATCGCACAGAGCGCGACCCGGCCGTTGTTGAGGCCATGATAGGCAACCGTCAAGCCGTCGCCGCGTGGCGGCTTGACCAGGTTTTCCTTCGGCACTTTGAAATCGCGGAAACGAAGGCCGTTATTGGTCGAGTGTTCCAGGCAATGGAGCTTGTATTTCACCAGCTGGAAATGCTCGTTCTCCTCTTCGGGAAGTTCGACGATGAGTGCCGCCGGCCGATTGTCAATGAGTGCGATCAGGGTGATGATCCGGCCACAAAAGGCATTGGTGATGAAGAGCTTTTCGCCGTTGACGACGTAATGGTCCCCCTGCAGTACCGCGCGAGTTTTGAGGGCCGTCAAGTCGGATCCCGCTCCCGGTTCGGTCAAGGCGAAGCCGGAGAGTTTCTTGCCACTGGCGAGAATCGGGAGAAAGCGTTTTTTCTGTTCGGGAGTACCGAATCCGCCGAGCGGATCGACCGCGCCGATGCCCGTGTGGATGGATGCCCAGCCCGCGAGTGTTCCTTCAACGGTGATCATGCGCGTGAGCACTTCACAGAAGGCGGAAATGGGGGCGCCGATGCCGCCGAACTCCGGACTGACGAGCATGCCCCAATAGCCGACCGCGCCCAGGTCGCGGGTCGCGGCGGCGGAGATGACGCCGGACGGTTCGTAAATGGTCTTGTTCTTCTGATGGCCGCGGACAACGGCCACCGCGTCCTCCATCACCTTCTTGCAGTTGGCGGGCATGGGGGGAGGATCGGGAATGAACAATTCGAGCGGGATTTCTTTATCCCAAATCGCGCGGTGAATGGGGCTGCTGGTCGTTTGAAACTTGGGCGAAAAAAGGGCCTCCATATGCTCGTCCGCTCGATCGAGCGACCCTGTCTTCTTCGCCTCTTCCTCCGATTTGCCGCTCAGCTTGAGGGCCGGTTCGACGAACGTTTGGCCAGCTTCTTCCACGGTTTTCATCGCGCGCGATTTCCCTTGAATGGTTCCCAGACCCCAGAGCGAAATGCAGGCTCAATTGCCGCCCATCAGACCAATTCCTCGATTGGCGTCCCCTCGCCCAAGATCGGAATCGGCCTGCCGGTATGATCGTACAGGTTGACGCGCGGATCAATGCCGAGGTGCCGATAAATCGTGGCGAGCAGATCCTTGGGCGTTAGGGGCCGATGTTTCGGGAATTCCCCTTTGGAATTCGTCGCTCCCACGACCTGCCCCATTCGGAGTCCACCCCCCGCCACCAAGGCCGACTGGGCGCCCGGCCAATGATCGCGGCCGATCAATCCCGAGGAGTTGACCAAACGGGGCGTACGGCCGAACTCGCCCATCGCGACCACCATGATCCTCTTGTCGAGTCCTCGCTGATAAATGTCTTCGATCAACGTGGAAACAGCCTGATCCATGAACGGGGATCGATACCGCATGGCGTCCGCCATGTCCCAGCGGGTCATCGGATTGATGTGATCGTCCCAGCTGAAATAGCGATCGCTGAGCGTGGGAGCCAAGGCGTCGATGGTCACGACCGCGGTACCCGCTTCCGCGAGCCGGCGCGCCAGGAGGCAGCTTTGTCCCCACAGATGCCTTCCGTATCGATCACGAAGTCGCGGATCCTCGCGAGAAATGTCAAACGCGCGGCTGACCGCTTTGCTGGTAAGCATTTCAAACGCGCTGGCGCGAAAGCCGTCGATCCCCGCCATCGAACCGTTGGCATCCAAGGTTCGTTTAAGGTTGTCCAGTTGTCCCAAAAGGGTGCGACGATCGTCGAGTCCCTTGCCGTTCATCCCCGCGGAGAGAGTCAAGTTTTGAGGAGCGTAGCCCGGTTTGGATGGATCGCCGGCAGTAAATGCCTTGTGGCTCAGGCCTAGATAGGTTGGCTGGGTCATAAATGGCTGCCAGGGGATGCCCACGTATTGAGGCAAGCCACTCTTGCCAAGACCGCGCTGATGGCTGGCAATCATGCCGAAATCGGGATGCTGGGAGCGCGCCGTCGACGTAGGGTCGGGCACCAACGGGGTTTTGCCCGTCAATACCTCGATCGAGCCATCGTTGTGTGCCGCCATGTCATGATGGAGCGACCGGATCAGCGAGAACTTGTCCGCGATCCTCGCCTGGCGTGGGAAAAGCTCGCAGATTTCGATACCGGGAACCGACGTCTCGATTGGCTTAAAGGGCCCGCGGTATTCGGTGGGCGCATTCGGCTTGCAGTCGTAGGTTTCCATGTGACTCGGTCCCCCCCACATCCAGAAAAGGATGACGGAGGTATCCGGCGGGGCAGGATTCGCGCGGGCGGAAAGTACATCCGCCAAAGACATGCCACCGAGCGCTAAGGTGCCGGCGCGCATAAATACGCGACGTGAAATCGGTTCTCCTCGTGGTCCCTGGCATTTGGCGTCAGCCATGGGTCACCTCCTTCCGCGCCTTCACGGAACTTCATGCCACTCAAAGAGGTTACGAAAACCCACGCCCGTTCGCAAGCTCGTTTCGTCCGCGCCTTTTCATCGACTTGAGATCTAATTGCTGCTCCGAAATGGAATGTCGGGGGCCGAATCGATTCATGGACGCCGCGATTCGCGGCTTGCGCCAAGGCGCTCCAAGTCGACCGGGCCGCGTGTTACGACATTCCTTTTCTGACGCTCGAAAATGGAAATGCCTGATTGGATGAAAAACACGGTTGGCGCGACTGGTTATAGAATGAGACCATAAGCGGGAGCGAAGTACGGTAACTAACAACTGCGTCAAGGAGAACCCAACGCATGGCTACTGCAGTGGATCCCAGCACCATCGCCCGCGTGCAAACCGCGTCGGCCGAGGAACGAGCGAAAGTCGTCGCCATCGCCAATTCGAAGGAAAATCGGCAAGAGAAAGTGAAACTGGCGGCCGCGTATCGGATCCTTGCTCGTCGAGGGCTCGATGATGGCGTCGCGGGCCACATCAGCCTTCGCGTGCCCGGGCGCCGAACTACTTCTGGGTGAATCCCTTCGGCATGCTTTTTCCGAGGTCACCGCCGACAACCTGGTGCTCGTGAACGAAAAAGGGGAGATCATCGACGGCGGACCGATGATCAACAGTGCCGGCTTTTACATCCATGCGGCGATTCACCATGCTCGGCCAGACGTCAACTGTGCGGCTCATACACACCCACCGGCTGGCAGCGCCTTCAGCGCCCTGGGATCCTTGATCGAACCCTTGGACCAAACGTGCTGCTCGTTCTACGACGACCACGCCGTCTACGATAGCTACACCGGAATCGTCCTGGACGAAAAGCAGGCCCAGGAGATTGTCGACGCGCTGGGTTCGAAAAGGGCGCTCATTCTCAAGAATCATGGCCTGCTGACCGCGGCAGGGACCGTGGAACAAGCCCTTTTGGATATGCTCGACATGGAGCGAAGTTGCTGGATCAACCTGCGGGCCATGGCGACCGGTCGCCCGTTACATACCGTGCCGCCCGAGGCGGCGCGTCAAGCTCGATCGGTCCTCTCCCAACCAATGCGATATCCTTTCCAGTGGGGAGCCGTTATTCGCGATCTGAATCGGTACGAGACCGACTACGATCCGACGATGGGAAAATAGTCTTCAACGCGTTCTTTTTGGGGACGCCCGGATTCCTAGACCGCGGCGTCCCCAAGGAATGTTTTCGCGAATATTCGCCCCATGCGAGTCAACGCCGTATCTTCAACTATTTCTCGCCGACAGACGCGGGTCGAACGTAGATGGGGTTCGCCAATATCCAGGGCTTCTTCTCCCCGCGACCTCCAACCAGACCTCCACGCGGTAAATCCCTGGGCCCGGTACTTCATAGGCCACCGCATGATTCCTTTCTTCCGCGACTACCGCTCCGTCACGCACGATCCGAATATGCCCAGGCAATGCACATTCCACCTTTAGTCTGATGTCCTCGTTCCAGAGGACTTCGTCTCCCATCCCATGCACGCCATCGGAATCCTCGACGAGACAGGCAAACCCGGTCGGGTCAGCGATCCAATCGAACGAAACATACGCCCTCCCCTTCTCCAACGCTTCCCAGACGGCGGGGGACGTAAGTTCGTTCATCAATAAATGCGTGCTGACATGCTTGAGGCTAACGGGATAGGGATCGATGTCGAGCGTGACTATGCTCTCCCCAGCTTTTTTTCCCTGGCTACGAGTTTCTAGCTCCGGAACCGGCCCAGGAGGGAAGGTGTAGACCTTGTCGCCAGAACTGTCCTCGATGAAAACCTGACCCTTTTCTCCCAGTCGAGCCGTGAACACGATGTTATGATGGGCATCGTTCGCAGCCACCCCGGTATGAGGACGCATGCGACATAACTCGTCGAATCTGCGGAGATAGAACTTGGGATAATCGTGGATCGCGGAATATACCTCCTGGGGAAATTCCTCGATCACCGACGCCAACTCCACTGCCTTTTTCGGGAGACTTCCCAATAACCACCATTCGTCGGTCGCATCCGCGTGGGAGTTATAAATTTCTGCTCCGGTCATCTGGTGAAAACTCCAGGTAAAGCGCACTTCCAGATGGGAAAGAAAGATCAATCCCCCGGTCCGTTTCACCAGGTCGACAAATTCCTGGGGAGAAGAAAACCCCAGACGCTGCACGCTCGTTTTCGGAAACGCCAGGAATCCGTTGGTTTCCGCTCCAGGAATCAAGAGCACCCCGTCGCGGATCCCCTGGTGGCCGTCCGTCACGTAGTCGTAACTGGCCGCGGGATGTTCATTGAACATGAGCACCTGTACGTTCGCCTTCTTGGCCCCCGCGATTACTTCGTCGAGACTGGATTTGCTATCGTGGGAAAGCCCCGAATGGACATGGAGGCACGCGCGATAGTCTCGAAAGCCGGTCGCGAGTTCGACCGGGCGACGTTTCTGCTGGTACTCAGTCACGGCCGCATGTGTCTTTTTTAACTGTTCCGGCTGGAGCCGCGCGAGCGTGTCGGACCAAGCCGTAGAGGCACATGTAAAGGCCACGACCACGACACCCGTGAAAAAATTGAATGCCGCCACCGGTAACGCGCGATTGATTTGCCACATGACTCTCTCCCGAGTGCCCGATGATGCAGGCGCCGCCAGCCGCGTGGACCAAGAGGGGCAAGCTTCACGCCGATTCTCGAACGCCGGGCTCCGGGCGCGAGTATCACGGAACGATGGAGCTATTCGCAGGGATAAGGGATTTCCAGACCATTAATCTGGCTAAGCGCGTTCAAGGCGGCGCGTTGTTGCGCTTCCTTTTTGTTTTGGCCCCAGGCGGGCGGATAGCGCAAATCGCCAATGACCGCGAGCACTTTGAAGGATTTGGAATGGTCGGGTCCTTGTTCTTCCACCATTTCGTAGGTGGGAATGGCCCCAAACTCCTTTTGCGACATCTGTTGTAGAAGGGATTTGTAGTTTCCGCCGTGATGACCATTGGCGGACTTTTCGATTTCGGGCAAGGTATGCTGCAAGATGAACGCCCTGGCCGGTTCGAGGCCGCCGTCCAGATAAATGGCGGCGATCAAGGATTCGAACGCCGCGGAGACCACGCTGGAGGGAATTACCGATTGCGTGGACATGCCCCGGCCGAGAATCAGGAACTTCTCGAGCCCGATCGTCCGGCTGATCCGCGCGCAAGTCCTGCGACTTACCACGACCGACTTAATCTTCGTCAACTCCCCTTCCAAGAGGTCGGGAAACAATCGGTAAAGCTGTTCACAAATCACGAGTCCGAGAACCGAGTCCCCGAGGAACTCCAGCCGTTCATTCGAAACAACGCGTGAATCGGCACTCGAGGCGTGCGTCAGCGCACTGATGAGCAATCCGGGGTTTTTGAATTGGTAGTCGATCAGTTCCTGGACGTCATTGAGAAGTTTGGTGCGGTCATGCAGAATTGTCGCCGCCGACTCCCCTTTTTTTGTTGCCGTTCCCTTTGCCGCCATCGGTTTCGTCGATGCCACGGTCACCATTTCCTCGTTGCAATGGATGAAAAAGGTATTCACCGAACCCGGAAATCAACCGGGCTCAACCAATGGGCGAACCATGGGGAAAGGGAACGACCGCCCCAAGCGAACGCTCGGAACAGCGGCATCAAGGAAGGAGAAATGAAAGGGGGACAGCCAGCCAGGCGATCCCACTTTTATTTGCCCTTCAACATCCGCAGGCGAAGGCAGTCTGCGACCGAAACGCTCCCCGCAATGTCCAAGGTGACCCGTCCTTCAAGGCTTTGGTATCATGTATCGACTATCGCACCCGTGTCGATAACCACCTTCCCTGCCCTGGTGAAATACTCGTTTCACCCGTGGACCACCAAACTATCCCAAACTTTGAGCTCTCCAGCAAGGGAAGATTCCGCGTAAAATTTCAATTGCGGGTACCCGCAACTGCAATCTCGATCCAGAATCCCCGGTTTCGCGAACCGAATTCGCTCTTACGCCGATGTTGCCCAAAGATTCCCCAGTCGTACCTATGTTACTTCCTGACCTCTTCGCCGCCCGTTTTCTCCACATTCCGGGACCGGCGAACAAAAATGGAACCATGAGCACAAGGGAATCGGAAATGGCTGCGGATCGACCGACCGAATACAAGTTCTCCTTCGGACCTTGGAACATCAGCACTGGCGAGGATCCGTTCGGCCCGGCGGTTCGCAACGAACTCACCGTTGCACGCAAACTAAAGATGTACAAGGAATTAGGATTTGACTACGTCCAATTCCACGACGACGACGTCGTTCCCGACGTCGATGTCCCTTGGGGCCAGATCGAGCGCGAGGCCAAGAAGGTCAAGAAGGTTCTCGACGGTGAGGGTCTGACGGCGGAATTCGTCGCGCCACGGAATTGGTTTCACACCCGGACGATTGACGGAGCTTACACCTCGAATAGTGCGGCGGATCGCAAATACGCCCTCGAGCGAAGCAAGCGGGCCGTCGACATTGCCAACCTGATTGGCACCGATCGCTTGGTACTCTGGCTCGCCCGAGAAGGAACCTACTGCCGAGAGGCCAAGGACCCCGTCACCGCCATCGGCCGGATCGTCGATGCGATGAACACGATCCTGGAGCACGACCCCAAGATTCGCATTCTCGGCGAAATGAAACCCAACGAACCGATGGACCAAGCCTACCTGCCGACTCCCGGTCATTTCATGGGACTGGTCTACAAGACGGTCGATCCCAGCCGGGTCGGCGTGTTGATCGAGAGCGCCCATTCCATCCTGGCGGGACTCGATCCCTCGGACGACATGGCGTACGTCCTTTGGCACCAGAAGCTGTGGGGCGTTCATCTCAACGACCAGAATGGCTTGAAATACGACCAGGACAAGACGTTTGGCTCGGTGGACCTACGCCGGGCGTTCAACCAGGTCTACGTCCTCGAACGAGCAGGATATGGACGGAATGGCGAGGTCATTGGACTCGACATCAAGGCCATGCGAACCACCAAGGTCGCCGACCGCACCAAGCATCTCTCCAACAGCAAAGAGATCTTCCTGCGACTGGTGGACCTCGTCCGTTCCCTCGACCATTCGCTCATCGACGAGTTCCGCTCGAACCGAGATTACGAATCGCTTGAGCTCTACATCGTCAAGCACTTGATGGGGGCCAAGTAAAGCCCGGGCGAGGACTTCGCCACCGAAACGGATCCACCCATAAAAAAAGGGCTTGGTTTTCGATAAACCAAGCCCTTTCGCAGTCGTGACCCGTGATTGTTACCAATCAAAAGTGACAGCGGGCACGCATCCCTGGCCGCGAAACGGCCTCAGGATTCGCTCTTGGATTTCACGGCGTCGGCCACGATGACCGTCGGCTGCTCGTGACTCCAATGGGACGGCACCTCATGCTCGACACTCTCGCCGAGAAACCGCCAACTGTTGATTCCTTTTTCCGGCGCGTCGCAAAGCTTAAGCAGGAACATCGCTCGACGGACCCTTTTCGAGCCGGCGTTCGGCGACCAGAAGAACGGAAATCCGACCATTCCGGTCACGGGATCAAGGATGACGACCCCCAGATCCTCGAGTTCCTCAGTGACCTCTTGAACCCGTTTTTCCGCAACCTGCAGTTCATGGCGTGCCTGGTGCAACTGGCGACGCCTCGAATAATCCGCCGACATTTGGCAGCCGTCCAGCGACTTCACCATACGCCGATACCACAGCATGGTGCTGTAAGTTCCCGTCAAGTCTTGCAAGGCATGACGAACCAAGGGCACCATAGCCTTGGCTTCATTAAGCACGAATTCTCTTTTCATGATCCAACCCCCCTCACCCCTAAGAGGATGGTGGCTCGCCGGACTTGACTTTTGAAATCACGCTGGCGACTTGCCTCTCCCCATCGAAGTATAGAACGCATTTCAGATCTTGAAGAATAGGTCAAGACGGTTCTGAAGCGGAACTTCCGTAACCTCTTATGCGATGAATGGATAAAGGTGAGGAATCGAGAAAACTTCTCACGGGCTTTGCTTTGGACACGGTGGGAATCGAGATGCGGCAAGGAACCCATTGAAATACAATGGCGGCAGAGGGTTTACTACCGATCAGCAACGAATCTGCAGTCGAGTCCAACAAACCCGCAAAAACTCTGCTGGCAGAGCATCAAGCATGTTAATTACCCCCTGCGAACCGAGGCCAGGGGATTGACGGCTTGAGTGTCCCAGCGGCAGGCCATTGAATGACTGCCAGCTTCATGACAGATCCTGCGCGGAGAGGAAACGCGAAACGAATGAAGGCAATCCGACAAAAGACGCGCCTGCTGATCGAGGACTTGGCCAAAGGCATTTACCTCGCCTGTACCTACCTGCTGGTCATCGGCTCCCCCACCGTGACCGCGGCCGTGGGAACCATCGTTGGCAGCCTATTCGGCGCCCTTATATGCCTCCTGCTGGCCGCGAGACGGACCCGCCAATCATCGCGTGGCAAACGCGGAAACCTTTTCGCCGCCATCGTCCTCGGCCTGCTCGATTATCCGACCGCCTTTTACTTCGGAGCGCTTTCTGGATTCATTGCCGGCCTTTTCTCTACCACCGCCTGGCCCTTGGGCCTGCTCATAATGGCCCCCTTGGGAATCCTCGTCGGCGCGGCCATGCACGTGCTCAAACGCGTCGAGAAACGCTGGGCCCGTAGGATCGGCGAGATTTCCCTGGTGGCACTTTCTGGAGCAGCCATCTGGTCCGCCGGTTGGTTCGGTTGGCTAGTGCCGGTCGGCAGTCCCGCAGTGGTCGCGTTGGCCCTGGTGCTCGCTAGCGCGCTATTCCTTGTTCTGGGATTTGCCGGTAGGGACGAAGAAACGGAACTCGAAATCCTACTCCCCTGCCTCGCATTGTCGGTCGCCTTGGCACAACTCGAACTTCCACCCCTGGCCCGAGGGGGCGTGGTGCTGCTCCCGCTCAGCCTCTTCATCGTCTATTGCGAAAGGATCCGCAAACATCTCGTCGTATTCAAACATGCCCTCCGGGGGCTCGGCCACGAACAACAAGGGAATCTCCGCGATGCCCTCTGGTACTACCAACAAGCGCTGGCCGTCGATCCCAAGTCGGAGTTGGCGATCACCGGCACTCAGCGCGTTCATCGCAAAATCGACCTGGCTTCCATTGCCCCAGGGGATGATCTCCTCGATCTCGTCGATCCGATCGTCTGCCTGGAACGTGTTCAAAAACTCCTCTCTAGCATGGCTTCGGACCCAAGCGTCCCCCGAGACGCCGCGGAAGAGGCGCAAAAGCTCCTCGATATCGTCGCCTACCGCCGTCAAGACCTCCCCTTGACCATCGGCGTGGAAAGATTGCGAACCATGCTCGCGCGCGAGCAAAAAGGAACTGCGTCATTCGCCTTCGCGCAACATCTGGTCCAGATTCCCCCGGATGGGGTGGACGACCTCCAGCCTCACGAGGCGGACGCATTGTTTCGTATCTGGGTACAACTGCTCAAACACCCCCTATTGGTCGCGGAAGGGAGCCTGGATTGGGCTCTTTCCGAGGAACGGCTATTTGCATTAATCGCGATTCTGACTCGGCGTTTGCGAGAGCTTCCCGATGACGGGGAGGCCAAGGGGTTTCTCCCCTTCGTCTACGACAAGTTGACCTGGGACCTTTACGAGAACTACGTTCAGGCACACCCGGACGACCCGATGACGTGGCTTGATTACCGATACGCCTGGGAAATGGCTCGAGGCTTCGCCGGTAATCCGGAAACCGTTCCGCGCGCGGTCGAGTTCCTGAGAATTGCCGAACACGGCTTGCCCGAATATCGGCTCGTCCTTTGGCATTCCCTGGGTCACATGGAGATGGCGATCGGCAAGCCGGATGGAGAAGCATGGCTCCGCCGGGTTCGACAGTTCGCCTTGGAAACCGGACCGTCCAACCTTTCCGATTCCCAGAGGGACGCTTATTTCGAAACGGTCCTATTCCTCGCCAGGAGGGCCCAGGAGAGGGGACATCGGGCGGAGGCGATCGAAAACTACGAACTCTATTCCGATTCCCCCAAGAGCGGGATCGAAACGCTCCGTATCTTGCGGGATCTGTACGAAGCCAATGGCGACATCGCCTCCGCCATTCGCCCCGTGGAAGCGGCCTTGGCCTACAGTCTGTCTGAGCGGGAAAAGAAACATTGGCTTGCGGAAAAGGCCCGCCTGTATCGCGAAGTGTCTGCGGATCAGGTACGCGGTCGCCTCGCGAAGCTTGAACGCTACTTCGACTTTGCCCACTGTTTTCGCAAGGCAAAAAGTCTCTTCGATACCAATGGTCCCGAGGAGGAACTCCTGCATTATCTCGATCTGGCGTCGCTGGGTGGAAAGGAACACCTGCTCGCGGTGAATTACTTGCTCGGCCGCTCCCACCTCCGTGCCGGTCGGATCCAGGACGCGGCTCTCTGTTTGGAAGCGGTCCGTGCCCACCGACCGAAGAGCTTTGCCAGTAAGGACCAGGAAGAGGCCTATTTCCACGCCTGCAGACTGCTCGGGGATACCTACTTGGACACTCTTGACGAACCCGCCCAGGCCATCGAATGTTATTTGATCTACAAGGACTACGTGAAGAGTGGCGCGGAAACCCTCTATCGTTTGGCGTCCGCGTATGAAAGAAATGGCCAACCGGCCCACGCGCGCAAGTGGTATGACATGGTGCTGGTCTACCCCGACCACCCCAAAGCCGGCC
Source organism: Planctomycetota bacterium (assembly GCA_046350335.1). Classification (GTDB taxonomy): domain Bacteria; phylum Planctomycetota; class Planctomycetia; order Kolteriales; family Kolteriaceae; genus JAXMAQ01. The sequence goes on from JAXMAQ010000046.1 coordinate 59,417, forward strand.
CCGCGCGTGAAGCGCTCGCGCGGTTAAAGAATTAATCACGCGGCGTTATAGAGCCTCAGAAAAGTAATGTCGTGTACCCCGGCCCGGTCGCTTGAAGAGCCTTCGCGCTAGCCGCATTATACGGCGTCCATGAATTAGCACCGGGCCCCGACATTACTTTTCTGAGCGGCAATAAGACAACGGTCATGCCGGCGAAAACCCGTCTTATTGCCGCTCAACGATCGTTTCGCGCATTCAACGGAAGGAGAACCCCAATGGACGGGGGGCGAGTGAGGTTCCTGCCGAGGGTTGAAATGCCCAATGCACCTTTGGCGCGTTACATGCTCGCGGGGGGACGGCGCCTGGGGAGCTTGGCTTTGGACTTGGACTTGGGCGACTCGACGAGAGACGAATTCCACCTTGTCCAAGGTCGCTTTTTCAAGATGGCGAGTAGTTTCCATTCTTGCCGCCCGTACTGCAGTAAATGTAGTCGATGTTCGTGTTCGCCGGCTAGTCGTTCACAAAGCTGGGCGACGGCTCGGGCTGATTCTTCATTTCCACGACGATCACTTCGGTCTCGGTAAGAGACGCGTTCAGTCGGCTCAGGACTCGGCGTCTTCGCCGCCGTCGTCCACCACGAAACGGAACGCATCATTGTCCCGACTGCTCCATCACGGTAGTGCGTGGCCATATTCACCTTCTCCTTGGCAAGTACGGAACAAACGCTGGAAGCCGACCGGGCCTTGTTTTCAAGACGTCGTGAATTGCCGATCCACTTGCATGGCTATTCCTTCCGAATAGGTCGCCTACCCCGACATCCCGAGAACCCTCGCGGATGTCCGACTCGAAACCGATGGACATCGATATTCTGTCAACGATTTCGTCGACAACGGCCCTACCTGGCCTGCGGACCGCTCAGGGAGTTCCCCAGCGACGCCGGGAGAAATGCCGTCATCGATCCCCGGTTCGATGCCCAATAACAAGTCTAAACCAATGGCAGGGACCTTCAAGCAATTCCGCTCCCGTTGCTACCCCATGTCATTGCGTTCCAGAGAAATCATGGCGTACTTCCCGGTCCGGTCACAGGAAGAAATTTGGCGGCCGCCATACGCGGCGTCCCTGTATTGGTAGGAAGGCACGATATCACTTTTCAAGCGCAATCATCCACGTTGATCCCGGCTTTCGTAGGCGCAGAATCGTTGTGAACCAGGACGAGAAATTCATAGAAAGAGGGGATTGGACGTTTGTCGTCGTTCCCGCCTTTTCGAAGGCTTTCATGGCGAAACTGAAGTTCCCGTACACAATGCACTGCCCCTCCTGCAAAGTCGGCCTCAAGATCAAGAGCCCGAACATGGTGGGAACCGTAATCAAGTGTCCGAAATGCAGAGGCATCGAGAATCGTCACGCCTGACGGGGACGGCTACATACCCTATACGGTCAGGCTTGCCCTCCCAAGGAGGAAGAGAAAGGGCCGACCGAAGAAGAACTCGAGCCAAGGGACTAGAAAAGCTCAAGGCGAAACGGAAGAAGATGTGGAAAAGATCACTTACGTCTTGGACATACTTTGGCTCTTGGTCTATACGCCGGCGTGTTCGGACTGGTCTACTACTTCGTCGACCTCAACACTCTTCAGGTCAAAACGGAAAAAACCTGGCCCTCAATAGTCCTAACACGTAGCGGCTCTGGTAATCATCGGCAGGTCACGATTTCTGCCTCGGGACCACGGCGACATACGGCTTGCCGAACGGCCGTTTCACCAAGATGAGTTCGCCGGCGTCGTTCCCTTCAATGGCGTGGCCGACGAACTGCAAGGCATATCCGGGCACGAACAAGCCACTCGTGAGGGCCACCGGGCGGCGATGCAAAAGCCGACTCCAACCACCGTCATGGGGATGCCCACCATGAACTGCAAAGCGACCGGATACTGATGGCGTTCGAACCAATTCTCAGGAATTTCGGCATGCTCATTCCCTCGCGTTGAATCAAGTTCCCTATGCCTCCCGACCGTACGAGCTGATTATAAGGATTTCGGCGGCAACCCGAAGTCCTGCCCTCTCCGACCGATAAACGGAAACGGAGGTAGCGTGGAAGTTCCGAGGTCGCGACATACGCAATCACCACGTTCGTCAAACTCCCCCGCGTCTACCACCGCTTTACCTCGGTAATCTTGCTCCTCTTTGCGTCCTCCGCGGTGGGGCGCGGGGAGGAACGGACGTCCCCTTAGACGCCGAACGGCAAGGACGCCTCCCAACGTCGTTATTATTGTTCACTGGACGGAAATGGCGCCCAACGGTTCCGAAAAGGACATCCGCGGCAAGATCACGATCACGAAGTGGCCGGACGGCTGTTGGGGGCTGAAGTCCTCGCTGACCCCCATCGACTGTTGCGGCGCTGATCCTCGCACCGTGCGCTGGCGAAAATCCGGGCCCAGGCCGTCCGACACTTGGGAACGATCGACGCAGGTTCGAAATACCAGCTGACTTTCGGTTCAAATAGTCCGAACTTATTCGTATCGCACGGAGCGGTATTTCCTTTCCGTGCTCGCGCCCACTGCTGCGGTATTTGACAATCCACTGTCACGCCTACGAGACTCGGACTTCCTCCGACGCCCCACGGCAAGACATCTTGCCGGGAATCGATAGAATATCGTCAAAGACACCGAGGGCGCGTTCATGCCGCCGAAATACATTGATTTGTTACGAGCGATACCGTAACATTGCCCACCGAAGGATACGCGCGATGGCGACCGCCGGGGTAGGGGATGACGTCTTCGAGGAAGACCCGGGCATCAATCGTCTTCAGGAACGGGTTGCGGAACTTTTGGGGTTTCGGATGATTCCCTGTATGTTCATCGTTACCATGTCAACCAGATTGCCATCAACGTTCATACGCGACCAGGGGATGAAATGCTCTGTGAGCATGCACTTTGTGAACATCTACGGGGGACGGTCGACGACGCTCTCGAGTTTCCTGCCGATCGATTCCGGGCAGACGTGGCATTCTGGACGCAACCGACTTCGACGGCCATTGAACCCCGACGACGTGCACAAAACGCGCAACCGACTCGTGAGCGATCGAAAACACGCATAATCGAGGCGGGGGCTCGATTTACCCCATCGGCAACATCGAGCGGATCAGCACCTGGGCAAGAAAGAACAAGTTGATCATGCACCTGGACGGCGCGCGACTCATGAACGCGGTCGTGGCGACGGGCATACCCGCGGACCGGTGGGCGCGCAATTTCGACAGCATTTCCATGTGTTTTTCCAAGGGCCTGGGGGCGCCGGTGGGCTCCGTGCTCGCCGGCACCTCGGATTTCATCCGGGAAGCCAAGCGGATTCGTAAACGGTTCGGCGGCGGCATGCGGCAAGCAGGTTTTCTCGCCTCCGCGTGCCTTTACGCCCTCGATCACAACGTGCAACGACTGGCCGAAGACCATGCCCATGCGCAGTTCCTCGCGCAGGCGTTTGAGGAATGCGGCTTTGGAATCCGCGCCGACGAGGTCGACACGAACATCCTGTGGATCGATATCGATCCGGAATGGAGCAACGCGAAAGTGGTGCAAGAGCGTTTTGCCCGCCGGGGAATTCTGATTCTCGCACTCGACACGTACGTGATTCGCGCGGTGACGCATCTGGGAATCACTCGCGACGATGTCGAGGCGGTCGCCGCGGCGGCGCGCGACGTGGTTCACGAACTCAGGTGACGCGCGTCGCGGCCCAATGCGTTACACGGGAGAACCTTTTTTTCCGGTGCCTTTCATGCTTACTTCTTTCCCTTCAAGTACTCCCGCTTGAGCTCTTCGACCAGTGCAGCGCGACGATCGTACAGCCGTTTGTGCTTGCGCGATCCCTTCTTGGCAAGGGCATACGCGGCGATCAAGGGCATGGCAACGGTGGTGTCGACGTAGCAGACCACCGTATCGGGGAGCTTCTCCGGATCAACTTTTCCCCAGGTCATGGCTTCAGATGGGGTCGCGCCCGAGAGTCCGCCTGTATCGGGACGAGCGTCGGTGAATTGCAGAAAGTAATCGTGACCGGTTTCTCGAAGGCCGAGCACTTCCTGAATGTGCGGCTCGGTCTGCAACACGAAGTTCTTGGGTGAGCCGCCTCCCCAGATCACGACCGCGCTGCTTCCCGATCCCTTCGCGGCGTAGACGATGGCGGCGGTCTCGTTGACGCAGAGGGTCGGATCGATCTGCAGTTTCGAACCCTCGAGCGCTAGCGCCGCCACGTTCATGCCAATGGAACTATCGCCGGGACTGGAGGTATAGATCGGCACGCCCGCCTTGTACGCCGACACCAGGAGACTGTCCTCCGGTCGCCCCGATTGCTCTTGATGGCTTGCCAGGTATTTTCCTACGAGATAATGAAATTCCGCGGTGCTCATGGTCCGCTGAAATTCCTCTCCCCTGCAAAGCTTCCGATAGAAGGCGTCGGTGTCGTACAAATTGCTCGCGTCAAAGATAATGTCGTAGATGC
>JAXMAQ010000047.1:0-62951 GCA_046350335.1 Planctomycetota bacterium
CTCCATCGTGAAACGGCATCGCCATGAACGCCAGAGAGCCGAAAAATCAGCGTCACGTAGCGCCAGCCTAAAGGAAACACGCCATCATGAAAATTCGCAAAGTCGCGGTCGTCACCGGATCCGCCACGGGCGTCGGACGGGCGGTGGCCTGGCAACTCGCGGAGCGGGGCATCGACATCGTGGTGAACTATTCCCGTTCGCAAAAGGAAGCGGAAGAGACCGCCACGGGGGTCGAGGCGCGGGGCTCAAGCGTTCAACTATGTCGATGCGACGTTTCCGACGAAGAGGGCGTTCGAGCGATGTTCCGCGAGGTCGCCGACCGATGGGGACGGCTGGATTATTTGGTGAACAATGCCGCCACCACGTTTTTCGTCGCGCCCCACGACCTTGAGGGAATGTCGACGGAAAAATGGGACCGGATATACGACGTGAACGTCAAGGGATCGTTTTTCTGCTTTCGTGAAGCAGTAACGCTCATGAAGAAATTCGGGAGCGGCTCCGTGGTGAATATTTCCTCGGTCGCGGCTCTCAACGGCATGGGCAGTTGCATCGCGTATGCCGCGAGCAAGGCGAGCCTCTTGAACCTGACTCGATCTTGGGCCAAGACCTTTGCGCCCGCGATACGAGTGAACGCCGTCTGTCCCGGCGCGATTACCACTCGGTGGCTCATGGATGGCCATCAAGACATGATCGACGCGAGCGTGAAGGAAACGCCGATGGGCCGCGTCAGCTCCCCCGAGGACATCGCGGCAGCCGTCCGTTACTTCCTTCTCGAAACCGACTTCGTTACCGGCCAATGGATGGTGATCGACGGCGGGCGAACCATCCGTTAATCCCGTTCCACCAGGTATCGTCCGGCCGATCACTTCTCGCTCGGCGAAGAGCCGTGTCGACGTTTGACAAACCCCGTTCTTGACCTATGTTTGCAAAGAACTTAGGAGCATGAACGCCGACTCTCAGCGCGTCGGACCTGTTGAGTTTCAACCATGGATATAGCTACCCTCATCGGAACCATCGGTGCTTTGGCATTGCTTTGTGGCGCCATCCTCATGGGACATGATGGCCATGCGGGGGACATTTCCGCCTTCATCGACCCCGTCGGCTTGGGAATCGTGATCGGAGGATCGCTCCTTACCTTGTTCGCGTCCATGCCCATGTCAGGCGTTGTTCAAACCGGCAAGGCGATCATGAAGACCGTTCTCGTCGGCCATCATAACCACCGCGAGATGGTTCGACAGATCGTCGAGCTCGCGGTTGTCGCTCGACGGGATGGAATCCTGGCGCTCGAATCCCAACTCGGTACCGCAACAGATCCATTTCTTGCCCGAGGCATACGCATGGTCGTCGACGGTACGGACATGGACACCGTACAGCGACTCATGACAATTGCAATCCACGCCACCGATGAACGACATAAACACGCGAAGCTCGGCCTGGACGCCGTGGGCAAATATGGTCCCGCCTACGGCATGGTGGGGACGCTCATCGGACTCGTACTCATGTTGGGAAACCTGGACGATCCGGACGCGATTGGCCCCGGCATGGCGGTCGCCTTGCTCGGAACCATGTATGGCTGCATCGTTTCCAGTTGCATCTTTCTGCCCTTGTCGGACAAGTTAACTCTATATTCCAGCCAAGAAACCCATACCCAACAGATGGTTTTGGAGGGAATCCTCTCGATTGCGGCCGGCGACAACTGGCGAATCGTGGAGCAGAAACCGAATTTTTTCACGCGCCTCAGGAACAGCACAATTCCAACTCCGAACCCGCAAAAGCGAAATAGGAGGCCGTCATGTCGTCCAGTAGCGGTGGCGGCTGCCCCATGTGGGTCTTGACCTATGCGGACATGATTACCGTTCTCATGGGAGTTTTTCGTCATTATGTCCACGATGAATAAACCGGAAAAGAAGGAGCTATGGCTGCCGAACTCGTCGAGCAATTCGGCAGCGAGGGTGCCATGCAGCGGCTTATTGTAGCCACCGAGTGCGGAAGGGAGGCGGATCCAAAAGTGCCAGACTCTCCAACTTACCCAAGAAGGGAAGACTCGGCGAGGATCCTCGCGTCATGAAGATTCGTGATGGCTCGCAAGCGACTGTCGGTGGACCGCTGTTTTTCCTTCCTTTCGTTCACAAAACTCACTTCTCGTTCGTTACGAGCAGTCTTTCCAGCATCGCGGATTCCGTTCGAGGCAAATGGCATATCGTGGAAATCAAGGCGTATCCACCCATCTTCGCCACGGGAGCTTCGAAGCAATCGGCCTTGATTTAGCAATTGCCAGGGGGCGAAAACGGTCGCCGACGCGTTGATCGCCGAGGGGAACATACACGAGGACGTACTGCGGATTTCCGTTGCCTCGTCCCTGGAAACTAAAACGCTGCCCAATGCCAGACGGGAAGATACGGAGAACTTTCAGGACCGAGTTGACGTTTCCATGCTTGAATCTTCGCGGGACGATTTCGATAAGCCGACGGCCATCACCGCGGGCGTTGATGCCCCTATTTGATTCGTCCCTACTCCCCACCGTTCGCCGAGCTCCCCTGTTCCTCGTGGATGCTTGCCGTCCCAAGGCGACACTTTTCACGACCGTCACGGAGTCGAACGATCCGCCGATTGGGGAGCACGTTCAGACGGATCAGCCACAACTCAACAGGAACCGACGGAAGAATCAGATTAACTCATTCCGAACGAGGTTGTTCCGTTCGGGGGCGAGCGCCGCGGAAAGCAGAGCCTTGCCCGCGGTAAACGTGACTCTCGGATGCTTGATCAACCGGGCCGCGTGACGCGCGATGTATGGCAACTTGAAGTACATTTCCCGGTAGAAGCGCTTCTCCCAACGCAAGAGTTCCTGGCGCCGGTTCGTGCTTCGCCATTCGTTGCGGTAAGGGAATAACGAAAAATCGACATCGTTGCGATATTGGTTGAACAGCGAGGTTCCAGGATAGGGAACCGTTTGGCCGACAGTCGCGTAATCGATGTCCAGAGTTCGAACCAGCTTAGAGGTGTGCTCGAAATCCTCCGCGGTCTCCTCGGGGTGACCGACCATGAAGAAGGCGCCGACTTCGATCTTGTGCCGTCGAAGCAGGTCCACCATTTTGGGAATCTGCTCGACGCCGTAGTCCTTGCCGTACAGTTTCAGAATTCGTTCCGATCCGCTCTCAATTCCCATATAGACCCGCTGGCACCCCGCGCTTTGCAACGCCCGTACCCGCGCTTCATCCAAAGTGTCCACGCGCGCCAAGCAGGTCCAGGCCACGCCCGGCAAATGCTTCTTGATCCGCTCGCAAATCTGCAGCGTGCGCGCGGGAATCGCCGTGAACGTGTCATCAATGAACCGGAATGAACGGATTTTGAACTTCTCGCGAAGCTGCGTCAGTTCCTCGATGATGTTATCCGGGGAACGAAGACCGAGTTGTTGCCCATAACTTCGCACGCAGAAATTGCAGGTATAGGGACATCCGCGCGCGGTCTGAACCAAAGCGAACGGCGTCGGCAGCAGGAACTCGCTATAGTGCGCGATGTTCACCAGGGAATAGTCCGGGTGAGGCAACTCGTCGATGTGCTTGCTTCGTGGACGATCGGGATTGCTCACCGGCTCGCCGGACGGGCCGCGGAAGGTCAAGCCGTGAATGTTTTCAAAAGTCCCGCCCGCCTTGATCGCGGACGTGACTTCATGGAAGGTCTCTTCCGGCTCGCCCCGGAAAATGAAATCCAAGCTTGCAAGATCGAGAATCTCCTTCGGAAACACGGTTGCATAGTGGCCAAAAGCGGCGAATTTCGCGTTTGGCATCGACTGGCGGAGCCACCGAAGCGTGCGAATGTCCTGCTCGAATATCTCAAACCCGAGAATGGTGATCACCATGTCCGGGCGAAATTTCTCGAGCTTGGCGTGCAGGGTTTCCTTGTTGATTCGCTCCGCGATGGCATCGACGACCAAGACGTCGTCATGGCCCCATTGCCGCGCCACGGACGCGATGTAGAGCAACTCCAGCGGAGGGAAAAGGAAAATCGGCGAATTGTACGAGCACATGTAACGCCGCACGACCGGAACCGGGTGCGGCAAATTCACTAACGCGATGCGCATTCTCTCACCCGCGGAATCGAACTTCGAAATCTTGCGGGAGATGCAACCCCTCGCCTCCAACGGGCCCAATCCTAACTTTTCACCCTACTGGAAAGTGAACGTGGCGGTTATGACGAGACATCCCCCTTTTCGATCTCGATCATAGGTTCGAGAAGACGGAATTGCAAGGAAATTAGCACAAGATACATGCGATTACCGGAGAGCCAGTAACGCGAACGCCCCATTCTCTCGCCTTCTCGGCCACTTCCGAGGGGGTTTGCCTCTGAGACGAAAGAGTATGCCGAGTCGGCGCCGCCACCGGGCAGGCGGTTACTCCAATCATTCCGGCTTGGGGTCAAGTGCCAAGTTCAGGTCCTTGAACCGGACCTCCATGGGAGGCCCCGAATGGATTTGCAAGGCAATGATTCCTCTTTTAGCTCCCGGTGGATCGTCGAGATCCACGCAGAGCTTGCCATTGAGGTACGTTTTTACTTTGCTGCCAATCGCGACAATCTCGTAGTCGTTCCAATCCCCCTTGCGGACAAGATCCTCGGAGGATTTGTCCCAGAGTAGACCACGGCCGTGTTCTTCGTACAGCTTGCCCCACCAACCTGCTCCGACATCGGCCTGATAACCCCGGACGATACCATCAGGCAGGACTTCGCTACGAAACTGAACGCCGCTGTTTCCCGCGTTGGGCGTCAATTTAACCTTCAGCTTCAGGCGGAAGTCTCCGACTTGAAGCGGGCTCTTGAGAAACTCGTTGCGGTCCAGAAACCCGGTTTTGCCGACGATCTCGCCGTCCTGCACCGACCAGAGTTTCTCGTTGCCGACCCATCCCTCCAGATTGCGTCCGTTGAAAAAGGACTTCACGTTCTCCGACGTGGCGCGCATCGGCGTCTGTGCCGGGCTCGCCAGATAGGCCACCAATGAAAGAACCTCTGGCTCCGTTAGAGGCTTGAGCAAATCGTCCGGCATCATGGACTTATCGCTGAGCCGACTGGTCTCCACTTCTTCGCGCGGAAGCGTGAGGACTTCATTGGCCGTCACCACCACCCAGGCGTTGGACTGCTGTTCCTTGACGATCCCGGTAATGACTCGCCCGTCCGTGGTAGCGATCACGGTGGGCTGGTAATCCTTCGCCATCACCGCGCTCGGATCGAGGACATTCGAAAGTAGATAGTCGAGATTCGCGCGATTGGATCCGGTAAGTTCCGGGCCAACGTTTCCACCGGCGTCGAAAAGCTTATGGCATTGGGCGCAGGTCTTGGCGAACACCGCGCGTCCCAGAGCGATGTCCACGCCCTCTTTTTTGGATTGCACCAAAGCCTTGTACTCCTCGATCTGCTTCTTCTTTTCTTCCGGCGATTCGCGCACGAGCCCCCAGGAATCGGTGATCAGCTTCTGCAGGTCGTCGTCCTCCAGGTTCCTTAACTGTCGAACGAGGTCCGCGGACAAATCGGTCGACGCCACCTGTTTCTTCGCGACTGCCTGGAGCAATGCCTTGGCGCTTCCGACACGCGAGGCAAGAGTCGCGAGCGCGTCCCGTTTCTCGTCGGGCGCCAAGTCGCCGTATACGGCGAGTATCGCGCCTGCGTTTCGCTGGTCGTCGTACATGGCCAGGCCTCGCAAAGCGGCGCCCCGGAGCGCGGGGACCCTGAGAAGTTGTTGCAGCGACGGCCCCAGCTTAGGATCCTTCGCATCGAGGAGTGACGCTAATGCCTCTGCGCGACCCGTGTCGTCCAGTTTCGCGTCCATCAGCCGTGACCGCATGCGACCCAAGGCTTCGGCATCGCCAAAGGTGACCGCGAGCCGTTCCACTTGCGCGCGAACTCCGGCATCGGGCGTCGCGAGAATCTTACCCGCGACTTTCGGCCAGGGCTTCGGCATGGGGACTTGACGTCGGCCCCGTAGTGCTGCCTGAATCCCGTCGAGAAATGCCCTTTGCACGCTGGGATCCGTCGTCGTTCCGAGCCCTTCGATCAACGCGGCCAGGGCGTCGGCGGAGTCCAAGGAGCCGATGCGCCGTACCGTGTAGGGAAGCAGAATCGGGATTTTCGCGGCCAAGGCCAACTGCAAGGCCCGGTCCGGATTCGAGGCCGCCATCGGTTCCAGCGCATACCAGATCATGAGTGGAAGGTTATGATCCTCGGCGTCCTCTTCATGTTTCGAGAGTGACGCCACGATCTCCCACCGCTGCGCTACCGGAAGCCGATTGACCGCCGAGGCGATGGCAAGGCGAACCGCGGGTGAGGAATCCATTTCGGCCAACTTGGCCAAAGTCGCCAACTCCGTCGAACTGGCGGCACGGTCCTCGGCCAACAACTGCACTCCCCAGCCCCGAACTTCCGGCCGATCGCTCGCGAGGGCGCGACCAATCCGTTCCTCCGTCAAGCCCCCCGTGACATGAAGCGCCCAAAGGGCTCGCAATCGGCGCGAGGTGTCTTCGTGTCCGAATGCAATCTTGTCGAGCGCTTCGTGGACCTTGGGATTCTCTCCGCGCTCTTGGAGGATCCGCCGAGCTTGCCGCACGTACCAGTCATTGGCGTGTAGTTGCAGTTTCACCAAGTCGTCGTCCGGTAGCTTCGCGAGATTCAATTTGCCCACGGGTTGGATCGAGCCATGGCTCACCTTGAAAATCCTGCCGTTCGTTCGGTCGTGCTTGGCGGGATCGGTCAGATGGCACTGATTCGCGTCGTACCAGTCGATCATGTAGACCTGACCATCCGGGCCGTACCGCAATGCTATGATCTGCGACCATTGATCGTTCATTTCCACCAGATCGGGGGCACGATTGCCCACGTATCCCGAGCCCCGCGCCGCAAGCAGGTCTTCATTGATGCGCGCGCCGTGAATATTGTTCATGAAAATCTGGTTGTGATACTGTTTCGGCCAGGCGGCTCCGAGATAGATCATCGCGCCCGCGTGGGCATGCCCCCCTCCCGCCGCCGCGGAACGGTTGTTCCCCGCATGCGGGGCCGGGCCGATCCAGTGGCGATGGACCGCGATCGTTTTGATGTCGTCGTAAGTGAAAGGATTGAAATGCGCGCCGGCCTGGCGGTGATACCGAGCCTCCGGAATCACGTGAAAGAGGTGCGGAATGACGCAGCAAGTGAGAAAACAATGCCCCTGATCATTGAAATCGACGCCCCAGGGATTGCTGGTGCCGTGGGCGAAGACCTCGAAGACTTCCCGGGTGGGATGGTAGCGCCATATCCCCGCGTTGATGGGTTGTCTTTGCTCGTCCGGGGTGCCGGGCTTGCCCACGCGCGAATGTGTGAACACGCCGTGGCAACCATAGAGCCAACCGTCGGGCCCCCAATTGAACGAGTTCAACGTTTCATGCGTGTCTTGAAACGCCCAACCGTCGAGTAGAATCTTGGGCGGTCCATCGGGACGATCATCTTTGTCGGCATCCGGAATGAAAAGCAGGTAGGGTGCCGCGCCCACAAATACCCCCCCAAATCCCACTTCGATTCCGCTCACCAGGTTGAGCTTCTCCGCGAACACCTTGCGGACGTCGAAGGCGCCGTCGCCATCCGTGTCCTCGAAGATGAGAATGCGGTCATTGGCCTTGTCGTCGGGCTGGCGAATCGGATAGGTAAAGCACTCGGCAACCCAGAGACGTCCCCGTTCGTCGATCGTGAATGCGATCGGCTGCTGAACGTCGGGCTCACCGGCGAACAGAGTGACTTTGAATCCCTCGGGTACTTTCATTGCCTTGGCGGCATCGGCGGGTGAAAGCCCCGCGTGCTCGTATTGATCCAAGGCCGCCAGCACCGCCGTCTGTGGGAGTTTCGGAGCCTTTTCATGGAATCGAAAATCGTCGAAGTTAATGTGGCCCCAGCCGCCGCTATCCTGGTCGACCAGCCGAAGGAAGATGTCCTTGCCGACATGAGTGCGCAAATCCACCAGGATGGGAATTAGGTCTTCCGTGTTTCTGCCGTTCGCCTGGTGAATCACCTTCTGATTGTCCGCGCGGACGATCTCGACGCGGGTCTTGGCGCCCGCCCCGCCCGCGATGAGATAGGTGGCGAAAGGTTGAGTGACGCGAAAGGGGGCGGAGGTGAGGGTCCCGCGAGGGCCATCGCCTGCGACCTCGTACGTGCCTACCCAATACTTTCCCGCGTGGCGCGAATTCATGTCCGAACGACGTTTGACCACCGTGTCCCCTTGGACCGGCTGTCCCCGAAAAGCATCTCCTTCCGGCAGCCAGTCGTCCAGGTTCCCTTTCTCGAAATCCAGATTCAGTCGTTGCCCCTGGGGGCCGAGGGGAACGGTCCCCTCGGCGCGTAGGTTTTGAATCCGCTCGGCGTCGCTATTGGCGCGGCGCGCCTTCGCGACCTTGAGGGCAGCGGACATCGCGCCGGCGATGCGCGCCTTGCCCGCTTTCTCGCGCGACTTGGAGACCCCGGGCTTCTCCTTGGGCGACTGGGAGGTATAGGGTTTGGGTTGCGCCTTTTGCCACTCCTCGGCACTCGCCTTTTTCTTCTCGTGCAACAGAATGAAGGTTCCCTGCTTATTTCCGACAACCACGTCGGGTAATCCATCGCCGTTGACATCCCCGGCGACCACCTGGGTGCCCACGCCACTATCGTTGTCGATGAGATAGGGAATGAAATCGACGCCGTCCTTGCCACGAACCAGCTTGTACCAGTAGACGACCGCGGCCCCACCGGAATCCGGATCCCCCGCCGGCCCGTGCGCCCAATGGCGTTTGCCGGTTACGATGTCCTTGAGTCCGTCACCATCCATGTCCACCAGGTCGATCGCGTGCAATTGCGAATAAACGACGCCGTAGCGGTTGTCCTCGGGAGCCTTACCCTGGATTTTGTGCTCGACAAACTCGATCTGGTCGCCGTTCTTTTTCTGCTCGTACCACGATAGTCCATAGGCATGCGCGTTGAGGCTGGTGATGATGTCGTTATCGCCGTCGCCGTCCACGTCATAGGCATACATTTGCGCCCCGCCGTTTTGGCCCAATTTGACCGGATGATGCTTCCAGGGTCCTGGCTTGTTTGCGTCCGCGGGTTGTTCCCACCACCCATCCTTTTCCAGTAAATCGGCGCGTCCGTCACCATTGACGTCACCAACTCCCATTCCGTGGGTGAAGTGGTGGTAGTTCGAGGGGGGGGAGATGTCGTGCAACGTCCAGGGCTTGGTGGGATCCTTCGGATCAGGCGCGGCCCATTTATAGGTTCCCTTGTGGATGAACACCAATTCCGGTTCGGCATCACCGGTGATGTTGACCAGCATTGGGGATTCGTTGCCGACGCGATCGACGACAGCATGCTTGGGCCAATGCCCTTCCTTGCCGGGATTGACGTAAAGGATGGCTTCCTTGTCGGGGAACCCGACGATGAAAATGTCGGTCCTCCCATCCTTGTTGAAGTCATGGGTGAACGCGAAGAAGTTATCCGAATACCCATGCTTGTCGTAGGGCTTCGGCGGATAGTATTCGTGTTTGGTTTTGTAGTCCGGACCGGCATACCAAAAGGGACCGGACACGATGTCCATGACGCCATCGCCGTTGAAATCGCCGTAGCTCGCCCCCTCCGAGAAGAAGACGTCCGTTAGCTTCTGCTTCTTGAAGGTGTGTAGCTCATGTTCGTCGGCTCGGCTCCAGGCACCCCAAAACGTCAATAGTGCCAAAGACAACGCAAGCGGTCTCATGATGGAAAGGTCTCCCAACGAGTTCGACAATGTACGTACCCGGAAACGGCCCGGAACTCGATTCCGCGGGCCGGACGGTGGCAATGCATGGTTCCTCTTGCCACGGCTCCCATGGTAATGGGCAAGATACCCCCTACGCCCAGCGGTGAGTAACGGCGGCAGCAGATACCCTTTTTAACACAGCGATTCGCGGGAGGCGAAAATTTTTTCCCGCCGTCGGCATGAAATCCATCGCCCTGTTCTACTTTCCAAGCGATGATGTTTACTCGACCAATCGAACCCTCGCGACGAGACGGCGAATTCGTGGTTCGCGTACTCGCGGGGGCTCTCAGCGAGAGAATTAACGTGCCCTACCTTGCCAGCATCACCATCTATCCCGTTAAATCCCTCGATGGAATCACGGTTCCGCAGGCAAAAATATTGGAGAGCGGTGCGATCGAGCACGATCGGCAATTCGCCATCGCTGACGGAGAGGGGATATTCGTCAACGGCAAACGAACCCCATTGATTCAGCAAATTCGCTCGCGGTTCGATTTCGCCCAACGGGTCATTCATCTCGCCGCGCGCGGGGAAGAGTCGAGTTTTCACGTGGACGGGGAGCGGATCGCGCTCGAAGCCTGGCTTTCCGACTATTTCGGATTCCCCGCGCGATGGATGGAACAGACCACGACCGGATTTCCCGACGACCTGGAGTCTCCGGGGCCCACGGTGGTCGGAACGTCGACCTTGCAGTCCGTGGCCAGTTGGTTCCCTGGACTCGAGATCCATCAGGCCAGGCTCCGATTTCGCGCGAACCTGGAGATCGCGGACGCGGAGGCCTTTTTTGAAGATCGCCTTTACGGCAAGGACGGAGAGTCGATCCCTTTTCGAATCGGCGACGTCACGTTGCAGGGAATCAATCCTTGCCAACGATGCATCGTACCCACCCGTGATCCGATTTCCGGGCAAGTCTGGCACGGCTTTTCCAAGAAGTTCAGCGTTCGTCGCGAAGAAACCTTGCCGGCGTGGGCCGAACGTAGCCGGTTCAATCACTTCTACCGTTTCGCGGTCAATACGCGAATCGCCACGTCCGAGCAGGGCAAAAGTCTTCACGTCGGCGACCCAGTTTTCGTTCTATAGTTCCCATCAGAGGCGCGAATTTCGACACCCATGTTTTCGAACGAGCGGATTTGCGCCGCACCACCCTGAATGGACGTTGGTCGCGGCGGGCAAGACGTCGGTCCCCGGCGACATAAGACGCTACCGTTGAGCGAGCGTCGCCGTGGTCGAATACGCTTGAGGAGCACGAGCGTCGCAGTACACCCGAGTATTTCACGGAGGCGTGCAAGGAATGTTGAACGCGAAACAGCAACTCTATGTCATCGCGAGTTCCGCGCCAGGAGGCATGGATAACGTCCACGGTTTATTGGAGGAAGGGTGGCGCGCGGTAAGAGAAATTCCCATGGGAGCGGGCGGTACATGCCCTTACGCCTATGCTCTCGTTTTCATGGAAAAAGAAGTTTCCAAGGATCAGAAGTAAGCTCCATCCATCGGCGATTGCCAATGGTTCATCCGCCGGGCGAAGGGAACGCCGTCCCACTCAGCGGCGCCAAGGCCTTGGCGACGTCAAGCGCGGTCTGATAGCGATCCGCGGGATCGCGAGCGAGCATCTTCGCGAGTGCGTTTTCGACGGCAGCGGGAATATCCTTGCGCACCGATCGAACCGGGGGAGCGTCCTGTTGCACGCGCGCCATCAACTTTTCCACCACATTTTTCCCTTCGAACGGCAGCCGCCCGGTCAAAAGCTCGAAGAGGCTACATCCCATACTGAAGATGTCGGAGCGCGCGTCGGCATGCTTAGTGTTACGCGCCTGCTCCGGCGAGATGTAGTCGGGGGTTCCCATCATTTGGCCGGATAGCGTGAGCCGTTGATCCTTGGCTTCGCCCAGAAATCGCGCGAGACCAAGGTCAAGAATCTTGACGATCGGTGGTCCCTTCGGGCCCTCGCGGGTCACGATCAGGTTGGCGGGCTTGATGTCGCGGTGCACCATTCCCTGGTCGTGCGCATATTGCAAGCCGATGGAAACCTGGCGGAGGCATTCGCATGCGAAAGGAACGGGAAGCGACCCTTCCTCGACGACCCACTCCTTGAGATTTCGACCCTCCACGAACTCCATCGCGAGGTAGAGACGTTCCCCCTCCCGATCCGCCTCGATCGCGGAGATAATATTGGGATGTCGCATGGTGGTCGTCGCTCGAATCTCCACCAGAAACCGCCCCAAGGCTTCTCCTTGATGCGCGAGGGCGCCGGAAATGATCTTGAGGGCCACCGGCAAACGATCCTTGATCCGTTCCGCGCGGTAGACCGACCCCATGGCCCCCGAGGCGATCTTGTCCCGCAGTACGTATGGCCCGATCACGAATCCCAATCGGCCGGCGAGCAATTGTTCCGCTTGCCAATTCGAAAGTAGCCCCTTGAACACCAATCGATCCGCCAGCGTCCTTGCCTCCGAGAGGCCCCGGTCACGAGCAACCTCGGCTCGAACCATGGCCAAAGAGGCGGGCGCGAGCAGATTGCTGCGTTGCAACAGGTCCAGAAATTTCGGGAGCGAGAGAGGGGTAGTCATTCGCGATCCCACTTTGAAGGTCGCGCCTTCGGGGAATTCCTGCCGCTCACAAACCATTCACGGGCCCGGCGGCCCCAGAACGTCGGCCTTTCCTGCCAGCCGGCTGGCAAGTGCGACATTATTCTTTTGATGCTCAACATCCTACGGCTTTTTCAGGGAGGCTTCCTCCAGGTCCGCAGCCGGCACGTCGGCGTTTTCATTCTCGGAATCTGGCGTTTTTCGATTGGTCGCGGCCACGGGTTCCAATTCTACGGAGTTGTCATCAGCGTCCTCGGATGTCGAGCCGGGGTGTTTGGGAGCAATCTCTTTCGGATTCTTAATTGCCACGGACTTGGTAAGCGTTCGATCAAATTCCGCGGTCACCGGAACGTTCGCGATGCTATTGGTACTTACGTATTTTTGGCCCGAGGGAAGCGTGTAACGCCCAATCACGGTCACCTTGGTGGCTTTTTTTTCCGATTCGGGAACCGGAAGCAGGAAGCAGTACCCGGAGCCAAAACGCTGCACGGTTCGATAGCGTTCCGCCTCTTGCGGGGCAAACTTCCACTCGAAATCCGGTTTGACATCCCCCGACGCTTCTTTCGCGTCGAAATAAGCAAAAAAGTGGAAATCTCCCTCCGCGGGAAGCGTCTTCATGGCATCGTCCATGAGGTAGGCCTGTACAACGAGAATATGCTGCGTTTTGTTCTCCCCGGGCATCGTGCGAATCTGCGCCAGGGTGATGAACTCCCGCGGAGTCGCTTTAAATGCTTCGTGCACCGTCTTCGACGCGCCCGGAACGATGGCCTGGCAGCCAGTTAACGAACCAAGCAGAAAGAGGACAACGCAGGAGATCGCGACACCGTGCGTTCGCCTTACGGGCGACAACCCGCTCATGGAGTGCATTCGTTTTCCCCCCTGCGTCAAAGCAACCTCCTCCGCCCGCTAAATCGATGAAAAAACACCTTCTCGACGGGTCATCCGGAGGAACGCTCCCGACGGCGTGGTGGCTCGTCTTTTACCCCTTGGTTGAAGCGGACTTTTTCTTGAATGGCTCAAACTTCGGAAAAAGAGGCTTCTCGGGAGATGCGGGAAAATGCTCCTTGGGCGCGGGAACGCTTCGTTTCGATTTTTTCGGATCGGTTTTCGTGGCCGGCTTGTTCCGCGTATTCTCGGGCTTGACGGCGACGGCCCGGGGGATCGGCGTTGGCTCCGCCTCGGCGGACGAAGTGGTCTCGGGCGTTTCCAATTGGAGTGGAATGTCTGCGGGCTTGACTTGAGACTTAGGCCCCTCCTTCAACTCCCCCTTGGGATCCTTGATACCTTCCATCGCCGTGGATTTTAACGCCGACTCTTTCCCCTTTTCCGCCGACGGAGTAATGGGGTCACTAAACGTCGTCGGCACGATCTCTCCCCCCTCCGTAACCTTCTCGACGTTCTTCGACATGGTCTTATCACCGGGCTTGGTAGAGATCATCGGGATGGATTCTTGGGAATTGCCCTTCGATGGTTTCTTTTTGTCCTTTCGCGAGAACCAAGGGAAGAGCTTCTTCTTTTCCCCCTTGGCGTTTTCCGCGCCCCCTTCGGGAACCAATTCGGAATCGGTTTCCATCGAACCATCTTCGATGACTTCCGCCCCTTCCTCGGGAGCCTCCCCTGGCAAGCCGATGGGTCCTTGGATCTTTTCGACGTTCTCCAGGCACCAATCCATGCGGGCCGCTTCGAGTTGCTTGATCTGCTCCGCCTCCAGTTCATTGCGCACCACGTGCGGAGTGAGCAGAATGATCAATTCACGCTTGAAGATCGACTGGCGGTCGTAGCGGAACAAGGTCCCGACGACGGGGATATCGCCAAGGTACGGAACCTTCCGCGTTTCGACCTCGGTTTCCTTCCGAATCAAACCACCGATCACCGCCGTCTGACCGTTCGTCGCGCTCACCACGGTATGGGCGCGAGTGGTGTTAATCGCGCGGGCGAACACGCCCGTCGAGACTTCCACGCGTGCATTGACGTCGGACACGGGCGCCAGCGCAGAGATTTCCGGGTTCACCTGCATCACCACCGATCCGTCCGGATTGATCTTCGGCAGAACCTGCAGAATGATGCCGACGTCTTGATAGGTGACGGTGTTGACGACCCCCCCTTGCGCCTGGATGACGGAATCGGTAATGAGCGGAATCTGTTGACCGACCTGGATGAACGCTTCCTGGTTGTCGACCGTCATGATCTGAGGTCGCGACAGCACTTCCAGCCTGCGTTCTTGCGCCAATGCCCGAATGAGCACGCTGACGCTCTCGGAACTCGCGGAAAAGACGAACCCGCCGTAACCGAGATTGGAGTTGCGCCCGAGATTGAAGCTACCCAGACCCTGCGTGCCCACCTGGTTCGATCCAGGCACGAACGGATTGTTCCCGAGCGGTTGATTGTTGAAGTTGTAGCCAGGCTGTCCGGGAATCGCGAGCGACGGATTGGCGCTGACGCCCGCCTGCGTGAATGGCGGTGTCAACGTCGCCGTTCCCGGGTAGATTCCACGATTAAACAGGATGCTGTCCTGAAGGCCCAACTCGACGCCAAGCTCTTCATTATTCTCCAGGTCAACTTGAACGATTAGCACCTGAATAACGACCTGCGGTGGGGCCGCGTCTATCTTCTCGATGAGGGCAATCAACTTGTCGTAGAAGCGAGGGGACGAACTGATGAGCAGTGAGTTCGAGATCGTTTCGGGCACCACCACGACCTCTTGCTCGATCTGCTGCTTGAGACTTAGTCCTTCCTGCAACTGCGCCAGATTCGTCTGTTGTTCAAGCAAGAGCGTCAGCGCGGAGGCGACTTCGACGGCGCCGGCGTTCTTGAGACGATAAACCTCCGTCTTTCTTCCCTCGATATCGCTACCGTCCAAGCGAATGACGATCGCCTCGACCATTTCCAACTGTTGCCGGCTGCCGGAAACAAGAATGCTGTTGGTCCGCTCATCGACGGAGAAGGTAAGTTCAATGAGCGGCGATCCCCCCTCGGTTCCCCCCGTCGCGGTCGGCGGACCGATCGTCCCCGTCGGAGCGGTAACCGACACTTGATTGGAAGCCCCTTGAAGCTGCGCGAACAGAGACCGGAGCGTTTGCACCATGGTAAGCGCGTCGCTGTTCTCGAGCGTGAAGACCTTCACTTCGGACTGTGCCTCGGGCAGGACATCCAATTGCCGAATCAGCGCCTCGATGAGGTCCATGGTCATTGCGGGCGCCGAGACGATGAGAGTATTGGCCCGTTCGTTGGGCGTAATTCGAACGGTGTCGAGAATGCCGCTGTTTACGGTACGATTGGTGTCAGGATCCAGCGTGAGCAATTGCAGCGCGGGGCCCGTTCGATTCCGACCCGCGGCCGCCGTCACGGCGGCGGCAGCGGCACCCGTTCCGCCGTGAATCGCGTTTTCCAAGACGCGCGCCATCTCTTGCGCCACGGTGAATCGAAGGGGAAACACTCGCAGCGAGTTCACCGATTCCGTCGTTTGCACGTCGAGTTCCGCGATCAATCCTTCCACCTGACGCAGGTCACCAGGAGCGGCATGCACCAAGACCGAATTGGATCGTTCGTCCGCGTCGACAATGACTTCGGGCGCCATTTCACCGTCCGAAGCCCGGTTGGCGTAGAACTTGGTGATCGTCTGCGTGACGTCGAGCGCGCGGGCGTGCTTGAGGCGAATCACGCGGTGCTGTTGCCGGATGAAGTTCTCGACATCGAACTTACGCGCCAGCCCTTCGAGGACGTTGAGGTCCTCGCGGGGAGCGGCGAGCAGCAAGGCATTCGCCGACGCGAGCGGCAGAACCACCGCCTGTGCTTGCGCTAGCGTGGGCACGCCGCGAGCGTCGAGCAAACGTTCATACATGTCGTCTAGTAGTTCCGCCAATGGCGCTGCTTTGGCGAAATCGAGTGGCACGATGCGGAACATCAACCCCTCGTCGCGGGCTACTTTCTCGATTGCCGCCACCACTTCGCCCAATACGACCAGGTCCGTTTCACTGCCCAACAGGAGCACGACGCCCAGGTCGGGGAGCGCCTTGATGACCACATTGCCGGCAATGGACGAGAGTCGCGAATCCTGGATTGCCTCGGCGGGAATCTGCGCCGCGACCTGCACGATCTCCTCGTCGGCTGGCTTCGCGTCGGCATTCGCCGCCACGACGGTCGGGGCCATCAATTTCGGACGATCGTCCGAGATGGTAACGCCCGATTCGGTCGATCGAATCGTGGTGATTTTGGTTCCCTTGGTCGGGACATCCGCGTTATCCACGGCGGCGAGTCCGTCCGGCAATTGTAACGGTTCTCCGGAATTGCCTCCCGCAGGACGCGAGCGATTGGAGGAAGGCACCCCCGGCCGGCGCGAACGGGTCGACGGTCGCTGGCGCGTCGGTCGTGACCGCGAGGATCCAGCCGCCGCTCCGGGCGTGCCAGGAATCGGCTCGCGGTCGAGCAGGATCTCCAGCGCGTCGCGAACTTCGATCGGGTTGGAATGCCGGAGCGGAAGAACCCGATACGTCCGTCCCGTTTCCGACGCCACCTGTTGCAGGCTCTGCACCAACGATTCAATTTGCTTGAAAAGCGGATCGGGAGCAAGGACGACGAGGCTGTTGGAACGGGCGTCGATGCCCACGGAAATCGCGGCCGTCCGTCCTCGGCCACCAACGCTCGCCGCGAAACCGGGAAGGTTCAACGGTCCGCCGCTCCCCGGCGCGAGGTAGTCCTTATAGACCGTCTGCAGCACCTGCATCACTTCTTCCGCGGACGCTTCCTTGAGTGGAATGATTCTCGGCTGGCGCGCGTTGGATTCCGCCAAACCCGTTTGATCCAGCGATTCGATGAGACGCTGGACGTTGAGAAGATCGACCGGGCTGGCGCGGACGATGAGTGCATTCGCAGTCGTGTCGGGAACCACCCGGACTCGATCCCGGCGTGCGAACCGAGAGCGCCCGCGCCCTCCACTGCCATCGTTGTCGCTTTGCTTGCCGTTGAACGCTTCGTCAATCGCCTTGGCAACGTCTTCGGCCCCCGCGGTATGCAAATAGAAGATCGTGAATTCCCCTTGATCGTAGTCGGGAATCTCCGTGAGGGAATCCGTCAATTGCTCGACGAGCAACATCGCTTCCGGATCCTTCGTGGTGACCACGAGTCGATTGACGCCGGGCGTGATGAAGACCGGCATCTTGGGATTGCCGGGCAAATCCGCCACGGGAATCGACTTGTCGAGCGGTCTGGGTTCCTTCCCCGCGTCCCCGTTCTCTTCGGGCTTGGATTGTTCTTTCGGTTTCTCTTGCGAGGGAAGCGGCTTTTGCGGTTCAACCGGTTCGACATCTCCCACCCGGCCGGACGCGACCAAATAAAGCGGGTTTTGCCGCAGTTTCGGCCAGAGCTTTTCAATCGCTTCCGCGACCGTTCGCGGATCTCCGGAGTTCAAACGCAACGTTCGCGTGGTCGGTCGAGTCGGCAACGCGTCGGCACCTTCCGGCGGATTCGCGCCCGCGGGCTGCCCTACCCCTCCCGCGTGAACGTTGACATCCTCGCCCATGCGGGAAAGGACCGCGCGAATCTCCTTCATCTGTTCGCTCGAAGCGCGGATCACCAAACGAGGAGGATCAAAGACGGACTCGACCGTGGGACGGTCCGCTTGTCGTAAATCGTCAAACATTCCCTCGATGACGTTCTCGGCACTGAAGGGATCAACCTCGCGGAGATTGACCACCTCCACCTCGCGCTCCGCCTGCCGCTTGGGCTGGTCCATTTGCTGAATGGTTTCCGCGACGCGCTCCGAGAGATCGGGAACGGTGCTTGCGAGAATCGTGCCGGCGTTTTCGTCGGCGGAGAACTTCGCCAACTCGGGGTCCTCGAACACTTGCCGCAGAGTCCCCAAGAGCGCGTTGGGGGACGCGTGCTTCAAACTGAAGACCTGTTCGACGCGTGGTTTGTCCGGCGCGGGTTTATCGAATTCATTCACCAAATCCTGGACCTGGCGATGAACCTCGGGCTTGGCCAGGACGACGACGGCGTTGTTGGGTATCTCGTAAGTGATCCGCGCGGTCGAATCGTTGGCGAAGAGCGTTTGCAGCGAGTTGGCCAAAGCCGGCGCCTTGCTGAACCGCAGACGGTAAAGTCGCCGTTCGAGTTCTTGATCGGGGGCAGGTTGATCGAATTTTTTGAGAAAATCGGCGGCCCGAGCCTGGTCGTCGGCATTTCCGACGACGATCAAGCTCTTCTTGTCCGGACCACTAACGACGCGTGCATTCGGGCTACTCGATAGCATCGCGGTCAGTGAATTGAGCAATTCGTCCGACTTGCGATGTTCCAGCGCATAGACCATCTCCATTTTCCCGCCGGAGGGAAGGTCCACCTCTGCGACGAGATCCTTGATTTTCGTCTGCAGGGAAGCGGGGGCTTCGACGATCACGACGTTGTTCGTCGAGTCATACGTGATCATCGTGGGAAAGTCAGTCGTGGGATAGAGGGCCTGCAAGGACGCCGCCAATTGGCTGGCATTGGCGTATTTGAGTCGATAGAGTTCGCGGACCTTTTCCTCTCCTTCGGGTGGCGGCTGATCGAGTTTTTCCAGCAGCGTGACCGCCTTCTCTTGTACGTCCGTGGGGGCCACCACGAGCAATTGCCTGCCGTCCGGCGTCACGGTCACGGTCGTGCTCGGCTGATTGGAGAGCGCCTGCCTTAGCGAAGTCGCGACGCGCGGCGCGGGGGCATTTTTGATCTCGTAGAGCTTCTCGACCACCTGCCCCCGCGGGGGGACGTCCAGTTCGCTTACGAGCTTTTTGATTTTCGCCTGCAGATCGGCCGGAGCCATCACGATGACCGTGTTCGCCGACGGATCGTAGCCGTAACGCGCGCCGGTCGTCGACGCGGGAAACAGATTGGACAGCGACGAATAAACCTGGCCGGCGGACGCATTCTTGAGGGAATAGACCGCCTCTTGCAATTGTTGCTCCGCGGGGACGGCGGCATCGAGCGTGGCAAGCGATTGTTCCGCTCGCTTTTGGACCGATTCGAGCGCGAGCACGAGAATCTGCTGACCGTTCGGCGTCAGTGTCACGCTGGTGTTCGGCTGCGCGGCCAAGGTCTGGCGCAAGAGCGTCACCAGCTCGCTCGCCGGTTGATTTTTCGGCGTAAAAATCCTGTCAACGACTTGCCCCTTACCCGGGACGTCCATTTGCTTGACGAGCGTTTTGACCCGCTCCTGTATTGCCGACGGAGCGATGACCAGCACGGTATTCGCGGTGGGATCGTAGTTGAATTTGGCGTTCGTTTCCGCGGCGGGAAAGAGAGTCGTGAGCGAGGAATACACGTAGGGCGCGCTCGCGTGCTCGATGGTGTAAACGACCTCGAGCGGTTGCTCGCCCTCCTCCGGGGCCACGTCGAGACTGAGGAGTACTTTCTCGGCCCGTTCCTGAACCGCGGGGGGAGCAAGGATGATGATTCGCTGGCCGTTCGTTCCCTGCGTGATCGTGGTTTTGGGTTCGGAGGCGAGCGCCTGGCGCACCAGGGGCAGAACCTGAACCGCGGACGTGTTCTTCAACACGAACGTCTTTTCCACCACGTCGCCGCGCGGATCGACGTCCAATTCCTTGAGCAGCGTTTTGACCTTTTCATGGAGCGCGGGCGTGCCAATCACCACCACCACGTTCGCCACCGAGTCGTAGGAAAATCGGCCCGGGGTTTCCGACGCCGGAAACAAGGTCGTCAGCGTCGAATACGCATAGTACGCGGTCCCATGCTTCATCGGATAGAGACGGCGTTCCTGCCCTTCCGCCGCGTCCGCCGGCTGATCGAGTTGTTCCGTGAGAGCCTTCACTTTGGCCTGAATCTCGGCGGGGGCGACGACGACGAGGCTATTGCTCGCCTGGTCCACGCTGATCCGAGTCCCTTGCTGGCCCGAGTACAGCGACTGAAGCAAATTCGAGAAAGACGCGGCCGGTAAATTCTTGGGTCGAAGAATCTTCTCTTCCATGTTGGCCTGCGCCGGCACGTCCGCCGATTCGATCAGGTGGGCAATCTTCTCTTGCACCGCGGGAGGAGCCGACACGATGAGCACGTTGTTCGCGGGGTCCGGCGTGACCGACGCGCGGCTCGTCGCCGGTGGAAACACCTGGGCCAAGGACTGCGCCAGGTAGCTGACATTGCCGTAGCGGATCTTGTAGACCTTCTGCTCCAGGTCGGCGTTGGGATCCTCTTGCTGATCGAGCTTGGCGATCAGTTCCTCGATCTTCTTGTGAACCATCGCCGGCGCCAAGGCGACGATCGTCTTGTTTCCCGCGGTCAGTCCGAACGTGGATTTGCCGTCCCGGTTGTACAGAGACTGAATCGTCGTCATCAAAGTGACGGCGTCCTGCTTCTTGGGCGTGTACAACTTCTCAATCAATCGGCTCTCCGCGGGAACGTCGATCCGTTCGATGAGCTGCGCGATCTTCTTTTGCAATTCCTCCGGCGCCGTGACGATGACGACATTGTTGGCAGCGTCATGACTGATCGTCACGTCGCTTTCGGTGGGCGGATAGAGTTTCTGCAGGGTGGCGGCGAGTTCCACGGCCTGCGCAAACTTAAGCTTGTAAACCTCGTCCACTCGCTTGGCTTCGACATCCACGGGGGGCACGTCCACCTTCTTGACGGTCGCGGCGATCCGCGCGTGCGTCTCGGGTGGGGCGAACACCAACACATTCCTGGCCCGCGCGTCGAGGGAAAATCGCACGCCCGGCAAGTCGCCGTGAATCGTCTTCAGCGTGTCCAGGAGCGTGGTGGGAGTCACGTGTTTGGCGGAATAGATCTCCACCGTCGCGTCGGTTGCCGGCGTTTTGTCGAGTTCGGAAATAAGACCGGCAATTTTCTCTTGAACGGGGGGTTCGGCGGCCACCACGAGTTGCCCGTTGGCGACGTCGGGAATGAACTTGGCGTCGATCCCCCCCTTCGGAAGCATTTTTTTCAGCGTTTCCACGAGGACGTCCGCCTTGGCGGATTTAAGGCGATAAGTCTTGATCACCTCCTCTTCGGGACCTTCGTCCGGGACGTCAAGCAATTCGAGAGACGCTTTCACCTGGTCCATGATGCTCTTGGGAGCACTGATGAGCATGGCCTTCCCGCCAGGCGTCTGCATCGCTTGGACATTGCTCGCGGGCGGGTAGAGGGATTGCAAGGTCTGCACCAGGTTCGTCAACGCGACATGTTTCGGACGATAAAGGAACTCGGCGTTGTTTCCGAGCCCCGCGGGCTGATCGACTTGTTCGACCAAGGATTTTATCCGCGCGAGCATGCCCTCGGGGCAACGAACGATGAGCAAGTTGTTTTGCGCGTCGCTGGTGAACGTAACCGCGGTCTTCGTGGGCGGAAAAAGCGTGGAGAGCGAAGTGGCGAGGGTCGCCGACTTTGCGAACTTCAAAGGGAGCACCAATTCGGTAAGCGAGCCCCCCTCGGGGCTGGCGGAGTCGACCTCTTCGAGAAGTTTGTTAATCCGTTCCTGGTCATCCGCGGTGGCCCGAATGATGATTGCCTCTCCCGTCGGATCGAGAGCGAACCTCGCGTCGCCGCGTTGAAAGAGCGATTCGAGCGTCGTCAGCAAATTGGCGGCGGGTACATGATTGGGCTTGTACACCTTTTCGCCGTACCGTTGAGAACCGGGCCTTTGATCCAGGTCCTGAAGCACCAGTTTTACTCGCTCCTGAACCGCGGGAGGAGCATCGACGAGCAGCACGTTATTGTTCCGATCCCCCGTAAAGCGAGCGCGCGTGGTGTCTTCGGGAAAGATTTTTTGCAACGCCTCGCCCAGCGTTTCCGCGGTGGCCCGCGCGAGCGGATACGCCTTCTGGACGTTGGCCTCTCCCGCGGCAATGGGAAGTTCAAGTTTGTTCAAGAACTCTTCGATTCGCTTCTGATCCGTTTCGGTCGCGACCACGATGAGCTTATTGGAGGCGGGGCCAGCCGCGATCTCCGAACCGCCGAAGACTACCTTGAGCGCGGGCAATACCTTCTCGAATGTGAGGGTCTTCAACTCGAGAATGCGTTCGACTTTCGGCGGAGGCGGAGGATTGGGGGCGGGCTGTTTCGGCTTGGCTTGCTCGTCGATCTTTTCCGCTAATGGAATTACTTCCCTCAGCGTCCCCGCCAAATCCGTGATTTTGAGAAGTTTGAGTTGGGCCAACGGAACCGCAGTTCCGTGTTTGCTCAGCACTCCCTTGATCTCCTCCATCACCTTTTGAGGGTCGGCATGAGCCAAGGGGAGCATGACGGTGACCATCTCGTTCTTGCCGTACTTCCCGAGTTCCGTGGGGGTCACGCGCGGGACCATGTCGACGGGAAGCGGCTTGTCGAGGGGCGCAAGCGCGAGGAATTTGTCATTGCGAAGAATGATGAAGTCCTTGCCGAGCAGAACGCCGTTGAGCAAGTCAATCGCCTCGGGAATGGTGTGAGGCTTCTGGTCGCTATAGCTGAACGTTCCTGGCGGCCGAACTTCCATCACGAGGGAAAGATCCGCGAGTTCGGCAAAGCGAGTAAGAACGGCGTCCCAAGGGGCATTGCTGAAATTGAAGACGATCGTTTTTTCCGCGGCGTTCGGGGGGGAAGGATTCTCGGATTTCGGAGCCTCCGCGGGAGCCGATTGAGGCTTTGCTTCAACAGGCGCGGTTGGAGCGGCCGGTTCCTGGGACCAGGCGGTCGCCGTCGCCCACCAAAGTAGTGCGGCCGGCACCAGGATCGTCGTTCCCGCGTCGCTGATTCCGCGTCTAAGCACCATCATTGCGCATCCTTTGCCTGCCGGCTCTTCAGGATCTCGCGGTCGAGAGCCTGTTCCGGCGAGAGGGGCGTCCGTGCACTAAAACTTGTCCCTAATTCCCACAACCACCAGCGGCCGTCCATGTCCAGAACGGCATCCCGAAGGCCCAAGTCGACCACCACCGCCGATTGCGCGCCCACTGTAACCGAGTCCCCAACGCGCACCGGGCGGATCGAGTTCACCGCGCGGTCGTAGATATCCGCTTTTCCCTCATTTCCTTGTCGCACGATCGACGTCAGCACCACGTGCTCGGGCATGTTTCCAGAGAAAGCACCCCCACCTGGACCTCGAGCAAACAAGACATTGCGCTCCACGGTCGCCGCATAAGAATCCACCCCGGATTCCACACGAGCTGCGAACGTTGGAGCTTCCCCGTTCGTCCGGTTCCCGTCGCCAAATGCAAGCGCTTCCATCGAGAGTGAAAATCGGATGCCGAGGCCCATATCCTCGCGCTCGATTGGATTCAAGCTCAATTGGCTAATCTGCTGAAGCCGGGGCGTACGGTAGAAGGCATGGAGAAAATGGGTAAGCGACGCCATCGTCGCCTCCCCCTGAACCATGAACGGAATGACGTACACCCCTTCCTTGGCGTTGGGAGGGCCGGGGGTAATCGTCGGATGGGCGATCTTGGCATCCTGAAGCAAACGGATCAGATAGCTCTGAAATTCCTCTTGGGCGAGCGTGGGGTCCTTGGGGAGACTCCATCGACTAAGTTCCTCGAGTTCCAACTTGGCATGCCGAGCGGCAACCAGTTTTAGATTCGCCTCGCGCGCCTTCTTTTCCGCCGACTGCCGCAATCGGTCCAGATCGCCGAGTGGCCCCGAAACCAACGTAGTCCAGGCCCAATTCCCGCCAAACAGGACCGCGATCAGGCCGAACCCGAGGGCGAGTATCTTTTGTCTCGTTTGCATGATCATCCCATCTTCGCTTTACGGTTGTTTGGAGTTCGGGGTAAGCCGGGTGGGTCGGTCGGTCGCCGTTCCCTTGTTGGCCGGCGCGCGGTTCCGCGCGGCGGTCGCGGTTGGCGAAGGGGGTGGACGACGAACACCGATGTCCGCGGAAAACCGCCAAGGATAGCCTTGGAAACGTCCACTCGGCTGAATCGCGCCGGGATGAACTTCGAAGATTCCTTCACCCATGAGCCGTCGCGTCAACTCGGACACCGTCCCTTGTGTGTCCGCGAAACCTTCGATCCGCACGGTCGCGATCGGCCCCCCGGTTCGGTGGGAACGGGCCAGGCTCATTTGCGTCACGAACATATGTTTGGCTTCCGGAACGTTCTCGAAGAAGTCCTTGAGCAAATTCAGCCAGACCACCTCTTGTTGCCGCCAATTCTCCAAGAGCGACGCCTGTGCCTTGATTGGTTCAAACTGTTTGAGCTGCTTTTTCATTTTTGCTTCATCGGACTTGGCCTTCTTGATGGCGGCTTCGAGCGAATCGCGGCGTGTCGTGTAGTACCGGTGTAATTGAAACCCGCCGAGCAGAACCGCGCCGATCAAGCCAATCGCAACCAAACGCCGCCGATCTTGCTTGGGAACGGACCGTTTCGGCGTGAGAAAATTGATCCGTTGGCTCGCGGAATCCGACGCAATGACCACGGACCCGACCACGCTCGCAAACGCACCGCGCTGCTCGGGAGGAATCGGGGAATCCGCGAGGCTCGCCAGGGGATCGAACATGACCGGCTCGACGCCGATCTGCGTCCGCATGGCTTCTCCGAAGGCATCCCCAGGATTTTCCAATCCCGCGCAAACCACCGTGCCCACGCGGAGGCCGGGGTACTGAGAGGAAAGGGACGAATAAAGGCGATGAACGACTTGTTGAATTCTTTGCGCGGGGGTCGAACTCGGTTCGCCACGACTGATTTGCCGCGACACACTCATCAAAAAGTGATCCCCGTGCAGCAACGAGAGCTCGACCGTGTCCCCCTCGACAACGATGAGCAAGGCGTGCGGCGGAATCCCTTCGTCCGTCGGAGTGGGGAGCACGCCACTGACGGCGGCGATGCGGACGCGAGCGAGCGACCCAGGCCAAAGCCCCACGAGCGTCAGTCCGGCCGATTGAAAAACTTGGCGGTAAAAGTCGATCAGTTCCGTTTTGACCGCTGCCAAAAGCGCATGCGGCTCTTCGGCCGCCGTCGCGGGCGCGACACGCAGATAATCCAGCGTCATTTCTTCGAGTGGAATCGTCAGATCACGCATCGCTTGAAGGCGGACCACGTCCGAGACTTCTTCCTCCGCGACGCCGGCCAAAGGGACCGTTTTGAGCACCAGGCTGCGGCGTTCCAAGCAGGTAACCGCCGTTTTCGCGTGTAGGCCCGAGGCCTTGAGACTCTGCTTGATGAAACTTCCCCACGCCACCGCGTCGCTCGGATCGAGATCCGCGGGAATGGGAATGGCGACCGCCTGGCTCACCTTGATCGAGCCCCGCGTCGATTTCCCCTCGACGAAGCGAATTTCGTGATTGTTCCAGTCGATGGCGAGCATTCGCTCATTCCTTCCAGATTCCGCTTGTTTCCGCGGTGTTTTAACGAATCCCTTGGTTCAACGGACCGCCGCGTTGCCGAGGTTCGGCAGTTCCCGTTTTTCCTCCCCCTGGCCGATCAAGGGGAGAGGAACAGGAGGTCCTAACAGGTCCAAATTTGTTTGATCCAGCACCCTGGGGGGCCGCAGGCCCATATCCATGATGACTTCCTGGCGTGAGGAAATCCCCTCGCCATCGAAAAAACCAATCGATTGAAATCGGACCACGGGACTTCGCGCCGTGACGAATGGCTCAAGCGCGATCCATTCATCCCTGGTCACGATCCCCTTCGTCAAGAGCCACACGAGCGAGAGAGGAGGCTGAGATTCCTCACCCCCGTCATTCGACGAAACTTCAGTCACGGGCCTTTGCTCGATCAGCATCCGACGTTTTTCCTCGGGCAATATCTTCAAAACCGCCAAGGCTTGCTCCGAGGCGGAGAAAAGGTCCAAACGTCCGACAAGCTCCGGTTCCGCGGACGCCGTGAATCGGTCCACCACGCGTTCGAACCGCTCCATGGAGGGCGCGTCCGCAGCTTGAAAAAGGGGAGGAAAAGATAACGATTCCCCTTCGTAGTTTCCCTGGATGGAGGTATCCACCAGGTCCATGGCGGAACGGAACTGAAATTTACCCATGAAGTCCGCGTTCTCGACACCAGGCGGGGGGACTCGAACGACGGAATATCCCACCGGTCCGACGACGCGATACGCAACGACCCAACGTGCCATCTCTTCGCCAAACTCGGCAAGCACCGCGCTGTAAAGCCTGCCCAGGTCGGGTTCGTTGAGATAGATACGGGGCCGGCCGAATCCGTCGACGTTCCGCTCGCGACTATAAAGCGTCAGATACGGATACCAACCCAGGTTCAACGTGCCGTCCTGATCGTCGAATGGAGGCGAGGCGTCGCCGTCGTCTTCGTTCAGGTCTAGTTTGCCGTTTCGATTGACATCCTCGCCGAATAGAATTTCGCGCGTCATTCCTCTTACGAGCAACAACTCTTCGATCGATTCGACGGGACCGTTGCGGCAAACGATCGGCGGCTGTAACGCCTCGTAATCTTCCCTTTCCGCACCCGCCGTCCTTTTCTCGTCATCGGGATCCAGCCAATCCAATACGGAATCAACGAGTTCATCGGTGGCGTTTGGCAAGGCCAACAGGGCTTGGCGCAAAGCATCCGGATCTCGCTTAAACCAAGCGTTGAGGTGGATCTTTCCCCCTTCGCGTTCCAGGCCGAAGCGGACCAGCGCCTTGTCCGGGCTTGTTGGAACGAGTGAATCTTCCGTAAAACTGGACCCGAACACGGCGAACCGGGCGTATTTGGGCTCCTTGTCCGTCGTGGAAACGCCCTCGGTTTCCGGCGATTCCACAACCATGCCGGAGAAGAGTTCAAGGTTGTTCTGTAAATCAGGAATGGAAGTCCCACGTTGTTGATGCAACGCCAGCACCTCGACCAGGCTCACGCCGGAATCTGCGAGCGCGCGTGCCTGAACTCGCCTGCCGTCGGCGACGGCGGTGTCCTGCTCGACGGAAAGCCAATGCGTGAAGGTATAGGCGGACAAGGACAACATCGCGATCACCACCACGACGGCCAGCAGCACGAACCCCTGTCTCGATTCATGGTGCGCGCGCATCATGGGAGAGCCTCCGTCGTCCCGCCGGACGAGTTGTTTGGCTCCTGCCCCTCTTCGTTCTCCGGAGAGAGTTTGGGAAGCGGACGCCGCGAACCGGAAAGGCGAACCACCAGGCGATACGGAAACACCGGCTCCTCTTTTTCTTCCTCGGCTACTTCCGGAATCCCCGTCAACGTTTCTTCGTCCTCGGCCCTGGGGTCGAAACTCAAGGCAATTTCGACGGCCAAGGGTAATTCGTCGTCGCGGTCCCAGCCACTGAGCCATTCGACGCCATCGTGGTAGCGAAACCGTATGGCGGTGATCGCCTCCCCATGGACGCGCGTGGCCACCATTTCCTCCGGTGGAACTTCACTCTCCGAGACCTCGGTCTCGGTGCTCTTGAGCGGGTCGGAATCCTCGTCCTCCGACTTGTTCATGTCCAAGTGGAGTTCCAATTGGCGTTTCGCTTCTAGCTGCGCTTCCGCGGTAAAGGGATAAAGAATCTCCTGGCGAATAAGCCCCAGGTGCCGAGGCGGCTCTTCCTCCTCCTCGCTTGCCGACACTTCTTCACTCTGCTCCCAAGCCGCGCGATTGGGGCGCATCAAATAAAAGACCTCGCGAACATCCGTCGGCTCCCGTTTTCCCCGTTCCAGCGAATCCGCGGACGGAGCCGCGGAAATCTCTCCCCCTCCGCTCTTTTCTTCGCGATACCGCTCGACGACGGAATCTCGCTGGCCCCATCGGGACACCATCAATAGAAGCCGATTCGATGTTCCCAGGAGGCCGAAACGTTCCGGGCGCAAGATTGGTTCGTCTTCCACCACTTCGACGGGTGGTTCCGGCGCATTGAGGTCTCCGCTCGCCAACTCTTGATCCGCGAGCAAACTCAGGAGTGAGCGTGCCTGCGGCGCACGGGAAGCATTAGTCGTCAATGGACCCGGAAAGAGGGTTGATGGCTCTAAAGCGGCTTCCATCGGCGGCGGGGGAGAATCTATCGGTGGACTCGAATCCGCGGGAGCAGGCTCCATCCCCTCCTCTCGCGTCAATTCCATGGCCGGTCGAACGGTTGTGTCGGGAGACGGTTGTTTTACGGCGCGCAAATCGGCCGAGATCCGAAGAAGCACCGCGCGGGCCACGCGCGCTTCCTTCATCTCGGCCGAGGCGACGTCGTTGTATTTCGACTGCAACGCGATCGACTGGTACAAGGCGATCATGAGAAAAAACGCCAAGCCCATGGCGAGAATCACTTCCAGCAAGGTGAAGCCGTCAGGTTGGACCTTACGTTGCAACATCTTCCTAAACTTCCACAAGCAACGGCGCGCATGGCCAAGGTTGCGTATCGACGAGGCTAGGGGCTTTTCGGACTGGCGTTCGTCAACCCGGAACTCGGCCGGGCATTGGGCTGCGGGAGTCCGAGCATCTCTCGGACCGTCATGGGGGTTGGGACGCCGTCAACGCCGACCTCTCCCGCGGGGGGAGAGCGAAACTCCGGATCGACGATCCATCGATTCAAGCGGTACTCAAAATCCAATTCTTCTTCCTGGTCCTCCGAACGCAGATGTTCGACCTTGAGTTCCAGGTTGATGAGTCCCTCGATCGGTGTTGAAGCAGTGACCACCGACCAGCGCCATCGGTCATCGTCCTCGAATGGCGTCGACCATCCACCGCCAAACTCTCGATCCAGGCTCAGTTCCTCCATCTTGGATTCCGCGGAGCAATCCTTGCGTCATCCGTTTGTTCGCTTCCGCGGTGAGCAAGCCAAGGCGGAGCAATTGCCCGATGAGCGCCATCCCACCCACGAAGATCGCGGTCGCCACGATCACTTCCAGCAAGGTCATTCCGCGGCGCGACAGCGATCGGTTTCGTCCGCGGATCATGGCATAGCCCCTCGTTCGCCGTTTGACTCTTCCTGCTCGCCGCGCCAGTCCTCCAGAGATCGGGGCGCGGAGACGGAGACGTCCCCGATTAACTCCTCGACTTGGATCTCGACGGCCTGGTCCCTGCCGTCCATGACGAACAAGACGCTCGCCGTCGCCGATCCGTCGGCAAAGAACTCCACGCAGGGGGTCCATTCCGCCGACGATTCCAAGCTAGCCTCATTTTCTTCACCGTTCTCCGGGGCAGGCGCCTCCGTACTCGCGGCCTCTAATTCCGACTCGCCCATCGACGAAACACTTCGTGGCCCGCGTGTCGATCGAACGAACTCTTCCATTTCCACGCGCACGCCCACCGGCAACTCTTCCTGAAGGCGCAAAGGCGGGGGGGCAGATTGAACCTCCAGGCCGGAACCGGTGTCATCCGTCGGCGACGGCGAAGTCTCGCCCGCTTCCTCCGTCCCCTCCCCTGCCTGCTTGGTTTCTTGGTCGAGTGGGTCCGAAGCAGGGACAAGGCGAATCCAGCCCTTGCCGACTTGGATGTCCACGCGGTAGGAGGTTCCGGCCAACATGGCTTGACGTCGACCATCGCGAAGCAGGGAACGAACTTGTTCCGCCCCCCCTTCCAACCGATGAGCCAGCAACATTCCATGAAAGGATGGAGCCGCGAAAGCGGCGAGACCCGCGAGGACAGCCATCACGAGCATCAGTTCCATCAGCGTGAAACCATCGATCGGGCCACGAAACGTGTCCTTAACGTTCCGGCATCTTGATCGACCATTCCGCGCCCGGACCAAAAGCATGTTGCTCATCCTCGCGGCAAAGGAATTCCTTGGACCTCGGGGGAGTGGCGACCCCGCGAAGATCAGGGAAATTACTCGCCCTTCGTTTCCGCGTCTTCGGCTTTCCAATTGCCGATGTCATCTTCGGTGCCATCCTCGCGGTCGGGGCCGAGAGACCAGATGTCCGGCTTCTTGTCGCCGTTATGCTCGCCGGGGCTGGCGTACTGGTACTCGCTTCCCCAAGGATCGGTCGCATTGGCGTCCTCGAAGTAGGGACCGGC
This sequence comes from Planctomycetota bacterium, assembly GCA_046350335.1. GTDB lineage: Bacteria > Planctomycetota > Planctomycetia > Kolteriales > Kolteriaceae > JAXMAQ01. The sequence goes on from JAXMAQ010000047.1 coordinate 30,196, forward strand.
CCACTTGGGCGGCACCGGTTCGTCTTCCGGCTTTTCCACCAACGCGCGCAAGCCCTGCTCCGTCGTCGGGAACCCGCCGTTCTGGCTTTGGTAGAGTTTCAAGGCATCCTCGAAGATGCGAATCTGCGAGGTGGCGGCATCGACCTGGGCTTGCTTTTGCGTTCCCATGAACGAGGGAAGCGCGAAGGCGGCCAGCATCACCAGAATCCCGACGACCAGCAGTAGTTCCAACAGCGTAAACCCGCGCCGTCCCCGTTGCGAGCGGCGTCCCATCTGTGCGTGCATCCCTAGGCTCCTTTCGATTTCTTCGAGGGACTTATTTCAGCGCGCTACTCATTTTCATGATCGGCAAAAGCAATGCCGTCACGACGACGAGAGTAACGCACGCCATGACCAACAACATCATGGGTTCCAGCAACCGGACGAAAAGCTCCAGTTGCCGCGTCGTTCTTTTCTCGGTGCTGTTCGAAATATCGATGAGCACCTTTTCGAGCGTGTTGCTCTCCTCGGCGATGGTCACCATTTCGATGACGTCGCGCGGGAAATGTCCCGAGACGCGCAGCGGCTCCGTGAGGGAATCACCACTGGTGACGCTGTCGGCGGCTCGGGCGATCGCCTTGCTCAAGACGAGATTCCCGCACGAGTCCTTGGCGATCCGGAGGGCATTGAGAATCGGAATGCCGTTGCTCAACAGTGTCCCGAGCACGCGGCAGAAGCGGACAATGGCGAGGTTGCGCGAAATCTCGCCGAACTTGGGCAGCGAAATACGCCAAAGATCGACCTTTTCCCGACCGGCGGGGGTCCGGCTCCAACGCACGGCGGCGTAAACCAAGCCCGCGATCAATGCCGCCAGAAGGATCCCGTATCTTTGTAGGAAATCGCTCGTCCCAAGCAGTGCGATCGTAATGCCCGGCAGCTGTCCCTTCTCCTTGAGACGCGCGAAAATAGGCGCGAACTTCGGCACGAAATAGATCACCAAAGCGCCGATCACCACCGTCCCGATCAACAGCAGGAAGATCGGGTACGCCATCGCCCCCATGATCTTTCCCTTGAGCTCATCCTCCTGCTCGGTGTAATCGGCGATGCGGGCGAGAACGTCTTCCAGGAACCCGCCTTCTTGGCCTGCTCGAATCATGCTGAGCGCCAACTCGCCGAAGAGGTGAGGAAACTTCGCCATGCTCTCGGCGAGTCCTTCGCCGTCGGCGACGGCGCGGCGGATCTCGGCGAGCGCGGCAGAAAGGGCTTCTTCCCCGGCCTGCCTCTCCATGAGTTCCAGAGCGCGCAATAACGGCACGCCGGCAGTCAATAGATCGGCCAGTTGCCGGTAGAAACGAACCATGACCCGGCCGGGCAAACGCTTCTTCCTGCCGCCAATAGCAAACTTGGGCTTACTTCCCTTCGCGGGCCGGATGGTGATGGGAAAAAGCCCCTTGTCGACGAGAAGCTGCAAAGCGTCCCGCTCCGCGCCTGCGGTCAACGTGCCGGTCACCCGGCCTCCCGTTCGTTCATTGGCTATGTATTCAAAGTCCGGCATGTCGAATTACCCGGGACTGGCGCTCCAACCACCCTTGGGCATGGAAAGGATGACCGGATCATTTTCCGCGGTTTTGAGGTTTCCCTTCGGGGCGGCGTTTCCCTGTCCTGGACCGGTGGCGGGCGCCAATTCTTCTTCTTTCGTGACCCGGGCGATTTCTTCCACCGTCGTCAAGCCGGCAAGAACCTTGAGCCAACCGCATTGCCGGAGCGTCGACATCCCTTCGGCCATCGCCTGCCGCTTGATCTCGTTGCCGCTCGAACGATTGACGACCAACTGCTGAATCGCCTGAGTGGCGCTCAGCAGTTCGTAGATGCCTTGGCGACCGGAATACCCCGACTGCCGGCATTTCTCGCAGCCGACGCCCGCCATCAATTCCCCCACGCTCAGGTTCGGAAAATCCGCGGGGAGCGTGGTGGGATCGACCATCTTGGGCGCCTTGCAGCCAGGACAAATCGTTCGCACCAGGCGCTGGGCCATGACTCCCATGACGGTACTCGCCACCAGGTAGGGCTCGACCCCCATGTCGATGAGCCGGGGAAAAGCGCTCGGCGCGTCGTTGGTGTGCAGCGTACTGAACACCATGTGGCCGGTCATGGCTGCCTGGGTGGCAATCTGGGCGGTCTCGAAATCGCGGATTTCACCAATGAGAATCACGTCCGGATCGTGCCGAAGAATGCTTCGAAGACCGGCGGCGAAATCGAGTCCAACCTTGTGGTTCACCTGGATCTGGCTGATCCCCGGCATCTGATATTCCACCGGATCCTCGACCGTGATGATCTTGGTGGCCTCGTCCTTGATCTCCGCGAGCGCGCTGTAGAGCGTCGTGCTCTTTCCGCTACCCGTCGGACCGGTCACGAGGATGATGCCATGGGGCAAGCAGATCAGCTTCTTAAAAGCGCCGTAGTTCTCCGGGTCCATGCCGATCTTTTGGAGATCGTAGGTCATCTTCCCCTTGTCGAGAATACGCATGACGATCCCTTCCCCGTGGAGCATGGGGATGATCGAGACGCGCAAATCGACTTCCCTATCGTCGACCTTCAGCCGGATCCGACCGTCCTGCGGCTTTCTTTTCTCGGCGATATTGAGCTTCGCCATGATCTTCAGCCGGCTGGCGATCGCGGCCTGGAAACGATGGATCTCGGGCGGAACCGATTGAGATTGAAGCACGCCGTCGATCCGGTAACGGATCTGCATGCCGGTTTCGCCAGGTTCGATGTGGATATCGCTGGCGCGCTCGCGCACTGCTTCACAGAGGATTTCGTTGACCAGCCGAATGACGGAGGCGGATTCCGCCATTTCTTCTTCGTCTTCGGACTCGGCGGCAGCGTCGTCCGCGTCGGAGGCGCCCACAAGGTCGCCGATGGTCTCTCCGCCCACGCCGAAATGACTCTTGATCTGCTTGGCAATCTCCTTGCCGACGCAGAAGACCGGCTCGACGACGAATCCGGTCATCGTTTCGAGTTCATCGAGGGCCAGAATCTCGAATGGTTCGCTCGTCGCAACCGTGAGTACGTTGTTTTCAAAGCTGATCGGCAGGACGCGATGCTTGAACACGAATTTGGGAGGAGTTTTCTCGAGCGCCTCGCGGGAGGGTTCGACATTCGCCAAGTCCAGGAACTGAAAACCCATGGCCTCGGCAAGAGCCGTCAATAGGGCATCCTCGGTGACGATCTCGTGTTTGAGCAAAAGCTGATCGATCCGTTCCTCGGGTTCGCGCGCCTCCAACTCTCGAATCCGCGCCAGCTGATCCGCGCTGATCACTTGCTTCCGTGCTAGCAATTCCGGAATTTCGTGCAGCATGATGGTACCTTCGCGTGAGCCACGGGTGAAGAGGCCGGTGTTTCAGGTCATTCGTGGTCGGCGCCCCGTCCATGCCGGAGCCGTTGCTCCAGGGACGGTGACGGTATGTTCTTGACACCTTGCTCCCATGGTTCCAGGCCGACTTGTACTGGGAGGAATCGGCCCTGTTAACGAACTCGAGATCAAGTGTCGGTGGGATCGCTGGTCGCCATCGAGGCAACGCCGGGTCGCCAAGTGGCTCCAATCGACATTCGTGTCTCCCCTAACCAAGGTCAATATAAAATTTTTGGTCCAGCTGGGAAAGGCGACTTTGCCCCGCTTGCGTGTGAAGATCTTCTTATTTGCGATAACATCACTTTCCGCCACAGGTTACGGAACCACGAAACCCACGTTCGATTCCCACCATCGAAACAACTATGCTGAGGGATCGACAACGAAAGGGACGGGCCATGGCAGACCAAAAGCGAACGGCAGTGTTGGCTCTCTTGGTCGTGGGACTGGGGGCGGGGCTTTTATACACCAAGGTGATTTCCCCCTGGGTCGGAAGCAAGGAAATCGCAGCCGTCAAGCCCACCATCAAGTCGCGCACGCGATCCAAGGGGAAGACTTCGGAACCCGCTAAGCCAGAGACGAAAGCGACGATCAAACCGGAGCTTCCGCCCCAAGTCTTGCCACCTCCCGCCCCGGATCCGGGACCCTTTGCCTATCGCGGCCAGGTCTTTGAAAAGCTGGATCAAAATCGAGACCGCTTTCTTTCGCCCGAGGAAATTCCAGCCGTACATCGTAACGCTCTGCTGAAACAGGACCGGGACGGCAACGGCAAAATCGACGTCATCGAATTCGACGCCGGGCTCGCCGGCTTGGAACTACCCGCCCCCGCAAAAGACGCGCCGAGGCACGCGCTACTCACGCCTCCCGATCCCAAGACGGGGTTTCCAGTCTACGTTCCCAAAACGGAAACAAAGTCGGACCTTCCCGATTGGTTTCTTGATCGAGACAAAGATGGAGATCGGCAAATCGGACTCTACGAATGGCCTGCCGGCGGCTTGGAGGAGTTTCAACGACTCGACGCGAATAGCGATGGATTCATCACCGCCGACGAAGCAAAGCGCGCCCAGGATTCGAAACGGGTCTCGAAATCGAAGTAAAACCTTTCTGGAAAGGTCGCCATGCACCTCCCCGAATGGACAACCGCGTTCGCCATCCTCATCCTGGTCACCACCCACGTCGACGGCCAAGATCTACCCTTCCGAGCCGAGGAAATCGACCGAAGTCTCAAGGTAGGATACGCGGTAAAACTTGTCGATATGAATGCCGATTCCAGACTCGATATCCTGGTCGTCGACTCCACGCGAGTCATCTGGTTCGAGAATCCGAATTGGAAACTTCACACCATCATCGCCAACGAGACCAAACCGGACAACGTTTGCGCATCGGCTCAGGATATCGACGGGGATGGCAAGTTGGATCTGGCCTTGGGCGCCGACTGGCGCCCGATGGACACGAAAACCGGCGGGACGATTCAATGGCTTCAAGACCAATCCAACGGCAACGCGGCGTGGCGAGTGTTCCCCATCGACGAGGAACCGACTGTCCACCGCATGCAATGGGCTGATCTCGATGGGGACGGCCAACGGCAATTGATCGTCGTTCCCCTCATGGGCCGAAATTCACAGGCTCCCGATTGGAACGCCGCGGGCGTCCGAATCTTATCGTTTTCCATTCCCGAAAAACCGACAAAAAACCGTTGGCGAAAGGAAGTTTTGAATCAAGAACTCCACGTGATTCACGGCTTTGAAGTCACGGACTTCAACGGCGATCGCGTGGACGATTTGCTGCTTGCAAGCTTCGAAGGCGTCCACGCGCTCTCGATGTCGAAGAATGGTTATCGGCTTGAACACATCGGATCCGGAAATCAGCAGTCTTCGCCCAACCGAGGGGCGAGCGAAGTAAAACTGGGATGCCTTGCCGGCAAGCGGCGATACGTCGCAACCATCGAGCCTTGGCACGGCAATCAAGTCGTCGTCTATCACCCCGGCGAGAAGGGCAAACTTTGGCAACGAACCGTGCTCGACGAATCACTGAAATGGGGTCACGCCGTCTGGTGTGCGAATCTCGATGGTGACGAGGATCAAGAGTTAGTGATCGGCGTGCGCGACAATCTCGACGGAAAAAACCTATCCGGCGTGCGCATTTATGATTGGCGCGGTGAAGGCGAATGGAGACGACAATTACTCCAGCCCGGCCAGGTGGCTGTCGAGGATCTCGCTGTTGCCGACTTGAACCGAGACGGGAAAGACGACATCGTTGCGGTCGGACGCGCTAGTCACAATGTCGTGATCTATTGGAACGATCGGGAGTGACACGCTTGCCGGGAGCAGATGACGGCAAAGTCTTCATGCAGCGCGAAGTCGAGCCATAAAATGAACCAGCCGGCCGAAGGCATTCGCCATCGGCCGGCTGATATTGTAAACGTCACTGGCACGCAAGCATTTTGACACACTTGTGTTCTTCGTGGCTAATGGCACGTCACGTTTCGTGAAACGGACAGCCAACGCACCACTAACAGGGGGGCTGGTTACTTCGCCACTCGGCGACGCCGCCAAGCGAGTCCACCCATCCCAGCAAAAGCGGCACCCACCATCAGCAGCGAGGAAGCCTCAGGAACCACGGCGGTTGCACGCAGGGTACCCGTGAAGTTGAACTGCAGGTCGAGCAATTCCGGCGGCAGCCCGAGACCGCTCAGGCCGGCAAACTCCACTGGAAGCACGAGCGTGGAAATGTCGTTTCCAACGGGATTCCACACCGTGCTCAACGTGCCTGGGGTCGCTGACGTGTTTGCAATCGGCACCGCGTTCGCCAAGTCCAGCCGAGTTCCCAATCCGACCAGAATGTCGAGACTCAAAAAGTTCGGCGTGCTCACCACGATACCCAGGTCCGGGAAGGAACCGGCAAGCAATGTCAAGGCACTTTGAATCGCGACCTTGGTGAGCAAATTCGGTTGACGAAGGACCAAATTGGCGGTGATGTCCGCGTAGCCCTGATCAATGACGACACTGGTTTCCGTGGGATCAAAGGTTCCGCTGTACACGGAAACGCCGCTCAGGGCAGGGCTGGTGAAATCCAAGACTAAGTTACGAACGGCGACGTTCATCTGCACCGATTGCAGAACGCCGAAGTCGACCGTGGTGATCCCTGGAATATTGAGAAACGAAAGATCAAAGGACGGAAGGTCATACACCACGGGGGCATCCAAGCGCAAACCGTAATTCGCAGGCGCTGTTCCCGCGGCACCATTGACGTTCGGCGTTACTTGAGCCTCCAGATTAAGAAACCCACCCTGTCGCATGTTAAGTGCCGATGCCGCTCCCCCGTCGGTAAAGCTGGTTCCGCTCACCGTGCTATCGGTACCGATCGTTCCCGAATAACGGGTCACGAGCGTCGGGAACTGTTCGGTCACCACGAGCGCTCCACCGAACGCGGTTCCCGTCGCGTTGAGATTAATCTGACTTTGAGCAGAATTGATGGTGTAAGGAATGAACGCGGCATCCGCCTGCGAAGCGGCCAAAAGCGTCAGAGCGAACACACCTTGCAACGCATAACGCAACTTTCGAATGTCTCTCGCCATATTTTCCTGTCCTCTGCATCCTGCCGCTACCATGCGGCATCCCCCTTGGTGGTATGTGAACGATTTCCTGCGGAATTTTTAGACACAAAGAACTCGAACGGACGCAAGGTTACCCCAACGCCAGGAAGGTTCGCCAACCACCCACCAGAAGGATTGGCCCATCCAATTGGCTAACCAAGCAATTCATTCGATTAAGGCACGAACACTACAAGGAGTGATGTCCGAACGGCGTCGCCGTCCGAATCATTTCCAACGAGCATCAACAGAAAACAAGCTAAAAATCCCGCAACGGATTCCTGCGCCAGTTCGCGCAGGCCCACATTCTCTTACTTAATTCCTAAATTGCAAGCGAGAATCCCGAAAAAACTTTTTACGCGGATTCAGCGCATTAGTGCACGCTCCAAGGCAACAAACCTCAAAAAAACCGCTGATCCGTCGCGTCAGGAGTTAGCGAGAGACTGAATCGAACGCTTGGGCAGTTTTTCCAAGATGGCTCTAGACATGGGGTTGAAAGCGATTCCTCGGATCGCGAGAATCGATGGACCATGAGCAATTCCTCCCGTTCGAACCACGCCGTCGATGAATCCAAAATCCGCAGTGGTTCCATTCACGTATTCCACAGTCCTTAGCCTGGCTTTACTCCTGGTGCGAACCTGGCCGACTGCAAACGCCTTGGCGCAGGAAAAAACCGACGCCGACTCCGTGGATGGCGCCAAGCCGGCGCGAACGCTCTGGGAAAATCGTTCCTTGCTCGGTTCCCCCGACCCGTCCCCTCCGTTCCGCACGGAGCAGGTCTTCTCGAAGGTGACGTGGAAGCAACCCCTGTTCGCGGTGCAAGAACCCGGGGCGCGGAGACTCTGGGTCGTCGAGCAAGCAGGCAGGATCCTCGCGCTCGATCTCGATCGCCCGGATAGGGCGCCCATCGAAGTCTACAAACTTGTGGACCACGACTTTTACGCGATGACGTTTCATCCCAAATTTGCCGAGAACAGGCAGATCTTCATTTTCAGCAATGGCCCCAACTCCCAGCCGAAAAAACAGAATCGCATTCTGCGCTACGTCGTTCCGGCCGATGATCCGCCCAAGATCGCGGATGATTCCCGCGTGGAAATCCTCGCCTGGGACTCCAATGGCCACAACGGCGGCGATCTCGCGTTCGGACCGGACGGCTACCTGTACCTCTCCGCGGGAGACGGTACCAGCGACTCCGATGGGGACTTGACCGGCCAAAAACTCGACGACCTTACCGGTGGGATCGTTCGCATCGACGTCGATCAGGCCGAGGGAGACAGGACGTATCGGATCCCGCCGGACAATCCCTTCCGTTCTGCTCCTGGCGCGCGGCCCGAGAATTACGCCTATGGAATGAGAAACCCTTGGCGACTCACCTTCCACGCGCACAACGGCGATCTCCTTGTCGCGGACGTCGGCCAGGACTGGGTGGAAATGATCTACCGAGTGAAAGCGGGAGGGAATTACGGCTGGAGCATTCAGGAAGGAAGCAAACCGTTCCAGCCTCTACGCAAACAGGGACCGAGCCCCATCCTCCCACCGCTCGTGGAACACCCTCATTCGGAATCCCGATCCATCACGGGAGGCGTCGTTTACACGGGCGCGAAGTTTCCCGAGCTCACCGGAACCTACGTCTATGGGGACTATGCGACCGGCAAAATCTGGGCCCTGCGCTACTCGGACGATCAAGTAACCCAGCTCACCGAAATCGCGGACTCGCCACTTCAAATCGTCGCGTTCTGTCAAGATGACGCGGGTGAAATCTACGTCATTGACCACGCAAGCGGGCTTCACCGACTGATCCGGTCTCCTCAAGAGACGATTCAGGTCCCGTTTCCACGCATGCTCAGCGAAACCGGCCTGTTTGGCTCGACGGAAAAACATGAATTGGCGCCCGGCATTATCCCCTACTCCGTAATAGCGCCACTTTGGTCCGATGGGGCGCACAAGGAGCGTTATCTGGCGTTACCTGGAGCGGGACGGGCGACCTACACGGAAACGGGCGCATGGCAATTTCCCGATGGTACCGTGCTCGTAAAAACCTTCTCGCTCCCCCTCGCGTCCCAGAAAGACCTTCCCCGACGTATCGAGACCAGGTTACTCGTACGACGACTTGGAGAATGGCAGGGTTACTCGTACCGCTGGCGCGAGGATCAAAGAGACGCGGATCTCGTGCAAAGCCAAGGATTGGATCATACTTTCACGGTTCGAGGGGACCAACCAATGGGCAACCCTCGGCCTCAAAAGTGGCACTACCCAAGTCGCGCGGAATGCATGGTCTGTCACACCCGCGCCGCGGGCTACGTACTTGGTCTCCAAACCTTGCAAATGCATCGCGACGTGACGCTGAGGGACAAGACCATCGGACAGTTGGATTGGCTCGTGGCACAAGACATTTTTGGAAACTCGCTGCCTGGGGAGCGAGACAAACTCCCCCGCCTAACGGACCCCGCGGACGAAACGGCGGATTTGAATCTGCGTGCTCGCTCCTATTTGCACGCCAATTGGCGCATTGTCATGTGCCAGCGGGAGGTGGCAACGCCGCCATCGATCTTCATTTCGCCACGCCCAATGAGAAGATGAATCTCATCGGTGCCGATCCCAAGCACGATCCCTTTGGCATCGCCGGAGCCAAATTGGCGGTCGCCGGTCATCCGGAACGTTCGGTGCTTTTGCAAAGACTAGGAAGGGTTGGCCCAGGCCGCATGCCTCCCCTGAGCAGTTCCATCCCCGACCCGCTAGCGATCCGCTTGATCGGGGATTGGCTCACCCAACTAAGCAATCAGGATTCCCAGCCGAAGAACGGGGCAATCGAGCCGGCCCCCAAGACGCCGAATTAGCGCGCCTCGCCTGGGGAAACTTTCCTTCCACTCGGAATAGCCACGGAAACATTCGCGAGGGGTTCAGAAATCGGAACCCGATTTTTCACTCTTCGCCGTCGAAGTTCCCGCTCCATGGAACGCTGCGTTCAGCACCACAAACCAACAACCTGCTTCGAGTCCACTCGACAAAAGCCGGATAGCACCAAAGGCGAAGGGAACCATTCGAGGATCCCCTTCGAACCAGGTCACGATCATTCGATAAACATTCGGCAGCAGGAGGGACAAGACAATCATTACGACCGCGGCGGACCCGATCCACGATTGCCAGCGATTATTGGATCGAGGCGTTTGAAGGGCGCGCCATAGGGCCCAAATCCATACCACAAGGAGAGGCGCCCCTAACACCAGCGACTCGATCAATAGGGTCAACTTGTCCGCCGTGTTCATCGATCACCTGTTTCCCCTGAGAGTTGAACTGGAGACATTGGGCGACCGCCGTCTTTTAACTCGCAATCCGGGACGACGCAACCGAAGCCGAAAAGGCGTGTCCCACGGCCCGGGATCGTCGCCTTTTCGGGCAACAACCATAAATGCCGGAACGCTAAGGCCCGTCGCTGGGAGAGCCTTCTCGTCGACCAGACCGGCCCATGACATTCCTTTTCCGAACGGCAACGTTCCCTCTAACCAAAAGCTTGGCTCGACCGATTCCCACCGGTAAAATCGTGAGGAAATGCGGCCGCGCAAATGAGGGAACCTCCAAGCTAAGGAATTTCCAAATTCTCGTCTTCTCCCATTTGCCCAACCTGTCTGAAACCGAAGCAGTGGTATGTTTCGGAACATGTGCCCATGGGGAAATCGAGTGACGGCAAGAAACACGATCCGTCGCGGCATTCGTGCCGCCCAGATGGGCCTGCTCGTGAACACCGGCCTGGTGGTCATCAAGCTCCTCGCCGGCATTCTGGGTAACTCGTATGCGTTAATCGCCGACGCCCTAGAGTCTTCCCTGGACATCTTTTCTTCACTGATTGTCTGGCGTGGCTTGCGAATTACCGCACGGCCCCGGGACGAAGTTTATCCGTTCGGGTACGGCAAGGCGGAACCGCTCGCGACGGCGATCGTGGCCTTAATGCTTCTGGGAGCCGCGTTGGGAATCGCGGTCGCCGCCATCCGTGAAATCGTGACTCCCCACCACATGCCGGCGCCGTTCACGCTCATCGTCATCGCGGTCGTGGTGTTGGTAAAGGAGACGCTCTTTCGCCGCGTGCTCGACGTCGGCGTTGAAACCGGTAGCACCGCGGTCAAGGCGGACGCGTGGCATCACCGCAGCGACGCGATCACTTCCGCCGCCGCGTTCGTGGGAATCAGCATCGCGTTGTGGGGTGGGCCTGGTTGGGAATCGGCGGACGATTTCGCGGCACTGCTCGCCTCCGCGATCATCGCCTTGAACGGAATGAAGTTACTCCGACCCGCTATCGACGAACTCATGGACCGCATGCCCGATCCGAACGTGATCGCGTCAATCGAAGCCGCGGCCGCCAGCGTCGACGGTGTCCTGCGGATCGAAAAGCTGCGGGTTCGTAAACTAGGAACCGAGTACCAATCCGACTTGCACGTTCAAGCCGATCCGATGCTCTCGCTGCATGATGCACACATACTCGGCGGACGCGTCAAGGGAGCCATTCGAGCCGCGATTCCTGCCGCAACGGACATTCTCATCCACATGGAGCCGTTCGAAGTTGGCGTTGACACTCGAATACCGTCAGATAATGCCGAGGTGGGAGCCTGACGCCAACCAGCATTGAATCCGCAGCCGGCGCATCGGCTCCACGTCGAACCTATTCGTACCAACGCGAACTCGAATCTAAACGCAGAGGTGAAAAGGGAAGTTCCTGGGAGCATGCTACGGGGCAAGCGTGCTGAAAGGTGAGACCGGACCAGGGGGCCCCATGGTGTCGAACGCCGACTTGAAAATCTCGACGATGTAATCCCAGCCGACGGCCAACATGGGATTTAGAACGAAGATCGCCACCGCCGCCAGCAAGGCGAACATGATGAAGTTGGCGATGTCCGGATTTTCCGTCTCGGTCGATTTCATGACGTAGTTCCCCTAACATCCGCACGGGCGATAGCCTCCCCTTCGGTTCCTGTCAACCGGGACTCGGCGTCGTGTCTGGTTTGTCGCATGACTGATACGAAGGCCATCGAATTCACTCCGTCCTCGCCGGGAGAATTCGCGCAGCCATGGAGACGTGTTCGAAATCGGCGACTCAAGATCACTTGCAAGACGAAAGCGCAACGATCAGACAATTCGCGCCAACAGAAGGCCGGTGAGATATGCGAGACTTGCGGCTGCACCACCGACGAAAAGTGTCTCCAGTCCCGATCCATACCAACTCTGCCGAACGTACCGCCCCTTGAAAGCACCGACGGAAAAGAACGCGAACATGGTGAGGATGGTGCTGGTCGCGAACGGGTGGGTAAATCTAGTGGGAGCCACCATCTGGCCCACAAAAACGATCAAGGGCAAAAAACCGACGATGACGAAGGCAAAAAAAGTTACCGCGGCGGCGCGCAACGGCTTGGGTCCGTTGAGCGAGAGGCCGTGTTCTTCCTTCAACATGGTGTCAATCCATTGCTTGACGTCGGAAGTGATGACGTCGACGGCACGTTCAAGATCGTCCCCGGAAAAGCCCTTGGCGGCGAAGATCTGACGAATCTCTTCTCTTTCCCCCTCGGGATACAAGTCAATGTGCATCTTTTCCTTTCGCCGCGCACGATCGCGAAGCTGTTGTTCGGCGCGAGTTCCCAGGTAGTTGCTCGCCGCCATGCTAAAGCCGTCCCCAAACAAATTGGCGACTCCGAGAATGACGATGACGCTGGAAGATAGGCCCGCCCCCGCCACGCCGGAAACAACGGCAAAGGTTGTCACCGCGCCGTCGATGGCGCCATAAACGAAGTCACGTAGATAACTGTGCGCGGGACCACCCTCAAGCCGCGCCTGAATCGCGGCGGGTGTATGTGACTTCTTCAGGAGAGTCAATGCAGTGTCAGTCAATTTTGCCATCGAGTAAGACGCGACTCCTCAACATTCCGTGGCTCCGTACCTGCTCGGCAACGTCGAAACGCACGACTACCATGATTCTATGATCTTTGGGCAAGCAATCGGCGCGCCTTCCAGCCGGTACGGAGTTTAGCATGCGTTTATTGATGCTTCCGCGCCAGGAGGCTTCTCGGTAGTCACGAACCGTCCACCGAGGTCAATTCTCTTTTCCCCACTTCCGCCATGTCTCGTTGGGCGATCACCACGCCCGCGTCACGCGACAACCGAAATCCGCGATGCAAAAGCAGGCTGATCATGGGCGCGTTCTCCGAAAGCGTTTCCGCGAAGACGTGCTGGATTCCCCAACTACCAGTGAGTTGCAGGCAATAATCGGTAAGTGCGGCGCCGAGCCCGAGGCCTTGCCACGGGTCGGCGACCAGGACGGCGTATTCCGCCCGCTCGTGATCGGGATCGGCGACCAACCGACCCACGCCGAGCAATTGGCGTTTTCCCTCGATCTCGGTTTCCGCGACGATCGCCATTTCGCGGTCATAATCGATGACGCAAAAGCGAATGGCCATCTCGTGCGTCGGACGTTTGATGTGACTGAAAAACCGTCGGTACAACGTTTCTTCCGTGCACGAGCGGAGCATTTCCATCCACATTCCCTCGTCTTCCGGTCGGATTGGACGGAGAGTTACCCGCATGCCGGACTTGAGCGTCACGAGCCGAACATATTCGTCGGGATAAGGACGAATGGAGAGATGAGCGAAGTGATGCTGGAAGTCTCCGTTTCCTTGTGGATCAATCACGATACGCGCATCGAGGGCGAGGACCTCATCGGGAAACACCAAAAGTGGATTGATGTCCAACTCGACGATTTCGGGAAAATGAGCGATCATCGAACTGATTCGCAGGATGACCTCGACCAGTTTTTCCACCGCGACGGGTGGTCGCCCGCGAAATCCAACGAGCAGAGGCCAGCAACGGAGAGACTCCAGCATGCGTCGGGCCAACCGCTCATTCAAAGGAGGCATGCCGATCGCCCGGTCGCGCAGCAGTTCCGCGGTCACGCCACCCATTCCCACCATCAGCACGCTGCCGAACGTAGCATCCCGCTTCGCGCCCACGATCAACTCCACCGCGCGATCGACGCGAACCATGTTCTGAACCGTTACACCTTCGACATGGGCACTGGGATTGGTCCGCTTCGCGCAGGTGACGATGCGGGAGTACGCGTCACGAACCGCCTGGGAATCCGCCAAATTCAATTCCACGCCACCCGCCTCGGTCTTGTGGGTGATGTCGGGGGAATAGACCTTAAGGACAACGGGGAAGCCTATCTCTTCCGCGACGGCGGCCGCCTGGTCGTCCGAGTGCGCGGCGTATGTTTTGGTTACCGGAATCTCGTACGCGGAGAGTATGGTTTTGGACGCAGCTTCGGATAGTGTTTGAGCCCGTTGCGTCATCAAATCGCGAAACAATTCGCGGTAACGATCGCGGTCGAGGGCATATGCAATCGAGAGATCTCGAGGCGTTTCGTACAACGTTTCCAAGTTCCGGGCGTATTGCACTAGATACAGGAACGCCTGTATCGCTCGTTCCGGCGTCGCATAGGTGGCGACACCTCCTTGATTGAGGATTTCGATTCCCTCGCGCACCGTGGGCCCGCCGATCCACGTGGCCAGCACGGGCTTGCTCGCCCCCGCGACGGCGGCACAAATCGCGCGCGCGGTTTTTGTCGGATCGGTCATCGCCTGCGGAGTAAGGATTAGAAGCAAGGCATCGACATTGGGATCGTCCAAGAGAGCGCGTGCCGCGAGTACGTAACGCTCCGGAGACGCGTCGCCGAGAATATCGACCGGGTTGCCGTGCGACCAGAAAAACGGGAGCGCGGCATCGAGGGCGATCAAGGTGGAAGGTGCTAGCGTTGCCAATTTCCCACCGAGCGTGACGAGGGCATCCGTCGCCATGACCCCGGGTCCGCCGGCATTGGTCACGATACCAAGTCTTCCCCCGCGCGGAGTGCGTTGCTTCGCCAACAACTCGGCAACGTCGAAAAGTTCATCCATCTCAAAAACGCGGACGATGCCCGCGCGTTCGAAAGCGGCGTCGAAGACCGCGTCCTCGCCGGCCATGGCCCCAGTGTGCGAGGATGCCGCCTTGGCCGATTCAGTACAGCGGCCGGACTTATAGGCGATGATCGGCTTATTCCGCGCGACCGCGCGCGCCGACGACATGAATCGACGCGGATCTTTAATCGACTCGACGTAGAGAATGATCGCGCGCGTCTGAGGATCACTGCCGAAATAGTCGATCAAATCTCCAAAGTTGACGTCGATCATGTTGCCGATCGACACGAACATCGACAGGCCGATCCGTTCTTCCTTGGCCCAATCGAGAATCGAGGTGCACAGCGCGCCAGACTGCGAAATAAACGCTAGTTTGCCGGGCTCGGGGAGAATACCGGCGAAGCTGGCGTTGAGCCGATGCCCCGGAACGATGACTCCAAGACAAGTCGGTCCGACGATGCGCAAGCCCGGGTATTTCTTAGCTTCCTGTTGGATACGATCTTGAAGTGATTTCCCCTCGGCTCCCGTCTCTTGAAATCCCGCCGTCAAGATGACGATTCCGCGAATCCCGGCGGCACCGCATTCCGCCACGAGCCCTGGTACAGTCGCCGCCGGCGTGCAGATGATGGCAAGATCCGGAGGAGAGGGCAATGTGGCGACGTTCGGAAAGGCGCGAAGATTCGAGACCATCTCCCGACGGGGATTGACGGGATAAATCGGTCCGGCAAAGCCTGCCCCCACCAAATTGTGAAGCACCGTTTGCCCCACCGCTCCCGGGCGGTCCGTGGCACCGATGACCGCCACGCCGTAAGGGCGAAAGATCTTATCGAGGTTTAGAATGCTCATGGCTCTTCCATGGCCTCGCGTTGGCCGGACGAGTTCATGGGCCGATATGTCGACATCGACGGATCGGCGATTCCTTGATCATCCAGTTGACTCAATCATATGAACGCTCAGAAAAGTAGCGTCGGGGCCCGGCGCGCTTTGCGCCAAGGCTCCCCAAACGACCAAGCCGGAGAATACGATGATACTTTAATGATGCTCAATTGTTACCCGTGTTCCCCGGAATCCAAACACCAAGGGGGAGAGGGTTCGGAGCAACCGTGAAAAACGACCCCAGGTAACGGCTGAGCGAACAGGCCTCCCTAAGTGGCGACCATCGACAGGGATCCTCGACCGCGAGTTCATTCCGGAATCACGAATTCATGCTCGGGATGGCGGACGGTGAGCACCGGACAAGGCGCCGATCGCACGACCCTTTCCGCGACACTTCCCAACAGGAAATGCTTCAGACCCGTTCGTCCGTGCGTGCCGAGAATGATCAGATCGATACCTTCCTGCTTGGCGTAGCGGGAAATCTCATGGAACGGGATGCCATGCGTGACCGTCTGAACGACGGGCTGCAGTTCCGCAGGGAGTCGATTGGCCGTTTCCTTGAGTCCTTCCGCCGCGCCTTTTTTCAAGTCGTCGAGAATCTCCGTCGCCGACCAACCCGCCATGCCCGTGGGCTCGGTGACGAAAGCATCGATGTCTTGCACGACGTGCAGCAGATGCAGTTTCGCGCCAAAACTCGCCGCCATGGTCGCCCCATATCGAAGTGCCTGCTCCGCGTGGGGGCTAAAGTCCGTCGGCACACAGATTTTTTTCAATTCAATATGCATGGCCTTCTCCCAAGTCATTGAGGCTAATTCTTTTCGATGTCGCGATATCCATCCGCGCCACCACGGGACGACGCGCCATTGGCGGCTCGCGGTGTTCGCGCGTCCCCCGTGACTCTCAGTGAATCCCCTCCGTTAGCGAGAAATCAGGCCACGGATCGGGTTTTCGAACAGGTCAAAATCCTCGAAGAGCATGGCGAACGGCTTGCCTTGATTGTCCGTGATTTCGACGATTGGATTGGCCGCCAGGTGAATGTCCACCAAGGTACGCACCCCGTATTGGCTGCCGAACGCCGGTACCTCCACTCCCACCAGTTCTGGGAACAGTACCGAACGTTCTTCGTCGCTCGCTTCGCAAACCGGGCATTCTCCGAGGACCCCTTCGACGTTGGCGATGTCGATTGTACTCTCCATCGGGATCACCGCAATGACATAACCTCCCGGCGTACGCAGCAAAACGGTCTTGGCAATCCCATGCGTTTGACCATCGCCGGCCACCGGCACATTCATGTGAATCCGGGCGGGGGAGGAGGCTGGCGACTCCTTTTCGCCCGTGCGGACTCTTTCTGCCAACTCGTTCATGATTCGTCCCCCCCTTCGCCAATATCCATTCCGCATCCTTGCGTTGAAGTCTCTGGCCGTCACTTTCTCCTCGGACGACCCCACTCAATCACTCCCCATCCCTTAATTGAAAAGGGCAACCCGCATACCAAACGGGAATGACAAAAAACCGCATAGATCGGCGGTACGAGCGAAACTTGAGGGAACAGGCGCGCAAATCTGTACCGCACACGTGTAAGGTTTTTGCACTCGAATCCGCCACGAAAGGGGAAATTTACGATAGCTTGCACAGGATTCGCGAGGATTATGCCTCGTCGCGCGGGACGACTTGGGTGGATCGATTACCCCGTCTACCGGAGACTCCGAAAGGTAAGCAGCGATGTTTTTTTACAGCATGCCATGGCGTCGAAGTTTGTCGTAGATGGCTCGCCGGCTGATGCCGAGGATTTGAGACGCTTCCTTCTTGTTGCCGCCGGTGGCTTCCAGCGTCATTTTGAGAAACACCTTTTCCACTGCTTCAAGCGTCATGCCGACGTGGATGGCGTTCCCCAGGCACGACGATTTCGTCGCCGTCCCGGAAGGTGCTTCGTCCGTGGAGCGTTGCAGCGCGCGCTGGATGTCCCCCTGCTGAATCGGATATCCTTGCGTGAAAATCATGGCTCTCTGAATGCAATGCTCAAGTTCTCGGACGTTTCCGGGCCAAGAGTAACTCTTGAGTTCATGAAGCGCATCCTCGGAGAGAGGAGGCTCCTCGATCTTCAATTCCTTGGAAAATCGTCGCAGAAAATGCCGCGTCAAGAGAACGAGATCCTGACCTCGTTCGCGCAGAGGAGGAATGTTGATCGTCACGACGTTAAGCCGATGGTAGAGATCCTCGCGAAACTTACCCTCTTGAATTGCTCCTTCAAGATCGCGGTTCGTCGCCGCGATGACGCGAACGTCGACGCGAATCGTTTCGTTGCTGCCAATTCGCTCGAAACTCTTTTCTTGCAAAACGCGAAGAAGCTTGGCCTGGGTCACGAGGGGAATATCGCCGATCTCGTCGAGAAAAATCGTTCCCCCGTCCGCCTGTTCGAACTTGCCGATCCGCCGGGAGTTAGCACCGGTAAACGCCCCTCGCTCGTAGCCGAAAAGCTCGCTTTCCAAAAGTGTTTCCGGAATGGCGACGCAGTTGACCATCCGCAAGGGCTGTTCCGATCGACGGCTATGTTGATAGACGGCTCGAGCCACGAGTTCCTTGCCGGTGCCGGTCTCGCCGCGAATCAACACGGAGGCATCCGTCGCCGCTACGCGTCCGATGGACTTGTAGACCTGCTGCATGGAGGCACTCTGACCGATCAAGGCGTCGCCGGTGTCCGCCGCCCCCATGGGATCGATGACGACATGCCGCTGCATTAGTCGAACGCTTTCGAGCGCGCGTTGGACGGTCGTTAGCATCTCCGCGGGGTCAAACGGCTTGAGGAGATAATCAAAAGCCCCGAGTTTGGTGGCTTCGATCGCCGTCTCGGTGGTGCCATACCCCGTCATGATGATCACGGGCATTCGCGGTCTCGACTGGCGAATCACGCGAAACGCTTCTAGCCCGTTCATCCCGGGCATTTGCACGTCGCAAATCATGAGGTCCGGCTGCTCGATCTCGACGAGTTTGAGCGCTCCTTCGGCGCGGTCGGCGGCAACCACGTCGTAGCCCGCCTCGTCGAGCATTTCTTCGATCGACGTGCGAACGTTCGATTCGTCATCCACGATGAGGATTTTGTCCATGCGCGTCTTTATCCACCGGTCTTTCGTTTGCCACGGGAATCCACAGTGCAAAACACGTTCCCTTAGGCCCCGTGGTTTCCAACGTCAATCGACCGCCATGGCGTTCGACGATCTGCGCGGAGATGCATAGTCCGAGTCCCGTTCCTTCCTCTTTGGTGCTGAAAAAGGGCTCGAAGACATGGGCGGCCGCTTCCTCCGAATTCCCGGCCCAGTATCCTCGACGCGAAGAACGACCATCGACCTCCCTTTGGAGTCCTTCGCTCGCTTCGCCGACACTTGAATCTGACCTCTTCCTTGCATCGCCTCCAATGCGTTGCTCCACAGATTCATCAAAACCTGCTTGAACTGTTCCATGTCGGCAACAACGGGGGGAAGACCCGGTTCGAGGAAGTCATGCCAAATCGGTCTCATTCTCTTCGAACTGATGACCAAACAAGGCCAACGTTCGATCCACGAGGACCGAGACCTCGTAGGGCTGCAATTTCAGCCGCCGGCGGACGAGAAAACTCTAAAAGTTGCGAACGACCCCCTCTAACCGGTCGATCTCCTCCGAGACCACGCGAAACTTCTCTTCTAATACAGGGTTGGGACCGATCGCGCGGCGAATGGAAAAAAGCCGAACCTTCAACGATGTGAGGGGATTTCGAATCTCATGAGCGATGCTGGCGGCGAGTTTTCCCATCGACGCCAGCTTCTCCGCGTTGAAGACGATTGTCTCCAGAACGCGATTCTTCTCTTCCAACGCCCGGTTTAACTCCTCCAATTTCCGTTGCGCCTCCTTGCGTTCGGAAACGTCCCGAATGATCCCAGTAAGCACCGCCGTCGAGGCCACCGGTAGATCGACGCGGGAGACGGAGATCTCGCAAGGAAAGACGCTGCCGTCCTTGCGCACTGCTTCAAACTCCCGCGCTTTCCCCAGGATGAAGGTTTCTCCGGTCCGACGATATCGTTCCAAATAGCCGTCATGTTGCGATCGATGGGGCTCGGGCATCAAGATTTTGATGTTCTGACCAATCAATTCGTCCGGCGTCCGCCAGTCCCATGGATTGACTTGCCAACTGAATAATCCCGAACTCGTCGATCGTGATCACGGGGTCGAGCGTGGATGCCAGAATGGCTCTAAGCCATGCCTCGCTTTGTGAGGGAATCGCGTCGTGGGATAAATCCGCCAAGATGAACTTTCCTTTGCGAAAGGACTTTCGCTTTCCGTTCGGTTAACCTGATGGTAACGGATGCATGAGCGGCTTGGTACTCCTCCTTTACCTAGCCGCATCCGTGCCGACCGGCACGGTAAGTGCATCGCCAAATCTTCAGGAAAGGAGTGTCAGTCATGAAACATTCCATTCTGTCCGATCCCGTTCTGATCGCTCGTGCCGCGGAAGCACGGATGAAACAGTGGCTCATCGCCCAGGAGCTCGTGCGCGAGAAAGGAACGTTGGGAAAACCGGCGAACGTTCCTCGAAAACCGCAGTTCGCCGTCACGATTTCGCGGGAAGCGGGCTTGGATGGCGCCGCGTTGGGGGAGGAAATCGCGTCCCGCCTGGGTTGGGAAATGCTCGATCGACAACTCCTCGATTACATGGCCCAAAAGTACAAACTTCCACGCGACATGCTCGAGTTCGTCGACGAGACTTCCGCCAATTGGCTCTATGACTATTTCTGGGATTCGCTTGGATCAGCGGATCGTCACTCAAGAGGCCTTCGTGTCCTACCTGGGAAAGATCGTCATGCTCGCCGCCTGCGATGGACACAAGGTGTTCGTCGGCAAAAAGCGCCCATCACTTTTTGGATCGAAAAATGGCTTGGCCATACGCATCGTGGCCCCCGTTTCGTTTCTGAATTTCGGCACGTCATGAAAGAACGCGGACTCGCGTGGGGAGCGGAACGTTGATCGGGAAGACATGGACCAGGGGAAGAAAAGCAGATTTCGTCTCAGCGTATTTACCAAGACGTTGAATCCCTGTCACGCGATCTGGTGTTCAATGCGGAATCACTCACTCGCGACCAGATCACCGATCTGACCGTCGCCACATACCAGATGCGAAGCCGCGAAGGCACGGCTGAAGAAGCAACGAAAGAGGAGAGCATCCATCGCCAGTAACGACCAGGGAACGGACGCGGAATCTTCACTGATCGCAGGGCGGGAACATCGAAGCAGCTCGTCGGCATCACGCGGCCGAACGGCGAACGAGGAAAACGGTGGACGCCTCCACCGCGAAACTCCTTTTCATGCGCTCGCTCCCGACGATGTCGCAGCAGGCCTCCACGTTCTGCCCGCGAGCGGCCTGGACGAACGGGACGCCTTAGAGCGTCGGCACCAGTTCGGACCCAACGAGTTGCCTCATGCTCCTCCTGTTCCAAGAGCAAGCGGGCAGCCGGGCCACCTCCACCTCGTCGTCGACTTCTTCGTCGCGGGCATTCTCGCAGGCATCGTCGGGGAATGGCTCGACGCACTCGCGATCTTCGCCATCATCCTCCTCAACGGCATCCTCGGCTTTCTTCAAGAGGAACGAGCGGAAACCGCGCTCGCCGCGCTGCGTAAACTGTCGGCGCCGGTGGCGCGCGCCTTGCGTGAGGGCAAACTTCACGTAATTGCCGCGCGCGATCTTGTCCCCGGGGATATCGTCGATCTCGACGCGGGAGACTTCATCCCGGCCGATTGCCGGCTGCTGACTGCCTTCAACCTCCAGGTTCGAGCGGTCCCGACGGGGGAATCGTCCCCCACCAGAAAGAACGCCCAGTTGAGCCAAGGATGCCCTGCTCGCCGATCGACGCAACCTGGTGTACTCGAACGGGTGGTGACGACTGGCAAAGGAACGGCGGGTCGTCGTTGGCACGGGGTCCAACACGGAACTGGGACGAATCGCCGGCTCGTCGTCGCGTCGAACGAGAACCCACGCCATTGGCACGCCTCCGGACGAACTTGGCCGATTGCTCGTCTTCGCCTGTTTGTTCATCGTTCGGCCATTTTCACGATCGAGATGGTTCGTGGGGAAGATTTCCTCGAAGTCTTTCTCGTCGCCATTAGTCTCGCCGTCGCAGCCGTCCCCGAAGGTCTGCCCGCCGTCGTTACGATTTCCGCTCGGGCTGCATCGCATGGTGCGGCGTCACGCCCTGATCCGCAAACTTCCAAGCGTGGAAACCCTCGGCTCCGTCACGGTAATTTGCACGGATAAGACCGGAACGCTTACGAAAAACGAGATGACCGTTCGAACCTTGATCGTCGAAAACCAACGCCGAAGTTTCCGGAATTGGCGTGAACCCACAGGAAACATTCGACTCAGCGCCGACCGAGAACGCAAACGAGCATGCCTCGTCCACGACGGAACAAACCTTGAAGGAGTGACTCGGCTGCTCACGATCGGCGTTCGCTGCAATCACGCCGTTCTCAAGGAACCACGCGCCCGGCGCGACGGCTGGCGAGTCTTTGGCGATCCGACGAGCGTGCTCCGGCTACCGCGGCCAGCGGCAACGATATGGCCATGCCGGGCGACGGTCTGCGAGTTCCCGTTCGATTCGAAACGGAAGGCCATGTCGCTGGTGACTCGTCGCGACGACGGTGGCAGCGTCATGCACGCCAAAGGGGCGACGGAAGCCTATTCGCCTGATGCACGCGGGAATGGTGGTACGGCACAACCAGGCCATTGACCTCGGGCGAACGCCGTCGAGAACACCGCGGAGTACGCGCGTCTAGCAGCCGATGCACTCCGGGTATTGGCGTCGCGCAAGGCGATTTCCGCCGACTATGCCGAGGAATACCACGAGTCGGACCTCACGTTCGTGGGTTTGGCGGCAGAATGATCCGCCACGAGAAGAAGCCAAAGACGCGGTTCGTACTTGCCGTCAAGCCGGTATTCGGACCGGTAATGATTACCGGCGATCACCCCGAGACGGCGGCGAGTAACGCGCGCGAGCTTGGCCTTCTCGGCGACAAAGGTCTTGTTCTATCCGGTACGGAACTCGATCAGATCTCCGACGAAAAGCTATCGAAGCAGGTGGGCGAGATCGCCGTCGAGGCGACCGCGGAGCAGCAAGCTCCGCGGTGCGTGCTGGCAATCGCGAGGGGACGTGGTTGCCATGACCGGTGACGGCGTCAATGATGCGCCGGCCATCAAGGCGGCGGATGTCGGCATCGCCATGGAATCACGGGCACCGACGTTACCAAGGAGGCCGCGGACATGGTCCTCACGGACGACAACTTCGCCCATCGTGAACGCCGTCGAGGAGGGACGCGGCATCTTCGACAACATTCAAAAGTTCGTCCAATACCTGCTCTCGTGCAATTTTGGAGAAATACTTCTGATCTTCGTCGCGGCCTTGCTGAACGTTCCCATACCACTCCTCGCGATTCAGATTCTGGGTCAACCTCGTGACGGACGGCTCATCGCCGCGCTCGTCATGTGGAACCGACCGAACGAGACGCCATGAAGCGAAACCAGGCCACCCCGCGAACCGTCATAACCCTGGAACGGGGACCCAGTCTTTTTCCATGGCACTTTTGCTCGCCGCCGTCTCGATCATCGGCTTCCTCCTGACTTATGCCATGGACCCAAACGAGGAAAAGAGCGCGGACCGTGACCTTCTGTATTCTCGCCTTTTCACAACTATTCTTCGCCCTTTGCGCCGCAGCCAAAAGGACACGCTTCCGCAGCTGGGCATCTTTTCCAACTGGCACCTGTGGGGGCCATCGGCATCTCGGGGCGCTCGTCCAACTGCTTGCCGTCGTTGCCCTTCGCCTGGAAGCGGATATTTGGCACGATGGCCATCTCCACGATCGGTGTCGTCGCGCCCTGCTGTCGCTTCCTTCATCCCCGTAACGGTGGTGGAAGCTGGGAAGATTTTGCGTTTCGGCGCCGGAATGAAGATTCACAATTGTCGGGCGCCCGAACGCGTGTCGCAGGACGAGGGCTGGTCGTTCGCAAGGCCTCGCCAGCGAAAACGGTCCACGCCATTACTTTTTCGAGTGGCAATAAAACTTGAGAGCGCGCCGCTTGGGTTTCGGGCTCGCCGCGACCGGGGGAACAAGGAAACGCGGATTACGGCTGAAATCCACGCGGAACCTGCGTTGCCTCAACAACTGCTCCACCCGGACGCCTACCCAGCCGGGGTTTCGAAAGCGTGAAACTCGTGGAAACCTCCACATCTCGTGGGTGTTCATCATGGATCAACAGGTATTCAAGGTCAAAAGCCGGTCCGATTTCCATTTCTGGACTATGGCAACCTCGAAGCGAGAAAACATGCTTGCCAGGAAGAGGTAAGGCTCAATCGGCGACCGTGCGCCGCGGATCTACCTTAGCGTCGAATCGATCGTCCGGACACCCGACGGCAAACTTCGCGTGGGTGCTGGCGACGCCGTCGAATATTGCGTCGTCATGCGTCGGCTGCCTTGATCAATGTTCGATGAGCCGCGTCGCGCAAGGCGTGGCCAACGTCGAAGACATCGATCGACTACTCGACGTCGTGCTTCCCTTTTATCGAGTGCTGCTTCGGCGGACCGGGAACGCGCGGAACACGCGCCGCTGAAAGCTGCAGCTCTACAACGTACGTGAAAATCTCGACGTCTTTGAGGACTGGTGTTCCGCGGCTCCTGAGTCGGCCAGCCTCGATTTCTCGGCGCACATCGCTCGCCAGTTGCTTTTCCTGCGTTCACTGAAGCGACCTTTAACGGCGGATTTTAGCGCCATGTCGCTGGTGATGGCCGATGGCGACCGCTGCTGGAACACGTTTGCATGCTCAATCCGCCGGTGGTTTTTGATTGCGTCGAGTTTTCCGAATCCCTTCGCATCGGAGACGTGGTGTCCGAACTGCATTCTCGGCTGGCGGAATCGAACGGCTCGGTCGCGCGGATCTGGCGACGCGATTGTTGGAGGAATACCGACGGGCGCAGCGGCGATTCCTTCCCAATACCGCTTGCCTCCTTCTACAAGGCCTACCGGGCATGCGTTCGCGCTAAGGTCGACGTTCTTCGCGCCCGTCAACTCCCCGAGACGAGCCGCCCGGAACTCGAGCGCGAAATCGAGCGGTACCTGCACCTGGCCAGTTTTCACGCCGCGGAGTTCCACCGTCCCATTCTCGCAATCACGGTCGGAGCTAGCGGAACCGGAAAATCCACCGTCGCCGAGATTTTGGCTAAGGAGCTCGCGTTCGAACACTTGAGAACGGACACGATTCGAGCTCACCTTGCGGGAAGACGCGCGCCCAAAGAAACCTATGGCCAGGGACAGTACACGACCTCCATGACGGACAAGGTCTATGAAACGCTTTTCGATCAAGCCAAGGAGCTCCTCTCCGACGCTGGAGCCGTGGTTCTTGACGGGACGTTCCGAGAGAAACGCTTTCGGGAAACAGCCCGGGAATTGGCTCGACGGATGGGAGCCCAGTTCCTTTTGCTCCATTGCCGCTGTGATCCCGAAATCGCGGAGCAACGCATTCTCGAACGGATCGAACGAGGCACCGACCCTTCCGATGCCCGGCCCGATTTTCACCGGCGGCAACTCGAAGAAATGGCGGACGCCGACGATCTATGGAATGTCGGCGCTCTTGTGCTTGACACGTCTCGGACAAAGGGTCAGGTTCTAAATCACATTGTCGATCGGATTCGGCAAGAGTTAAGCTTGTAAATGCTGCGGAGCAAAACCTGGCGGCACGGCATGTGCACTCATTCTTTCAGGGGTAGGAAAACCTCGGATTCTCGCCGAGACCACTCCGAGGTTTTCATCAACAGATGGGTAGGAGCAAACGATGAAACGTTTCGGAATCCTTATGGTGATCGTGGCGGCGGGAATCGTGGGGTTCGCTTCCTCCGTCCATAGCCAGCCGAACCCCAGCATTGGGAAGTTCATGCGGCAAAAACTCGATCACTCGCAAAAAGTGCTCGAAGGAATCACTCTTGAAGACTACGCCGCGATCGAACGGAACTCCGTGGCCTTGGCGGCTCTCAGCCAAGCCTCAACCTGGCAAGTCCTCAAGACGCCGGAGTACGTCACTTACAGCGCGGAGTTCTTGCAGCATGCCAACGCTCTCACCCGAGCCGCAAGGGAAAAGAATATCGACGCCGCGACGCTCGCCTACGTTCAGTTGACGCTCAATTGCGTCAATTGCCATAAACATGTCCGGGCGACGAGAATGGCAAGCCTCGACCAAAAAACGCTGCGCTAACGCGTCGGCGTCAGCAAGGCCACCTGAATATTGAATCCCAAGGCAAAGCCGGCGGGGAAAAGGGCGTCCCCACCGGCTCTTTCTCTATTCCTATCCAGAATCCCGCCAATTCCCGTAAACCATCACCGAAAACCACGCGGGCGCACTACCCTGGAGCGCGAACGATAGCGGCGCGAAGATGCCTTGTGTGAATTATTTTCGCATTCTCCCCTCGATCCCAGAGTTGGGGTACGTAGATTTTGAGTTGCCCGAATCCTTGAGTTTTTGGCAGGATGACCGACGGTTCAGAGATCGAATGCCGCCACCCAGAATCCTCCCTCGAGGCGTGGGCTCGACGGTTCGAAAAGGAAAAGCATGAGCACTCCCTCCACGAACCATGCCGCAAGCGTGCCTCGGAGAAATCCACAACTGGTTCCCTTTCTGGTACTGGTCGGCGTGGTGGCGACGGTCGGAATACTCTTCTTCCAAGTGATTCGCCCTCTCTTTATGCCCCTCTTCCTCGCGGGCGTAATCGCCATGCTTTGTCACCCGCTCCAGGACTGGTTGACGGCCCTGCTGCGGGGCCGAGCGCGGATTGCCGCCGGCCTGGTGACGACGCTGATTCTGCTCATGATCATCGTCCCCGTCGGCTCCGGAATTTACGTCGGCGTCGCTCAACTCTACAAGGCAACCAAAACGCTCCAGCAGCAACTCGAAGGAAAGGACATCAAGCCGCTTCTCAATCCCAAAACCAATCCCCGCCTTGCCGAACTACTGGAAGATGTCGCCAGTTATCTTCCCATCAATGTGGATCAACTTCGCGACTCCTTTCTCCAAGTGGCGCGCGCGATGGGTGAAATGGTCTACACCCGGACCATGGAGTTCATTAGTGATTTGCCAGGAGTTTTCGTCGGCGGCTTCATGTTCGTCGTCGCCCTCTATTACTTCCTCGTGGATGGTCCTTCCATCCTGGCGGGCTGGTCAAAATTGACTCCGCTCGAAAGCGAACATGACCAGATCATCCGCGACGAGTTCGTGAAGGTTTGTCGCGGTGTCGTGCTTGCGACACTCATCGCGTCGGCGTTTCAGGGACTGCTGCTCGGCATCGGACTCACCATCGAGGAACTGATCTTCGGCATTGGGTTGGGGAGATGGTCGATCCTTTTGTCCCTGCTCACGATGGTGTTCGCGATGGTACCGTTCGTGGGGGCTGCCGCCGTCTGGGTACCGACCATGATCTATCTTTTTATCGACGGCCAGTATGCCGCCGCGATCTGCCTTGCCATCTACGGAGCCGTCGTCGTCTCGACGGCGGATAATCTCATCAAAGTAATCGTTTTGAAGGGCTCCGCGAGCCTGCATCCACTCTTGGTCTTTGTGTGCGTCTTCGGCGGCATTCATCTCTTCGGCATCTTGGGGATCTTCATCGGGCCCATCGTCGGTGCCGTCCTCTTCGCGCTCATGCGCATCCTCAAGGGGGAACTTCTCAACATGAACAAATCCATTCAAACCCCCTCCGCCTGAGAGCACATGGCTCAATGAGCCTCAGAAAAGCCATGGTGTCTTTCGCGGCCCGGTCGCTTGAAGGACCTTGACTCACCGCGGGCCACGGCACTGCCCTTCCACGCGGCGATCGTTTACTCCTCGCCTCGTTTTGTGAAACCATCGATTTCTTCTCCCAACCCTAGTCCCGCGCTCCTTGTTTCTCCTTCCCCGATGAACGAGACCGGATACAGAGAAATCGACTTTACGAACAGTATTACTTTTTATAACGTATAAACAGGTATAACCTATTGTCGGCACGAGACTGACTCTAAATGGCTACCAAATGGAATGTTACGCGATTCGCCCACCATCACGGAAGCAAGCGTGCGTGGGAGCGGCCGGCTTGCCTTCTTGGATTGGTCGGCATGACTGCGTCCCTGTGTGGAACGTTCGTCAATCGGCAGGCGTGGATCGTCGCCGAGGGGATCTTCGTCTTACTTGTGGTCGGCATGCTGACGCCATGGATTCTGGTCCATCTGGCGCAGGTGGAAGTTTCATTTGCTCGCCGAAGGATACGCGTGGGAGAAACCTTCGGCGTCCACGTGGTCGCCACCCATCGCCCGTGGTGGCGGCTTCGTGGACTCGTCGTCAAGATTGCTGACTGGGACGGGGATCCCACTCCCTTTATCTTTGATGGGCGCGCGTCCGACCAAAGGCTCGAAATCCGGGCCCGTGCCCGAGGGCTAGTGGATTCCTCTCAAGTGCGCGTAATTTCGGATTGGCCTTTCGGAATCACCGCGGCCTGGCGTCAAGGATTCGTCCGTAAACCCTTGATCATCTGGCCGGCCCCGACAACCGTTCCGGGAGAACTCGCCGCCTCCCTTTCGGAGTCATTGGCGAGCCAATGCCAGCGCCGGCGCGCGGGACGACATGGGGAGTTTTCAGGCATTCGCGCTTACCGCGACGGGGACCGTT
This sequence comes from Planctomycetota bacterium, assembly GCA_046350335.1. Classification (GTDB taxonomy): domain Bacteria; phylum Planctomycetota; class Planctomycetia; order Kolteriales; family Kolteriaceae; genus JAXMAQ01. Next base: position 58,684 of record JAXMAQ010000047.1, read on the forward strand.
TGCGATCGGTGCATTGGGCACAGACCGCCAGGCGGGATCAATTGATGGTAAGCGAGGCGCAAACGAACGCGGTCCCGGTCGTCTCCCTATTCCTGGATACCGACGCCGCCGCGCATGTCGGCGTGGGAATTGACTCGACCTTCGAATGGGCCGTGCGCATAGCCGCGGCGGTCGTCGATTGCATCCTTGTCCAGGGGGGAGAGGTTTACTTTCTCACCACGTCCAATCACGTTCATGAACTCGTTACGCTCCATAAACGCGAGCAGATCATGGACGAATTGGCCGTCGCCCGCATGACGGACCGCGCGTCCACCGCGGGAATGCCTTGTCCGGCGCGTGGCGAAACCTGGGTGGTGATCACAACCGATCGAACGGATCGCGACTTATCCGTTTTCGAGGGCATAAACGTTCACCTCATTCGATTGCAAACGGCAGGATTCTCGGCGGTTCCTCAAAGCGCCAAGACAATCGCCCCGATGCGGATGCCCGAGTTCACCATGACAGCGCCAGGCGTCTGGGAGAAACGAGCCAATGCTCCAAGGAGGCTTCATGGCGTCTCCTGATTCTTCCGGACGCCTTCGGCGTGAAGCGTGTTCCCAAGGGTGTTTTTACCTGTTGGTCGCGATCGCTCTTTTTCTCTCCGAATGGGTTTACATGGATCCTCGGGATCCGGCCCATCGATGGATCTTTTCCTTCATGACCTTGGCCGCGATCGGCGCCATCGCGCGGACCGTCGTTGGGCGCCTGCCGATCCGCTTCGAACGTTCCGCCCGAAATGTCATCTATCTGCTTGCGATCGCGTTGCCAATCGCATCCTCATGGTCATGGTCGGACTCGAGTCCTCCTGGACAACCCTTGGAGAGGATCACTTTCGAAGGCTTGCGAAATCTTTTACTTGCCTTGGCGATTTCTCAACGGGGATACCGGGATCGCTCGATCGCGGTTTTCGCCGCCGCCTTCATCGCTTTATTCGCGGCCACGCAATCGAACCACTCACTCGTCATGCCCACGGTATCGCTCTTCGGAATGACGGGCGTTACCTGGATGGTCCTGACCGTCGGGTCGAAACATTCGCGACGTGAAATCCCCGTCTTGCCGCTCGGCTTGGTGGGAGTCTCATTTGCCGCCTTCTGCTTGCTTCACGGGAACCAATCGGCAACTCCCAGCATGGTCCTGGCGGAGCTCCTGGGAAGCTCCGGGGGAACCAGTCGTCGATCGGAACGCGCGCTCGGCGGCGTGGGGGACGGTACCAACATCGTCAATCACGGAGAACTTCCGGAGAGTGACGGGGGAACGGGGAACAAGATCGTCGAGTCGCACCTGCCGACCTTCTACGACGCCGTCACGGAACTTTATGGCGAACCGGTGAAGCGGAAGGATCAACAGCGAGCCATTTCCTTGGCATCGCAATCCCAGGTGACCCATCAGAAGGCCAAGCACCACCAGGCGTCGCGCGAGTTTCACCTGCAGCGGCACGTTCGCAAACGCGAAAGCCAACCCACCAATCGAGACGCGACGGCGATCGCCTATCTGACGGGACCAACCCCCGCACACCTGCGAACTTGCGCCTATCATGACTTCAACGGAGAGGCATGGATCGACAATTCGGAATCCGTCATGCATCCCGTCGCCCGCGATCTTCGCGAATGCTGGTTCCGATTGGAGGACACTCCGAATCACCCTCCAACCGAGTCCGTCTCTTATACGCTCAAACTCGGCAACTACAGCGATCGGATCCTTCCCGTTCCCACGCACACAAGGCGTTTTCACGTGGGGTTGATCAATCGGCCAGACTTTTTTCTCCAACCCCAGGCCGGTATCCTGTGGCTCGCCGACCCCGCGGGACGGATCACTGGCGGCGAAACGATAGAGTTCGAATGCGACGTTGTTGATCCCTTCGAAGTCTCGTTCCGGCCGAGTTCTGCTGGTTCCGATGTCTCTGAAACGTCTCGCCGGACCGAAAATCCCTCGTTTCCCTTCCTGAGACGCATCGCCAGGGAATGGACCAACCACGCGCGCACAGACGGGGAACGGATACGCGTTATCGTCGATACGCTAAAGAGCAATTACTCCCTGGAGCCGCGCGGGGACGGAAACCTGGCGACCGAGAGGAAACTCGAAGATTTTCTGCTCAAAACGAAACGTGGTCCGGACTACCTCTTCGCCACCGCCTCGGCGGTCCTTCTTCGCGAACTGGGCTACACCACCCGGCTCGCCATGGGTTATTACGCCTCACCCCAACGATTCGACGCGTGGAGTCGAGTGACACCCATCGCGCAAGACGATCTTCACGCCTGGCCGGAGATCTTCATCGGCAATAGCTGGGTGGCATTGGAACCGACACCAGGCTACGACATTCTCCAACCTCGTCGGACCTGGCTGCAAACAGCCATTGCCTGTTGGGAGTTCGCCAGGAGTACCGTCGCGGAGCATTCCCTGGCGCTACTGATCGTCACCGTGGCGTTCTGCGTTCTCTGGCGAAGTCGAGCAACTGTCTTGGATTGCTTGGCCACCTGTTTTTGGCGCGTCTGCCTTTGGCTTCATCCCGCGACCTCCCTGCCACGAACGAGGTGGCTAATCGATGTTCGTTTGGCACTCGCCTCTCGGCCGCGGCCGCCGTGGATCACCCCACGACGCTGGTATGAACGCTGCGGAGTCTGCAATCGTGGCACGGAGGACCCGATGAATCGATTTCTTTCCCTCCTCGACGAGTTCTCGTTCGCGCCGGAATCCACCCACGTCGATCCGCAAGCGACCTCGATCTGCAGCAGCGTCGTCGAAGGATTTCGCGCTCCACGAGAAATGCTGTCGGCGGAAAGGTTCCGAATCCATTTCCCCGCACGGTTCTTGAAGAGTCTCATGATTCCGAGAAGGTTGCCATGGACGTGATCACGGTTCCAACAGCGAAAAATCCGACCGCGCGAGAACTGAACCGGTGCGAGCATCAACCGGCGATCGAGCAACTCCGGGCCCGATTGAGGCAGTCACTTCGCGGCAAGGATGATGTCGTGGAACTTGTCCTCGCCAGCTTGTTGGCGCGCGGCCATATTCTCTTCGAGGACTTGCCTGGCCTTGGAAAAACCACGCTTGCCAAGGGCCTCGCGAATGCCATTGGGGGTGTGCTGGCGAGAGTTCAGTGCACCCCAGACCTTCTCCCCGGCGACATCACCGGATTCAATGTCTTCAACCAGAAGTCTCGAGAGTTCGAGTTCGTTCCCGGACCCGTCTTCTCCGACATCCTTCTGGTTGATGAAATCAATCGAGCGACACCACGTACGCAAAGTGCCCTTTTCGAAGCCATGGCCGAGCGGCAGGTAACCGTCGATAACCAATGTAGATCGCTCCACCGCGCTTTCTTCGTCATTGCGACGCAGAATCCTGTGGAACATCACGGAACTTATCCGCTGCCCGAAGCTCAACTCGACCGTTTCGCGGTCAAACTCAGGATCGGCTATCCGGATCGGCGAAGTGAAATCGAGATCTTGGGAGACCATGTCGGTGAACAGCACTTCGAAAGCGAAAGAACGGAGCCAGTCGTCGACCTGACGCAACTCGAAGCCTTGCGGCAACACGTCGCGGCCGTCGCGGTCCGAGAATCGGTGCGTGCCTATCTCGTCGATCTCGCGGGAGTCACCAGGAAGCACGCGGACATCGCGCTTGGAGTCAGTCCACGTGGACTTTTAGTTTGGCAAAGAATGGCCCAGGCATTTGCCCACCTTCGCGGCAGGGACTTCGTCACGCCGGACGACGTTCAGGACGTCGCAGGCCCCGTTCTCGAAGTTCGGGTCGGTTTGTCGCCGGAAAGGTTCAAGGAAGCTCTCGCGGAAATCCTTCAAGCAGTCCCGATACCAATGGCCTAACGGGTGGAACGTGAATACTGCAGCGCACGCATTTCGATGGCTTTGCCTTTTCATCGTGGGAATTCCATGGCTGGGTTGCAACCGACACGAGACTTCCACGCCAGGGGATACGGGAGAACACCATCAACTTGTTGGACCTCGCGGCGGTGTGATGATGGAAATGGACGAATGCGTTCGCGCGGAAGTGATCATCACTCCCCTTCGAGGAGTGGAGATTCACTTTTTTTCCGTGGGTAACCCATCCGAGTTGAGAATTCACGCGCCGACGGTCCACGCCTTCGTCGCCTCGCCGGACAAAGACTCGATGCCCACCGAAGTCGTTCTCACGCGGCGTGCGTCAGATGAAGAGGACGACATCTACTTCACGGGCCAACTTTCGGAGAACATGCCAGCCGGACGCCTCGCGAT
>JAXMAQ010000048.1:0-61001 GCA_046350335.1 Planctomycetota bacterium
ATAGTGGTTCATTGTGGATCGCGAGGAACCATTGGTTTTGAGCCACAGGTTCACGTGGCTTCGCCGCGTAGCGGTTATTGCCGCCCAGTAGGCCCGACCTTCGCCCGGTTGTGCAGTTCCATGACCCATCGTTCCCCCTCCCGTTGTCGCGGGCGGGGGAACGGTGGGCACCATTTTCGCCGACGCGCAGAGACTGGATGTCCTTCGATAATCCCCGCCTTGAACGACGGGGCTAAGACTTGAGGAACAAGTGGCTTAACGCAAGCGTGCACGCCGGCATCCGTGGGGGTTTTTACCTGTGTGCAAACGAGACGGCGATTAGAATGGGAACATGAGTAGTGAAATACACCGCGTTAACGCGGCTCGTTTTGTTGACGTGATGGACGACGCGATGGCCGACGTTTTCCGCCAAAAGACGGAACGGGAGCGGCTCGCCATCGCATGGGGTATGTGGCGTTCCGCACGGGACATGCTCCAGGTCCTCGTTCGGTCGGAAAACCCGAATGCAACGCAGGAATTCGTCGATCGCGAAGTGGCGCGGAGGCTGGCTCATGTAGCCGGCTGATCTGCTCCGGAAGATCGTGGATACGTTCGACAGTCTGCATCTCCCCTATCTGATCACAGGTTCGACAGCGACCATTGTTTATGGTGAACCACGCTTCACCAACGATATCGACGTGGTGCTCGATCTTCCGTTCTCTAAGGTTAACGCACTGTTGGCCGCGTTTCCGGCGACGGAGTATTACGTGAGTCTCGCAGCCGTCGAAATGGCAATTCTTGATCCTGGAATGTTCAAGATCATCCATCCCGCATCCGGCCTCAAAGTCGACGTGATGGTGGCCAGTGATTCCGAGTTCGACCGCATGCGTCTATCACGCGGACGCGCTTTGCCGGTATTGCCCGATCGGTCAGTATGGTTCGCCTCCCCTGAAGACGTGATATTAAAGAAACTCGAGTATTACCGAGAAGGTGGGTCGGACAAACACCTTCGCGACATTGCGGGCGTTCTCAAGCTGCAAGGGGACCGCATCGATCGATCTCATATCGAACAATGGGCCTTGTGAATGGGGCTTACCGACGAGTGGAATCGTGTGATTGGACCGTCGGTCGACGACCAAGGAGAACAAACTCACCAGTTGTAGCGTTCCTCTTTCCAGGGATCGCCGTGGTTGTGGTATCCCCCCTGTTCCCAGTAGCCGGGCTTGTGAACAAAAAGCCTCGGCCGAGCGTGTACCCGCGCGCACGCCAAGAGGACACGCCGACCGAGGTGGGTGCGGCAACGACGCAAATGCGTTGTTAGCCGCGGCGACGGCGAACAAGGGCCGCGAGTGCGATCGAACCGAAGGCGGTCAGCACGAAGGTCGAGGTCTCGGGGACAGTGACCACGAAGGTTTACTGAACCCTTGCGGGTTGATGCCGTAGCCCACGATGGTGTGCCCATCTGCGGAAATAGCGGTTGCTTCGCTCAGTGTCCATCCAGTCAATTGGAAACGCCGTTGGCAAGGAGCAGGTCCACAAGTCGAACCATGCCGAGATTCTGGGACCAGAAAAATGCCTCGCCAAGGCCTGTTAAGCCGAATCCCACGATAGGCCGCCGCCTGCGGAAACGTCGGCGGCTTCGCTTTGGAATGCTCCACCCGTTAAGTCGCCGAGCCCGACCATCCCGCCCCCCGAGGTCCAGCGGAATGCTTCAAAGCCCGAGGGCGCTTCTCCCTAGCCCCACGATGACGGACCCATCCGCGGAAACGCCTCGTGCAAGCGCTATAAAAGAATCCCCCCTGCCAGATCCCCTAACCCGACCATCCCGCCCCCCGAGGTCCAGCGGAACGCCTGCGCCGCCCGAGTGCTGATGCCGTATCCCACGATTACGGACCCGTCCGCGGAAACGCCTTGGAGCGACGCTACTAAAGCCGCCACCCGGGAGATCACCGAGCCCGAACATCCCGCCCCCCGAGGTCCAGCGGAACGTTTCGTGCCCGAGGCGCTGGCCCCGGATCCGACAACGGCAGATCCATCCGCGGAAACGCCGAAGGCCGTACTAAAAAAGCCGCCACCCGGGAGATCGCCGAGCCCGACCATCCCGCCCCCCGAGGTCCAGCGGAACGCTTGCCGCCCGAGGGCGCTATCCCCTTGTCCCACGATGACCGACCCATCCGCGGAAACGCCGTAAGCGAGGCTTACAGCTCCCGCCGGGGAGATCGCCGAGCCCCACCATCCCGCCCCCCGAGGTCCAGCGGAACGCTTCCGTGCCTGAGGGCGCTGTTGCTGTATCCCGCGACGACGGACCCGTCCGCGGAAACGCCTTGAGCGACGCTACTAAAGCTTCCGCCCGCCAGATCGCCGAGGGGAGTAAAGGAGTATCCCGCGTGGACGGACGCGCCGACGCACGAGGCGAGGACGAGCCCGGCGGCGAGGGCTCGTCTTAGGGGTAAAACCGTGCGCAAAGCGATGAAAGACACCCGCGAGCCGCGGGGCATGGCAAACACTCATGAAGCACATCCTCCGAGTAAGGCACACGATCGCGAGGATGAAGGGACTCTTCCGTCCCACGCGCAAGTGTGGGTCACCCAACAAAGTCCAGTCGGCCACATCGCTCCCTCAGCCCCCTAACCACGCCTGGCAGGCCGAGATTATTTCTGCACTCCTCGCATGACCTCCCAGGCGGATTTCCAAACACGAAACCGAAGCGACTTTTCGGAAAATTAGGAATACTTTCAAAGTCCGTCCCGGGCAGCGATGGGATGACGTTGAGCTCTTGCCGCAACGGTCGCGGAGTGAAGGGTTTGTCGAAAGCCGAAAGCTCGGCGGGGAATTTATCCACGAGGAGTGGTTCATTGTTGATCGCGAAGGAACGATTGGTTTTGAGCCACAGTTCATGTGGCTTCACCGCGTAGCGGTTATTGCCGCCCAGTAAGCCCGGACGTTCGCCCGGTTGTGCAGTTCCATGTGGGAGGAAATGGGGACAGTGAAAAGCTGCCGATAAACCGGTTTGAAGTTGGGAATGAAAGATTCCTACTGCTAAGGCTTAGCCAGCCAAGCAGGCCTCGGACCGTACGCTGACGGTGGTGATCCCGCGCCGGGATAGCATCGGCGAGAGGGAAAGACAGGCGGGAGTCCGACTGCTCGCCGGCAGACGGCAAGCAGGATGAGCTCCGAAATCATCAATTCCGCGTGCCGACCTGGTAATGTCCAGGGGAAGGCAACATCGAGACGCCGATAAGGCGAGGCGAAAACGAGCACGGCGGGAAGCCAGCCGTTCCCCTTGGCTGGCGCCCAGTGGCCCCGAGAACCTCAGCATGTCTGGAAACTTCAAACGCGAGAACCGGAAGAGCCAGTCGGTTTCCGAATCCACGGATTCGGAACGATCCGCGAATCCCGGGCGGCCGGGACCGCTGAAGCATCCGCGGAGTCGATGGAGGGAAGGCCATCAGCCGAGAGGAACGATCTTCCAGAGGCCTTGTGCGGGACACAGTGCCCGATCAACACAGGTCATGCGAAAGAGAACGTACGCGAGAGTCGTTGCCCACTCTCGTGTCTGACTCAAGGCAAGAGCCGTATGAGGTAATCCCTCGCGTACGTATCTGTGCGGGGGGGCCGCCGGCAACGGCGGTCTTCTCAGTCTCAGTTTCGACGGGCACTCTATGATCTGGTCCATGGCCAACCTCCATTGTCCGCGGTTGAAAAACTGTAGAGATCCAACCGAACTCCTTGGTCCACCGTAATATTCGGCCGAGGTGGCACGCTCGAACCTCACGCCGCACTTAATACCACGCGTTGCAGCGCCAGTCCGCCCCTGCGAATCGCTCGGCCCGGAGGGCCATGACATGCAAGCGAAGGGCGAAGCCCTGGTGGTAATCTCCCCCCGAACATTTTTCGCCACCCTGGAAGGGTGGCACCAGGGGCCTGATCGGCTCGGCCCGCCGGGAACGGGATTGCCGCGGGCACGACGATTCTCGAGATCCCATCGTGGTTCGCGAACCGATTGTGTCGCCCCTGCCGGGGCCCTGGATGGTCTTTGTGTCGTCCTTCCTAGGGCGTTGCCCGTAGGCTCATATGTTGTGCCCCTCCGGGGCGTGGAAGAATGGTTTCCATCGCGCATACCCCGCCGGGTGCCATGCTCCACGCTTGCGTGGGCATGTTTATGTGGCGACCGGGGTGGCTTGCTCGATCCGCCGCACGTAATGCCACGCGTCGCACAGCCAGTCCGCCCATGCGAATCGGCCCGCCCGGCTGAAGCCTTAACCTTGGTTTACGCGAGGCGTTTGAGCCGGGAGACGCGGCCGGTGGCGACCCACTCGGCGACGAAGATGCTGCCGTCGTGGCCGAAGCAGGCGTCGTGCGGGTGGACGAACTTGCCGTCCTTCCAGAGTTCGGCGTTGCCTCGAATCTGGCCGCCCTCCTTGCCGGTCACGCGTTTGACGTCATCGCCCAACCGGGCAACGACGTTGTTCTTCTCGTCCAATAGCGTGATCCGGGCATGAAGCTCGGGAATCACGAGCAGGTTTTTCCAGGTTTCCGCGTTGGCGGGCAAGCCGTAGCCGGTAAGGGTCTCCTGGTACTTCCCGTCCATGTCGAAGTATTGCAGCGTGTTGTTCGCGCGGTCGCAGACGACGATGGCGGGCGCGCGGCCTTGGCGGCGGTCCACCCAAAGACCATGTGGCGTGTTGAAGGTACCCTCCCCCTTGCCTGGCCCACCAAAGCAGCTGAGCCACTTTCCATCCTTGTCGTAGCGATGGATGTAGAAAGCGCCGTAGCCGTCCGCGAGCAAAAAGCCGCCGTCGTCTAAGAACGCGAAATTCGTCGGCATGAAACGATCGCGTCCCCATTGGCCCGTCGGCTTGGTGTCCTCGCCGGAGGCGTAGACTTTCGAGTCCATGGGCGCGTATTGTTGCCAAACGGTCTCCCCCTTGAGGTCGAGCTTGGCGAACGTCTTGAGGTGCTGGTAGGCGCAGACGTAGAGGAACTCTTGGCCATCCTCTTCGCGAATCTCGATGCCATGCCCGCCACCCTGGAACTGCTTGCCGAAGGAGCGGATGTAGTTCCCTTGGGGATCGAAAACGAAGATCGACGGATGGTCCTTGAGATTGGCGCGCCCCTCGTGGATGACGTAGAGGTTGCCCGCCTTGTCGACGGCGACGTTGTGGGTCGTCTGCCAGGTGTATTTGTCGGGAAGCTTCGGCCAGTTGTGCTCGACTTCGAACCGATGTTCCCCTTCGCCAACGATGAGCGGCCCGTCGGTTTTCTTGGCCGTGACGATGGCCGGCGCGCCGAGCATGATCGCCGAGCTAGCCGCTGAGGTCCTAAGGAATTGCCGTCTGGTGACGCTCGTCTTCTGTGCTCGTGGCATGAGTCATTCCTCGTTCCGAAGTACTTCGAATGAGAACTGGTTCCCGCTTGGCGAAGCCATGTGCAGCCAAGCCCAGAGTCTATCGGACGGACGCGTCTAAGAATAGTGTTATTGCCGCGCCGAAAAGAAAGGGGGAGTAAAGAGGAACCGGCGCATCTCCGAGCTTCCGTCCCCCCCGTGCCGACCAGGCGAAAACCAACCCAGTGAATTAAAGGCGTGCCTGCTGGCCTCCTCTTTGGATTCCCTACCTGTGCCGATATTCCAAGCTCCCCTGACCGTGCCCCTTTGGAGCCTGCGTGACGGATTTTTAACGTGCGCCGGGTGTAACTGGAGAAATTGGAGAGTGCCCTGCAAGCCTCGACGGGGTCGGCGAGGCAAGCAACTTGGCCAGAGGTGATCGAAGAGGCGCGCCCGGCGGGAGTCGAACCCACAACCTACGGATTAGAAGTCCGTTGCTCTATCCGATTGAGCTACGGGCGCGTTGAAACAGGAGGGACGCCGGATCGGTGCGTGTAGGGCACGGACTTCGGATTCCCGTAGAGCAAGTCTAGCAGAATGAACGCCACGAACAAGCAGCGGGGAGGATCGACATCCCGAGGGTCGACATGGCCCTCGGATTCACCAATGGGAGGACTCGATCCGCGCGGTTGGGGTTCGTTCAAGCCGAACTTTCCGTGGACGGATGGAAAGCGTGGGTTCGGGTGGGAGAAGGGGTCGGAGGCCCGGTGCCAATTCAGGAACGCCGCGAATCGCGGCTAGCGGTTAGGCTCTGCAAGCGACCGAGGCGGGCGTGAAGACATTGCGCTTTTAGGGGGTGGGATACGCTCATGTTTGTCGTGCAAAAAGGAAGCCTTCACCCCGACCCACTTTCAATTCAAGGGAGAGGGAGTTCATTGCTGCAATGCCGCATTGGTTTTCTTAAGATCGATGGGCCAGGACGTGTTTTCGGAAGATCGATGTCCAACGACTTGTAGCCCAAGGGGAAAGTTCGATGAATCGATGTATCGGGATGGTTTGTGCGTGGTCGCTGGTAATTGGTGTCGCGAACGGGGAACCGACCCCGAAGGAACGTTTGGAGAAATCCCCGCGTCATCATGAGTGGGTCGAGATCAAGCACGGGGACCGGGTCGTGCACGCGTTCCTGGTATATCCCGAGGTGAGCGAGAAGGCGACGGCGGTCGTGGTGATCCACGAGAATCGGGGCCTGACCGATTGGGAACGTGGCGTCGCCGACCAATTGGCGGAAGCGGGATTTATTGCAATCGCCCCCGATTTGCTTTCCGGAAGCGGTCCCGGCGGTGGCAAGACGAGTGATTTTCCGAGTTCCGATGCCGCCCGTGAAGCGATTTACAAACTCAAGCCGGACCAGGTGACCGCCGACCTCAAGGCGACGACGAAGTACGTGAGTCAGCTTCCCGCGGCGAACGGGAAGGTAGCGGTGGCGGGCTTTTGCTGGGGAGGAGGCCAATCGTTCCGGTTCGCGACGAACGAGCCAAAACTTGCCGCCTCGTTCGTTTTTTATGGCACCGGGCCGGACCAAGTGGATGGGATTCAATGTCCCGTCTACGGTTTCTATGGCGGGAACGACAACCGGGTGAACGCCACGATTCCGAAATCGGAAGAGTTGATGAAACAGGCGGGCAAACGTTACGATCCGGTGATTTATCCGGGGGCCGGCCACGGCTTCATGCGGGCAGGCGAACTCCCCGACGCGAGCGCGGAGAACAAGAAGGGTCGCGAAGAGGGTTGGAAACGCTGGAGGGAGAAGCTCTCGGCGCTATAGTTTGTCCAACGGGTCCTCTTTCAAGGTCGCTGCCGCGCGGTAGCCGATCTTGGGAGGTTCGTCCGTGCCGGGCGGATCCACTGTACAAATGTGCCAGTTTTGTTACGATAGCCATTGATGATTCAGCAGCGTTTGCCATTCGGGGAGAGCGAACTGTCGGCGTATTTTCATCCGCTGACGGTGCGGTGGTTTGAACGTCGATTTGGCGAGCCGACCGATGCTCAGCGGCAGGGTTGGCCGACAATCGCCGCCGGTCGCCATACGTTGATCGCCGCCCCCACGGGCTCGGGAAAAACGCTCGCCGCCTTTCTTTATTGCCTGGACTCGTTGTTTCGCCAGGCGGTTGCGGGGACTTTGCAGGACGAGATTCAGGCGCTCTACATTTCGCCGCTCAAGGCGCTAAGCAACGACATTCATCGGAATCTCGAAGTCCCCCTGGCGGAATTGGAGGCCGAGGCACAGTCGGCGGGCCATCTCCCCAACCGAATCCGGGCGGGCGTTCGGACGGGGGACACCCCCAGTTCCATGCGTCAACAAATGCTTCGCAAACCGCCCCATGTGCTGGTGACGACGCCGGAGTCGCTTTATCTGCTGATGACTTCGCCGAAGGGGCGTCAGGTGTTGCGCCAGGTGCGCACGGTGATCGTCGACGAAATCCACGCCTTGGCGCGCGACAAGCGCGGCTCGCATCTTTCGTTGACCTTGGAGCGACTGGAGTCGATATGCGAACGTCCTCCGGTGCGGATCGGCCTGTCGGCGACGCAGCGTCCGATGGACGAAATTGCCGGCTTTCTCGTCGGTGAACGTCGCGACCCGGCAACCGGCGCGCCGGACTGCCAAATCATTGACACCGGCCACGTGCGGCAACTCGATCTCGGCGTGGACGTGCCGCAAAGCGAGCTATCCGCCGTCTGCTCGAATGAGACGTGGGGGGAGATTTACGATCGAATCACCAAATTGGTCCAGGAGCACCGCAGCACGCTGATCTTCGTGAACACGCGAAAGATGTCGGAGCGGGTGGGGCATAGTCTTGGCGCCTTGATCGGCGAGGACCATGTGGCCAGCCATCACGGCAGTCTATCGAAGGAACTTCGGCTGTCGGCGGAAGAACGGCTCAAACGGGGAGAACTGAAGGCGATCGTTGCCACCGCGTCCTTGGAGCTAGGAATCGACGTCGGATATATCGACCTCGTTTGCCAGATTGGTTCTCCTCGATCGATCGCGACGTTTCTGCAGCGGGTCGGTCGGGCGGGGCACTCGCTGGGGTTGATTCCGAAGGGCCGACTCTTTCCGCTTACGCGCGACGACTTGCTGGAATGCCTGTCGCTGGTGCGCGCGACGCGAACGGGTGGACTGGACCGAATTGAGATTCCGGTGGCGCCGCTCGATATTCTCGCCCAGCAGATCGTGGCTGAGGTGGCCTGCGCGGAGTGCGCCGAGGAAGAACTTTTTACCCGGTATCGGCGGGCCTGGCCTTATCGGAATCTTGCTAAAGACGAGTTCAACGACATTCTGGAGATGCTGTCGAATCGGCATGGACGCGGTGCGACGCGCGGTGCCCATTTGCACCGGGATCAGGTGCACGGCCAGCTTCGCGCGCGCGGGGCAAGGCTCATCGCGAGCACCTGCGGCGCGATTCCGGACAACGCGGATTACCGCGTGGTGACGGCGGAAGAAGGGACGTTCGTCGGCACGGTGAACGAGGATTTCGCCATCGAAAGCAGTGCCGGGGATATTTTCCTGCTTGGGAACACCTCTTGGCGCGTGCTGCGGGTCAAGACGACGGAGGTGGTGGTCGAGGACGCTCATGGCGCGCCCGCGACGATTCCGTTCTGGCTGGGGGAAGCGCCGGGTAGGACGATCGAGTTGTCCAAGGAGGTTTCGGAACTTCGCAAGGAGATCGCGCGCAAGGTGGGGGACGACCCCGAAGAAAGTTCTCCCGAATATCGAGAGACCTATCGCTGGGTAGCCGAGGAATGCGGCATCAGCGAATGGGGGGCGCGGCAAGCGGTCCGATATGTCGCGTCGCAGAAGGCCGCCATTGGCCTGGTACCCAGCCAGGAGAAAATTGTTTTCGAACGGTTTTTTGACGAGATGGGAGGCATGCAGCTCGTCATTCATTCCCCGTTCGGGGCGAGAGTGAATCGGGCTTGGGGCCTGGCGATGAGGAAGCGCTTTTGCCGCTCCTTTAACTTCGAACTCCAGGCGAGCGCGGACAACAACGGCATCGTACTTTCGCTCGGTCCGCAGCATTCTTTCCCGCTTGATCAAATGTTCAAGATGCTCAACACGCGCAATGCCGAGGAGTTGTTGAAGCAGGCGATGCTCGCGGTCCCGATGTTCCAGGTTCGCTGGCGCTGGAACGCGACGCGCGCCTTGGCGGTCTTGCGACAGCAGGGGGGCAAACGGGTGCCTCCTCCGTTGCAGCGGTTTCGGGCCGACGATTTCCTGTCTTCGGTGTTTCCCGCGTCCACGGCTTGCCTGGAAAACGTCGTTGGCGATATCGAAATACCCGACCACCCGCTCGTGCGGCAAACGGTGGCGGACTGTCTCACCGAGGCGATGGATTTGTCTCGTTGGCTCGACATTTTGGGCAAGATCGAAAAGGGAGAAGTCGAATTAATTCCGCGCGACACGCGGGAGCCATCTCCTTTCAGCTATGAATTGCTCAACGCTAATCCCTATGCGTTCCTGGACGATGCGCCGTTGGAGGAGCGTCGCGCTCGCGCGGTGGCGACTCGTCGAACGTTGCGGGTCGCGGATGTTAAGGATCTGGGTAAGCTAGATCCCGAGGCCATTCGTCAGGTGAAATCGGAGGCGTGGCCGGTGGTCCGGGATCGGGAAGAGATGCACGACACGTTGCTTCTTTTGGGAATGCTGCCCGGGGCAGAAGCGCAAGAGTGGCTCGAACCTCTTCGCGAACTAGGCTCGAAAGGTCGAGCGACGGAGCTTTGGATCAATGATCGGGATCGATTCTGGGTTGCCGCCGAGCGATTGCCGATGATCCAGAGGCTATTTCCATCGAGTGAACCTCGGCCGGCTTTGAAATTGCCGTCGACGATACGGACGGAATACACGATCGAGGAGGCGGCGACGGCGGTGGTGCGCGGAAGGCTGGAATGTTCCGGTCCGGTCGTGGCTTCTCGATTGGCGGCGGACCTCTGCCTGGAGCGAACGAAGATCGAACTCGGCTTGGCGACTTTGGAGAACGAAGGATTCGCGATTCAAGGGCATTTCGCCGGCGGAGAACAAGACGAAGTTGAATGGTGCGAGCGTCGTCTCCTTTCCCGGATTCATCGACTGACGTTGGATGGGGCCCGGCAACAAGTCAAACCGGTCGAACCCGTCGATTTTTACCGATTCCTACTCGAACATCAGCATGTCGCGGCCAAGACGCGGCTGGGCGGGAAGGAAGGTCTGCGCGCCGCGATCCAATTGTTGCAAGGTTTTCAGACCTCCGCGGGGGCCTGGGAATACGATATCCTGCCGAATCGGATTACCGACTATGAGCCTGGCTGGCTCGATGAATTGACTTTGTATGGCGAGGTGGCGTGGGGACGGTTGGCGCCGCCCAAACGGGGGGACGACTACGTTCCAAGCGGGAGCGGCATGACGCGCGTGGTCCCGATCTCGCTCTTGATGCGCGCGGACCTCGCTTGGCTACTGCCGAAGGACAGGATAAGCGCGGAGGAGTTTGCCCGCAGCAAAGCCAAACAAGTGCTCGAAGCGCTTGCGATGCAAGGAGCGCTTTTTTTCAATGATCTTCGCGCCTTGACGGGCCTTCTCCCCGCGGAACTCGACGACGCGCTCAGCGAACTCGCGGCTCTCGGGCTGGTGACGGCGGATGGTTTCGCCGCGATTCGGGCGATCGTATCTCCGGACCATCGCCGATTTCCCAGTCAGCGGCGCAAGAGGATCTCCCGGCATGCGACCGGTCCCGTCCGCGCGGGACGTTGGTCGAGGTTTCCGGGAAGCGCCGGTCCATTGTTTGCCGATGAAAAGGTTCCCGAGGACCGGTCCGAGCGTTGGGCGTGGCAATTGCTGCGACGCTACGGCGTCATTTTCCGCGACCTGTTGACGCGCGAATCGGTCGCGCCAAGTTGGGGAGAATTGGCGCCCCTCTATCGTCGGTTGGAAGCGCGGGGAGAAGTACGTGGAGGAAGATTCATCGCGGGGGTCGCCGGCGAACAATTCGCCTTGCCCGGCATGGTCGAGAAGTTGCGCGAAGTTCGTGGCCAACCCCTGACGGGCATCGTCCATTACGTGTCGGGCGCGGATCCTCTCAACTTGGTGGGGATTCTCGGCGACGGTCCAAAGATCCCGGGGACTCGCGGGAACATGCTCGCCCTTCAGGACGGGAAAATCATCGCGTCACTCCAAGGGGGAGAAGTTCGATTTCACGAACCTCCGTCCGGAGTATCCGGCGATGAACTAGCGAGAAAACTCAAAATGAATGGCATGGTGCGCGCCAGGGACGCGAGCTTTGGCGACCGCATGAATGGAGATCGGCACGCAGCGCGATACGGCCGTGGCAGGCCCCGTTGACACATTAATGTCAAGGGAATGATCCACGTACAGTGGTTCCTCCATGGTTGATCCCGACCGAAGGGCGCGGACGGCGATTCCGATACTCCTACCGAGGTTCGCATCTCGCATGGAACGATCATTCGTTTCTGATCGGAGGGCAAGAAAAGCGCGAAAGGCCACCGGTAGCGGCCAGCGGCCTTTCGCGACGTGCGAGGGGTCTACAGGCAAAAACAAGGAATGCGCCGGTTCGAGGAGGAAAGGTGAAAACCCATGGATTTCCGACTCAAACCCGTCGCCGTAGCGGCAGCGACAAGGATGCGAACCATCGAGCGGAATTGGGTCTCACACACCAGCCCACGAAGAACGCTTCGGTCGCACGGTTCCCCTTGACGATCACCTGTTTTGACACCCCCGCGACGACATCGACGACCCGCCAGCGTGGAGAGACCGCCTGGGCCACCGACATCGTGTGTGCGCGAGCGGCTAGTGCGAACACGATGTCAGTGACGTCAGGCGCGTCTCGCGGACCCATTCCAAAGAACGGGCACGCTCGCCGACAGATGGTCCCGTGGGATTAAGGGCCATGTGCACGGCCGGACGTCGAAGTATTCGACTCCGCCGAGTTCATTCCACTCGGCATTGAATCATTCTGAGGGGAAGAAAACGACGCACTGGCGCCGAACCGCCTTGTGTGCCGCGAAGAGTTGCGGCCAATCGCGTTTGTCGCTCGCGACCGTCAATGGGCCGCTTTCGAGGAGATTCCGATTCAACCTCAAATTGCTCGAAAGATAGCGGCGAGGTCGCACGAACAAACGCATTCGCCGGCCGTGAAACTCCACCTTCGTTACACGCAATCATGGCCTTCCAGGCGGCGGGCCGATCTGGGGAGATGGCTTCTTCTAAGGGGCAAACATTCCCGGCGAGAGATAGGCGATTTCAAAGGATCGCTTCTCAGCTCCCAACCAGGAAAACGAGGAAACACGGTGGCTCCTCATTGCCTCTTCCATCTCTGTTGCACGCGCCATACCAATTGAATCGAAATGTTGTCCGAAGGGAGGAAAACCGTGAAGAATCCGATTCGCGGAAAGCTCGGCGCTCCTATCTCGTCGGTGTGTCCAGTGCCAGAGATGTACATTCTGTTTGGTTGGATTAACAGTGTAAATGGAACAGTGTTCAGGGAATGAAACGTCAACAGAAGAAAGGGACAAATGACCGCACGGAAAAGTGATGCCGCGGCCCGGTGCGCTTTCATGCACGCCGCTATTCACGCCTAGCCCCCGGGGCGGAATATACGCCATTTCTATTCTGGTGCACCTTTGCTCTCAGGAGCGTTTTCGATTTTCCAGGAAAGGCGATCTAAGGATTTGATGGTGAGGCCACATCAGCCTTGACGATTTCCACGGGGGCGACTTTTTCCAGCTCGGCTTTGAGCTTGGCGGCATCTCCCACCACGACGACGACCACACGGGCGGGGTCGACGATGTCGAGTACCAGTCGCATGCAGTCTCCTTCCGCGGTTTTCGCAATGGAAGCGAGTGTCTGATCGACATGATCCGTGGGTAGGCCATGCACCTCGGCGGTCCATAAATCCATCGCGACGTTCTGGGGAGTTTCTCTTTCGAGCACCAGGCTTCCCGAAAGGTAGGCCTTGGTGTTGTGCAGTTCTTCGGTCGTGGGTTGTTGATCGCGAAGTCGTCGGATTTCATCGAAGACGGTTCTGACGGTTTCCGCCGTCGATTCCGTTTTGCTGAACGTGCTCACGAAGAAATGGCCGCCAAAACGGTTCGAGGCAAATCCTCCGCGGGCCCCGTAGGTCAAACCTTTCTTGACGCGGATGGTGTCGTTCAAGCGGCTATTGAACGAACCGCCGAAATACCCTTGCACGACTTCTCCCCGCGGAAAGGCGGCATCGGCGCGGGCAAAGGCGAGGCAGCCCACGCGAATCTCGCTTTGGATCGCGCCCGGGCGATCGACGACGAAAATGCGCGTCGGGCCGGCGTCAGCGAGGGGTGGGAGGGTCGCCATGGGAGCGTCTCCCTTCGATTGCCAACTCCCCAGAACGTCTTGAACCCGGCGGGTGACCTTGGGAACGTCGACGTCCCCCGCGAGAATGAGAACCGCTTGCTCCGGCCGGGAATGCTCACTCCACCAAGTTTTAAGGTCATCCACTTTCAAGGCGTCGACATCCGCTGGTTCGCCAGAGGAGGTGCGCGCGTAAGGATGGCCGCCGTAAATGCGCCGGCGCAGTTCGCGATCCGCCAGATATTTGGGTTGCGCCGCCGCGATCGCGAGGCTGGCTCGTAACTGTTTCTTCTGCTTTTGAAACTCGGCTTCCGGAAAAGTCGGATGAAGAACAACTTCGCCAAGCAGTCCAATGGCACGCTCGACGTGCTCCGTCAAGCAGCCGACGGTGACGTTGGCGGAATCCATTCCGGCGGAGCCACTCATTTCAATCGCATAGGTTTCCAACTCCTCGGCGAGCGGCCCTTCGGCGAATTTCTCCGTTCCTTGCGTGAGCATGGCCATGGTCATGGACGCGGTGCCATGCTTGGCTTCCGACCAAGCGCCGGCGCGCAGTCCGAGCAACATCGACACGTAAGGGACCTCGTTGTTCTTAATGATCATCAGCTTCAAGCCGTTCGGCAGCGAGCTCGTGATGATTTCCGGCTTGGCGACAACGGGTTTGGTGCTGGCGAGTGGTGGTTTGTCGGCAAAGCCAAGGGGTCGTTTAAGCCCTTTTCGTCCCGGCGGTGGAGCAAGGGTCTCCGGCTTGGCGGTGATGGGAGCGTTCTCTTCGTCTTTGGAACCCGTCTTCTTCGCGAATAACGAGCCGAGCAAGTTCCGCTGAATGGTCACCTGAATCGATCGCTCGGGAACCAGGTACGACTTCGCCACGCGTAGCAAATCCGCCGCCGTGACCCTTTGGATGTCCGAATATCGATGATTCACTCGGCTCACGTCTCCTTCGAGAACGGCCGCGGAACCAAGGAGTGTCGCCTTGCTATCCGCAGCCAGGTTCTGCACCACCAATTGGCTGAGCCATTGATTCTTGGCCTTGGTGAGTTCCTGTTCGGAAACCGGTTCCGAGCGAAGGCGTTCGATCTGTTTTTCCAAGGCAGAGCGCACCTTGGATTCGTCACCGCCGAGAGGGGAGAGGGCGGCGCCGGCGGCGAAGATGCCGTCTTGTTCCAACGAGTAGGCAACTGCCATCGCAATGACAGCCTGTTGTTTGTCCGCAACGAGTTCCCGGTACAATCGACTGGAGTTCCCTCCGGACATGCCGCCTCCCAGGACCGTCGCCAGGAGTTGGAGCGGGACGAGATCGACATGCCCGACGGGGACCGTTCGGAACCCGATGCCGACGGCGGACAAGGGCGCGTTGTCCTCCCGGATCGTAATCGTTTTCCCCTCGGTTTGCATCGGTTCGCGTTCCGCGACGCGCGGCGGATCTTCGTAACGCGGCAACCAGCCGAAATAGCGTTCCGCCAGGGACTGCGCCTCCTCGTGTTTAACCGCGCCAACGATCACCAGGGTCGCGTTGTTGGGAACGTAGAAACGGTTCCAGAATTCGCGGAGTTCCTGAACGCTTGCCGCACGGAGATGGGGAATGCGTCCAATCGGCGACCAACGGTAAGGGTGAACCTTGAAGACCTCGGCGAGCAACTTTTCGGGAACCGCGCCGTAAGGCTGATTGAGCCCGAGTCGGCGTTCCTCCTCCACCACCTTTCGCTCCGTGTCAAAGGATTCCTGGTCGATCTTGAGGAAGGCCATCCGTTCCGCTTCGAGCCAAAGTGCCAATTCCAGTTGGTCGGCAGGAACGACCTCATGGTAGACCGTCTGGTCGAAAGCCGTGTAAGCGTTGCAGGAACCACCCGTGCGACGCAACAGATCGAAATGGTCGGTGGGGCCCAAAATGCTCGTCCCGCGAAACATCATGTGCTCGAACATGTGGGCGAAGCCTTGGCGGTCCGGCTGTTCGTCCTTGGATCCGACGTGATACCAAAGTTGGACGGCGACGATGGGGCAGGAAAAATCCTCGAGCGTGACGACGTTCAGGCCGTTGGTAAGAGTTTGTGCTCGGTAGTCGAAAACCCCCGCCGTGTCCGCCAGCGCGGAAGACGAAGACGTAATCAACAATGTCAGGACCAACTTCCACGTCCACGATCGCATATGGAGAATCCTCCTTCCGTCCTTACGCTCGTTTCATCGCCGATGGTGGATGAAGGAATCGTTCCGCCGTCCCCCATCGTCGATAACTTTCCAAGTCGACGATTCCGCGTCGACGACCTTCGGTGGAACCGATCCGTGAGATGATGACGTGCTCCGTGGACGCCTTGGCATCGCGACGGAGAGACCAACCTCGCTTGAAGAAAGTAGTCGTGGCGTCGGTACCCCTCTTACGCCATTATGCGCAAGACGGAACGGCTCTGCAGGCAAAAAGACGGCAAACCTTGGTGAAAGCGAGAAAGTAAGAAGAGAGGCGACGGTCAGCGGGGCGTGCGCGGGGAGGACGGCGACTGAGCAACGTCCCATCGGATTCCACTCATTCGTTGCCAACAACCAGCTTCGTTTTCCAGGCGGACACCGACGTGCCAATGATCGGATTCCAAGTGATGCAGATGACGCACGACCACGACGACTGATTCGAGTCGATCGCCCAAATAGTCCACGCGAACCGTTTGCCCCTCGGTCAGTGGAGGCCGGGACGTGATTGTCATGCCCATTCCCTGCTCGGAGACGTCGGTGATATATGCGGGAAAAAGATGGGGAGCGACGCGAAGCCAAGCGCGGGTAAGTTGCGGCGAAAAAAGTCGCCGCGCATGCCGCCGCCGTTCACCAGTGGATGGATGAGTCATGAACTACCACGAATGCGACTGTTGCGACGAAAGACAAGGCCGCGAGAGTTGTTGCCGTCCGGCTGCTTGCGGGCGCGCTTGATGTGGTCGTGAAAGCGCTCCCGTCCCGCCAGCTTTTCTGTCTTGCCGAACCGGCAGATCCTGTATCGCAAATGACACGATAGCTGTAAATAGCAACCCCACTCCGAAATCGCGATCCTGTGTCTGCCGTTTCCCCGGGCAGTCCTGCCTCACTTCGTCGCCAAGGGAAACTCGGGCGTGAACTCCAAATCTCCCAAGGGAGGAGATAAAAAGGCTTGTCCTCGGGAGGATTGGCTCGACGGTTCCGGTGCATGAAGCGATCTAAGATCATGCCGCTAGGGGTGTTGTTAGTGTTTCCAGGAAGGCCCGGAGAATCTCAAATGGGAGGGGGAAAAAGAAAAACCCTCCCGCAGCCAAGCCCATGGGAGGTCAGAGCGTTTGGCGGCGGGAGGGGCGGAACCTGTCACCCGATTCAAGGGCAAGATTCGTGCCATGCGCAAGAAACAAAGCCGCCGACTTCCTCGAGCGAGGAGTCGGCGGCTTTGGAGTATTTTCATTCGAGCCGGAAAGTTTACCCAGCTTTCGCCTGTTTGAGCGCGTTGAAACGGGTCGTCAAACGGGACTTGTAGCGGTGAGCCGTATTTGGGTGCAAGTAACGTCGGGCGGCTGCCTTGTCCAGTTCCTTGTACACCGTCGTCAACGCGTCGGTCGCTTCCGCCACGTTGTTGTCTTTGATGGCCTTGAGAAGCTTCTTGATTTGCGTGCGCAAATCGTTTAGCACCATGCGGTTAGAGGCACGGCGGATTCGGCTCTGCTTCAGACGCTTCTTTGCGGACTTAGTATGAGGCATATTAACTCTCGAAAGTTCTCAATCCTGTTCCAGGGAACTTCTCAATATAGCCATAAACAGAGGCTTGGCCAGTCGTTTCTGGTTTTTTGGCGTTCGCGTTGGCGAGCCCGCTAGTGCCGGTCGATTCCCATCCCCAGTGGTACGTGGAAAAAATCCTTCGCAACCGATCGACCTACCTTTTGTAGCGGCCGAATACTGCTTGAATCGAAAAGGATTATGCACCGATCGGCACCATCGCGATTTCTCAACGGACCGCCAAGAGTGGGATAATTACCACTCCCGCGGTCGGGAGAAAGCGACGGTGCGAGATTTGCCATTGCATGGTGTTCTTAGGTCTTGTCCGTTGGGATCAAGAAGCTCAAATGATGCGATGCGTGGATCAAGTGAAAGTCGAGCCATTCGTCACGTCCCATTCGGCCTAGAATGGGGTGGTCGGGCCAAGGACCAGCGTGCTTGCCAAATTCATCGATCGCATCCCGTAGCCGAGCGATTGATTTCGTCGCGTCCGTCCCCGGCTTGGGCTTGAACTTTTCGGGAAGCGGAACATTGGCCTTCATGCGACGCAATCGGCGCATCTTGCGAAAAAAGTACGGGCCGAGAAACCGTCGAACGATCCATGGCGCCTTCAATGGAAATCCTCGCGTCGAGCCGTGAACGCTCGTGGCCAGGTGGTCGCAGATTTGGCCTAGATCCCAGTTGCCCACGGGCTGATATCCGCCCGCTTCGAGATTCTCAGCGTCTTTCACGATCGCTTCCATGTTTCGAAGTTCCAACCGACGCCTGGCCATGTGACCTCCCGAAAGCGTGTCCGATGATTTCCCGCAGCCGATTTTGAAGACGCGTTGATTTTACGGAATCTTCGAAAGCGAGGGACCATGACTTCGTCCACGCTCGCCGTTCGATCGACTTCATCGCGTGCTTGTTGGGGCAGTAGGGTCGCGTTTCCTGGCGTGGTCCATAGAATGGAAACATGGCCGTTCCTTCAACCCTTCTCGCCGTGACCACCCGTTCGGACCGCGTGGAATCCGAACATTATGGTCAGATTGCCGTTTCGGACGCCAAGGGCCAATTGCTTGTTTCCTTTGGCGATCCCAGCATTCCGACGTACATGCGTTCGAGCGCCAAACCGTTCCAGGCAGTGACGGCGGTTCGTCTAGGCGTGGCGGATCAATACCATTGGACGGACGAGGAACTCGCCATCGTGTGCGCGTCACACGCTGCGGAGGCAGGCCATCTGGTCCTGGTTCGTTCAATTTTGGCGAAAGCTGGCCTTTCACCCTCGGATTTGCGATGCGGACCTCATCCGCCGATGAACTCCGAGGAAAAGGAATGGCTTGATCGCTCGGGCGGATTCCCTCAAAAGATCCACAACAATTGCTCGGGCAAGCACGCGGGAATGCTCGCCGGTTGCATGGCCATGGGTTGGCCGAAGGAAAGCTATCTCGCCAAGGAGCATCCTTGGCAAAAAGAGAATCTTCGGTCGATCGCCAGGTTCAGCGGCATCGAAGCCTCGTCGATTCTCACGGGAACGGATGGCTGTGGCGTTCCTAGTTTTTTCCTTTCGGTTCAGGCGATGGCAACCGCCTTTGCGCGATTGGCCAACCCCTCGCTGCTCGACGAACCGGAAGCGGGAGCGGCAGGTCGCGTGTACCGCGCGATGACGTCTCAGCCGCGAACGATTGCGGGACGTGGCAAATTCAACACGCAACTCGCGGCGTTTCTCGGCGATCGAGCGGTGGCGAAATCGGGTGCCGAGGGCGTCTTCTGTCTGGGGCTTCGGCAGCCGGCGTTGGGCATCGCCATCAAGATCAGTGACGGCAACTCCCGCGTCCACCCCACGATCGTATGTCGACTGCTTGAAGAGTTTCTTCCCGAGTACCCCTGGTCTGACTTTCTTCCGAAGGTCGATCGGCCGATCGTCAATACGCTGGACGAGCCCGTGGGAAGAATCGTCGCCGCCATCTAGCGCGAAGGGCCGGTGTTCGTGTCTGATGGAGTTATTTCGCCGCGGGCGCTTGCCCCGTAGCGTCGACTTTGTCCGGTTCCATCGTATGGGCGGAAGCTGAAACATTGGCGGTAAGCAACGTTTTGTCGTAGGAGGTGCCACGCCAAATCACGTCGTGCGTGCGGCACATGCGAATCGTCTTCAACAAGATCACGATCATGACGAGCACGGCCAGAAACCGGAAGGCGAGATACTTTTGCTCGCTGCCCGAGAGTGCATAGATTCGCGCCATGATGGTGGTTTGCAGGATTTCGTGCGCGATTCCCAAAAGAAACATGGAAGAAACGAACGGGGTCCTGTTCCCTGCGAGTAGCATGCCGCCAAAGCCCAGTAAGACAGCATAGCTCAGGACGCTAAAGACAAGGACGGCTGCAAGAAGCGCGTAAAGCTTTGCCGGCCGGAAGTCGACGGCGGAATACAGAATTCTGCTCCAACCCCTGAGAATTTCCTTGAGCGAGGAGTACATTCGCACCGACGCGATATCCCGGCCCATGACGACGCGGAGGCCATAACCCGCCTTGCGCGCGTTCCTGCCCAGGTGGATGTCTTCGACGAACTTGTCGCGAACTCCTTCGTGACCGCCGATGGCGTCGTAGGCATCCCTGCGAAGAAGAATGAACTGGCCGTTGGCGAACCCCATGTCGACATTCGTCGACTGGTTCACTTTCGACAGCGGAAAGAGCACCATCAAACAAACGCCGGCAAACGGCTGAATCGTCTTCTCCCAGAAAGACTGCGCATGTAGGGAGGGAAGGAGGGACTCGAGGGCCGCCCCGTGGTCCATGGCGTCTTTGAGCACGACGGAGACGCATGCGGGGTCAAGACGGGTGTCGGCGTCGACAAAGAGCAACCATTCCCCGCGCGCATGCCGCTGGCAAAAGTGCAGCGCGTGGGTCTTTCCGGTCCAGCCGGGAGGAAGCTCGCGGACTTGATGGAGTCGAAGGCGTGAATCTTCTGCCGCCATCCTTGCCACGACTTCCGGGGTACCATCTTCGCTACGGTCATCGACGACGAGTATTTCGAAATTCGGATAGTCTTGCTGCAGCAGCGACCTGAGGCATCGTTCAATGCCGTGCGCCTCGTCTTTCGCGGGGACCAGAATGGAGACGAGGGGCGCGTTCGATCCCGCCATCCGAGGGCTCCCGGGGGAGAGGAAAGTCATGTGGCGTATTGCGTGCGACAGAATGAAATGGCGAATGAAGGCAATCAACACGATGACGCCATAGGCGATGAGAAGTATCCGTTGCCAATCGGTCATGCACGCTTCCTTACCAGTACTTTCCCACGTCCCTAATCACAGTCGATCCATCGAGTGCCCGGCGCGTAGCGGTCGACGCTTCGGGAAAGGCATGTTCAAGGCGATGCCAATTCCTTAGGCCTGCCGCGATGGAAACTCACGGCTCGTTTGAGTCGCGTTGAATCACGTTTGTCTCCTGCTCCCGCCGACGGCGTAGCTTGAGAATGAGTTCGATTTCTCCCACCGGATGCTTCGTTCGTTCGCCGATTTCCGCGGGGGACAATCCTTGATCGGCGAGATGGTAGATGGTGGCAAACCGCTTGTTGGAGTGATCCCTCTCGGAGATCGACTCGGGCTCCAGGGGAATCCTCGTCGTCGCGGCCGGGCGTTCGGGCTCGATGATCAACGGATCCGTTGCTGCCGTCGCGTCGCGAGTGGAATGTTCGCCCGATGGCGCATCGGTTGGCTTTGCGGTCACGGGGGGTAACTGCCCCCTTTGGTTCGTGGTTCCCTCCGCCGCCAGTCTTTTCCATTCGCCGATTCGGTCTTCCGCACGGTTGAGCAATTCGTCGAGCACGAAAAGCTTCGTGTCCAGCCGCGCGTTCATTTCGCGAAATGCTTCGTGTAACCGGACCGTCAATTCTTCCTGCTTTTTTTGTAGCTCACTCAGATCGTGAGCGAGGGTGCCGGCCAGTTGTCGCGGATCCTTGTCGGACCGCGCAGCCTGCGCCCGTCGAAGGCGCATTCGCCGGAGCAGCGTGAAGGTGAAAAGGACGATCGCCGCGGCAAACAACGTCTGAGGGTTCGTCCATTGACCGAAAAAATCCTGCATGGAGAGACTACCTCACGCTCCATCGTCGGCGAAGCCGCGAATGACTTCGCGATAGACTTTCTGTAGCGGAACGCCATGCTCGCGCGCCACCCGCGCACAATCTTCATACTCGGGAGTGAAGACGCGCACTTCGTTATTCCACCCCAATTTCCCGCGGATGGGTCCCCACGGCGACGACGCCGAACGTGCTTCGCGCTCCAGTTTCGCGCGCTCAACGGCGAACTTGCGAATCCCGAAGGTACCCGTTTCCTGGAACAGGATGCGTTCCATCGCCGATACGTCCGCGTCTCGGCAAAGTACCGTAAGCAACGTGCCCGGCCGGTTCTTTTTCATCTGTATGGCGGACGAAAAGACGTCAAGAGCGCCTTCTTCGAAAAGGCGATCGAAACAGTAACCGATCGTTTCCGGAGTGGTGTCGTCGAGGTTGGTTTCCAACTGCCAGACCCGGTCAGTGTTCGCGGACGCCTGGGTCTCGCCAAGAACAATCCGCAAGATATTGGGCTGTTCCTCGAAATCCTTGGTACCGGCACCGACCCCTACCTTCTCGATCGTGCACGCGGGAAACTCGACGAATTCCTGGACCAAGGTGGCGATAATCGCGGCTCCCGTGGGAGTCGTCAATTCGGATTGAATGGGACTCGAGGCCAGGGGAATGCCCGAAAGCAAGCGAGCGACGGCCGGCGCGGGGACCGGCAAGTTCCCATGATCACATTTCACCCAGCCACTTCCCGTCGGAACCGGGCGGCTGGTTACCTTCTCCGGCTTGAGCCAGTCAATCGCGACCGCGACGCCCACGAAATCGAAGATGCTGTCGACGGCTCCGACTTCGTGAAAGTGGACTTTTTGTACCGGTATTCCGTGGGAGGCCGCCTCCGCTTCGCCGAGTTTCTCGAACATCCGCTTGGCGAGCGTGCGAGCGCCGTCGGTCATCTTCCCTTGATCCAAGATCTTCAAGATGTGGGACAAATGGCGATGGGCATGTTGATGGGGCGTGTCGACGGTGATTCGCGTCACGGCGAATCCCGCTTTCCGCGTTTTCTCGACGACGAGTTTGCCTTCCAATCCCAGTGAGCCGAGTGTCTCTTGAATGACCTCTTCGGGAACGCCGAGATCCAAAAGGGCCCCCAGGGCCATGTCTCCGCTGATGCCGCTAAAACAATCAAAGTGCAATTGTCGCGCCAAGGATCTTCTCTCCAGTTCCGTGTTCCCTCGGAGTGGCTCGCCTAAAGGCTTCGAGGAGAAAACGCGCGTTGGCATGTCGGCAACGCCGACGGAAGCGGATTGGCCGGCAACGCCGACGCAAGCGGGTTGGCGCCAACGCCATCCGAGCAACGGGTCCGAGCCGCGCGACATTTTTTCCGACGACCAGTTAGCTGCCGACCTCCTCCATGCTTCTTCCCGTCGATGCGCGTCCGAAAAAGGTCGTATTTCCCATCGTGGGAAAAGGCTTCGAGAGCCACCCGCATGACATCCGTTCATTATCGCAGATATGGGCGTCCAAACCAGCAAATTGCTTTCTATTGGGCTGGAGTAAAATCAGCTGCTAGAATACAGCAGAGTTATCGCAGGTCCGCCGCTCGCGGCCGTTACCTGGAACGTTGCCCATGGACAGAGACCCGTTGAACCATGTTGCGGACAAAGAGTCCACAATTCGAGTCTTTGCAAAACAGCGTACTGAATGTGTACCTGTTGCCGGAGACTCCCTGGGAAGAGACGGTGCTGTTGCAGCAGCGGCTGGTGTACGAGTTGAGCGAGGCTCCCCGCCGTAGGGCCGCCTTGGTGCTTTGCGAGCATCCTCCGGTGATCACGGTCGGCCGGCAAGGAAGTCGCCAGCACATCCGCTTGGATGACGACGAATTGAAGTCGCGACGCTGGTCGGTCCGTTGGACCAACCGCGGGGGGGGATGCTGGCTACAGATTCCCGGTCAACTGGCGGCCTATTGCATCATGCCGCTAGATCCATCCGGGCTCGGATTGGCCTCCTATCGTGACGGTTTGTATCAAACGATGTTGAATGTTCTGGACGAGTTCAAGATTCATGCCGAGCGGCATCCCCGACTTTCGGGGGTGTGGGTCGGCGGTCGGGAAATCGGCTCGGTCGGGGTGGCGGTGAAGAACTGGATCGCCTACCACGGCTGCCGGCTTAATGTATGCGTCCCCCTGGACCCGTTTGAAAAGGTGCAATCGAACCCGGCGTCGAGTCCGGATGCGAACCGAGCGATGACCTGCATGTTTCGCGAACTACGCGCGCCGGTTCGGCTGGACGCGGCGCGGGAAAGTTTCGTTCGGCACTTTACATCGGTGTTCGGGTTCAAGGACTGCTACCTCCTGAACGCGCCACCGTTTCCTCGCAGTTCGAAAAGAAAAGCCGATGTCGCATTTGGAAAACGTTGAACTGCCGGTCATCTCCCTTCCCGCGACGCCGACTCCCCATCGTTTGCCGCGCTGGCTGAAACGGCCGTTGCCCTCGGGGGGAGAGTTCACTTTCACCGACCGCTTGATCAACGATCTCGGCCTCGAGACGGTCTGCAAGGAGGCCCATTGCCCCAACCGGACGGAATGCTGGTCCCGAAAGACGGCGACCTTCATGATCCTCGGTCGGGTCTGCACCCGTCCTTGCGGGTTTTGCGCGGTGGAACGTGGACATCCCGAGCCGTTGGCGGAGGACGAGCCGGAACGGCTCGCGGAGGCGGCCGAGCGGCTTGGTCTGCGACATGTCGTGATTACGTCGGTCACTCGCGACGACCTGCCGGAGGGGGGCGCGGATCACTTTCGGCGGTGCATCCTGGCGGTTCGCCGACGCATGAACGCCTCCATCGAAGTTCTCACGCCCGATTTCAATGGCGATACCGCCGCCATCGACATTGTCCTCGCTGGCGCCCCGGACGTCTTCAACCACAATATCGAAACCGTGGCTCGCTTGCAGCAGCGGGTTCGCCGCAAGGCGGCCTATGAAACAAGTCTTTCCCTGCTCGCCTACGTCAAGCGTCGCCGACCGGACGCCGTCACCAAAAGCGGCATCATGCTCGGCTTGGGCGAAACGACGGACGAGATTCTGGAAGCCTTCGCGGATCTTCGGAACGCGGGCGTCGATCTCCTGACCGTCGGGCAATACCTGCAGCCGTCACCGAAACATTTGCCCGTCGAGCGATTCGTGCCCCCCGAAGAGTTCGCTTCTCTCGGACGATTGGCGGAGACGATGGGATTCGCGCACGTGGCGAGCGCTCCGTTCGTGCGCTCCAGTTATCACGCGGACGAAGCCTGGCTGCTCGCCCGCGGAGAAACCAATTCTCCCCAATCCTCGATACTTGAGTCCTCCGAACCGCTGCGAACGAAGCCATGATCGACGTCCTGGTGCCTGATCTTGGGACTGGGCCGGACGAGTTGATCACCGTCAGTTGTTGGCTGGTCGAACCCGGCGACGAGGTGGTTGAAGGGGATCGATTGGTCGAACTGTTGATCGGTGAAATCACCTTCGACGTCGCCAGTCCGACGAGTGGAAAACTTCAGTCCATCGTGGCCGAGGTCGACGAAACGGTTGTCGTGGGCTCTATTCTCGGTACCATTGTTCCCGACGGTCCCTCGTCCAATTAACCCCGACACGCGAACTCTGGGATAGATCGATGACGGGCACCTTTCTCTCTTTGGATGGTCTGGATGGGACGGGGAAATCGACCCAGCTCCGCCTGCTCACCGAATGGCTCAAGGGACAAGGGCACGAGGTGACGTCCTGCCGCGATCCCGGGGGTACCTCCGCGGGGGACGAGATACGTCGTCTTCTCCTTGATCCGCACTCGAACATCGGCTCGGTCTGCGAGATGTTCCTTTACATGTCGAGCCGCGCACAACTGGTCGACGAAGTGATCGCGCCCGCGCTCGATCGTGGGAACGTCGTGCTCTGCGATCGGTTCCTGCTCTCGACGGTGGTCTATCAGGGTCACGCCGCCGGACTGGATCCCGAGATGATTCGCGAGGTTGGTAAAATCGCGACGCGGGGGGTGCTGCCGGACTGGACGGGTGTATTAGACTTGGACCCTGCCGCCGCCGCTGCGCGACGGCAATCCCCTCCGGACCGGATCGAAGCTCGTTCCGATGAATTTCATGGTAAAGTGCGCGCGGGATTTCTTCTGGAAGCGAGGCGGGACCCGGATCGAATCCGTATTATTGAAGCAAGTCGAGATGCCGTTTCCGTGCATCAGAGCATAGTCAAGAGGTTGAACGTGTCCTGGGCACCGCTCGTCGGTCATGACGCCGTCCTGATGCAGCTTCGCCGCGCGCTCGCGCGCGGTCGGCTCGGTCATGCGTTCTTGTTCGTCGGGCCGTCGGGCATCGGGAAACGCCGCGCCGCATCGCACGTCGCGCAGGGCCTGCTCTGCGAAAAACACTCCCCCGCCGCGCTCGAACCCTGCGGCCAATGTTCCGGCTGTAAACAAGTCGAAGAGGACGCTCATCCCGACTTCTTTTCGGTCGCCAAGCCAAGCGATAAACATGAAATGCCGATCCAAGTGATCCAGGATCTTTGCGAAAGGCTTTCTCTTAAGCCGGCTCGGGGACGCTACAAGATCGCGATCGTCGACGACGCGGACTTGCTCAACGAAGAGGCCGCCAACTGCTTCCTCAAAACGCTGGAAGAGCCCCCGCCCGCGTCGCTTCTCATACTGCTTGCCAGTAGTGCCGAGACTCAACTGGCAACGATCGTCAGCCGTTGCCAGATTCTGAGGTTTCAGGAACTCAAGCCGGATGTGATCGCCGATTTGCTGACGCGGCTTGGCGTGACCGAGGATCGAAGCGAAGCCAAGCGGCTCGCGGCCTGGGGAACCGGTAGCGTCGGTCGAGCGATGGAAATGGCGCAGGAAGATTGGAAGGAAGCCCGGCAGGTTTTGTTGGACGGGCTGAGCGTTTCTCCCATTCGCTCGACCGAGCTTGCAAGCAAGATGCAGGAGTTCATCGACGCGGCGAGCAAAGAGGCGGCTCCACGCCGCGCCCGGGCCAAGCAAGTGATCCGCCTGGCCGCCGATCTCTTCCGCGACGGGCTCGCGGCGGCGTCGGGACCCGAAGTGCATTTTTCAATCGATGTCGCCAAGGCCAATGCGCTTGCTCAGCGTCTGGGCGAGGACACCCTGATCGATTTGATTGACCGCTGCTTACAAGCCGATTACCACATCGGCCGATTCCTGAATCAAACGTTGGCCATCGACTGCTGGATGGACGACCTCGCCCAGATTGCGGCTGGTCAATTCGTCCAGCCCGTGGGGGCTTCGAGTTTGTAACCGTCCCAACCGATTCCTTTTTCTTGGCGAGGAGCCGAATCCCGTGACGAAACCGGACCGCAAGGCACAGATCGAAAGCTTGTTGGCGCAGAGCCCGAATGACACGTTCCTTCTCTACGGCCTGGCGATGGAATACTTGAAAGAGGGAAACGCCGCGGAAGGAATCGCTCGATTGAAACATGTCGCGGACGTGAACCCGAACTATCCCGCCGCCTATTTTCAGTTGGGACAGATCTTGTCGCAACAAGGAGAGACGGACGAGGCGCGCGATTGGCTTACCCGCGGCGTCACGGTCGCTCAAAAGATCGGCGATCACCATGCGGCTGGCGAGATGGAACAATTCCTCATGATGCTCTAGTCCCTCGAACCAGAAAACGCCGAACGGGGTCCTTGCCATGCCGTCGCTGGAAGAAACGCTGCACGCGGGACTGGACCACCATCGAGCCGGACGGCTGTCCCAAGCGGAACATTGTTATCGCGAGGTTCTCCTTGAGCGTCCCGATCACCCCGACGCCTTGCACCTTCTGGGGCTGACTTTTCTCCAGCGAAGCGACGCGAGGGCGGCAATAGAACCGATCCGTCGCGCGATCCAACTCCACCCTCGATGTGCCGCCTACCACAATAATCTCGGCGAGGCGTACCGCGCGATCGATCAATTCATCGACGCCGCTAGTTGTTATCAGTCCGCCATTTCCTTGGATGCCAATTACCCGGACCCATGGATCAATCTGGGCATCATTCGGCAACGGGAAGGGGCCTTCGAGGAAGCGGACAAGAGTTATCGGCAAGCACTGAAACTTGCGCCTTCGCATCCGCTCGCTTGGCTGAATCTGGGAACCTTGCTCCAAGCACTCGGCCAATTTCGACCTGCGGACCAAGCGTATCAAAACGCCCTCCGGGTGGATGGCCGATTACACGAGGCGTACAACAATCTCGGCACGATTGCGAAAGAAGAGGGCCGCCTCGAAGACGCGGAGCGTCATTATCGGACCGCGTTGTCCCTTGAGCCGGGCTACGTGGACGCGAGCTACAACCTCGGCGTGGTTCTCAAGCATCGTGGTAAGCTCATCGAGTCGGCCAAGGCACTCCAAGCCGCGATCGAAAAAAAGCCGGACTTCGATCACGCGATCGAACGTCTCGCCGACGTAATGCATGAGTTGGGCGAGCACCATCTCGCAAGGCGATGTATTGAACGACTTGGAGAATTACGGCCGAGCCGATGGATCAAATTCAAGTCGAGAATCCTGTGCCCGACGGTCTTTCCCGACGCCGCGGCGATCGACGAGTATCGGGCTCAATTGGATCGGACGTTGGACGAGTTCATGGCAAACCCGCTTCAAGTCCCTTTTGAGGAACTGCTGCTCTCCGGTTGTGAACCCCCGTTCGAGCTTCAATTTCATGGCCGAGACGAGTTGGCGACGCGACGGAAATTCGCCGCCGTGTTCAAGCATTGTATCCCGGAGATGGAAGTCGCCCCCCGGGTTGGAATGCCCAAAGTGGGGATCGTCGTCACGGAATCGCATGAAGCGGCGTTCGCACGATCGTTGATTCCCTTGCTCAATGAATTCTCGACCGGCTCCATGAAGATGGATATCCTCTGCGCGGCCGCCGGCTTAAGAATATTGCAGCCCGGCGCGCGGCATCCCGACCTGCGAATTCGCCCACTTTCCAGCCGAGTGCGCGAGCGGCCGAGGCAAATTGCCGATGGCGACTACGACTTGCTCTACTATTGGGAGGTGGGGACCGATTCACAGAATTACTTCCTTCCATTTCTTCGCCTGGCGCCGGTACAGTGCACTTCATGGGGGATTCAGCTGACGAGCGGAATTCCCGCCATGGACATCTATTTGTCGCATGGTTGGGTCGAATCCGACAATGCCCCCAGCCATTATTCGGAACGGCTCGTACTAGGGGATTCCATGCTGTCGCGCCAGGCGCGGCCAGTGTCCACTCGCTTGGCGGAACAACGAATCCGTTGGCGAGGAGAACGAGGGTTTTCGGAGCAGGATCACCTCTACCTTTGCCCTCATCAATTGGGCAAGTTCCATCCGGAGTTCGATGTCGTTCTCGAGGAGATCCTCGCCCGGGATCCTGCCGGACGCGTGCTTATCACGGCGGACAAGAGCGAAATAAAAACGGAGCATCTCGCGAAAAGGTTGAAACGCCGCATGGCGGAGAGTTTTTCGCGGATCCACTTGCTGCCACGCCAATCCGGAATGGATTACTACGGGATGCTCGCCGCCGGCGACGTGTTGCTCGATCCGATGCCGTTTGGTGGGGTCAATACCACCTATGACGGGCTCGCGTTGGGCAAGCCCATCGTGACTTGTCCCTCGGCTTTCCATCGAGGTCGATTTACCTTTGGTTGTTTTCAAAAGATGGACGTGCTCGACACCGTGGCGAACTCACGCGACGCATATGCCTCGCTTGCCGTCCATTTGGCGACGGACGACGAATTTCGCAGAGATGTCTCGGCTCGGATATCGAAGGGGAGCGACGTTTTGTTCGACGATCCTCTCTCCTCCGTGGAAACGGAACAATTCTTTCTCGAATGGATCATGCAGCAACGAGAAAACACTTAGACTTCCTCGTTCCATCACGGGAGTTATCGGATCCGCGATCGTTCTGGATCCGAAGGGTCCGCCGAACGATGGGACAAAGGAAGCTGACTTCGAAGTCGATCAAATTTCCAGCTCCCCGCCACTTGAACCCAAAAAGTGACCCATATTACCGATAGGGGTCCGTCCGCGCCGTGCGAACGGGCCGAAGCGTACATTGGAGTTCCGTCATCGGATGACGTTTTATTTGGGACCATCCCCGTGAAGGTGACGCTGCGCATTGGGTTCGTGCTACTGGTGGTGACTCCGGCGACAATCGCCGAGGCCGGCAGAAAACAAATGCTCGCGTTGACGCAGGAAGCGATCGACCTTCCGAGCAATGAAACCCAAAAGAAAATCGATCTCTATACCCAGGCGATCGAAGAGGATTCCAAGTTCTATCTTCCCTGGACCAACCGATCGGTTTGCTACATCAACTATGGTCTTTGGGACAAAGCGATCGAAGACGCGAGTGCCGCGATCGCGTTGGCCCCCGAGAACCCTCATCCCTGGAGTGCTCGAGGACGAGCATACGCGGGAAAACGGGAATTCGAGAAGGCGTTCGTCGACCTCGGTCGCGCGCTCGAATTGGCCCAGACGGAAGAAGAAACCCGAAACCTCTATAACGAGCGTGGTAACGCCTATTTCTCCGCGCGACTATCCGCAAGCCATCCGCGATTACCAGCAGGCGGTTAAAATTGATCCCCAGTTCGCGAAAGGCTGGCACAACTTGGAATCGCCTACCGCGCGACGGGAGATTTCCCCGCGGCGTTTCAGAACCTCGACCGGGCGTACCGGCTGGATCAACGATCCGCGCGTGCGCTGTCGAATCGAGCCGCAGAATCTACGTGCGCAAAATGACAAGCTGATGGCCGCCGAGGATTTTCTCACGCGGTGTCACTGGATCCTCAAGACGCGTCGGCGTTGATCCAAAGGGGAATGTTCCACCTGCTGAACGACGACATGGAGCAAGCGCGGTCGGATTTTGCCGCCGCCGTTCGCCTGCAGCCCGACAATCCATACGCGGCAATCTACCGCTACATCGCCCATGCGGGGCTGGATCTGAAACAGGACGCTCGGGTGCAACTCGAAGCGTATCTAAAGGCGCGCACGAACACCGATTTCTGGCCGATGCCGGTCGTCCAACTGTTCGCGGGTTCGGCGACCCCGGAAGAAGTCATCAAGGCGGCGCAAGCAACCGAGGGAGAAGAGAGGAAGAAGGAGCGCCTCGCCGAGGCCTATTTTTTCCTGGCGCAATACGAGCGCCTCCGCGGCGACATGGCGAAGAGCAAGGAAGATTTGACCAAGTCCGCGGAACTGGGCGTGCCGCGTGTTCAGGAACACATCATGGCGAAGATTGGCGTCCAGGGCTGGCAACCGCCCCAACCGCCTCCTCCGCGGCCTGTGCCAGGCGAATCCAACGTTTTGTTTCGTTAGCGGACCCTGTTACGCCGAACTTCCAATCTGCCGACGCGTCGCCATCGACGACGCCCAGTTGCGGTAAGGACAAACCATGTTTGCATGGTTCGCACCGTCCTGCCGTTATTCCCTGAAGGTCCGTCCTCGTTGATGGGGGACGACGTCCCCTCCGATCGAATACTTGAACTCGAGCCCATGTTCGAGAAAGAACGTTCCATGCAAAGGATCGTTCATGGCTGGCGTGACTGCTCACCGCGTTTCCGCTTGTTGAAATTGCAAGGGTTCGAAAGAGGGGTGACCGGCCGTGTTCCCGAGTCGTTGGGGGGAACGCACTTGGGAACACGGCCTGTCGGGGGGACAGGAAAGAGACAGGGTACGTGGGGGTGCACGTTTGGCGGATCGGGAACTGGGTCAGACGTTGCCGAGAGGGTCGGGGGGATCCTGTCGGCGGTCTGGGGGGTGTCGTCCCGCTTAGCCGTGGTAAGCTATTGCAGGATCCGTGCCAAAGTGTGACGCGACTGCGGGTGAATCCCGTAAGTGATTTTGTGGTAATGGCATGCGATTTGTTGGTGATTCGGATTCAGGGGTGCGGTAAAAGGATTTTCGTTCCAAGTCTTACAATCCGCAATGTAGAAACTTCTTTCCTTGGCAAGGCTGCCGGACGGCGGCATGGTGGTTTGTTCTCCTCACCTTCCTAGCAGCGCGCGAAAAAGCCTGCTCCAGAAGGTGGCTCTGGAGCAGGCTTCGGTGTTCTCGTCGAGTTGTTGAAATGGCCGGCTATTTGTTCGCCGTCAATCCATGCTCGTCGCCGAGACGAATGTAGTCCGAAGTGATCCGCAGGACTTCGTTCGTGTACGGGTCCGTGCCGAACTTCTTCTCCTCTTTCTTTTTGCCGTCCTTGCTGGTCGCGCCATCTTCGTGCAGTTCGTCGGCGTCCTCATTCTCGTCTTTGAACTCCTCGCGATCCTTCTTCATCGAAGTCTCGTTGAAGACAAGGGTACCGCGGTTTCGGCGTTCGTGAATCTTGTCTTTCTTTGTCTTGAGCTTCTGAAGCTCGGGATCGCTGGCAAAGCGATCGGAGGACAGTTTTTGCAGTTCTGCTATCAACGATTTATTGACATTCCCCATGGGCAAATACATCGCATTGGGAATCTGGTCCGAATCCAAGGCATAATCCAATTTGGCCTCGCCGAAATCTTCGTGATCGCTCGGCGAAGGAAGAACGATATCCGAGGGGACGCCCATGTTCTGCGTGCTCTGGCCGTTGACGCGGTAGAACTGCTGCATGGTTAACTTGACCGCGCCAAGGCCTTTGCCACCGCCACCGCCGAACCCACCCCGAATGTCACGATCGAGATCGAGAACCTTCTGAACCGTTCCCTTGCCGTGCGTGCTGGAGTCTCCCACCACCAGGCCACGTCCGTAGTCCTTGATGGCTCCGGCGAAAATCTCGGAGGCACTCGCACTGAATTTGCTGATCAAGACGACCAAAGGACCGTCGTAGGCAACGCCGGGGAAGTCGTCCTTGTAGGGGAAGACCCGGCCGCTAAAGTCGCGGACCTGAACCACGGGCCCCTCGTCAATGAAGAGCCCCGTCAGTTCGATCGCTTCGTTCAGGAGTCCGCCGCCGTTGTTGCGGAGGTCCATGACGACCCCTTGCACCCCTTTGGCTTTGAAATCCTCGAGAATCTTGCGGACGTCGTGGCTGGCGGATTTCGCGTTTTCGTCCCCGGCCTGCAACGCCTGGTTGTCGGCATAGAAGGAGGGAAGCTTGATAACGCCCACCTTGTACGGAGGTTGACCATCTTTACCAGGGACTTCAATGACGTCCCCTTCTGCCGTCGCCATCATCTTGAAGCCGATCACCTGTCGAGTGAGGGTGTAGTACTCCTTTTTTCTCGGAGTTGGCGGGATGACTTCCAGGCGGACCTTGGTCTCGCCTCGCCGCGAATCAACTTCACGACGTTCCCGAGCTTCATGTCCATGAGGTCTTGGATTTCGCCATTATCCCCTTCGCCGACGCCGGCAATCTTGTCACCGGGCTTGAGACGACCATCTTTATCTGCCGCGCCGCCGGGCACGATTTCCTTGACGATGGTCAAGCCGTCTTCCGAACTGAGCAGGGCGCCAATCCCCTGAAGCGAAAGCTGGATCGCGATATTGAAATCCTCGAGCGTCCGCGGAGACATGTAGCTGGAGTGAGGATCGAAACTGTTGGTCAGCGACGTCATGTACAATTCGACCAATTCATCCGCGTCGACTTCATGCCAGCGCCGCGAAAGGTTGCGGTAACGCCGCTTGATTCTCTCCCGCGCCTCGGGCTCCTTTTCGCCGTTGACAATCAGCGAGAGCAGTTCGTACTTGATGCGATCGTCCCAACGCTTTTTGGCCTCGGCGTCATCCTTGGCGTAGGTGGAACGCTTGGGATCGACGGTGATCTCCGATTCTTGATTGAAGTCATAGGCCTTGTCGGCGAATTCCTTGGCAACCCATTCCGAACGCTCGTCGACCCGCTTCAGGAACCGGTTGTACACCTGGAATGCGAAATCCAGGTCATAGGCGGTTCGTTTGTCGTCATGCTTGGTTTTTCGTGCCGCGAATTCTTCCGCGTCCGATTCGAGGAAGTAGAGCTTCATCGGATCGAATGCCTTCATGTACTGTTCGTGCAGTCGCTCGGAAATGGTGTCGTCGATCGGCCGACGGTTCAGGTGGGCCTGTTCCATGATGCCCGACACCATGAGTGCAATCTTCTTATCCGAGTCGGTGGGAGCCGTGACATCGCCAAGCACCCGAGTCTGTTGGCCCACGAGGCCCAACAAGATTGCCATCAAAACCGCACGTGTCGAGAACCAGCGATTCATGCTCATGGTTTTTTCCTGTGCAAACCGTTCATCCCGCGGCGTTGGAGAACGCACTCGGTCACCGCCGCGGCCTATCGTAAACAGATCTGGAAGTTGAGGGAAGAGACGCTTTCCCCTCTTTCCTGCCTTTCTTTGCCGCTACCCTCCTCGGCCATTGCCCCTCTTCCATGCAACACCGGCGAGACGGACATGTTTCTTCGCCAACAGCAACATGGAGCGACCCGGAGGAGGGACCTGCGTCGGGCCGCGACCTGTAATACGTAAACCAGCGTTGAAATTACGGTAACGACATTCCAAACGGGGCGAAATTTTCTCCAGAGGGTGTCGGTCCGATCCTCAACTTCATGAATCCTCGCCGCGAATGGCGCGCCGAAACTCCGTGCCGCTTACCCAATGGACACTTGGGAAGGGAACGATCGTTAGTGCTTCTGCCCGTTTTTCGACCTTTAGCTTCCTGCCTGCGTCACGGAGGAAACCGACTGGGGCCCCCCGTTTCCACATGCAACGGTCAAGAACGTGTTCGCAATTGACCTTCCGAAGTTGGCGAACAAGAAAATTATAGGTCCTTTCGGAGCGTCGCGCCCCCGAAAGGACCTACTGGGTCAGTTAGATTTGCGTGAACATTTCATCACCGGACCTAGGGGAAATTGGTCCGGTATGAAGGTCGAGGTTTTTCGACTGGAGAATCTCTGCCGGCCACGAATGAACCAATTTTAACGTCGGACACCCTCGTTCGCCGGAAGCGATGCCAAGCGGTCCAGCAGTTGCGTCGCGGTTCGGCGAATGGTCAGGTCGCTGTCATACTCCGCGGAGATATGCAGGGCTTCCATGACCATTCTGCGGTCGTTCTTCATCGAGCCGAGCATCTGCACGGCGGATAGCCGCATGTGCGTGTTGTAGTCGGTCATGGCAATGTTTCTCAAGACGGCCCCCGCGCCATTGGCATCCTGCCAGTCGGACATCTGGGCGATCGCCTTCAACGCCTTTTGACGCTCGATTTCACTACCTCCACGCCGCAAGGTATCGAGATGGTGTTGCATCAGGACGGGGTCAAACGGCTTGAGGTACTGCGATCCCGAGGCCAGTGGCTGTAAGGGAACGGAAGGAGAACTTTTCGACCTTGGATCGCCTGCCGGTTTGTTTGGAGTGGCGGTCAACGCCGGCCCGCGGCCACTCTCGTTCGGAGTCGTGACCGGAGCTGCCGCCGCACCGGTGAACGTCTTTGTCGTCGTTTCCAGCACCTGGTAACCATTGGTTGGGGTCGGAAGCTTCGGCGAGCTCTCGTTCTCTAACGGCTTGTGAACGGTTACCTGCGTCGGTCCATTCGCCTTGGCCAGCAAGTTGTCCGGTTTCGGAATGTCTTTCGTTTCCGAGGACACTTGTTCCGGCAGGCTCGGAAGGACCATTTGGCTCGTTGGCATGCTCGTCGTCGCTGCCGCGAGCGATGGAGGATTTACACTGCTCGTCGACCGTTCCGCGACCCCTGTAGGAATGGGGGCAACGGGAATCCGGGTGGGAGTCTTTGTCTCGACGGAAGCCGGTTTTGGCGCCGGTGCCGTGGCGACGTGGGTCGGCTCCTTTTCCTTCCCGCCAAAGAGGCGGCCAATTGGCCCTCGATGTTCATGATTGGCGGCGGTGGTCGCCGGAGCCTGCTCTTTCAAGGGCTTCACAGCCTCGGCCACTGCTGCCGGTTTGGTTTTGGAGGCAGGAGGCATCGCGGCCCCGTGTTTCAGGAAGGGAGAAACGGGAAGTTTTCCATCAGGACATTCGTTTTCGCAACATGCTCGCCTTGATTCTTCTTCTCCGCTGGGGACTTTGTCGTTCCCAAGGTGAGTGGCTTGGTCGTCGTGATCGTTTCTTTGCGTCCGCGACGGTTCTTGATTCCGCTGACTCCTTGGCGACCGACATGGCGGGCAAGGAGGGCATTGAAGGTTGCGGACCCACATCCTTCGCCGAGGATGTTTTGGGTTCATCTCGTTGACGCCCCGCCGGGAACAAGCTGGGTTGACGCGACCGACGGCACTTTCTCGGCTTCCGGTTTGCCGCAGCAGGCGGAATCCTTGTCGGCAGATACGCCACTTCCGGTGTCGTCTCCGCTGCCGATCCTCGTTTGATCACGAAGGAAGGGGAGAGGGGTGCCGGAAGAAACGGAAGCGCGCCAGCGCCACGGCCGCCTTGGCGACGGCGCACCGGCGTAACCACGTTTGTTCGCGGGCACGGACGGAGTCGTCACGGCAGGTGCGCCGCCGCGGCCGGCGTCGGTGCCGTGGACGCGACGGGGGCGGGCGTTGCAGGTGGAGTCGCCGAGTTCGACGACACGACGGTTGGCGATTCCGATCGTTCGCCGAGCAGAACGCCTTCGGGCTTGACGCGTTCAAATCCAAAACTGAGCGTCCTGCCGGAGGACGACGATTGATTCATCTCCATGTGCTTTTCGCGAGCGCGACGCGGCGGCACTGCTGACGGTCGGTGCCGAGTTGGTGGAACTGGCCTTGAGCCCGCGGGGCTTGCAGGAAGTTCGCTTGGGTTCGATGCCGCCGCGGCGGGACGCGGGCAGGGGGCGTTTCTGTCGCCAGCGCGTGCTCGGCTTTCACGGCACCTCCCGCGGGGCGCGAATGTCCGATCACGCTCGAAGCGTAGGTGTCGGTCGCCGACTTGCCGCGGTCGCCGCACGTTCCTCGGCCTCGGCGTTTGGACGCGTGACGGAGCATGCGGGCAGTGCGGACTTCTTCGCGCAGCCGACCACGGTGGGCATCGGCTCCGTGTCGACGAGCGCGGTTGGCCGCGAGTTGGGCTTCCAGCGCGCCAGACGACGGCTTGAATCCTCGTTCCCGGGCACGACCGTGGATGCCGATTCCAATATTCGCGCCACTTTCGGTGCCGGCGAATCACTTCTGGCGCCGTCTTCTTCGCTTCGAACCGTGGGTTTAGGTGGCACCATTGGCCTGCCCTCTGTGGAGTGCGCAGCCGCGACGATGGGCTTGTCGCCGAGCCGCGGCCTTCTCCCTCTTCTTCGATTCCCTGGAGGTCGCCGACTTCAACAGCAAGCAAAAAGCGATAAAAAGTGCGTGCGCGTAACCTTAATGGCTTGGATGGTCCCTTGCTCGCGTGCTCATGCGTGACGAACACCATCTGATTCCGCTCTCGAATCTGCCTTTGGCGGCAGCCGTTACCGTGTGGCTTCTCCAATGAAGCGCGACGGACCGACAGTGCTGGCGGCTTCGTGGACGCGGATGGGTGGCCGCCGCCGGTTGTGGGCGTTGTCATCACGGGTATAGGCTGCGTCGCCACTTCCACTGCTTGGGGAGCCGCTGCCGGCTTCGGCGTAGGCATGGTTAAAATGCGCGCGCGCGCGCGCGTGTGATTTTTTTTTTTTTTTTTTTTTTTTTTTTTTTTTTTTTTTTTTTTTTTTTTGCTCTCCCCCCCCCCCCCCTCCCTCACTGCTTGCGGTTCGGGCATTCGTGAAGGAGCCATGACAGGGATTGGTTCCTTGGCATGGACGACGACTTCGGTCTTTGGCGGTTGACGCAGATGGTTGGAAGAGGTTTGATCGGAGCCACCGCCGGCTTTTTGAGCCGTCATCGAGCGGTCGGCACTTGCGGCTGCTTGGCGTTGTTTTCCTGATACACCTGCACAGCCCTTGCTGGGCTTGGGAGTATGATGGACGACCGCATCCCGCTCGTTGCTGCGGCCGCACGGAATAATTCGCGGGAGATTTCTGCGTCTGCTCCTTGGCGGCATCTTCAATTTCCGCCGGGCCATAGCCATAGCGAGCGCGGAGACGAGACTGGGATCCGACGCATGGTCTGGTCCTGATCGTTGTCCCCTGGTCCCCCTGGCCAGTGACTTGGGGGCCGCCACCACGTTCGGGATGGTGCGTGTTTCCGTTTTCCCGCCGCCAACAATTGTGAATGGAGAATCGTCGAGCCAAAGACGCCCGCCACGGCCAGGCCGACACATGATTTCTTCCATCCCATGGCTTCAAATCTCCTCAAAGACACCTCGGTCTCTCCCTCTTTATCGGCTGGCGAAGTTCCCCGCATAAAGTCGGACTTTCAGGAAAACTTGATTCCACCGTGAGAAACGGCATTTTCGGTAGACGAGTTAGCGTCTGCAGGGTTTTGTTTTCTTGCCTAGTTTTCCCAATATCCCAGGCAGTGGGGTTTTCGAATCTGGGAATTCTCCTCCTTGGAAACTGGAGATTCGAATTCCACGCCGATACACTTGCGGCTTTACCTCCTCGTCGGGGGAGGTTTAAACGATTGAGGACGGCAGCTTCAAAGGATGGGGACGGCGGGAATGAATCGACACGAACAAGTGCAGATGATGTTGGATCACAAATTGATCGCGGTCGTTCGCTCCCCCGATGGCGACAAACTCGTGGAAGTCGCGAAGGCGCTCCTCGCGGGTGGGATTCCCATACTCGAAATCACCCTCACGGTCCCGGACGCCTTGGAGGTTATTCGCCGGGTTCGAAACGCGTTGGGGGACAATGTTTTGCTCGGGGCGGGAACCGTTTTGGATGCGGAAACCGCCCGTGCCGCGTTACTTGCCGGCGCGGAGTTCATCGTTTCCCCCATCACGAATCTGGAGGTTATCCGCCTCTGCCGTCGCTATGACAAGCCGATTCTTCCCGGTGCTTTCACCCCGACCGAAATCGTAACCGCTTGGGAAAACGGCGCGGATATCGTGAAGGTGTTTCCCGCGGACGTGGGAGGGCCGAACTATTTCAAGGCCCTCGCCGGGCCTTTGCCACAAGTCCGCATCATGCCCACGGGAGGCGTCGACCTGACGACGGCAGCAAGTTTTCTGCAGGCGGGAGCCTGCTGCCTCGGCTTGGGGAGTGCTCTCGTGGACAAGAAGGCGGTTGCCGCGGGGGACATGAACCGCATTCGCACGCTTGCCGAGCAATACGTGGCTGTCGTCCGTGAAGCCACCACGCGAGCTTGAAACGGTCGATCGCAAGCCGCCGTGCCAACTCTCGGTGGCCGTCATGCAAAAGCTGCTCGATCATTGATCCATCATGCAGACGTAGGGGAATCCGCCATGGCTTGGTCCGTTCTATTCACACTGACAATTGCTTGGCATTCTGCTGACGCAAAGGTTGCCCGCGTGGATGCGCCGACTCAAGCGGACGTCTTCGTCGCCGGCACCGAAGGCTTTCATACTTTTCGCATTCCCGCGATCATCGCGACCAAGTCTGGAACCCTTTTGGCGTTCGCCGAGGGGAGACGCAAAAGCGCCAGCGATACCGGCGACATCGATCTGGTCCTTCGCCGGAGCACGGATGGAGGAAAAACCTGGGGCGAGCTCAAGGTGATCCACGACGACGGAGAGAATACGATCGGCAATCCCTGTCCAGTTATCGATCGAGACACGGGCGTCGTTTGGCTCCTGCTTACCGGCAACTTGGGCAAGGAAAATGAGGCGGCGATCTCCAAAGGCGCCAGTAAGCTAAGTCGGCGCGTCTATGTTTCCAAAAGTGACGATGACGGTGTTACCTGGTCCCCGAGAAAAGACGTGACCGCCTCCACCAAAGCGCCGAATTGGACCTGGTACGCCACTGGGCCCGGGAACGGGATTCAAATGGCGGGCGGCCGCATGGTGATTCCCTGCGACCACAATGT
Organism: Planctomycetota bacterium; assembly: GCA_046350335.1. GTDB lineage: Bacteria > Planctomycetota > Planctomycetia > Kolteriales > Kolteriaceae > JAXMAQ01. The sequence goes on from JAXMAQ010000048.1 coordinate 39,233, forward strand.
GTTACCATCGAACACGCGTCGGAGTCATGTCATCTACAGCGATGATCATGGCGAGAATTGGGTTCGAGGCGGCGTGGTCGGCGACCATACCAACGAATGCCAGGTCGTCGCCCTCGGCCCCGAGACTTTACTCATCAACATGCGTAGCTACGCGGGCAAAAACTTAAGAGCCGTCGCCACCAGTTCCGACAAGGGGATTTCCTGGTCCCCGGTGCAATTGCACCCCGAACTTATCGAACCGGTCTGTCAGGCAAGTTTGATCTCGATTCCAGATGCCGAGACGAGCAATCCGATCCTGCTCTTTTCCAACCCCGCGAGCACCAAGCGAGATACGTTGACCGTGCGTGCCAGCTTCGACCTGGGGGCCAGTTGGCCATTTTCCAAGGTTCTAGAATCCGGTCCGTCGGCGTATTCTTCGCTCGTTTCTCTTCCCGGGGGGGAGATCGGTTGTCTGTACGAGCGTGGCGACAAGCGACCCTATGACGCGATTCGCTTAAGCCGGTTTAATCTCGCCTGGATTACCAGCGGGCAAGCTTCCGTCCCCAAGGGGCCTTGATCCGCCGATTTCGCGGATTCATTTCTCGATTTTCAAGACTCTGCCGTTGGAACTATCCGAGATGTAGATGGTTCCATTCGGATGAACCAGTACGCCATGTGGCTTGTTCAATTGAATGGCGAGGGGAGGGCCATTGACGCCGCCGTTTCCCGCTTGACCTGTTCCCGCCACGCGAATGAGCTTTTTTTCCGCGGGCAGATACTTGCGAATCGAATGGTTCTCGGTATCCGCGATCAGGATGTTTCCCTCGAGGTCGACGCAGAGGTGTTTGGGGCCCTTCATCGGCGCGGGAGCTTTGCCTTCTTCGTCAACGCACTCCTTAGCTCCCGGTCCCACGAGGGTGCGGATAAAGCCATTGGGGTCGACGACACGCAACGCGTCTCCTCCGCGTTCCAGAATGTAGATGTTTTCCAGTTTGTCGACCGCGACCGCGCGAGGATCGACCAGCGGAGCCTCCGTCGCTTTGGCGCCGTCCTTGGGAACTCCTTTTTTTCCATTGCCCGCCACGGTCGAGACGATCCCCGTCGCGAGATCAATTTTGCGGATTCGCCGATTGTCGAGATCGGCGACATAGAGACGTTTGCCGTCCGCGGAAAATGCCAGGCAGTAGATGCCGCCAAACAGTGCCTTTAGCGCGGGCCCACCGTCGCCGGCGAATCCTTTTTTGCCGGTCCCCGCGAATGCGGAGATCATCTGATTACGGGAATCGATCTTGCGAATGCGATGGTTCCACGTGTCCGCGACATAGAGGTCTCCTTTCGCGTCGACCGCCAGGTGGTGCACGCCGTTGACTTTCGCGGCATAGGCTTCCTTGCCGTCCCCCGAGGCCCCTTTTTCTCCCGTGCCGGCGTAGGTGGAAAGCAAGCCCTCGCGATTCACCACCCGGATCTTCTCGCCCGTCATTTCCGCGATGTACATGTTTCCCGCCGAGTCAAAGTCCACGGCAAACGGCTGCGTCAGCTTCGATAGTTCCGCCCGAACCGGTTCGACTTCCGCGGACCCCCCGGCGACGAGCACCACCCGTTCCGCGTCGCTGACAACGGGGATTGACAATAAGAACATTCCGATGACCAAGGTTCGCGTCAAACTCACGGGTTATGCTCCTTGTCTTGATTCCGGTTCGAGTCGGCTTTTGTCCGTGGACGCCCCGCCCCATGGATCTCGGCGGATCCTCGCCAACGTCTGGACTTGAGCAGCGCCAGCGGCGAGAATGGTCTCGACCACGCCGGGGGGGAACAAAACAGTGTTCCGAGATCGGCAAGTTTAGCAGGAGATAGGTTGGATGGCCGAAGTAATTCTGATGCTGTTATTCGCCGCCGCTCCGGAAGGAAAAGGGGGACCGCTTCCAGGATTTTTGCCTCCCGAGGAAGCCGCCAAACTGGAATCGAAATATCTCACCAACGTCCGGCAAGTTACCGAGGAAGGGACCTGTGGCGAGGGTTATTTCTCGCCCGATGGATCCAAAATCATCTTTCAGGCCATTCGCGGCGACCATCCCTTCTATCAGATCTACGTGAAAGACCTGGCGACGGGGGTGGAAAGGCGCGTTTCCACCGGCTATGGAAGAACGACCTGCAGCTATTTCCATCCGACAAAGCAACGAATCGTGTACGCCTCCAGCCATCTTGATCCCCAACGGGATGCGGTCGCAAAAGCGGAAATCGATCGGCTCGAGGAACTTCGCAAGAATCCTCCCAAGGGCCGCTCGTATTCCTGGAACTTCGACCCCTACATGGACATTTTCGAGGCGGACCTGGACGGTTCGCATTTGGTTCAGTTGACCAACACGCCTGGCTACGATGCCGAGGGCGCGTATTCCCCCGACGGCAAGGAGATCGCGTTCTGTTCCTTCCGTGAAGGGAGCGGAAACATCTACGTCATGAATGCGGACGGAAGCAATGTTCGGCAGCTGACCAACAGCCCGGGCTACGACGGCGGCCCTTTCTTCTCGCCGGACGGAAAACGCATCATCTTCCGCGGCGAAGTGCGAAAGAAGGACTACTTGCAGATCTTCGTCATCAATGCCGATGGAACGGGAGAGCGGCAGCTGACGAACAATGATGCCGTCAATTGGGGACCCTTTTGGCATCCTGACGGCAAGCACATCATTTTTTCGACGAGTCTGCAGGGGCATTTCAATTACGAACTGTATGTCATGAACGTGGATACGGGAAAAATGGACCGCGTGACTTACATGTTCGGCGCTGACGTGCTCCCCGTCTTCAGTCCGGACGGCAAAAAGCTTCTTTGGACCAGCAAACGCAACGGTCCTGGAGGTACCGGCTCTCCCCAGCGGGAGGCCACTAGCCAACTCTGGATGGCGGACTTCAATGCCGAAAAACTGAGTGAACTTTGATGGGGGTCGGCTTGCGTTCGTGTCCTATGTGTGATTTCCATAATGGCTTGCGGATTCCTTGTTGGTCCCGTGCGGTGTTGGTGATTCCGGGATGGACGGAGGGAAGGCCTCCCGAGTCTGCAAGGAATTCGGTTTGATACCGGGGCAAAGCTTCGGAGGATCGAACCTCCGTTGAAGTCTCCCTTGAAATCCGGATTCCGGCTTGTACATTGAGGAGGAATTGATGTGTAAAGGGAGCAACAAGTAACGTTTCGGGACGGCGATAGAACCGACCGCCGACGGCTGGTAAAAGATGGCAATCACGCAACACCAAAAGTCCGAGATCATTGAGTCCTATCGTCGGGGATCCACCGACACAGGCAGTCCGGAAGTACAGATTGCCATTCTGACGGCACGCATCCAGGATTTGACGGAACATCTCAAGGTACACAAGAAGGACCATGCCAGTCGGCGAGGCCTCTTGATGATGGTGAGCAAACGCAACAGCTTGCTGAAATACCTCAAGACGGTTTCTCGGTCTCGGTACCAAGAGGTACTCGGTCGCCTGGGCCTGCGAAAGTAAATCGGCCCGGCATATCCCACGCCGCTCATTTCGCTGCTGGTCAATCAGTCCGCGCTCGTCGTTTGCGCTGGTGGCTACGCGTCCCGATCGAAAGATTGAAGGCAGGTGACGGAAGTGAACCCCGTAACAGTCGAGCGGGAGATTGGCGGCAAGCGGATCATTTTGGAAACGGGCAAGCTTGCCAAGCAGGCGCATGGAGCCGTGCTCGTTCGCATGGAAGGAACGGTCGTTCTGACGGCGGCCGTCGAAGGGCCTCCCCGGCCCGGTGGTGGTGAAGATTTCTTTCCCCTCACCGTCGACTACCGCGAAAGAACGTACGCGGCTGGAAAATTCCCCGGCGGGTTCAAGAAACGCGAAGGCGCTCCCTCGCTTAAAGAAATTCTCACCATGCGGCTTACGGATCGACCGATCCGGCCTCTCTTCCCCGCGGGATACGTCAACGAAGTCCAGATCATGACCACCGTGTTGTCCGCGGATCGACAGAACGATCCCGACATCCTCTCCATGATTGGCGCCAGTGCCGCCTTGCACGTTTCCAAAATGCCGTTCCACGGACCCATCGCCGCCGTTCGACTCGGTCGGATCAATGGGGAACTCGTCGTTCTGCCCACCGTCAGTGAACTCGACGAAAGCGATCTCGATCTCGTGGTCGCCGGCAGCGAAGCCGAGATCTGTATGATCGAAGGGTTCGCACGCGAGATTCCCGAAGAAGAAATGGCCGACGCCTTGATGTTCGCTCACGAGCAAATCAAGCAGTTGATTAGTATGCAACGAGAGCTTCGCGAAAAGGTGGGCCTGGGACCGGTCGAGTTCCCGCCTCCCCCCTCGACCGAGTTGCTCGAGCAGATCACCGCCAAGTACTACGGCGAGGCCAAGGCCGCCAAGCAGACGGAAGGCAAGCAGAACCGGGCCGCGGCTTTTGACGCCGTCAAGGAGAAGATCAAGGCGGAGTTTGTTTCTCCTGATCCCGCAGGAACGCCGACCGCCGGCCAGGTTTCCACCGCGATTCACTCGTTGGAGGAGAAGGTCGTTCGCGATCTGATTCTCACCGGCGTCCGGCCGGATGGACGGGGCGTGGACGATATTCGTGACCTGTATTCCGAAGTCGGACTGTTGCCTCGAACCCACGGCTCGGCCTTGTTCCAGCGTGGCGAGACGCAATCGTTGACGGTCGCGACATTGGGCAGCACGGCGGACGAACAGAAGGTCGACGGACTTTCGGAAGAGTATTCCAAGAAGTTCATGCTCGATTATAACTTCCCGCCGTTCAGCGTCGGGGAATGCCGCGCGATTCGCGGTCCGGGTCGGCGCGAATTGGGTCACGGCGCCTTGGCGGAACGGAGCCTCAAGCCGGTCGTCCCTCCTCCGGACAAGTTTCCCTACACCATACGCTTGGTTTCCGAGATCCTCGAGTCCAACGGGTCCAGTTCGATGGCCACCGTTTGTGCGGGGACTCTCTGCATGATGGATGCGGGCGTGCCGATCAAGGATCCCGTTGCCGGCATCTCCATCGGCCTGGTGAGGGAAGAGAATAGCTATACGCTCCTCACCGACATCATGGGGGATGAGGACCATTTCGGCGACATGGACTTCAAAGTTGCCGGCACGCAACGGGGCATTACCGGCATCCAGCTGGACCTGAAGATCACCGGAATCTCCGAACAGATCATTCGGGACACGCTCCAGCGGGCGCGCAAGGCTCGCATCCACATCCTCAAGCACATGTTGACCACGCTCAAGCGGCCGAACAAGGAGATCAGCCCCTACGCTCCCCGTTTGCTGCAGCTTACAATCGACCGCGAGAAGATCGGCGCGATCATCGGTCCGGGCGGCAAGCACATTCGCGCGTTGCAGGAGGAAACCGGAACCCAGATCTCCATCGAGGACGACGGCACCGTCACGATCTGCGGACTGGACAAGGATGGCGCGGAAGCCGCGTTCGCCCGCATCCAGGCCATTACCGAAGACGTGCAAGTCGGCCGTGTCTATCGTGGCAAGGTGAGCTCGATCACCGATTTCGGTGCCTTCATCGAGATCATTCCCGGCCGGGACGGACTCTGCCACATTAGCGAGCTCGACCACGGCTACGTGAACCGGGTCACGGACATCTGCAAGGTCGGCGATATCCTCGACGTCGAGGTTATCGCGATCGACGACCATGACCGGGTCAAGCTGTCGCGGAAGTCGCTCCTGAAAAAATAGGGCGACCACGGTACGGTCGATCCCTTGAATTCCCTCTCCCTCTGGGAGAAGGCGACAAGGACAAGATCGGCCCCATAAATTCCCTCTTCCATTGAGAGGGGCAAGGTAACGATCGAACCTCTTAAACATCCTCTCCCTCTGGGAGAGGGCGAAAAAGGCAAATACTCCCTCTCTTTGGGAGAGGGTCGGGATGAGGGGTTCCTTGTGTTTAATGCGTGTCGCGGCTTTCTATGGCCCAACTAAATTAACGCCTCCGCGAAAGGCGAAGGTTCATGGCGGCAGGCGAGTCGGCTACCAACCTGAACGATCAGCACCGTCGGCTGCTCGAGCAGTACACGGAGATTGCCAGCCTCGTTGGCAGCCTTGCCCATGAGATTCGCAATCCCCTCAGCACCGTCAATCTGAACTTGCAACTCCTTGCCGAGGATTTCAGCGAGCCGCAAAATCAGAACGAACGGCGGGCTCTTCACAAAATCGAAATCCTGCAGAAGGAATGCCACCGGCTCGAGGAGATTCTCAATGAGTTTCTCCGCTTCGTTCGCATCTCCGACCTGGAGCTTGAAGCCGAAGATCTCAACGAAATCGTTGCCGAGATGATCGACTTTCACGGGCCGCAAGCGCAAGTCGCCGGGATCGTCATTCGCGACAATCTTCCCGACTCGCTTCCCAAGGTCATGCTCGATCGGGACATGTTTAAGCAGGCGCTTCTCAATCTCATTCTCAACGCCCAGCAAGCGATGCCCCGCGGTGGCGAGTTGATTCTGCAAACGCATGCCGAAGGGAAGTACGTCCACCTCGACGTCATCGACACCGGCGTCGGCATGACTTCCGAGACATTGCAAAAGGTGTTCAAGCCCTTCTATTCCACGCGTCCCGGCGGCAGCGGACTCGGCCTCCCCACCGCCAAGCGAATCATCGACGCCCATCACGGCAAGCTCACCGTCGAAAGCGCGCCCGGCAAGGGAACCAAGTTCACCATCCGCCTTCCCATCGCCCCCGATTCGCGCTAGGACGAAGAGATCCAGCGCTGCGGAAACAAAACGCGCCATGCCTGTTCGATTCGGTCAGCGATCCGTCACATGGCGTCGACTACTCTTGATGAACGGAATCTCGAGCGCCAATAGCCACAAGTGGGAATCCTAATTCATCGCCTCTCCATCGAACGTGGTTCGAGCATTGTTCGCCACGGCTTGCAATCGGCTCGCGAGGTTTACCGATCGTGCGAATGTCCGGTTCCGCTGGTGAAAGCTGATGTTCTAGGTGGGCGCCGAAACGGGGCGCGCATCGGGCTCGTTGAGCGTCGGAACGGTAATGTCGTGTTACCCGGCTCGGTCGCTTGGATGCCTTGGTGCGGTGGGGACCGATCCACGGCATTGATTCGCCGAGCGGCAATCGGTGAGTAGGTCGCGATTCGAGGTCCGTGAAAGAACTTGGGCAAGCCGACTTCACGATTGATTGCCGAGGCTCTAGGGATTGGCGCAGAGTCCCTCGGATTTCGTCGGTTCGGCAAGAGGAGAATCGTGATGGGAACCGCTTTCGAAGATTTCGGGAAGAAGAAGAGTTATTCCTATAAGCTCCCTTTACTCAACACCTGGTTCCCTAAAGCCGCGGACCAGAAGTCGCTACTCGAAGCGTTGACGTCAGCGACTCCAAAACCAGACGGAACTTTGGATATCGCCTCCAATCCACAGGTCCAGCAAGCGCTGTTTGCGCTCGCCAACTATCTCAAGGGGAAAGCGCAGAACGCCCCCGAAAACATGCTCGATGGCTTTACCATCACCACCGATCACCTCAACAAGGCGAACGACTTCGTCCCCGTCTTCAAGACGCTGGGATTGAAGTCGAAGCTTCCCAATGGATTTGGCGTGGTGGTGGACAAAGAGAAGGGAATGTTCGGTTTCGTTTTTGAAACGACGCTTAAGTAGTTTTCCCTCGCTTGCGCTCTTGTTTCCTTCGCCAGTCGCGGAGTTCCCATGGAGTGCCGCTCGGATTGGGCTGGTGACATGGAATGGTCACTTGGCCCAGGGGAGGCGGACCTTGCTTTCAGTGCCGCGAAGGATGCGGCTAATGTTCTCGCGATGGCGAACAATGACGAGACAGGCGGCGGCCAAGACCAAAACCGTGAGTCCCAGGGATTCGCGCGCGAAGGGGGCGCTGACGAAAAGGAAATGCGCGACGGCGAAGACGATGGCAAAGCCGATCGAGCCAACGGAGACCATCCGTGTCGTCAGCACGAGCAGGCACCAGGTGACCAGCCCGCAAATCAAGGGAATGGGAGCCAGGGGAAGGAGCGCGCCGATGGTGGTCGCGACTCCCTTGCCGCCACGAAAACGAAGATAGATGGGAAAAAGGTGGCCGAGCACGGCGGCCAACGCGGCGACCTCGGGCAGGTAGAGAGCGTTCGCGGATATCATGCCGGACGCATCGCGTTGTGATTCTTGAATCCCAATCGAGGCAAGGACGGGGAGCGCCCCTTTAAGAAAATCGAGAACGAAAACGAGGAAAAAGTAGGGGAGCCCAAGGACTCGGCCGACATTGGTGGCCCCGATATTGCCGCTGCCATGTTCGCGAATATCGATGCCGGCGCGTCCCTTGGCAACGAGGAATCCGAAGGGAATGCCGCCGACGAGAAACGCGGCGAGGAACCCGAGGAACTGCTCAACCAGGGGAGGCATGGAAAGTATCCTTAAACGTTCGTGGATCCACGCTCAAGCGATGCGATTAGGTGCCATCGATTTCCACGCGAGCGGTGCTCGGAGCGCGGACGGATGAAGGGTGGACGAAAAAAGGCTTGGACGCCCCGACCGAAATCTGGGGCGTGCAAGCCCAATATGCATGACTCGCTTGCGGAGCGGGTCGCGAAGAATGGAGCGACTTGCCGGCAATTACTCGCCGAGCGGCTCTTTCTTCTCGGTAATCACGGGAAGATCGCCCGCAGCGCACTTCTCCGCGTTCAGTTCGACGTAGGACTTCCATTCATCCGGAACGTTGTCCTCGTGGAAGATCGCTTCCACCGGGCATTCGGGAACGCACGCTTCGCAGTCGATGCACTCTTCGGGATTGATGTAGAGCATGGTGTCCGCCTCGTAGAAGCACTCGACGGGGCAAACCACCACGCAATCGGTGTACTTGCAATTGTCACACGGCTCGCAAACGACGTGCGTCATTATTGACTCCTTGAAAACTACCCAAACCCAAGTACCGCTCAGAGCAGCAATGTCGTGGGGTGGTCCCTCGCCTGACGTGCAGCGAACAGATGGCTGAACGCGATGGCCTCCCAGGTGAACGACCCTGAACCTGCGACATTCCCTTTCTGATGTTTTCTAGCTTCCCGCTGATAAAAGTATCTCAAATGTCGAGAAAACGCTCGCGACTTTGGCGCCTTTCAGGCCGCTCAAAGGGGATATTAGGACGATAGCGAATAGAGTCAAGAGAACCACGGAAAACGCGAAACTCTTGTCCCGGGCGACTTTGCTGGTCAAAAACCGGGTGGTAAAATACTCCCATGGAGGCCCTTTTTGGGCATCCAGCCTTTGATGGGAGACTCTCTCCGTGTCCCTGACTGACCTGGATCGCCGACTTATCCGACGCTGTCTCAATCACGAGCCCGAAGCCTGGCGCGAGTTCGTCGATCGTTTCATTGGGGTAATATATCACGCAATCAGCCACTCCGCGCACATGAGAAGCGTCGTTTTGGACGCCGACGAAGTCGAGGATATCGCTGCCGACGTCATGACGCAACTGGTGCAGAGCAATTTCAAAATCCTCCGGCATTTTCGCGGCAAGTCCAGCCTGGCCACCTACTTAACCGTCATCTCGCGCAGGATTGTCGTGAATCGGCTGGCACGCCGGCAAGCCATCGAGCGGATCAAGGCATCGCGTATCTCCAGTTACGAGATCCAGGCACTTCCCCCGGAACTTCGCATCGAGACCGAAGACGAGGTCCAACGGCTCTTGGGAGGACTCGAAGGTCGCGACGCGGAGTTGATTCGAAGTTTCTACCTCGAAAACAAAAGTTACCGCGAGATCAGCGAGGATATGGGGATTCCGGAAAATAGCGTGGGTCCCTTGCTATCGAGACTTCGGGACCGGCTGCGTAAATCGGCGACAAAATCGGTCTAACCCCTACGTTTGATCCAATCTCATTGCCGCTCAGAAAAAATTGTCGTGGCCCGGCCCCAATTCGTCGACGCCGCAAATCGCGGCTAGCGCCAAGGCTCTCCAAGCGACCGGCCCTGGCATAACGATATTACTTTTCTGATGCTCTCTATTTTTCGGTTAACTCTGCGATATCCCTCGGCGTCCGCTTCCATTGGCCGCCGATCATGACCCCCGTGACCTGAGCCTCGTGGGCGAGTATCGCTTTCCACGGATCGGTTTCACCCGTCATTGATCCATCGATCACGACCAGATCCGCGCGCTTGCCCGGTTCAAGGGAACCCGTTTGGTTCGCCTGGCCTAAAACTCGCGCGCCCTCCAGCGTTAACATTTCGAAGATGTCCTTGAACGCGACCTCGGGCCGATGCCGGGCCAGGAAACGGGCTTCATTCCAAACCAACAGGTCCGGATTGCTCGCCAAACTGTCGGTTCCCAACGCGACGGGGACGCCCCTGGCCCTGAGTTCGAGAAATGGATGACGGGCATGGCCGAAATGGGCATGGGTCCTCGGGCAATAAACCACCCCCGCGATTCGACCATGGTCTTGGGCGGTGGCAATGGCGTCCAACTCCCCGTCACTCAGATAGTTGGCATGGATGAGAATCCATCGGCAACAGCCGTCGGCGAGCAGGAGGTCTTCCAAGGGATGCTCGGTCCGTTTGTCATTGTCCACCCAGGCGCCGATGCCGGTCAGGAAATCCCGCAGCGGCCCGATTCCTTGAGCGAGAAGCGGTTTCTCTTCGACCGACTCCGCCCAATGCGTCGCGAGTGGCACGGCAGCTGACAGCCGCCTGGCACGCCGAAACACCTCCGTGGCCGTGCTGTAGGGCGCATGGGGGCTGATGCCGTGAACGATGCCGGGAATCGCCCGCGTTTCCGTTCGCTCCATGGCGGCTTGCCAGAGGGGCGTGTAACGCTCCGGCTTGAGTCCAATGACCTCCCGGAAAACAACCGCGGGCATTCCCGCCTCGCGAAGTATTTCTTCACTGGCGTCCAAAGCCGCGATGTCCCCCAGCAGAGTCGTTCCGCCGTCGACGATTTCCTCGATCGCTCGCCGGATCGCGTGCGTGGGGGAATCATGGGCGGAGGCTCGGCGATGGTTCACGACGGCGGCGAGCCAATCCCCGAAGTTGTTTTCCGCGGGGATCCGATTTCCAATCGCGGACAGGTCGAGGTGCGCGTGCGCATTGACGAATCCGGGACAGAGAATGGCGGACCCCAGGTCGATGCAGGGCGTTCCCGCGCGTTCGCGGTATGGCGTAACCGCGACGATGCGCCCCTCTTCGACGACGAGCAAGCCATCTTCGATGCTGCCGGCCGGCGTGCCAAGGATATGTCGCGCTCGAAAAATGTCGTTTGGCATGCGTTTATTGAAGCGTGAGATGTCCGAAGGTCAACTTGCGCGGAACATGGAAACTAAAAAATGTCATGTATATGTCAGTACGCCTGGTAGATGCCGAACCAGGCGATCTGGGAACCGGTGCCGAGGGAGTGCGCGTACTCCAGTCGAAGCGTGAGCTGTTCGACGAAGCTGAAAAGGGCGAGGCGGAAGTAGAGTCCCGTGCCCACGGCGTGGTCTACCCCTTGCGATTGATCGAGCAAGAAGGACTCGCCGACGTCGTAGAAGAGCGAGGCATAGAGGGACCGCCAATTCGCGATGTTGTCGTAGAGTCTGACGTCGAGATCGGGGCAGACGGGGAAACGCCAATCGACGCTCGCGAGCCACTCCATGCTTCCCTCGGTGTCCTCCGATCGCTGCCCGCGGAATCTGGTGGCGCCGCCAAACCGGAAATGCTCGCCGTTGTCGGGGGAGCCCACGCCTCCGGCGAGCCGGCCCGCCAGCCGGGTGTCGGAGAAGTAGCCCAGTCCCTCGGGCAGAAGGTGCACCGCCGCCACCTGGCTCCAGACGCGATTGAAGGATTCCCCCTTCTGGCCGACCGGAAAGCCGTTTTCATAGTAGGCGTCGACGGAGAAGCCTTTCTCCGGATTCCAGTACGGGGTCTGCGTATTGAAGTGGTAGGCGATGCCGACGGCGCGGATGTTCCGATAATCTTCGACGCCGGGAATGATGGGGGGGCGGAAATCCTCGTCCGGCCAGAAATTGTCGCCAAACCGGAAATAGGTCTCCAAGTACGCCAGATTCGGATAAATGAAGCTCGTCGTGTAGATCTGATTCCAACGTAGATAGAGTCTGCCTTGATCCATCGGATCGTCGAAGAGTGCCGTCATGAGCGTATGCTCATAGGTGGCGCCGAAGGTGACGTTGGGCAACGGCACGTTGAAGATTTCCATGTCAATGCCAGAGACGATCTGCGCGTCCTGGCCGGTGTAGGCGATGTACGGGGAGACGCGGTATCGGTTCGCGAAGATGAGCGAGCCGCGCATGCCCATGCGGCCTTGTTGATCGATCACTACTCCCGGCCCGAACACGATCGACGGCTGGTCGAGCGGATTGACCAGCGGAATCTCATCCAAGGGCGTGTAAAAGGGCGTGAATCGGATTTTGGGCTCGAACCTCCACCGATTGTTCGCGAGATTCGCGTCCAAGATTCTATGGTCCGGGTCGATGACGATTTGTTTCGGCTTCTCCGGACTCTCGAACGTCAGCTCCCAATGGTGGTCGTTCTTTTTCGTCACGGTCGCATCGTCGATCGTGTAATTGCCCGCGTCGGGATGGATCGTGAAAAGACGGACGAAAGGTCCCCCCTTTTCAATCTGGTAGCCGATCTGCACCGGCTCGTCGATCTCCCGGCGCTGGCTCACGTTTACCGTCACGCGGTACTTGTCCCCCAGCCATTCGCAATCGACGTCGTCGACTTTCCAATCGGTGATTTTCGAGGTTCTGCACCAATCGTTGAAGAATTGCGAATAGTCGGTGCCGGTGAACTCGCCGAGTTCCCGTTCCAGGTCTTCCATGAAGAAGACGCGGAACTGGTACTTACCGTACACCGTGCGGAAAAACTCCATGAACTTATCGTGCCCCATGCGGTGGTGGAGCATCCCGAAAATCCGGCTACCCCTTTCGTAGGCGAGGAAGAAGAGTTTGTGCACGTGCCCCATCTCGAGCAGGTTTGCGAGCGTTCGACCTTCCCCGGCGCGCCCGAGGAAAAGGTAATAACCCGCGTGGATGTACGCTTCATAAGAGATGTTGGGAAGCCAAGAGACGCACTTCGGCCAATCGAGTAGATCGACGTCCTTGCCGTATTTCTCCTTGATCCGCATCTGCGTCAGAAACGAGACGAGCCCTTCGTCGATGAAGGTTTCCCGGAAGCCGTCGGTTCCCACGGTGGCGTACCACCATTGATGAAGGGTCTCATGACTGACGAGATGGTCGACATAGATATGTCCGACGTGGGGCGCGTCGAACACTCTTTCGTCGATCAGGACCATGCCCGCGGTCTCATTGCCATTCCATCCGAAATAGGACTCCGCGATCGTATAGGTCGGGTGAGGATAGGGGCCGAACCAGTCCCCGTACTGTTGGAGGCATTCGACGGCGGTTTCCAGGGAAAGCCGAGCGTAGAACCGATGTTCGGGGAAACTCACGACGCGGACGTGAACGCCACGAACCTTGGCTTCGTGAACCTCGAATCGCTTGCTGGTGACGAGGGCGAAATCGCGCAGGCCCGAAGCTTTGATGGTGACGGTCTTCCAGCCCTCCTTGCCCGGTTCTTGGCCGACGATGGTTCCGCTGGTCGCCACCTCTTCTCCCGAGGGAAGTGACAATTTGACGTCGTAGTTGCCAGCTTCATTGAGCCAGGGCTGGTGCCAGCCGATGAACGGGGGGGCGTCCCAGCCTTTCTTGCCGTAGTACGCGACCAGTGGGTACCAGTTGAGCAGATTCGTCACGCCGCGAAACTGGCCGAATCTCCCCTGTACGGGGGGCAGGACAAAATCGTACTCGAGGGCGACCTCTACCGTTTCTCCTGGCTGGACCGGGGCTGGCAGATCCACGCGCATGATCGTGTCGATCTTTTCGTCGAAGGTGAATTTGAGGTCGGCGTTTCCGGATCGCACCTTGCGAACTTGGAGCCGTCGGCCTTCCTTGTCGATCGCGGTCTTTGGATCCAGTCGGAACGACTCGATGATCCGTTCATAGACCTGCATCTGTTCCTCGGACGGCTTGTGGCGCGCGTAGACGTGAAACAGCATGTGGTCGGTGGGCGCGTTGCCTGGATTGGTCCAGCGGACGATTTGTCGGACGCACCCGGTCCCCGCCGACGTGTCGAGCTGAATGTCCAGGTCGTAATGGGGTAGCCAGTCAGGACGCCGCAGCGGAACCGACGTCGGCGGATTGATGGGCGGCTCATTGGGCGCGACAAGCTCACCGATCGCGGCTTCGTCTGCCCGCGCGGGAGTATCGGTGCCTAAGGCACTCGCAAGACCAACAAGGATGACGATGGCCGATGTTCGGATGGACATATAAACCGTCACGGACCTCGCGGGCGCGAGGCGATAGCCGTCACAATCCTCCTCCACAGACGCTGCTTTATCGGAAATTCGTCGAGGTGCATGCTCAAGTAGCCGTTTCGTCGCCAGCCGAGAGGAGCCGTGGACGCTGGACGCGCCCGGACGGTACCTCGCCCGTGTGCAAAACGGGATCTCACGGCAGGCCGCTAGGCATATATCGACGCTTGGAACGGGTCAATGGAGCAGGGTTTTTCCGAATTGCCTTAAAGAGCCCATTCTGCCAACTTTCCCGCTTCGAATTCCGCCAAATTACTGCCGGATCCGAAAAGCTGCTGGAGACTAGGAGGACGGGGCGGCCTGGGAAGAGTTTGCCGTTTAGAGGGATTTGGGGTTGATGCCCGGCTTCTTCTTTTTCTTCTCCGGACCGAGGAGTTTGGCGACGGCCTCGTCGATGGCGTCGGCGCCGCGGATTCCGATGTTGGCGATTTTGCCCTGTTGATCCACGACGAAGATCATCGGAAGAGCCGTCACGTTGTAGCGGGAGGCGATGGGGTGTTTGGGACCCAGGAGACTGGGATTCCGGGAAACGAGCTGTTGCCAGGGAATCTTCTCTTGTTCGACGAACTCCTGGATCGATGAATCGCTTTCATCGAGCGGAACGCCGATCACCTCCAAGCCTCGCGTGTGGTATTTGTCATAGGCCTTTCGGACGTTCTCCAATTCGACCCTGCAAAAGGGGCTGGTGGTCGCCCAGAACTGGACGATCACGACCTTTTCCTTGAGCGTCGCTGGATCAAACTCAGATTCTTCCTCGCTCACCATCGAATAGTCCATGGAGGCGCCGATGTTCGATAGTAGCTTTTGGAGGCGATCGTAGCCATCACGCATGGCGGGCATGGCGGGATGCTTTTCATACAGTGACATTGCCTTGTCGTAAACCGCCTGCGCTTCCTTTGTGCGGTTCTCGGAAAGCAATTTGCCGGCATAGAGGTCGAAAAGCTGGATGCCGATCAGGTTGTCGGGAAATTTCGCATGAAATTCGACGAGTTGGGGAAGGTAAAAGTTCTTGTCCTTTTCTTTGTTGGTCCCCGTCCAAAGCCGCATCACGCGGTAGGCGGCGGCGAGAGGCGCAGCCTTGCTCTTCGGCGAGTTTTGCAGAATATCGTCAATCGATTTGGAAAGCTGTTCGCCGAAAATCGTTTCATCCAACTGCGCGCCGTAGTTCAGATAAGTGATCTTCAAAACTTCGGCGAGTTCACGTTCCCGAGGGGTCGCGTCGGGACGCGCGCGAACTTTGTCCGCCGCCTTGGCGATAATGAAGACTTGCTCCGCTTTTTTTCGTTTGGAGGTCTCCTGGCCGCTAAAGGTCCTCGCCGCCAGGTCGATGATGTCCATGAGTTGATCGGGTGGAACGTCACCCACCTGCACGTCTTCCTCGGAGATGCTCGCTTCCTTTTCCTCGGTCTTTGGCTCTTCTTCGAGCTTCAATGCCTGACCGCGGGCCACGTTCGAGCCGGCAACGAAAATGAACATCGGCAGAATAAGACCAAGTAGGCGGAACCTTTGGGCCGTCGGGTGGAGTGAGCGGAGCATGGAAACACCTTTGGTCAAACGAGTCACGAATTACTTCAACGGCCCGGCGGTCTGAACGTTCTTCGCCCCCAAGTTCGAGGAGACGACGACCGAGGTTCCTCCGTGAACGAGACGCCCACTATAGCCGAAAGACCCATCGGAAGAATTCCGATGGGTCCCGCTTGTTCGCGTTGGCTAGGCGTGATTAATCCAGCGCTAAATCAGTTTGCCAGCGGCGCCGTTGGCTTGTTCAGCAGACGCTCCACCGCCTTCTCCAACGGCTTCTCGCCGCGAAGGTCGAAAGACACCACGTTCCCCTCTTGATCGATCAAGAAGGTGGCGGGAATGCTGTTGATCCCCAGCTTTTTCGCCAAGGGGTTGTTCCAGCCTCGGTCGTCCTCTTTGGAAAAGATCACCTGTGTCCAGGGGACTTCGTTTTCCTTAACGAAGCCACGAAGCGCTTCGTCGGTTTCGTCCAGGCTCACGCCCACCACTTCGAAACCCTTCTCGTGTAGTTTATCGTAGACCTTCTTTACGTGAGGCATCTCCCCGACGCAGGGTCCACACCAGGTGGCCCAGAAGTCGACGAGCACGACTTTGCCCTTCAACTTGGAAAGGTCGAACTCCGAGCCATCGAGCGTGGGGCCGGCAATCGCCAATGGCTTGCCGACAAGCTCTACTTTCTTCCTTAAACCCGCGGAGGTTTCTTCGAGGAATCGGACATTCGGGCTGTCCTTGTAAAGTTCGATTCCCTTGTCGTACGCCGCCAAGGCTCGTTTGAATTCCTGGCTACTGCTGAGTTCGTTCGCGTACATCGCGAAGAGTTGCACGCCCAGCGGGCTCTCGGGGTAGTCTTCGCGATACTTGGCGAGCTTTGCGAATACTTCCTCGCTCGGAATGGAAACATCCATGTCACCCACCAATAGCTTCATGGCGGCGGCCAGGGGAGCCGATTTGCTCTTGGGGTTCTCCTTGAGCAGTTCGTCCGCGAAGGATTCGAGCGGCTTTTTGTAGTTCTCCGGATCCATGCGCCAGCCGGAAAACAACATGCTGAGTTTGGCGCCGCTCGCGGTTTCCTTCTGCTCGTCATTGGCGTCGGGATTGGCGAGAATCTTGTCCGCGGCCTTCTTGATGGTGAAGATCCGCGTTTTCATCGCGTCTTCTTGGCTCAAGTTGGGATCGGGTCGTTGGCGCGCCGTCTTCTCGATGAACTCGACCAGTTCGGCGGGAGTGCCGTCCGGAACCGTGACGCTTTCTTCCGTAATGGGAGCGGACTTCGCCGGAGCATCTTCCGCTCGGACGCTGTTTGTGAGCCAAGGGGCTTCGATGACGGCGAGAGAGAGGGCCGTCAGACAGGCGAAAGAAACGAACCGATTCATTGTTGTCTCCAAAAAAGGGATCACCCGATGGCGTTAACCAATTCTAAAGGTGCCGAAAGTACCGGGTAAAGCGATTTCACCTGGAAATCCAACCGTTTGTACGTCCGGGACGATAAATTCCGCAGATCTTTACAGGATTCTCAAAAAAGAATCGATGAGCCGGCCGAGCCGAAGGGAGGCGGAGCGAGCGGTTTGCAGCACTTCTTCATGGTGGATCGGTTTTCCGGTGATCCCCGCGGCCATGTTGGCAACGCAGGAAACGCCGCAACATTCCATGCCCGCTTGCCGTGCGACAATGACTTCTCCGACGGTGGACATTCCCACGACGTCGGCTCCCAAGAGACCGAGCGCGCGAACCTCCGCGGGAGTTTCGTAATTGGGTCCACTCACGCCGACATAGATGCCGTGAGAAATGGATTCGCCGATGACCCCCGCCGCCTGATCCATCAATTGCCTCAGCCGGCTGGAGTACGCCTCGCCCATGTCGGGGAACATCTGATCGGGATCGTTCGCGGTGGTGCCGACGAGGGGATTGGAGCCCATGAAATTCATGTGGTCGTCGATGACGACGAGCGCGCCAGGTCGGAGCTTGGAACTAATTGCGCCGCTCATGTTGGTGAAGATGCCGGTGCTTGCTCCCATCCGCACGGCTAGCCGAACGGGAAGGGTGATCTGTTCCCACGGCCGGCCTTCGTAAAAGTGGAGCCGACCCTGGAAAACAATGACCCGCCGACCTCCCCAACTTCCCAGGAGGACCTTCCCCGGATGCCCGACGACCGTCGGATCCACGAAGCCAGGTATGCGGCCGTAGGGAATCTCTTGATAGATGTCGGCGGCACCGGAGACTTCACCCAGGCCAGAACCAAGCGTCACCATGACGTCGGGTTTAGATTCCCCCGCCTCGCGCTCGATGGCGGCGATGGTTTCGTCAATCAGCCAGGTTTCTCCCGCTTTGCGAGTCACTGTATCGACACTCCACCTTGTCTGGCTGCGACTTTCCCTGGCGCGACGGGGCTGGCGATGGAACCCGGTCCTCGATGCCGTGGCGGATAAACCGGAATTCGTTTAGAAGAGCTTGCTATTGAAAAGATAACTAATGGACTCGTTGTAATGAATGCGTCTTATGGCCTCGGCGAAAAGAAGCGCGACGCTCAAGGTCGTGATTCCTTCGCGTTTGACTCCCGATAAGCCGGGAACGGTGTCGGTGACCACGATTTCGTCGATGGGAGCCTTGCCCAATCGTTCGAGCGCGTCGCCACAAAACAGGCCATGCGTCGCGCAAACCATGATTTTCTGGGCGCCGCCGTCCTTGAGAATTTGGGCGGCCCCCGCGATCGACCCGCCGGTGCTGATCATGTCGTCGAACATGAGCGCGATCTTATCCTTGACCGGTCCACCGATGATGTGCGCCTGTTGCGTTTCGGTCGCGCTCTTGCGGCGTTTGTCGATGACCGCGAGCGTCCCGCCGAGACTCTTGAGGAACTTGAGTGCCAATTTGATCCGCCCCTCGTCGGGGCTGACGATGACCAACTCGTCCGGATGGAGGTTCATTTTCTCGAAGTAGCTATTCAGAACCGGGACCGCATAGAGGTGATCGACCGGCACGTCGAAGAAGCCTTGGATCTGAGCGGCATGCAAATCCATGCAGAGAACGCGGTCGGCTCCCGCTTCCGTGATCAGGTTCGCGACCAGCTTCGCGGTGATCGGGACGCGACCCTCATCCTTTCTGTCCTGGCGCGCGTACCCGTAATAGGGGATCACCGCCGTGATTCGCTGGGCGCTCGCCCTGCGGAAACTGTCGATAAGAATCAACAGCTCCATGACGTTCTCGTTGACGGGTGGGCACGTTGGCTGAACGATAAAGACGTCGCGGCCGCGAACGTCTTCTTCGATCTTCAGCGAAATCTCCTGATCGGGAAACCGGCCGATGTTCACTCGGCCGAGCTGAATGCCCAGAAAATAACAGATCTCTTGGGCGAGCGCCCGATTGGCGGTGCCGCTGAAGACCCTCAATTCATTGTTCATTCGCGCGCCACCCCAAGAGGTTCCCGTGCGGAAACGAAACGAAATTCGTTTTTCGGTCGTATTTGCTGGACCACAACGTTGTAAAATCTTCACACGCCGATGGAAAGCGTCGTCTGGGGAAATTCTTTCGATCGTCTGCCCTTAGGCCCGCGGGAGCGAGTCACCGGCCGAGCGATCGGGAAGTCGTTTTCCCCCTCACCCAGGAAGGAGCAATTGCCGAAATGGCATCGTTAGGTTTTGGCATCGTCGGCTGTGGCATGATCGCCCATTTTCACGCGCGCGCGATCGCCGACGTCCGTGGGGCGTCGCTTCGGGCCGTGTACACCAGTAACCCCGACCACGGCAAGAGCGTCGTCGAAGCCGGCGGAGGTCGGGCGGACATCCACACGCAACTAGACGAACTACTCCACCGCAAGGACATCGACGTCGTTTGTGTTTGCACCCCGAGCGGCGCGCACCTGGAACCCGCGGTGAAGGCGGCGCACGCGGGGAAACACGTGGTGGTCGAAAAGCCCCTCGAAATCAACCTTTTCCGCTGCGACCTGTTGATCAATGCCTGCCGGGATCAAGGGGTGCAGTTGTGCACGATTTTTCCCTCCCGGTTCGGCGACGCAAACCGAGAGCTCAAGAAGGCCATCGACGCCGGCCGATTCGGAAGACTCACGCTCGGCGAAACCACGGTGAAGTGGTGGCGGCCCCAGGAGTACTACGATGGTGGCGGCTGGCGCGGCACCTGGAAGTTGGATGGGGGCGGAGCCCTCATGAACCAGGCGATCCACAACGTCGACTTGCTCCAGCACCTGATGGGGCCGGTCGTCGAAGTCGGCGCCTTCACGGCGTTGCTCGCCCATGAGCGGATTGAAGTGGAAGATACCGCCGTCGCCACCCTCCGATTCGCCAGCGGCGCCCTCGGAGTGATCCAGGCGACCACCAGCGTCTATCCGGGTCTGCTAAAAACCATCGCCATTCACGGGGACAAGGGCTCCGCCGTCATCGAACAGGACGACCTCGTCACCTGGACGTTCTCCAAGACGCTGCAAAAGGATAAGGAGATTCTCGAAAAATTTTCCAAGCGATCCGGCGCGACGGGCGGGGCGAGCGATCCCAAGGCGATTTCACACACCGGCCACGCGCGCCAATTGGCGGATTTTGTCAAGGCCATTCGCACGGGGAGCGCGCCCCTCGTCGACGGCGCCGAAGGGAGAAAAAGTGTCGAAATCATCCAGGCGATCTACCAGTCCCAGGCGACCGGCAGGATCGTCAAACTCCCCTTGGCAAAAGATCCAAAATTGCCCAAACTGACCTGACGACAAAGAACTCAGGTTGGCAACGGAGTGCCCGGTTCCATGGCGAAAAAAACGCGAAACCGATTCCTCGACTACCTGGTTTACTTGGTGGTCCGGACCCTCGTCTGCGTGATTCAATGCATGCCCATGGACCGGGCCTACGCACTCGCGCGCGGGATCGCGCGAATCGCTTACAGCGTCGATAAACGACATCGGGAGGTGGCGGCGAGAAATCTTGCGCTCGCCTTCGGCGACAGCATCCCCGCCGACCAGCGCGAGCGGATGGTCCTTGCCGTCTACGAACACTTTCTCATGATGATCGTCGAGATCGCGTTCATCCCGCGCAAGCTCCACGTCTCGAATTGGAAGAAGTACGCAACCGTGGAGAATGCCGAGGAGGCGGTCACCACGATTCTCGCCGATCGGCCCGTCATCATCGTCACGGCTCACTTCGGCAACTGGGAAATGGCCGGCTATCTTCTCGCCGCCATCGGACTCAAGAGTTTCGCCATCGCGCGCGACCTCGACAATCCGTACCTGCACGATTTCGTGCTCCGGTTTCGGCAGTGGAGCGGCCAGACCATCCTTTCCAAGACCGGCGACATCGAAAGGATCCAGGAGGTCCTGGCTCAGCGGGGAATTCTGATATCGGTCGGCGATCAGAGCGCCGGGGCGCGGGGATATTTCGTCGACTTCTTCGGTCAACCCGCCTCGACGCACAAGGGGATCGCCATCTTGGCGATGAAATACAACGCGCCCATCATCGTCGGATACGCCTATCGTCTGGGGGACCGGTTCCGCTATCAAGTTGGCTGCTCGCGAATCCTCGACCCCGCGACCTACGAGGACCGCCGCGATGCCATGCTCGCCATCACCGAGGACTTCACCAAGCTGCTCGAAGAAGTAATTCGCAAAGCACCCGAGCAATATCTTTGGCTGCACAACCGCTGGAAACACAAGCCCCAAGAACGTTCCCGCGCCCGCAAAGCTCCCAGCGCCGTCCAAGCGGCATGACGCGCCGGGTGCCATGCTCCACGCTTGCGTGGACATGTTTACGGAGCCGCGCGGATGCCATTCTCGATCCGCACGACGCGCGTAATGCCGCGTGTCGCAGCATCGGTCCGTCAGTACGAATCCCTCGGCCCAGGGCCATCACATGTGAGCGAAGGGCGAAGCCCTGTTGGTGATTTCCCCCCGAACATTTTTCACCACCCTGCAAGGGTGGCACAAGGGAGGTGTTCGGCTCGGCCCGCCGCCGCGGGC
>JAXMAQ010000049.1:0-59970 GCA_046350335.1 Planctomycetota bacterium
AGGGTTCCGCTCCAAGCCAGATCGACGGCATCGCCCGCAAGGCTTCCGCAGACGATACAGCCCTCGGCGATGGGGAAACTGGTCGTGCCGCATGCCC
This sequence comes from Planctomycetota bacterium, assembly GCA_046350335.1. GTDB lineage: Bacteria > Planctomycetota > Planctomycetia > Kolteriales > Kolteriaceae > JAXMAQ01. Next base: position 98 of record JAXMAQ010000049.1, read on the forward strand.
TACAGCGCCATCCCTGCAAGCGGTCAAGCTCGCTGGGAATAGCCGCGCGTCGCGTCGATTTTTCATTGCCAGGAGTCACTCGCCTTACCCGCTCTTCATGCTTCCCCATGGGTCATTCGACACGTTCGACGACGGTGGCGGTCGCTTGACCGTGGCCAATGGTCATGACTTGCAGACCGAAGCGTCCCGCGGTGTTTTCCAGCCCCACGATCATTTTAGCCATGAGGCCGCCGCCGGTCGCCCCGATCGCATGGCCGTGTGCTATCGCTCCACCCCAGGGATTTACCCGTTCGAGATTCGCGCCGACTTCGTCGGCCCATGCGAGCACGACCGTCGAAAAGGCTTCGTTGATCTCTATCCAATCGATATCGGCGATGGAAAGGCCCGCGCGCGCCAGTGCTTTCTCCGTCGCGGGCACCACGGCCATCAGGGCAATCGAAGGATCGCCGGCCGCCACGACGCGCGAACGGAGTCGGGCACGCGGCCGATAGCCTTCACTCTTCGCCCATTCCTCGTCCGCGAGCAGCACGGCGGAGGCTCCGTCGGCAAATTGACTCGAGTTCGCCGCCGTCAGCACCCCCTCTCCCACGGGTCGATAGGCAGGTTTTAGATTAGCAACCTTCACGGGATCGATGGTGTCGCGAATTCCTTCATCCCTTTTGGGAATCCAAGGATTTCCTTCTGGATCCTTTCCTTCAGTCAGTAGAAGTTCGAGATGCAGTCCGTTTCTCGCCGCCTCGGCCGCGCGGCGCATGCTCTCCATGCCATAGGCATCGGCTCGCGGGCGCGTAATCTTCCACTGCGTCGCGATCCGCTCGCCGCTTTCCCCTTGATGGACGAGATCGAACCGTGCACGGGCCAACGGGTGGACCTTGTCAATGCCACCGACGTCGCTGTAGATGGGGACCCGGGTCATGCTTTCGACGCCGCACGCGATGGCGCATCGCGCGTCTCCCGCGAGAATGGATTGGGCAGCAAAGTGAATCGCTTGCTGGCTCGACCCGCACCAGCGATTCACCGAAACAGCAGGCACGTCGACGGGCAAACCCGCAAGCAGAGCCGCCATTCGACTGACATTGCCTCCTTGCTCGCCCACTTGTGAAACACAACCGGTAACGACGTCCTCGACTTTGCTGGCGTCCATTGGCGAGCGCGCGAGCAAACCGGCGAGCGCGTGCGCAAGCAGGTCCTCGGATCGAATCTCTCGATAAGCACCGTTCACGCGCGCAAACGGCGTGCGGACCGCCTCCAGTATCACCGCCGATCCCATGCGATACTCCTCTCGCGGACCATGGAACAAAACTCGGGTGAATTGTCCGATGCTCGACGGGAAATGTCACGAGGAATCGGCCGCCATGGTGTTCGATACCTGTGACCGGTAAACACTCCAGCCCCATTCTCGGACGGTAGCTTGTTATGACATCGCGAAGACAAGGATGTGGAAAGTGACGTTCCCGTCATGTTCTTGAGCCGCCCGGCCACATTTTTCCAAGGGTGAGCGGTTGCCGCCGTGTCGACTCGCGGTGGGTGGGATGCTTTCGGAATGCGAGGAACGGGGCTAGCCCAGGGCAAGGGCCGTGATGGCGCGGAAGATGAGCCAGGTGGCGACCATGAGGGAAAGGACGACCACGGTGATGACGCCGGCGATCCACCAACGCATGGCGCGTGGCTCGATCATGACCTGGTCCTGGTCGGACAAGAGTATGATGCCGAGGTAGGGGGTTGGCTGATTCGGCAGGATGGGCGACTTGCGAACGCAGATGAGTTGTCGCTGCCGTTTGTCCGGGAAATCCAAATGCAGTTCATGGAGTTGGCCTTGGCGTAGAAACTTTTCAATGCTAGGCGGAATCGGGGGGAGATCGACGTACGCTTGAGAAAGTCTTCTCTTCTCGTCCAGGTCGAAATAAAAGAAGGGCTTGCCCTCTTTGTTGGTCAGTTCAATCCCTTCCGAAAGGTGAAGGTTGTCGGCTACGAATTGCAGTGGGACGTGGAAGTCGATAATGGCGAGCATTTGTCCGACGACTTTGCCGTCCGCGAACAAGCCATACCCCCCCAGGAGAACGGGAAAAAGCGTGTCGTTGGACCGGTGAACCACCAAGATGTTGGAACACCATCGCTCTCCCGGCTTGAGATTGGCGACCTGGCCCAATGCGTCGATGACGATCGCGCGATAGGGTTCCTCGAACAGCTTTTCCACCACGTCATTCAGGTTGCTGTTGGGACGATCAAAACGAAAAATCGGTACTGTCGGGTTGGTGGCAGTGAAGAGCAGCACGGAATGAAAATAGTTTTCCGTCTGAATGAAACTTTCGACGATCGGCCGATAGACTTGGTTCCATTGGGTGACCTTGTCGGTGTGACCACGTTCGTGACTGGCGAGCAATTCGACGAATTGGAGTCTCTCGGCCATGCCAATCGCGTATCGAAATGCCCAGTCGACGTCCCCCTGAATCGATTTGACGACCTGGTTGGAATGGAGTTCGAGGGACAAGGCGTGGTGCTTGAGGGTTGCTTTTCCATAGGCCCAGGCGGACGCGAAAACGGCGCTGGTGGTGATGATCAAGAGAATGACGATGCCCGCGGCGACGGACGAGAGTCTGCGGTGGCGAAGGGCCCAGCGTGCGATCGTCCGCAACGCCGGTTCGCGATAGACGGAAACCGGACTGCCGACGAGCCAACGTTCGACGTCTTCCTTGAGTTCGCTGGCGTTTTGGTATCGATCGGCGGGATCGAGGGCGAGCGTCTTGTCACAGATGGCGGCCAAGGCTGGCGGGACTTTCAATCCTTGGCGCGCAACCGAGGGAACTGGCTCTTTCTGAATTTTCGCGAAGTGTTCCAAAGGTGAATGACGCGCGTCGCGCGCATGTGGCGCTTTACCACAGAGTATCTTGTAGAGGATGCCTCCCAACCCATAGACGTCGGTCCTGGCGTCAATCGCGTCGGCGCGGCCCGCCGCTTGCTCCGGAGCCATGTACAAGGGGCTGCCGAGGATCGTTCCAGCCTGGGTTGCGGAATCATTCTCGGATACAGACGGGAACGAATCGGAGTTGCAGCCTTCCTCCTCCGTGGAGGATTCGTCGGCGAGATTTTTTGCCAACCCCCAATCGAGAACAAAGACTTCGCCAAAAGTCCCCACCATCACGTTTTGCGGTTTCAAATCCCGGTGCACGATGCCCACGGAATTGGCGTAACTCACCGCGTCGCAGATTTTGAGAAAGATGCTCAAAAGACGATTGGGTTTGCCTGGGTCCTGGGAACCGCCTTTCCGCGTTTCGTGGTGTTCACAAACGACATCGTCCAGCGTGCGGCCACGTATGAACGGCATGGCGTAGTAGGGCTCGTTGTTCCCCGAAGTGATCCCGAGATGATAGATGGGAACGATATTCGGGTGCTGAAGTTTGCTGCTGACTTTTGCTTCTTGTATGAAGCGGCGCCGAGGATCGGTTTCGGAACGGGCGTCTGGTTTGATTCGCTTGACGGCGACTTGGCGACCCGTGTTTTGCTCCGCGGCGAGCCAGATCTGTCCCAGTCCCCCTTCGTCATAGATGCGTTCGAGTTGGAAGGTGGAGGTCGAGCGGAGTTCGACGGACGCGGGGCCGGCGACGTCGCCGATGAGAAAACAGCGAACCGCGGGGTCCTCGACGACTTGTAATGCTTCCTGGATCCGCCGTTGAAGCAACGGTTCAAGACCTTTCGCGTGGTCCGAATCACCGGCGATTCGCTCTTGAAGAAACCGCAGGAAGATCGTTTTATCCTCGGCAGAGAGCGCGCCCCGTTCGATGAGGAAATCGGAGATCGGTCGCGCCGGGTCACCACGGAATCTCGCCTCGATCGCATCCCTGACGTTCGCGGCGGATACCAATTGCCGGAGGAGGGCAGCCGCTACGAAGAGTCGGTCCTCGGCGGAGGTCATCGCTCGCTACCCCGCGATACGAGAAAGGGGGATGAGGAAAGGAGGCGCGTCGCGAACAAGTCGAAGAAACACCTTCGACCCTTCCCCAGGGGGAGAGGGAAGGAAGAAAAGAGGAGGAATGGCCCCTCACCCTGACCCTCTGCAGGCCAGGATCGCTTGCATTGGCATTGCAGGCTTGGGAGAGGTAAGGCAAAAGGTAGTCGAAGGACCTGGGACCGTTCCTGGTGTTGTCGTCGATTCGAAGACATCCGGTTTTCGCCTTGGCTGAACCCTAAGTACTCATTCGCCGCGAAAGATGTCGCGCCAAAGATCTTCGCGGTTTTCGGAAACATGTTCCTGCTTTTTGCCGCTCAACAGGACGACCCGAGAATTGTTTAGCCAGGCGGTCCACCGCAAGTCCAATTGCTGAGGGGCAGCAACTTTGGCGGGGGAAGTCGGCGTCGGTTCCGGTGTCGGCTTGGCGGGCGTTTCGTGACTGGGGCGATCTAGAGACACGGGCGAATGCGCACGAGGGAGGTCGGAGGGCAATGTCCTCTGCCCCGCGAGCGAGATGGACTCTTCCAGCCAATCATGGATGGTGCGCAAAGCGTCGGTATCGTAGGTCGACTGCAGCGAGAGGTATCCGAAATGGGTCAACATTTCTTTTCCCAATCGGTAACCTAACGCGTGATCGGGCGCTTCCTTCGGTTGGACCGGCTCCGGGGTTGGGACCGCTGGCTCCGGGGGTAGCTGTATTTTGTTGAGTTCGGCTTGGTCGAGAATCGATTTGGTTTTAGCCTCGGACTCGGCGATCTTCGCCTCCACCTCGGCAATGGCGGATTGGGTGTCCGTCTGCAGCGTATCGAGGAGATCCTCGATCTGCATTCGGTTCTCGGCGTCCAGCTCGTTTTCCGCGAGCGTTTGCCGAATGGTATTGACGAATGCCGTCAGGTTTCCCAGGACGTCTTGTTGCTGATCGGCGGGGAGGAACGGATTCATGGTTGGCCTCCGGTGGTGGGCTTGGTGGTGACGGTTTGTTCGTGAGCAGCGAGAATCGTTTCCCAACGGCTGATGCCACGGACCACGTCGAGCCCGAGGTTCAAGGCTTGTTCCGGGGTCAGGCCGGTACCGGCGGACGACGAGACGGTGGCGAGAGTGAGTGCTCCCCCGATCAACTGCGCGACGAGATTTTGTCTTTCGCTCGTCACGGGCGCGTCGATCGCCGGTCCATGGCCGGCGAGAAATGCGGCGTTGGCGGCACAGCGAGCCGGGGATTCGAAAGGGGCGGCGTCGCTGGCGAGTTCCGCTTTGTGCACGTTTTCAGGTGTGGGATGGAGAACCCATTCGACGGCGGCTTCCAAGGCCGCGTGATTACTCGGGCCCGCGAGACGCGCCCGCTCATGCCAGAGGCATTGGCACAGCCACCAAACGGCACTCCGGTTCGGCATGGCGTAGGCAAGACATTGGCAGGCGTCGTCATGAAGATCGTGGGACGCAAGGTCCAACAATAGATCGCCGGCATTCTGTTTCGGATGGATCAAGGCGCGCGCCTCGTCCGTGAGCCACGCTCGCCGGAATAGATCCGCGGATCTTTGTTCGAGCACGTGAGATTTCGTCTGGGACATGAAACCGCCCTTGAATATGTCCTAATTCTCGACTACCCACCAATCTTGACGAGCGAACTGGTGTGCTGAATCCCCGACTGCCCGGCGAGTTTAATGAGCGTTCCGGTCAAGGTCACGCCGGAGGAGTTGATGACGATGCTATTCTTGCCGCATTTCAATGTGATTGACGTGCCGTCCATGACGACGGCGCAGGCGTTGGGCGCGCCGACGCCGAGTTTGAGCGTGCTGGCGGCCATGTTGACTTGCGTGGGATTCTTGCCACTGGGACCAACGGACAGAGTCATGTCGGTCGGGGTGAATTCGGCCTGGGAAACCGCCCCTTTTTGATTGGCCGTCAGCCCGGAGCCAATCCTCACCGCGCCCAGGGATCCGCCGTAGATCCGCGTTCCGGATCCAGCTTCGATGAGCGCCCCTTTTCCCCCTTGGACGGAGACGAGGTCATCGGCGGCGAGGAGCAAGTTGTTGTCGGCGAGGTTGATTCGCGAGGCGCCCGCCGATTCCTCCGCGTAGGTGGTCAACTCGAGCATTCCCGAGCTTTTCACCGAATAGGGACCGTCGACGATGATCCGGTGCGCGCTTCGACTCTCGGAAGGTTCTTTCTGGAATAAAGGATCCTTCAGGGCTTCGGCAGCGTTGGCTTGTTGGATGTGCGTGAGGGCACTTCTCGTCTTGTTGCAGTAGGAGGAAGGGACCTTCAAGAGTTCGGCGATCGCGTCCCCGGATCCATCGTTGACCTTGAGGGCGGCCTCGAGGGTGTTGAATAGGACCCGTTCCGACCGTTTGCGGAACCAACCCAACCCCGCCTGGAGCAAGAGGGCGCCGGCATTGATTCCCACGAGCGTGTCGACATTATTCTTTTTCAGGGCGCCGAGGATCTCTTCGACGATGGCGCCGCGATGATGGTGGGAGCGCAGGCGCGCGGCGAGCATTCGAAACGGATACTTGTCCGAGGCGGATGAACCGGCGAATCTTGCAAAGGGGACCGCGGTGACAGCGGAACGGGCGCCCAGGGAGAGATCGACGAATTGGCCGTAGACGACATCCTCCCGTCCCGACCCGAGGATCAAGCCGATGACGGTGGCGAGCTTGGCGTGGATCGGGATGGCAAATTCGTCGGACCATGCCATGGGATCGATCACCGCCGAAGAGCCGCCGCCGTAGACCGACGTGGTGCAGCGTCCGATCCCTTTTCTCGCTTCGATTCCGATATTGGTGGCGTAATCCTGGCCCAGTTTGGACTTCGCCAAACCCCAACCCCAGCCGACCGCGTCGTCCGCGACTTCACCCGCCCCTCCGCCGGACCCAGAGCCGGATCCGCCGGGAGTGGGGAATCCGCCCACCGACTTGAACCGCACGCTTCCCGTATGTTCGAAGTTTTGGCCATTGACGGAGGCGAGGTGGTTGTTCTTGACGTAGAGCACCATGTCCTTTTGCGAACGGAGATGGATTTCCTCCTCCCCATCCTTGTCATTGAACGACAGGCCGTTGAAGGAAGATGTCTCCGCGCTCTGTTGGCTGTCGGATTTGATGCCCGAAAGAGTCTTGTAGGTCGGGAGTTCAAAGGGAGGCATGTTCTCCTGGTTGTACACGCTTCCCAGGACAATGGGGCAATCGGGATCGCCGTCGAGGAAACCAACGACCACTTCCTGGTTGGCTCGAGGAATGTTGACCATTCCCCAGCCGCTTCCCGCCCAGCCTTGCGCCACTCGGATCCAGGCGGAGGCGTCCGCTTCGTCGTCCGTTTGCCAATGGAAGCGGACTTTGATTCGGCCGAACTTATCGGTCCAGATAGGGTCACTCCCCACTCCCTGCACGATGGCAGTCTGTGTTCCTCGAACGACGGCATGGGGAGTCTTTACGGTCGGCCTGTAGGGGAGGGAAGCGGGGAGTGAGTGAAAGCTGTTTTCATAGGTCCACCCTGGCGTTGCGCCCGGGCGGAAGTCCGGGGCCTGGAGCGTGTGTTTCACCTTGGTGATGAAGTAGTCGCCATTGCCGTTGAAGTGCCCTTGGAGCGAAAACTGGTTTCCGGGAAGCAGATGACCGCAATTGGACACGCCATGGATTTCGACGGCTGCAGCCCCCGCCTGTTCGATGCGGAGTTTCGCTGTCCGTCTCCCATCGCCATCCATCCCGGAAAGCGCGGAGGATTGGGCCGCCCCTTGGGGCCCGACGCTGTCGAATCGATGCGTGAAGCCTGCGGGGTATGACTGGTCCAGGCGTTTCTGTCCCCCGCCGACCAGGAGATGATGCATGACCGAACCGACCTGAATCTCGTCCGCAAGACTCGTCTCCGCGACGATCGGTTTGTTGGAGCGCTCGAAACAGAAATCTCGCAGAACGCTCTTGCCGATGGTGAGTCTCTGCGATTTGCGCCAATGATGGATCCACCCCCCTTGGCGGTCACCGGAGCCTTCGAATCCAAAGGGAATGTTCGCGGACTCGGCCAGCCGCGCGGATTTCGTCGAGTCGTCGGCCAGGACCAATCGGTCACCGTCCAACGAATGCTCGAAGTAGTAATGGATTCCCTCTTCCTCCATCAATCGGCTGGCAAATTGAAAGTCCGACTCGTCGTATTGCACGCAGAGATTGTGTGCCGGGTAATCTTTCACGAGGTCGAACTGCGTCTCGATGCCGGCGAGCACTTCGGTGAAGGATCTGCGGCACGGATTGCTGCTGGAATAAGCGACTTCTCCGGCCGAGGGAAAGCGTCCAGAAATGAGGGACCAGGAGGAGTTCATAGGTCAGCCCCGTATTGTCCTTGCCGGTCTCGGAAAGTTCCGCCACCACGCCCGCGAAAACGTTGCGGACAACCTTCCAAATTGAAGGGTCAGAACGATCGTCTGTCCAAGAAGATCGCCGAATGCCACTTCTTGTCGCCGGGAACGCGCAGATTCACGGAAGCGAAAGAGCTCGCTGACCTTCCTCACCGGAGAGGCTTAAGGCGTGAAGCGATTCCTCTCCCACGGGAGACTTGATCCGTAGTGCTCGCGTGGCTTGACTATAACCGCCGCGGAGGCCTCATTCATGTTACCGGGCAGCCGCCACGATGATCGTCGCGCGATTCCTACGATTCGTTGGCGTTTTGTACCCGGCATAACGATTCCCGACGGCGGCCCTGATACCGCTCGACGTCTCGTCACGAAATCTAGCATTGATTTGGAAGTCAAGGCGGGCAAATGGGAAAGCGATTTTCGCGTCCGCGTTCTCATGACTGAGTTTGCATCTAACCCGGAGGGGAGTATGCTTCTGCAGCGAGATGGGAATCGGCCGGGAGCCGGAATAAATTCCCCCTCGGATTCCATTACCATCGCCCATCCCAGGAACACGATGAATGGCTGAACAAGTCGTGAACATGGCAATGCTGCAGTGCTCGATGGGTACGACGCCCGCGCCGTTGGGCGTAACCAGCAACGCGGTGATGAAGGTGAATAATCAACTCGCCGCGACGATCATGGATTACGCGCCGATGTCGAACATCAAGTCGTTCGGGATGTGCAAGTCGCCTGCCAATCCGACGGTGGCGGCAGCGACCGCCGCCGCACAAGGAGTGCTAACCCCCATGCCATGCATGCCCGCGACGGCGGCTCCATGGGTCCCGGGCGCGGTCCAAACCAACGTTAGCAACTTTCCGGCCCTTCTCGCTGACGCCAAGTGCATGTGCAGCTACGGAGGGGTCGTGTCGATCAATCAATCGGGGCAGGGCGTTCCCACCTGCATGGATACTTGAGCCAAGGTGGGCTTCGCGTTCATCGGCCGTGTCCCGTGGTTTCCGCATAGACCGTTTTGCCGCCGATAAGCACGGACTCGGCATTCGTGCTCGCGAATAGGTGCATCAGTCTTGCGATTACCCCCGTCCATCCGGTTTGGTGGCTTGCTCCCAGCCCCGCGCCATTGTCGCTGTGAAAATATTCATAGAAGAGCAGGTAATCGCGCCAATGCGGATCGCTCTGAAACTTCGCGGTTCCCCCGTAGACCGGGCGACTCCCCTGCGAATCGCGCTGGAAGATGGCCGAGAGTCGCCGCGATAGTTCCTCGGCCACTTGGTAAAGATTCATCCACCGGCCCGAGCCCGTCGGGCACTCGACTTTGAGCTCGTTGCCGTAGTAGCTGTAGTATTGCAACAGGGCCCGAATGATGAGAGCGTTGACGGGCATCCAGATCGGTCCGCGCCAGTTCGAGTTGCCGCCAAACATCCCCGTGTCTGACTCCGCCGGGAGATAGTTGACCCGATACTCCTGGCTGCCGGCGTGAATCACGTAAGGATGATCAGCGTGAAAACGGGACAGCGAGCGAATTCCGAACGGGCTGAGGAATTCGTTTTCGTCAAGCATCTTCGCCAGGACGCGTCGAAGACGATGTTCATCCAGAATTGATGCCAGGCGACGATTGCTGACGCCCGGCTTCATTGGATCGTGAATCATGGTCCGCAATTCCGGCCTGGTCGCCAGGAACCAATGGAGGCGGTCCACGAGTTCGGGACTCTTTGCCAGCAACTTGCCATCGAAGGTGGTCGCGGCGCAAAGGGGCAATAGCCCGACCATGGACCGCACTTTCAGTCGTTGCGCTTGTCCGTCGGGCAAACGGAGAACGTCGTAAAAAAAGCCGTCCTCCTCGTCCCACATGCCGGTATCATCCCCGAGATGCCCCATCGCGGACGCGATCCAGAGAAAATGCTCGGCGAACTTGAGGGCCATATCTTCATAATCGGGATCGGTGAGGGCGAGTTCGGCGGCGATTTCGAGCATGTTCTCGCAAAAGAGGGCCATCCACGCGGTGCCATCGGCCTGTTCGAGATACCCGCCGGTCGGCAAGGGCGCGCTCCGGTCGAACACGCCGATGTTGTCCAAGCCAAGGAATCCTCCTTCGAATACATTGCGTCCCGTGCGATCCTTGCGGTTTACCCACCAGGTGAAATTGAGCAACAGCTTCTGGAACGAGGTCTTTAGCCATTCTTTGTCCCCTTCGCCACGAACTCCTTTCTCGAGCCGGTAGGTGAAGATCGTGGACCATGCATGCACGGGAGGGTTGACGTCCCCGAAATTCCACTCATACGCGGGAATTTGGCCGCTCGGATGCATGTATCGCTCGCGCAGCATGAGTTTCAGTTGCTGTTTGCCGAAGTCAGGGTCAACGAGCGTGAGCGCCAGCACATGGAACGCCAGGTCCCAGGCGGCGTACCAAGGGTATTCCCACTTGTCGGGCATGGAGATGACGTCGCCATTGTACATGTGATGCCAATGGTCGTTCCGCGGCGCGGATTTCCGCATTGGTTTGAACGGATCGGAACCCCGTTCCTCAAGCCAACGGTCAACGTCGTAGTGGTAGAACTGCTTGCTCCAAAGCATGCCGGCGATCGCCTGGCGCATCACGTTGGCGGCGTCTTTGTCCAAGGTGGCGGGAATTACTTCCGCATAGAACTCATCCGCTTCTTCTCGCCGCGACCGGAGAATTTCGTCGAACTCGTCCCCGAACGCGACTCCCGTCTTCCCGTTCGAACCGGTCCAGCTTTCGGGGGCAACGTCACAGAGCCGAAGTCGAACGATCTTGCATTCTCCCGGCGCGAAAGTCCAGGCGTGATGGGCCGCTGCCTTGCTGCCGAAGTGTTCGGGATTCACTCGGTCCCGTTGTCCATGGACGAAATAGTCGTTGATGCTGTCCTTGACGTAAGGAGATCGATTGGGAACGCCGAAGATCCGCTCGGTGTTCGTCTCATTTTCGGTGAAGAGAAGAGTGGGACTGCCGTCACTGTACAGGTACATCTCGCCGAGCAGCGACTCGGTGGCCTTCACGATCCCCGGGGCGGTGGGTGACACCTGAGTCAGCACCGGCCGGTCGTCGGCGCGCTGCCAGGACCAGAGGTTGCGGAACCAAAGCGTGGGAAGACAATGCAAGGTTGCGTGATCGGGGCCGCGATTGAAGATGCTGATTTCAATGAGTACGTCGTTGGGCGCCCCTTTCGCGTACTCGACGAACACGTCGAAGTAACGATCGTGATCGAAAACGCCGGTATCGAGCAGTTCATACTCGAACGCGCCACGACTCCGTTGCCGATTGGTCTCGACGAGATCCGCGTAGGGAAAGGCGGCCTGCGGATATTTGTAGAGATACTTCATGTAGGAGTGCGTCGGCGTGCTATCGAGGTAGAAGTAGTATTCCTTGACGTCCTCGCCATGGTTCCCTTCGCTGTTCGTAAGACCGAAGAGTCGCTCTTTGAGAATCGGGTCCTTCCCGTTCCAGAGCGCCAGGGCGAAGCAGAGCCGTTGCTGGCTGTCGCAGATGCCGCCGATGCCGTCCTCCCCCCAGCGGTAGGCGCGGGAGCGGGCCTGATCGTGCGTGAAATAATTCCAGGCGTCTCCCGCTTCGCTGTAGTCCTCGCGGACCGTCCCCCATTGTCGTTCGCTCAAATAGGGTCCCCATTTTTTCCAGGGGACCTCTTGGTCGCGCACCGCCGCCAGTCGAGTCTGCTCTGCCGTCATGAATGCACCGCCTTTCGTGGCCCAAAAAGAAAACGCTCGCTGTCCCGCGAATTCGCCGCCGGACTTGCCGCGCCGGATCGCGGCGGTCTCCTTTTGAGCCGTGGACGGATCAAAAGGGAAGATCGAACATGTACTTGTAGTGCCCCGGGATAGGTTCGAGATCCGAACCTTCCTGTAGATCGAACGGCTCGCGGTTTTCCCAGGGGGAATCGACCGAGGGCATGATCCAAAAGTTGCCGTCCGGATCGCGTACGATCCAGCTTCGAGTTAACTTGTCCACGTACAATGCCACCGTCGGATTATTGAGTGCCAGCATCCTCCGCTCCTTGCTAACGATGGAATAAGGAAGGCGGCCCAACCGCCAGAAGAATCCTCCTTTGAGCCCAAATTGGTATTGTTTTATGATTTTCTCGGAGGAAGCGCCTAGGCACCATTACCCACCGACGCCAACCTCTGGATCCAGGGCTATCGCGATTTCGATGGATCCATGACCGCGACGAAATTGCAACACGGGTTATTCGTCGGGATCACTTGATTCCCGATTCGCCTAGAAAGGCACGGCACCACCGCGTCACTGTCAGAACGTTCGCGAAATAAACCCAGAAATATGCTTTGCACGAGCTTCGCAAGGTAAGGATCGATGTGAAGGCGCGTCTCGATCCACCTGTCATTTTCTTGCCGGTTTATCGAGGGGGCAATGCGATTTTCCGAAAACCGCGCCGAATCTCGTCCCGGGCGCCATGCCGGGACGGAATTCACGGCGCGCGAGGATCGCCATGGCTCGGAAGAACGGGTTGATGAAAGGGCCAGGGGCACGCTGGCAAGCGATCACCGTTCCGTTGTCATCCCAATGGCATCGCGAATGAATGGAAGTGCTCAAAGGCACGAAGAGGCTATTTGGCGGTGGCCTTCTTGCGGTCGTCGGCGTTTCGGACGGAAGCGGCGACCAGCGGTCCGTCCGCAGTCATAATCGGACTGAGCGCGATCTCGGCGGGGAACTCGTCACCGTTTTTACGAAGACCGACCAGGGCGAGGCCCGCCCCCATCGGCCGGACGCTCGAAGTGGCGAAAAAGCGGGCGACGTTCGCCGGATGCTGGGCCCGGAATCGCGGCGGAATCAACATTTCCACCGGCTGACCCAGCATCTCCTCTGGACGGTGCCCGAACACCCGTTCCGTCTGACGGTTGACCATCACTATTTTCCCCGTGGGGTCAACCAGGATCATGGCGTCCGGCGCCGACTGCAGAATGCCTTCGAAGAGTTGTTGGGAGCGCTTTAACGTGGTGATGTCCCGACCGACGACATAGACGCATGGTTCCTTGGCGATCGGCGTCACGTTCCAGGAAATCCAACGAAGCGAACCGTCGCGATGAAGGACTCTTGCCTCGAAAGTCTCGGGCTGGCCATTCTCGGCAACCGCGCGAAGTCGCTGGGCCACCAACTCGCGATCCTCCTCGTGAATGAGATCGAGAAAGGAATGATCCACGAGCGCCTGGCGGTCCTGTTCGAGCAGGCAATCCCAGGCGGGGCTCGTCTGTCTCAGGCGGCCGCCGTTGTCGATGATGGCAAGCAGATCGAGGGAGAGAGCAAAGAAGCGCTCTCTTTCCTCTTCCGCTCGTCGTCGCTCCGCCAGATCGCTCACCCATCGTTGGACCGACTTGGCAAGCTCGTCCGCGGAAACGTGACGCTCGGCCGGGGACTTCGCCAGTCCTTTCAGACAGATCCGCTCGAGCGCTTCGGGAACGCCGTCGGCGATCGCGCGTGGAGGAACCGGGTCTTGACTGACGACCTTGAGAAGCACGTCGTGGGCGCTCGCTCCCAGGAACGGTGGTTGGCCACATAAGATCTCGTACAAGATGGCGCATAGACCGTAAATGTCCGTGCAAGGTCCGATCAAGTCCGTTTGCCCCGCGGCCTGTTCGGGAGCCATGTACGAAGGTGAGCCGAGGACATGACCGGCCAGCGTGACTAGCGGATGCGTGGTGGTGAGATCCTCGGTTCCACTTTGGTCCGTTCCTTGGTCTGGCGGGGATACCTCGTAACTGCCCACTTCTTTCGCGAGACCCCAGTCGATGACCACCACCTCCCCGTAATCGCCGAGGATCACGTTCTCGCACTTGAGGTCTCGGTGGATGATTCCTTTCGAGTGCGCATAAGCGACGGTATTGCAGATGATGGAGAAAGCGTTCAAAAGGGTCAGCAGCTTCTGCGGGTCCGGTCCGTTTGCCTTTCGTCGGGAGTGAAAATCCCGGACTACGTCCGTGAGCGTTCGTCCCTTCAGAAACCGCATCGAGTAGTAAGGCTGCTGGTTCGACTGGTCCCAGCAGATCTCGTAGACGGGAACGACGCCGGGATGATCCAACTGGCCCGTGATGCGCGCTTCGCGAAGGAAACGCATTTTCGTTACTTCGGAGGTGGACATGCCCGCTTGGAGTTTCTTGACGGCGACGTCTCTTTGCAGGTCCGCGTCGCGCGCGAGCCAGATTTCTCCGATTCCACCCGCGGCATGAAGCGAGTTGAGTTCGTAACGTTCGTTTGGCTTAAAGTCCCCCTGGTGGACCCCTTTCCTTCCCGCGGGCAAGGTCTTGCGCTCCTGGAGCGGCACGGTGTCGTCCACGTGATCCGCCATCGTTGCCAGGACCGCGCGGACTTCCGCGGGGAATCGAGTAAAACTTTCCCGCGAATCGCCTCCCACCTTCGCGAGCGACCGCTCGACCAGATAGTCGACATGCGCCTTGTCCTGCGGAACCAGCCAGCCTTTCTCGATGAGTACTTCCGGCAGGGAACGAGGGGACGTCGGCGACCATTCCGCGCAGGCCTCCGCAAGCTGGTCCGACGAGATCAGCCCCGCCTGCATGGCCATAGCGCCAAAAAGTAAATGTCGATCTTCATTCATTGGTCGTTCTCGACGTTGTTCAATGCAGAATTCATGGTGCTTCTGGTTTTGAAAATCGCGGAGGAAAGCAATTAAACCCACCCCCTACGAATCTTTCCAATGACAAAGCCGACGTTCATGATGTCGCGGTACTTTGCGTCCCGGCCGTGAAGCTGCGCCCCGTTGGGAGCAACTTGTTTCAAGCGGAAAGGCGCGCAGCGACCTTGTCCACGAAATGGATTCAAGCATCGGTAATCGTCGCGAGCCCAACTGGACCTGTCCCCATCAATACTCCATGGGAATAAAGTTGCGACCCGCGAGGGACGCGACATCGTCATAGGAACCCTTGTCCGAGCGTTTGGGGAGCTTGACCTCTTCCCGTTTGGCTTCCTTATGGGGGACTTGGGAAAGCAGGTGCCTGATCAGGTTCAAGCGCGCACGCCGTTTGTCGTCCGAATGCACGAGATTCCAGGGGGCCCAAGGGGTGTCGGTGGCGGCGAGCATCTCGTCCCTGGCGCGCGAATACTCATACCATCGGCTGTAGGATTTCACGTCCATGGGAGAAAGTTTCCAGATCTTTCGGCCATCGAGAATGCGCGCTTCCAGCCGCCGCGTCTGCTCTTCGGGACTCACTTCCAGCCAGTATTTGATCAGCAGGATTCCCGAGTCGGTCATCGCCTTTTCCACTAAGGGGGCGACTTCTAGAAATCGGCGTGCTTGCTCCTCCGTGCAAAATCCCATGACCCGTTCGACCCCGGCCCGGTTGTACCAACTCCGGTCGAAGATCACCACTTCGCCGGCGGCGGGAAAATGCGGCAGGTAGCGTTGCACGTACATCTGCGATTTCTCGCGCTCGGTCGGGGCCGGCAACGCCACCACGCGAAAAACACGCGGGCTGACCCGCTCCGTGATCGCCTTGATCACGCCACCTTTGCCGGCACGTCACGACCTTCGAATACGACGCAGACCTTCAGCCCTCTTGCTTGATCCTCTTGGAGCTGGACGAGCTCGACGTGCAACTTTCTGAGCGACCGATCATACGCCTTGCGTTTGAGCTTGCCCGGCTTGTATCCTTCGTCCCTTTCATTTCGCCCCATGGCGCACGTCCTCCGCGATAGGAATGGCTAACTTCCCTGCAATCTACTCGGATTTCGGTTCGGAATCCGCGTCTATTTTCACATGGAAAAGGGGAGTGTATTCCAGGATTTCAATAAGTTGACGAATCGATGGGACCTAGCGATGGGACGTTTGTAAGACCTTCTCGGCTCGGCGGAGGGCGAAAGGAAAACGCGGCGAATGTGCACTTGGTCCTCTCCGCGTTGCCTCGTACGCACGAAACCACGCAAGCACTTCGTGGTTCACGGCGCGCGGTGATCCGGGCGATTCCGACGGCGGCATCCTTGCCCGGATTTCCCGCAAGTCGATGCCTCGGGAAAAGACATCCCGACGGGGATTTCGATTCGCTACTTGGTCAGCTTCTTATCCGCAAGGAACGCTTTCTTCGTCTCCTCGCTGATGAAGTAGTACTTTTGCCCCTCGAACTCGAGCGTCGCCTTGGTGAAACTCTCCGGGAAATTGATTCCCGCGACCGGATCGCTCACCAGGTGGTGTGCCTGGTAGCTGGCGGCGAACTGCATGGAAAGATAAGTTTGGACGAACGAGACCAGCCGATCGTCGAGCCACGCCGCCGCAGCGTTTAGATCAAAGCTATCCAGCGGCTGTTCGAAGCGGGAATGGGGCTCGAACTTAATGAAGATCGGCAGGATCTCCAGGTGATAATCGAGAGCCACGTTCCGCACCTCTTCGTCATGGCAGACGGCGAAACGAATTTTTACGGAGGCCAAGGGGGAGGCGAAGTAGATTTGGGCTTCCTGGCCGTAGCGGCTTTCGCCACGCTTAACCTTCAGGTCGGGAAACTTCGTAATCAACGCTTCGAGACGGACCTGCGCCATCTCGCGGATCTTCTCAAAGAGGGGCAGATACCGCTGGTAGCGTTGCTGCCGCTCCTCGTAGACCTTCTGGGCCCCCAGTTGAAACTCTTCGACCCGTTTTTCCGCGTTCTTGAATTCCGCGTCGAGTCGGCTGACGAGACTCTCAAGAGTAGCCATGTGACACCTCCACTGTTTTGTGATGCAGGCGCCGGTCTCCCACGTCATTCTACTCAATTCCGCATCGAAACAAATCGAACCACCCAGCCCCATGCGACGATTCTGGCCCAGGATTGAAACTTAGGGTTGGGGGAATCTCTCGTCGTTTGTCCCCCACATGCGACAACCTGGAGTCTGTGACAACGCTCTGTCATGGCTGTGAATGGCGTGATTCTTCCCGGTGCATCGGCGGCTATACGTCAATGATAAAGGAACAGGGGGACCTGGCTTCGCTTGAGAATATCCTGGGTCGCGGATCCGAAAAAGAACTCGCGCCAACGGGGCTGGCCAAACGCTCCCAGGACGATCATGCCGGCACGCATTTCGTCCGCTTGTTTAAGAAGGACGTCGGCGACATTGCCGTCGGTGGGAATGGATTTCGCGGTTGCCTTGATATCGTGGGCCATGAGGTATTCGATCGCGCGGTGGGCGCGTCGCGCGGCTTCCACATGGTCGGAATGGATGCTCGCGACGTGCACGCCTGCGCTCGTGTCCAGGCCGAGCCCGACAAACGCTTGCAGCGTGCGCGCCGCTTGTAGGCTTTCGTCATAGGCGATTAGGATGGGGCCTTCCGCGCCGAGGCGAATGGGGACCGTGACGACCGGACGCGGGCTGTCCTTGAGCACGGAGAAGAGTGTTTCGCAGGCGGTCGCCTGGGTCTCGAAAGAGAAGTTGGTGTGCTGGCCGAGGAATATCAGGTCGTAACGCTGTGCTTCCTGGTCAATCTGTTCGTACGGCGAGCCGACTTCTTCCAGCAATTTGTAGGAAACGCCCGCTTGCGTGCACTCCTTGGCGAAGCGGTCGAGGAAATGCTCTACTTGCGCGCGGGCATGCTTGAAATGGAATTCCTCTTTGCGTTGTTGGAAGTAACTACCCCCCAGCGGGACGGCGTCCCCCGCCCGAATATTCGGCTCGTCCACGACGCCGATGGCGGCAAGGAGACAGTTGTACTTCTTAGCCCAGCGAATCGCCAACTCGACCGCCGATTGACTGTATTCCGAGCCGTCAAGTCCCACGAGAATCGAGCGTAGCATGATTGTATCCTCACGCAGATCCAGCCTGTCAGGCATCCTTGAGCCGTCGATCGCCGCGAACGCCGCCCGTTCGATCCTATCACATCGCGGTAGACAAGGATTTGTTTTTTTAGAGGGGAGATCGGCAGAGTAAATCGGAGCAGAAAGTTCTCGCCGAGAAGGTGCTTTCAAGGCCTCGGAAAAACCGTCCGAGGCCGGCCCGGCGACTTACCGTGGTTCGTCGTCGAGCCGGCCTCGGCTTCATTCAAAAGGCTAATTTCTCTTTTTTCCCATCCCGTCGACGATCAGTTGCAAAGCGTCCACCGTGCGAGGCGTGAACGCGTTCGGATCACGACTCCAGAAGCTCACGATCGCGATCTTGCCGTCGATGGTCATGGGGAAATGGGCGCTCGACCGGAAGGACTGGCTTAGAATTCCCCAAATGTTTCGAGATGTCCTTTTGCCAATCGTCGACAATCCGCACCTCCTCCAGGCCCGCCAGGTCGTCGTAAGCGTCCCAGGTCGGCTGGACTTCCGTATTGCGGTGGCCCACTCGTATGTCGAGAACGGGGGATTGCCCGACTTGAACGAAACGCATCTTGCCATCCGAAAGCTCGGCGACGCAGACGCGGTCCACCTGGGGAATCATCGTCGGCACCAATTTGCCGAACCGGTCAGATTCCCTGTTGGATACCAACGCCCTTTTCCGCCGTGCGAAGCATCCGCTTTCATCCTTCCCCTCCGGGTTCCATTCCCCCGTGTCGAAACGGGCGGCTCGGCTGTCCCCGGAGACATCGGCGGCGGGTTCGGCGTCGGTCGTCACGCTGAACCAACCAATCATCATCTCTTCCCAAGTCTGATCGCCCCAGCGGACCGGCTTGGTGGGATCGGGATTGGCGAGATTGTTTTCCGAATTGTCGAAATGGGCCACGCAGCGCATCGTCGTGCCCGCGGGTACCTTCTTTGGCTCCGCGAAATAGTACGCGTTCTGCCAATTGAAATCGTACTGCGGAATATCAAGCAAGGTCTCCGTCTGGCCGTTGGGATATTCCAGGTCGTAGCGGAAGGACTTGCCCCGCAGGTGCAAGTGGGGCATCAACATCACCAGCTGCGAATCCCTGCGGAACCGGAAGCTCGAATCGACCCGGTGATTATCCGCGTGGGCGGGGATTTCGAAGAAGGGATTGACGGCGGGTTCGGTCGTGACGCGGTAGTTCACCTCCTTCGGATCCGCGAAGACAAGGCCGACGCAACTCCGGTCAAGCTGTTCGGTCCCATTGGCCGTGTAGTGCATTTGGAAGATGAACTTCGAGCCCGCCTTCACGTGGAACGCCATGCCGGGAGGCATTTCGGACGCGGGGAGACCCGGAGCATATCCCAAGAGCAACTCCGCGTTGATCGGCTGTTGATTGCCGCCAAACGAAGCGAGCGCGCCCGGCGGCTGAACGAAAACGATGATATGGTGCACCACGGATCGGCAACCCGGTTGGCACTCCGCGGCCTTCACCCACACGTCTTCCTTGAATCCAGGGTCGACATGAAAGTACTTGTACTGAATCGTTCCCTCGGCGGGGATCTTGCAAGGTTCGTCGCTCATCCAAACCACTTGATCCGGCTTGATCGTCCATCCCTCATGGTAGGTCCGCGCTTCGGGGAGATCCTTGGGATCTCCTTCGGGCGCGCCCGCGAGCACCCACTGATGGATCAGGTCCTTCTCCTCCTGCGTCATATTGCGCGAGTTGGACCAGTGGCCATACTTGACGTCGGCGTGCCAAGGGGGCATGCGGTTCCCCTGAACCGTTTCGTCAATCATGTCCGACCAGCCGACCGTGTCCTGATAGGTCAGGAGCGGAAAGGGCGCGATTTGACCCGCGCGGTGACATTCCGAGCAATGTTTCTGGAACAGCCGGGATATCTGTTTCGAGTACGTGACCGAGGCGTTTTCGTCCGGCTTTCGCGATCGCCCGAGGAGACAGCCGATCGTCTCGGTGTTCGTGCACGCCACTTCTTTATTCTCAAAAACGGCGTCAAGAGCGTCGGCCAGATACTTCTGCTCCGCCTTTGGCCGGGCGTAGCCTACCCCTTTCTGAAAGCCGTACTGATCGTCGATGCGGCCCGCGTAACGAATCACGCGGTCGCGGTCCAAGAGTACCACTTCCGGATTCCGTACGGTTCCGAACTTGTCCGCGACCGCATTGCTCGGGTCCATGAGCACGGGAAACTTGATCTGGTGTTTCTGCACGAAAGCAGTCAGTTCCGTCACCGAGTCCTGGCAGTTCGAGTCGACCCCGAAGAATACGACCCCCTTGGGGCCGTATTGTGCCTCCAATTCGACGAGCCGAGGAGCATACAGCCCCGCCAAGGGGCATTCGGTTCCCAGGAACGCAATCACCACGAGCTTGTCGTTGGCGGCATCGCCGAGGGAATGCTCCTTGCCGTAATGGTCTCGAAGCGAAAAGCCGTCGATTTTCCTGCCGACGCGACTCGAATCTTTTGCCGGGGCGGCGAGGGCCGTTCCCGCCATCCCACCAATTATCATCAATGTAAACGCGATTGCTCTCATCATCGGAACTCCGTCCTGCCCTGTCCGCGTAACGATCATGGTGCGACCAATACTCGCCACACGGACGAAGCAAACGTGATGCCAATGCGACGCTAGCGGGGGAATGTTTGGCGCGCGGCGTGCAATACGTAACAAAAGTGTGGTCCCGAGCCCCACTGCGCGGATCTTGCGCGCGAAATCCGTCCCCTTTGTGTTCCCGCATTGCGCGCCGAGAGTAACAGGCGCGCGGAATTGGCGCGCCCTTTACGGTGGTACATTTCCTCTATTTTTTCGTGTTTTTCCAAGTTTTTTGAAACCCGATTCGGCGTTGCGCGCATGGAATCCGGCAAGGCGCTTCGCAATCCGGAATCCATGGGCTAGGCTATGTTGAGGGAAATTGTCGCGCGGCGGGATTGGAACGGGCAGGGGACCGGCGATACTTTTCCGAGCGGCTGTGGATGGGAGTACCGGCGTTGCGTTTTCTCGTCGGGACTGGCACGGCCGACGCTGGCCGCCACCTGGTCGTGTTTCATTCGGAATCGGTGGAGGGGGTGTTCGCGTGAGCGCATTGCTGCAGTGGCCCGCTCTGGAACAAATGCGGGCGAAATGTGACCAAGTCGTCTCCTTCGGCCAGGGGACGTTTGCGTGGAAAGAGGACGACCGGTACACCGCGGTTCTCACGCAATTCGGTGCCGAGCGATTGGACTCCGTTCTTACCATGTTATTGCGGACGCTGGGTTCCGCGCGGGCGCGCGAATTTGCCGCATGCCCCGCCACGGATTCAGAAATTGGTGGAGTATCTGGGAGGGCTCGATCGGGGCCAGATCCTTTTTGCATGTGATCCAGGCCAAGGACCGATTCTCTTCTGCGGCTGGTGGCCTTGGGGGAACGGCGTCACCATCTCGATCCGCATCGGGTTATTCGACGAAGCCGCGACCGACGAGGACCGGGAAGCCCATCGGCAACTCCTCCAGACCTGGTTCTCCCTATCCCCCGCGACTTAAGCCCACTGTCTTCGCGGAGGGACGGAATTACCGCATATTCGCCCTGCCGGGTGGCCTGCTCCACGCTTGCGTGGGCATGTTCTCGACATCCACCCTCCGGCACCGAGATCGGCGACGGCGCGATGGCCATCCTCCTCGACGGCAAACACCGACATGGATCCGCGTCGTAAGGCCAAGCTCCCGCGTTCATCACACTTTTCCGACACGGATTCGACGGTTCGCCTGCTTTCAAGCCTCGTCCCCATCTTCCTCGGATCTGGCATGCCACGATTGACATTCCCGTCTGGGCGACCGATGATTTCGGTCGTTTGGAGAAAGCCAGTCAGGGTGGTAACGGAACCGGAAGTATCGGGGGGCACATGAAGCATCGTCGATTCACGCGCCGGCGGGTCATGGCAATTGCGGGAACCGCGTCGGTCTCAAGTCTCTGTATGGCAACGGAACGGGCGGAGTCTTGCGCAGAAAACGCGGAGGACGCGCTTGTTGGCGCTCGGGAGGGGAATGTCCGCTTTGCCGCGGGTAAGACACTTCACGCGCACCAAAGCGCTGGCAATTGGCGCGAGCATCTCGTCGGTGGTCAAAAGCCGTTCGCCACGATTCTGGGCTGCTCGATTCCCGCGTTCCCGTGGAGTTGGTGTTTGATCAGGGGTTTGGCGATTTATTCGTCGTCCGCGTGGCGGGAAACGTCGTCGCGCCCGACGTGGTGGGAAGTCTCGCGTACGCCGTCGCGCACTTGATGACCCCCTTGGTCGTTGTGGTCGGTCACGAGAATTGTGGAGCGGTCACTGCCGCCGTCAACGCCTTGGCGGGTAAGAAGGACGGCTTTGCAAGCGTCAACGCACTCCCGGCTCGACTGATTGAGCGGCCTGCCCGAAGGCCTTTTGGCCAAGCCGGCCAGCGGGCGGATTCCGCTCGCGGTGGAAGCGAACGTCCGCTGGTCCACGGGGCAACTGGCCAAGCAAACGTGGGCGAAACCTCCGATCGTCCCTGGTCCCGTTCGAATCGTCGGTGCCGTTTATGACTGAAGACCGGCGCGTCCGATTTCTGGATTCGTGAAAGCAATCTATAAATGCGTATCCATCGGCTTTTGCCTTTCATAAATGACGGGTGAGGACTTCGAAATAGGCTGGGGACTCGCATTCAGCGGGGCTTCGCTCAAGGCAAGCGGGACAGGGGTGATGGATGCCGAGGGAGGTCGCGGGGGAATCCGGCAAAGCCGGTTGGGAGTGACGATTGGCAAAGTTGGACGGGTAGTTCCGGAAAAAATTGTACTTGCGGATGGAAACGGAGATTGGGTAGGATTTAAGGATGCTCGAAAGAGCGATGTTCCGATTCGGACCGGAAGGGACCGGTGCCGTGCCGAATCGGCGCGTTGACAACGCTCAGAGGTCAATGACTTCGGCGACGCGGCATCGCTTTTCAAACGTTTGAACACGAACGCTCAATGCCTTGCTTGATCGGGGTTCCCGCCAGGGGATCTCACGCCAACAACGCTGCAACCTAGGTGCCTCGGAATGATCTGGAAGTTCTCACCCTCCTTGGTGTTCGTTTGGCTATGGATGGCTTCGGCCAGCTCGGCGGCGGCGCAAACGTTTTCCCATGCCTTGCCGACGAGCGTTCAGCCTGGAACCACCAGTGTAATCAACGTTTACGGAGCTGGGCTCGCGAATGCCAAGACCCTTTGGACCACTTTTCCGCGACCGTGACACTGGCGCCAGGGACGACGCCGACGGATACACAGGCGGCCTTCCAGGTCACCGTCCCCGCGGACGCCGCCGTCGGGATGTTCGGCGTACGGGTGGTAACGGACAGCGGCATTAGCGACGGCAGGCCTTGGGTGGTGGACGATCTGCCCATCGTGGTTGAGGCTGGGAACAACGTATCGCTCGATCAGGCGCAAGCGGTCAACCTGCCGGTCGCCGTGGATGGCGTCATTGCGGGCGAGACCAGCGACTATTACTCCTTCAACGTCGTCGCCGGCCAGCGCCTGGCGTTCGAAGTCGTGGGAAATCGACTCGGCGCGGGCTTGGATCCCTTGGTGCGGATTCTCGGGCCGGATAAACGCGAGATCGTCAGTCACGACAATGACGAGGAGCTGGGGTTCGACGTCCGCTTTGAACATGTCTTCAAGGACGCCGGCACGCACTACCTTGAGGTCCGCGATACCCGCTACCAGGGGGGTGGAAATTGGACGTACCATCTGCGGATGGGAGACTTCCCAATCGCGCGGGTGGCGTATCCCGCGGGGGGGACCCGTGGCCGATGGGTGAGCATCGCATTTCCCGGCCGGACGGCGACCGATGTCGTCCCGATGAACACGCAAGTCACCGCCAACCCGATCGAAGAAGTCTTGCAGATCCCCGCCAAGGGGGAAATTCCTCCGCCTGGGTTCCGTTCGTGCTCGACGATCAGGATCAACAGCTAGAACTCGAGCCGAATGATGACCTGCCGCTTGCCAATGCATTCATTCCAGGCCGAACCTTGAATGGCCGATTGCAGGCGCGCGGCGACGTGGATTATTTCCGGTTCACGGCTACGAAAGGCAGGCGATCCTTTTCTCCGCGGACACCAAGCGGATTTCCTCTCCGGTGGACCTCTACCTTCGGGTGTTGAATCGGCAGGGAGGAGAAGTCGCCGTCGTCGACGATGCCGGCACGGAGGACGCGAAGTTCACCTTCACGGCTCCCGAGGACGGCGAGTATACCCTGGTTGTCGAGGAGTTGAACCGTCGGGGCGGGCTCGAGTTCATCTACCGCATACTGACGCAGCCAGCCCCGGTGGATTACAGCTTGCTCGCGAGCACGGATCGGTTGGTGATTGCTCAGGAGGTCGCAGGCTCGGTTCTCGTATCCGCGGCACGCGCGGGTTATGGCGCGCGATCGCGTCGAGGTTCAATCGCCGGACAAGAATATTCAGGGTTCGCCGGCGACGATTCCCGCTGGCGCGGGTTGACGCTCACCCTTCGCGTGGGCTATGACGCACCGCTCGGCATTCACACGTTGCGGCTTCGGGCACAGGCATGGTTGGCGATCAGGCGTTAAAACGTGGCGTTGGACTTGCGAATCATTTTGAGTCCCAAGCTGGATAATCTGACGCAGTTACCCGCCAGTTTGTTGACGGAGTTTCCGGTCCTGAATCACGCCGCCGCCGTTCTTTCGGGTACTGGCGGAAGTGAACGCGCCCGCAGTGGCCCGCTTCGCGAAGACCCCCGTGACGGTCCACGTCACGAAGGAAAAGTTTTGATGAAGAGGTCGCGGTCGAAGTTTCAGATCTTCCGCCGAACGTCGCAGTGGCGGTCAAACCAATCGCCAAGGGGACGCGGGCGTACAGCGGTGGAATTCGAGGTCAAGAATGAAACGCCGCTCGGACGGTTCCCGGTGTTTTCGCGGGAACTTCGACCTATCGCGGCCGGGCAGCGCAGGAGCATTACGCGGAAGTGCTCATGATCGACCTCCAGCCGGCTTTTTCCCTCGCGTTGGGCACAGGAAACAAAGATCGCCAAGGAATGGGAAGGTAATGCTTACGGTGACGGCGAGACGTCACCCAAGCTATGCCGGACCGATTGACGACGGAACTGAAGGAATTTGCCCGCGGGGTGACGGCTCCCAAGGCGAAGATTCCGGAGAAACAGGATTCGGTGGCGATTGAATTGGCGGCAGCGGCGGACGCGGCGGCGGCCAAGGTGGAAAACCTCAATGTCGTGGGAACGGCGAACCCGGGGGCGGCGGTGGAGACCGTGACCAGCCCCAACGGGACGTTGATCGTGGAATAGTCTTCCTGGCCCGAAGTGGAGATTATCCTTCCTCGGGCCGTGGGTTGGGGACATTCGTGGAGCGATGTTTGTTCGAGAAGGAGCCGACGATGGGAAGTTCGACGAGCGAGTCTGGGTTCCGGAGGCTTCGAAAACTCACGGTCCTGGCCGTCGCGGGGCTAGCGTTGGCGGGACCGTTTGCCATCGGCGAGGAAGCCAAGGTCGCCCCCTCCCAGGAACCTGCCAAACTCATGGAAACGGTTGGCGAACCGACTCGAGTCACCATCGAGCCGAAAGACATTTCGCTCCACGGGCCGCGCGCGTATCAGCAGATTCTCGTCACGGGCGAATACGCGGATGGGAGCGTCCGCGACCTGACCCGTCTCGCGCAGTACGCCTCGAGCGAGGCTGGAGTAGCGACCGTAACGGACCAGGGAGTGATTCATGCGGTCGGCAACGGATCGTCGACGGTCTCCGTTCGCGCCGGTAGCCTGGAAGCGACGGTTCCCGTCGCCGTCGTGGATTTCGATAAGCCCCGGCCGATCAACTTCAAGCATGAAGTGATGGCGGCGTTTACGCGCGCCGGATGCAATTCGGGCGCTTGCCACGGAACTCCGTCGGGCAAGAATGGTTTTCGGCTGAGCCTGCAAGGCTATCTGCCCGATCAGGATTTCGAAGTGCTTACCCGCGAAGTGTTTGGCCGGCGAACGAACTCGCTGCAGGCGGCAAACAGCTTGATTCTCACCAAGGGTTTGGCGACCATCCCGCACGAGGGAGGCAAAAAGCTCTGGAGTAACGAGGAAACCTACAAGGTGATCGAGAAGTGGATCGCCGAAGGGTGCCAGGCTTCTCCACCGGAATCGACCCCCGAACTCGCGTCCTTGGAGATCCTTCCCAAGGGGCGCACGCTACGGAACGAAGCGACCCATCAGCAAGTGGTCGTCATCGCGCACTACGCGGATGGTTCGAAACGGGACGTTACTCCACTGGTCAAGTTCAACAGTTCCGACGAACAAGTTGCCACGGTCGGCAAGAATGGCCAGGTCTCGTTCCACAAGCGAGGGAGCGTCGCCATTCTTTGCCGCTATCTTCACCTGATCGATAACGCCAAGATCGCCTATATCAAGGAAGTTCCGGGGTTCGTTTGGAACAATCCCCCCGAAGCGAACTACATCGACAAGCACGTCTTCGCGAAATTGAATCAATTGCAGATTTTGCCCTCGGACGTTTGCACGGACGAAGAATTCGTTCGGCGGGTCTACCTGGACGTGACGGGCATGCTCCCGACGATGGATGAAGCGAGGGCGTTTCTCGCGGACGCGGATCCCGCCAAACGCGCGAAGTTGATCGATCGACTTCTCGAAAAACCGGAATACGCGGACTTCTGGGCGATGAAATGGGCGGACGTGCTTCGGAATACGCGCAAGCAAGTGGCCTATCGCGGCGCGCATAACTATCGCCGGTTCCTCGCGGAGGCGTTCGAGCACAATCGGCCGTTCCACGAATTGGTTTCCGAGCTCATCACGAGTACCGGGGACACGATGATGAACCCGGCGGCGAACTATTACCGAGTCGCGCGCGATCCCCAGGATTGCGCGGAGACGACGGCACAGTTGTTCCTGGGGGTGCGGATGCAGTGCGCCAAGTGCCACAATCATCCGTTCGAGCGTTGGACGCAGGACGACTATTACGGTTTCGCGGCCTTCTTCGCGCGGGTCAAGCAGAAGAAGCCGAACCCCAATGGGGAGGCGGAGGTGATTTTCCTTGCCCGCGCCGGGGAAGTGAATCACTTGCGCACGAATCAGACCATGAAGCCGAAGGCGCCCGGCTTTCCCGCGTTCGACGTCCAGCCCAACGAGGATCGGCGCGAATACCTGGCGCAATGGCTTTCCCGGCCGGATAATCCGTTCTTTGCTCGTTCGATCGTCAACCGGATCTGGTTCCACCTTCTGGGGAAGGGAATCGTCGATCCGGTGGATGATTTCCGGGATTCGAATCCGCCTTGCAACGAGGAACTTCTGACCGCGTTGGCCGACGATTTCACGAAGAGCAACTTCGACTTCAAGCACATGGTGCGTACGATTTTGAACTCGCGCACCTACCAGCTCAGCGCCCGGACCAACGAGTTCAACAAGGACGACGAGAAGTATTTCTCGCGTGCTTACACGAAGCTGTTGACGGCGGAGCAATTGCTCGACGCGATTAGCACGGCGACGGGCGTGGCGGAGAAGTATGCGGGCATGCCGTTGGGAACGCGGGCCTTCCAGCTTCCGGACGGTGAGATCAACCATCCCTTCCTGCAAGCGTTCGGGCAGCCGACGCGTGAATTGGCCTGCGAATGTGCGCGCGAATCGGAGTCGACCCTCAACCAGGCATTGAACCTCATCAACGGCAATGTCGTGCACACGAAGCTCCGGGACGAGAACAACCGGATCGGTCAATTGATGAAAGCGGGGAAACCCGATTCGGACATCATCGCGGAGTTGTACTTCGCCACTCTCAGTCGTCCGGCCCGCCCCGCGGAAATTGAAGGGGGATTGGCGCATATCAAGAATGGCGAGGATCGCCGCCGTGCCCTCGAGGACATACATTGGGCATTGCTGAATTGCAAGGAGTTCCTCTTCCGCCACTAAGCCCACCATCCTCGGATGTGTCGATGAGGCGGCCTGTCCGCGCCATGCCCGGCTGGGATGGGGAAGATAGGACTCTCCGCGCGTTCGTGTCCAAGGCAAGGGTACACGGTGGCTATCGCCTCGCGCTAGCCCGAAGATGGATTTGAGGTTCACGAGAATGCCGACGGTCTTGATCGGCTCGGGGGTTCTCTATCAATCCCCGGGCGAACATACACGGATTCTGGAATCCGCGGGGTTCGAGGTGCGTTATCCCAACCCCGGGGGCGAACAGTTGACCGAGCAACAGCTAATCGACAACCTGGTCGGCGTTTCCGCGACCATTGCCGGTTCGGAGCCGTACACCGAACGCGTGATGGCGGCGAGGCCGACTTTACGCGTCGTCGCGCGAGCGGGTGTCGGCTACGACGCCGTCGACCTCAAGGGGGCCAAAGAACACAAAGTGGCCGTGGGCATCACTCCCGGAACGAATCAGGACGCCGTCGCCGAGCAAGCGATGGCTCTCCTCTTGGCGCTTACCAAAAGCGTGGTTCCGTTCCACCAAACGGTGACGCAGGGGCGGTTCGTGCGGGCGGTGACCAAACCTCTTTGGGGGACCACCTTGGGGTTGATCGGGCTGGGGCGGATCGGACGCGCGATGGCGATCCGCGGCCGGGCGTTCGGCATGAAGGTCTTGGCGTTCGATCCCTATCTGAATGCGACCACCTGGCCGACCGGGGACGAGATTACTTTTGTCGATCTGCCCGAGCTGCTCAAGCAAAGCGATGTCATCTCCCTGCATGCTCCCATGACGCCCGAGACTTCGAAGATCGTGCGATCGGAGACCATCGCGTTGATGAAGGATGGCGTTCTCATCCTTAACACGGCTCGCGGTGGATTGGTGGACGAGGCGGATCTGTCGAAGGCGCTGCGAAGCGGCAAGGTGGGGGGCGCGGGACTTGACGTGTTTGCCAACGAACCTCCGGTCGGCTCTCCCTTGCTCGACGCCGAACGTGGTCTTTTCCCCCACATCGCGGGGGTTAGTAGCGATTCACTCCGGCGCATGGCGATCATGGCCGCCCAGACGATCGTCGATCTCCATCAAGGTCGTTGGCCTTCCGAGCGGTTGGTGAACGCCGCCGATCTGGGGCCCCATTGGAAGTGGAGTTGAGTGGCTCTCAGCAACGGAGAATGCAAGCGATGCCAACGCATAGTGCCAAACCAACACGAATCACGGCAGCGGGCAACAAACCCAAACTCATCGATGAGTATATCGGCCGGGTCAATTCGAAAACGACAGGCGCCAGCGTCGTGCACATGCGTAGCCCGTCCGGCTGGGTCGAGCCAGGGCAGACGCCCGAGTTCGAAGAATACACCGTGGTTTTGAAAGGGATGCTCCGCGTTACCACGAAATCGGGAACGTTGGACGTTCATGCGGGCCAGGCAGTGATCACGCACCCTGGCAGTGGGTTCAATACTCCACGCCGGGGCCGGAAGGCACGGGAATACATCGCCGTCTGCCTCCCCGCGTTTTCCCCCGATACCGTTCATCGTGATGCCGAGGTAAGGGCGACGTATTCCGCGTTAGCGCAATCCGACTCGGACTGTTTGCAATGATGTTGACATGTCCTCCCCGTCGCCTTGATTCACGAAGGGGAGTTTGCATGCATCCTTGCCGGCAGCAGGACGCGGATCCAAGGCCACAATAAACATGCGATCGCGATTCCCAAAGCGTCCAATAGCGCGTCCAGAACACCCGGATAGCGGTAGGGGACGAATGCCTGATGCAGTTCGTCCACGATTCCAAATGAAATGCCGAAAACCAAGGTGAGGATCACCCCTTTCATGGGGCTCGTTCCGAGTTGATCGAGGCTGGACCGCCAGGCTAGACCGAGCACCGTGTAGGCAGGGACGTGGAGCAGGTTCTGCCATTTCGGCGTCATTTCCACGGAAACGCCGAACACCAACAGCGCGTCGGTTTCGGGGTTCCCCGGCAAGGAACTCAGGTACGTGAGAAGCGCCATCACGGAGAAGGGCACGAGCAAGGACCACGCGCGCAAGAGTCGAGCCGATATTCGCATTATGGTTAACCCTGTCGTCGACAGCGATTCGCGGACCATGTAACGTACGGGTTTACCGCAGAATTCCGCTGATGTCTTTGAGAAACGCGGTGTTCAATTGTTGTATGTTTCCGGTATCGAGATCCATGGAGCCAACCGGGACGTCGAGGATTTGCCAGTCCATTTGCCATGGTCCAAGTCGAGAACTCTTCGGTCCACTCTCAGGTGGATTTCGCGAATCGGTTTGCCCGTTTTTTGAGCGACGTCATCGCGGATTTCATGAATGCGATTAATTCGCGTTGGGTCGACCTCTGCCGTTCTGCGCGCATGGTCCCGGAAAGCGTCGACGAAGATATTATTGGTTCTTTCTCCGAAACCGTCCATGGTTGAAGTCACGTCGATGGTTTCGCCGCCTGCAGGCATCCCTTCGAAATGATATCGTTGGAGTCGGGACCAAAGCCGCTCTCGAACGAAGTCGTCCCAGGATTGGCTCGCGTTGGAGTGCATCGGGAAATCCGAGAAAAAGGGCTCGAATTCATACCGGTGGTAACAGGCGTAGGATTGTACGGCGAAGAGTATCGTGAACGGGATCCCGTGGGCGGGCTGAAGACCAGTCGCTTGAGGGAGTCGAGATGGCGAAAGATTCAACCCATTGACCCCTCGCGATAGTCGGCGCGCGCCTGACGCGATAGCCGCATGGATCGATTCCCACGGGAGAAAACAAACATACAGAACGAGCGAAGGAATCCAAGCCACTCCCTGGAAGAGCCAGAAGCCGAAGTGCAGCCCCAATCCAGCGAGGCCGAATGCGAGTCGAACCCACGGTCGAGAGGTGAGATTCACGAGGATGAAGGTACCCTCGGCCACGACCTCCGCGAGGGAGAGTAAGATCGCCAAGGCGGGGTAAGCGGCGATTTTCAATCCCCAGTCGACCGGCGCGCCCTCGAAGTCTTCGACGAAATGATCTTTGACCGCGCCTCCGGTGATCCATACGACGCCGCTAAGACGAAACTTCGCGATCGCCGCGCACAGATAAGCAACGGCGAGCACCAGCGAACGCCACCAGACGGCGAATCCATAACTGTCGCGTCTTGCCGCCTCGTTCCGTGGTTCCCGTCTGCGGAGGAACAGGCCGGCTAAATTGTAACGGTCTCCCCAAGCTGCGAAGCAGAGACCGAGAAGCACCACCATCGGCGCTCCCCAGATATGTTGCCCCGCGCGCGTGAACTGACTCCGACTATCTGAAAGGCGGCCAGCGTGGCGACGGAAGAACTCAAAGAAGGCAGTACGCCGAGAATAAACAACCACATCGCGAATTTGGCGATCTGGACGAGATATTGTCGCGCACCAAAGTTGACTGAAAGCCAGTGGATATACGCAAGCTTCCCAGGCCGTAGCCCGGCGGCACGGTAACCAGGTCGCTATTGTCGATCGGAGTATGGCGACGCTGAAACGCGTAAAGCAACGCGAAACCAAGACCAATTCGGTAGAGGCTCGCGGCCTCGTTGGAAAGATTGGGCACTCCTCGAGTTAACAGCGAAACGAAGGAGTTTTGTATGTTGCGGCGAATGGCAACCATAACGAATCCTTGAATCGGAAACCGTAATTTTAGGCAAATCGCATAAAATGCCTTGAGATTTGAGCCAATGGCAGTTTCCGCGGCTATTGCTGCGTCTTGGTCACCCTTCACTTCGTCGGTGGAGCGCCGAACGCGGCACGAAGTTTTTCGAGATTTTCCCGACTATGGTGATCGGTCGGATCGAGCCGGACGGCATGTTCGAAATGTTGGACCGCTTCTTCCGCCTTGCCGGTGATCGCCAGGACTAAGCCGCGACCGGCATGGAGCCGGGCCGCGTTCGGATTTCGATGCAAGCCTCGATCCAATACGCCGTGCGCGCGTTCGGCATGTCCCGCTTGGGCATAAGTCAAGGCGATCAAGGCCACGGTGTCTGGGTGGTGATTGTGAATGAGCAGAGCGTCGGCGAAGCGTTTTTCCGCCGCCTGCAAATCCCCTTTGGTTAACTCCTGATGGCCGGCCGCGACGAATATGCTCGCTTGTTCGAAGGCTCGAGACTCGATTGTCACGTCCTTGAGTTGATAAATCGCCAGGATTAGAAACGGAACGGCGAGCGAACCGGCGGTGGCGATGAGCCAACGGGGAGACAGGCAACGGACCTCGGCGGGAATGCCGCGGTAAGAATGGATGGCGAGCGAGCACAAGATCCCTTCGATCACAGTTTCGAAGATTTCGCTGGATCCTTGCACCGTCAGCCAATTCAATCCGTGGCGCAAGGGCTCTGCGGCGATCAAAAACGACAGACTCGTCGCCGTTCCCCAGGCCATGCCCCCCGTCGGTTTGGGAACTTGCAAACGGTCAAGGAATCGGCCAAATGGCGGAACGTAGTGGCTCAAGAGGGGCGTGAGCATGAGGTAAAGAGATATGCCCCCGAGCAGAACGAGGTAGAGCCAATTGAAGGAATAGCCGTCCTGAAAGATTCGGAGATTGTGTAGCGTTAGTTCCCCTTGCGCGTTGAGCCGCTGCATTGTTGCCGTTGAGGCAATGCCGATGAGCCGTTGTCCCCAGCTGATCTCTTCGAGAAAAAGTACTAGGATCCCCAAGCCGAAAAGCATGCACCATGTGGCTTGCAACGGGTTGGCCGCCCGCCCGGAAGCAAGTCGCCGTTGCACCCCACCCGCGAGGAACACGATTCCTCCGACCAGGCAGAACGCGGCTCCCGCTACCTCGTAGATCGAATCTTCACTGACCATCCAGGCGACCGCTTCGGTCCACCCCGCTAGCCGAATCGACGCGGGAATCAAGAAAGCAGCGGCGACGACAACGACATAAAGCATGATCATGTCCCCGGCGAGAAGGTCAAATTTATAACGCAATCCCTTCCGCTCCGGCGCGGAAGCGTGCACGCATGGAACCTCTGAGCCAAGGCTCCGCAGTCGGCAAGCAGCATGCAACGCGTTGAATCTCGTAACGTTCCCGCCGAGCGAACGATTGCGGTGACGCCAAGATTTCACGATTTCGCGGATGTTACCAATGCAGTGGAAGCGAATGCCTGGGCCGAAGACCTGGCTTTTGGGCTGGGAACGGCTCTAGCGGATGGCATTCGAATCGAAACTATGGTCGCGGCACCGGCGAGTGGCGCGTCTCTGATTCTCGGTTGGTGACTCGTCGATCAAGTCACTGGATGCAATTGTGAGAAAAAACTTTACGCGACGCAAGGGCAAGTCGACGCATTCCGCTGAGATAAGCGTGGAGCAGGTGACCGTTACCCCACCTGCCGAATCGAAACTCATTATGAGTATGTCGAGGCGTGTATTCCACGGCTATCGGCCGTTGTTTTTTCGAGATGAGAAGTCTCATTCCTTGTCGCCGGGATGGTATTCCCGAAGCAATCCTGCTTGAATCTCGTCGTCGGTGAATGCGACCGGCTTCATTCGATCCTCGGCGAAAAGTTCCGCCTGGTCGTTGAAATGGGGAGATTGGGGATTGCTACTCTGGCTATAGCCGAGCACGGAATAGGCCTTCGGCGGATTGGCGAACTCGACGGCGAAAATCCAGCTGTCTCCCCCTTCGATGACTCGCCGGTGACTTTTGGCGGGGGCAAAGCTGAGAACGCGGAAACAGCCGAGGAATCCGCTTCCCCCACCGACGGGCAGGTCCTTGTCCCCCCGGCGCAAACGATGGACGTCTCCCCAAGGGACGTCGAGCCGCCCTTGTTCGCGCTTCACGTCCTCTACCGCCGTCTTCATTGCCGCGACCGCGCGGTTCTTGTTCCCCAATCCATGTGGCGTCGTCATGGGTTGGTCGGCCGACCAGGGGATCGCGTAACTGTCGACTTCAATCGGCTTGGCGAGATTGCCGCTCCCTTCCATCGCGTAGTGTCGCCACCAGGTCTCGAACAACACGCTGCCGACGCTCTTCGCCGAGACCGAATTATCCCATCGCTTCAGAATTTGCAAAGCTTCCGCGAGATCGCCGGTCGGATTCTCTTTCTCCAAAACGGCGATTAAGTCTCCCTTCACCTTGTCCGCAAGGAGCATCCGCTGGCTGAATTTGCGATCTCTCACGTCCTCCAAGCTCCACTTCTCGTCGCCGTCGATCAACTCCAGGCAATGTTGCGTGCGCAAACCAAGCCTGCGCGGAGAGAAGTAAAGGGGGAATTGGTTCGGATTCATGGGAACGCGGAGATTGGTGTAATGGAACGGATCATTGCAATTCTGCACGTAGCCCCCTGGTGGGTTATGCAATTGCGGCAGTTCGGCGAGGGAGTGGAATCGGGTCCAGATTTGCGACGAGTTGGTCGCGGGAACCGCTTCGGCCAATCGAGCCGCATGAGGAAGGACGGGGACCGTGCCGTTCCAAAGGTACTCGATGTTCCCCTCCCGGTCCGCGTAACAGATGTTGAACATGGGGACCGCTTGCATCTCAAGGGCCTGGCGAAACTGAGCATGACTCTTCGCGAGCGACATTCGAAGCCATTGTACGTAGGCTCGGTATTCGTCGTAACACGCCGACCGAAGCACATAGACGTTCTTCGCGTCGCGATCGATGACGGGACCCAAGGGGGTATGCCAATAGGTTCGAGATTCCGTGCGAACGATGCGGCCATCCCGGAAGCGGACGTTGACCTCTTGTTTTTCGAGCGGGACGGAATCTCCGTCGAAAAGGAAATGATTCTCTCGGTCGGGGTCGAGCGGAATGGCGTAGATCTCTTCGAGATCCGGGTAGTTTACGGTATGCGACCAACCAAGTTGCTCGTTGAAGCCAGAGGTGAGCACGGGCCGTCCGATAAAGGTCGAGCCGTAGAAGTTCATGATTCCTGGAACGATGAGATGAGCTTCATAATACGTTGCCTCCCTGGACCAGGGTTGATGCGGATTGCCGAGCAAGATGGCATTGCCGTTTTTGGTTCTTTCGGGCGCGAGAGCCCACATGTTGGAACCGGCCATGTCGAGGGATTCCAGCGGGTTCGCCGCGATGCGTTGCTGGTTTCTTTTTGAAATTGTTCGATGATCCCGCCTCGATCGAACGCGAATCCGCATGACCCCCGCCATCCCGTTGCCGCCACGTCGTGTCCCGTCACGGGCGTTACCCAGGATGGGAGTTCGCCGCCGTGCGTCCTGACGTAGTAATTAAAACCCGAGGCGAACCCTTCGAGCATGGAGCGGAAATCGTCGTCCAGTCGGTGATAGGTGTTGACCGCGCGCTCCCTGACCTTGAAACGTCGGCTCCAGAAGTCACGTTCGAGATTGTCCCGTCCACCAAAGGTTTCACCCAAGGATCCATTGGCCGCCAGGTAGTTGACCATGATGCTCTCCGCGTGGTCTTCCGCCTGGCAGTAGCCGAAGCCGAACGCCACGGTCTCCAGGGTGGGGGCGGTGATGTGCGGCACGCCGAAGGCGGTTCTCCGAATGGTCACCTGCTCGGCGAGCTTTTTCGCGTAGGATCTCAGGCTCGCCGGACGCGGAATTCCAGCCAAGCATCAGTCCAAGGCACGCGAATATCCAGACAAAAACCGGAATGGGGGAGGTGGTTTCTTCGCGAAGGTGACACGGTGAAGAGCATCAGAAAACCTCCTTCATGGCCGGGCGTTCGGTCTCGCTACGAATGGCGTAAACATCCTGTTGATCCTGGGTCGCAAGATCATGATGATGTGAGCCAGGGTTCGACATCCCGCGCTGCACCGCATCTGGCGGGCGCGGAAGCCGCGTGCGGTTGATTGTGCCCTTTGACGGCGGGAACTCAAAGCAAAACCCGGGATGGCTTCATGGCAGATCATTGGTTTCGTCGGATGCGCCGGGCGGTCGTGCTCGGCTCGGGGGTCATGGGAAGTCAGATCGCGGCATTGTTTGCCGCGGATGGCCTGGAAGTCGATTTGCTGGATGTTGCCAGTGAAGGGGCCGATCCGAACGCGCGGGCCGCGGCGGGACTCAAGGAGACCAAGGGGCGCAAACCGCCGGCGTTCATCCTGCCCGAGCATGCCGAGCGTATCCACGTCGGTAACTTTCGGAACGACCTTTCGAGAGTCAAGGACGCCGACTGGATTCTCGAAGCGGTGGTCGAAAACCCCGAGGTGAAGCGGGATTTGTTCGCGCGCGTCGAGGAACTACGCAAGCCGGGAACGATCGTCAGTTCCAATACGTCAGGCATCTCGATTCGGCAGCTTGCCGAGGTCGAAGCGACGATTTTCGGCGGTCGTTTTTGGGCACGCATTTCTTTAATCCACCGCGCTACATGACTCTTTTTGAACTCATTCCCACGCCCGACACCGCGCCCGAGTTGTCGGCGGCGATGGCGGAGTATGCGGGCCGGAGGCTTGGCAAGGGAGTGATCGTGTGCAATGACACGCCCCTCTTCGTCGCCAACCGCGTCGGGTTGCTTGCGCGCATGTGCACGATTTGGGGAATGATCGAAGAAGGGCTGTCGATCGAGCAGGTGGACGCGGTGGCCAGCCAACCCATGGGTCGGCCAAAGACCGGAGTCTTTCGCCTCGGTGACCTGATCGGGCTGGACACGACGGCGAACGTGGCGCGGTATCTCTATTCCGTCGCGGTGGAAGATGAACGTCGGGAAATGTTCCGCATGCCCCCTTTCATCGAAAAGTTGCTCGCCGACGGAGCCCTCGGGAATAAATCCGGCAGGGGCTACTACCAGAAGGTCGGCTCCGAGATCCGCGTGTTGGATTGGAAGTCGGGGAATATCGTGCCGTTGAGTCCGTGAACTCGCCCACGCTGGAGGAGGCGAAGAAGATTTCCGACCCGGGAGAGCGAATTCGCTTTCTTGCCGATGCGGACGACTGGGTCGGTAAATTCGCCTGGCGGGTCCTCAGTCAGTCGTTCGTGTACGCGGCCCATCGTATTGGCGAAATCTGTCGATCGCCTCTGGAGATCGATCGCGCGCTCCGTTGGGGCTACAACTGGGAGATTGGACTGTTCGAGATCTGGGACGCCATGGGTGTGGAAAGGACCGTGCGGCGACTGGAAAAGGACGGCCTTGCTGTACCCAATCCCGTCCACGCCATGCTTCGCGCGGGACGCAAATCGTTTTACGAGCCCTTGGCGAGTCCTCCGACCGTCTTCGAACTTTCCACCGGCACGATCGCATGGACCGAGGATCCCATCAAGACGGTCAATATTCCGGTCATCAAGAAGCTGCATGGCCGGATCGAGGGGAACGACGATGCGAGTCTGATTGACATCGGTGACGGGGTTCGTTGCCTCGAGTTTCACACCAAGATGAATACGCTCGGCCCAGGGGTCGTGGAAATGCTCGAACGGGCGCTGGACCGTTCCGACGCCGACGGAGCCCCCCTGGTGATCGGAGGGCCGGCAGCAAACTTTTCCGCGGGCGCCAACCTTCAACGACTTCTTGATCTAGCGAGAAAAAAGGATTGGAAATCCCTCGATCGCAGGCTTCAATCCGCGGTGGTGCGGCTGCAGCGAAGCGCGCTTCCCGTCGTGGCGGCCCCCGCCGGGTTGGCGCTCGGCGGTGGAGCCGAGATCGTGCTCCGTTCCCCACGCGTGCAAGCCTACCGTGAAACCAGCATGGGGCTCGTCGAACTGCGGGTCGGTTTGATACCGGGGGCGGGGGGCACGACCGAGATGCTCAAACGGGCTCTCGGAACGGCGGCGGATCCCGTGGATGCCTGGCCGTTGGTCAAAGGGGTCTTCGATTTGATTCGAGATTCGCGGGTATCGACCGCGGCGGAAGAAGCGACGCGCATGGGTTTTTTGAAGCCGACGGATCGGATTTCGGTCAGCCGATTGCGCCACCTCGAAGACGCGAAACTTGCCGCGATTGAACTGGCCAGCGAGGGACCACCTCGCGTGTTTGGCGAGCCACAAGTCCTTTGCCTCGGCGCCGACGCGCTCGCAAGACTCAAGGTGGGACTGCACCTGGCGCGAGAAGGGGGGTACATCACGGACTACGACGTGGTGGTGGGAGGAAAACTGGCGTGGATTCTCTGCGGAGGGGATCTCGTCGCTCCGAAGGTAATGCCGGAGCAGTACCTTCTCGATCTGGAACGGGAGGCGTTTCTCAGCCTGCTCGGGGACGATCGAACGCAGGCGCGAATGGAGCACTTGTTGAAAACGGGAAAGCCGCTGAGGAACTGACACATGCGTGACGCGGTGATTGCGGGAATTTGTCGGACCGCCGTGGGGAAGGCGCCTCGCGGGGGGTTGAAGGATGTTCGACCGGACGATTTGGCCGCCCTCTGTTTCGTCGAAGCGGTTCGTCGGGTCCCCGGGCTTGATGGGGCGCGGGTGGAGGAAGTGATTCTCGGCTGCGCGTATCCGGAAGGCCCGCAGGGGACGAACGTCGCGCGGATCGCGGCTTTGCGGGCCGGTTTTCCCGTGAGTGTCGCCGCCATGACCGTCAATCGCTTTTGCGCCTCCGGACTCGAAGCGATCGCGCTCGCCTGCCAGCGGATCGAGTCGGGCAACGCGGAGATAATCGTGGCCGGGGGAATGGAGAGCATGAGCATGATTCCCCGAGGTGGCTACCGGCCGTCCCCCAATCCAAGTCTGACGGAGACCTATCCCGACGTCTATTTGAACATGGGTCTCACCGCCGAGCGCATCCAGAAGAAGTACGGCATCTCGCGTGTTGAACAGGACGAGTTTTCTCGCGAGAGTCACGCAAAAGCGGCTGCCGCCCAGAAAGCAGGCAGATTCAGAGAAGAAATCGTGCCCGTGCCCGTCACCGTTCAGACGCTCAATTCGGGCAAACTCGTGGAGAAGGTGGTTCCTTTCCTAAACGACGATGGCGTTCGGGCCGAGACGTCGGTCGAGGGACTGGCGAAGCTCCCTCCTGCGTTCCTGATGGGGGGGACGGTGACCGCGGGGAATAGTTCACAGACCAGTGACGGCGCTGCGGCGGCGGTGGTGATGACCCGTGAAATGGCCAACCGCATGGGAATCAAGCCGCTCGGCAGATTGATCAGCTACGCCGTTGGGGGGTGCCCCCCAGAGATCATGGGCATGGGGCCGGTGCACGCGGTTCCCAAAGCGCTCCAACGAGCGAAAGTTTCCTTGGACGAAATCGATCTCATCGAGTTGAATGAAGCCTTCGCCGTCCAGGCGCTCGCGGTTGCCAGGGAGTTGAACCTGCCGGCGGACAAGCTCAACGTCAATGGGGGCGCGGTGGCTCTCGGTCATCCGCTCGGCGCGACGGGAGCCAAACTGGTCGCCACCTTGCTCCATGAATTGCCCCGTCGCGGGGGACGTCGGGGTTTGGTAACCATGTGCGTCGGCGGGGGCATGGGAGCCGCCGGCGTGTTCGAGACCTGCGAAAGTTAACGAAGGTCGATTCGATCTCAAGAGGGATAACCAGAGACATGCTGCAATTCGAAGGTGAAGAATCGTTTGCCGTCCCGCGCGCCGAGTTGTTCAACTGTTTGACCGACCTGGTGTTCATGGAAAAGTGCATTCCCGACTTGGATTCCGCGACCCATGTCGGGCCGGGCAAGATGGTTTGCCACGTTCGTCCCGGTTTCTCGTTCGTTCGTGGCCGATTGGAAATCACTCTGGAAGTCACCGAGACCAATTCCCCCGACTCCGCGAAAATGCGCGTGCATGGCAAGGGGATCGGAAATGAAGTGACGGTGGAAACCCAACTTCGCCTGCTTGACGAAGAGGGAGGAAGATCAACCAAGTTGCAGTGGTCCGCGGAGATCACGAAACTCGGTGGACTACTTAAATCGGTCAGCAAGGGATTGATTCAGGCCGCAGCCAAGAAGGTGGTCAACGATTCCTGGGCCAGTCTTCGCAAGGAACTTCGGCTTTCGGAAGGCCCGTAAGTTTCATTGAAGATTCAATGCCGCAATCCCCGCCGCGATCCGGTGACAGCGCTGCATCGCGGCTTCGGCAAACGCTTCCTCACCAAATCCCAGTCCGCAAGTCGCGGTGATTAACGTTCGTGAACGTGCCGTCTCCAGGTCGCCGAGTTTCATCGCGAGTGTTCGCCAGCGGGCGATCAGATCCGCGTCGCTGTGTGTTGTTTCCGTGGTTGGCACCAGTCCGAACGCCACCCGGCCATTCGCATTAAGCATGTCTTGGAGGAGAGGCCCGAAACCCAGGTCCGTCATGGGAAGCAGTGCATCGAAGGAGAGGAAATCGACTCGAATCGGTTCAAGCAGGTCGACGTCCAAAGGGGCACAACAATGCAGACCGGCAGCTGCGCCCGCTTGACGGATCGCATCCAGGACGGTTTGTACGGTATTCGCGAGCGAGGACGCGGACCACGTTCCAACTCCAAGGATCAGCGCACTCATTGCCGGTTCGTCCAAGGTCAGAAGCACTCGGGTTCCCCGGAGAGTCAGTCGTTGAATCTGCCAAACGGCACGCCGAACGAGATAGTTCGCCAATCGCGCGAGCCAGGCAGGACGCCAAGATAACGGTTCGCCATCGAGATGGATACAGTTCGCGAGCGTGACCGGGCCGACCATCTGGGTTTTGACAATCCCGTTGGCGGGAAACAATCCTTGCCGGATCCAGTCCAAAAAGGGGAGCCAGCCCGCGGCGGAGTCGGTATCGAGCGCCGGCGAGCATTTTTTCAACGCGTCGGCGAACGTGGACTGCATCGAGGAGTTCAGTCGCCAGAACGGAAACCGATCGCGCTCGAGCAGATGTGCCACCGGATGAATGGCCTGATCGACCATTCCCTCCCAGGGACTTCGTTTGGGGAGTTGGGGCAGATAGGGGAGACTCGGATTGTGCCGGGCGACAAATTCGACGGCAGCGGGGCCATCTTTCGTGGGGAGACTTCCGACCCCGGTCACCGTTAAAGAGGGCAGGGACCGGAGAGCTTCCACTGCGGCGTCGTAGGCCGAAACGTTGTCCATTCAAACTCCCGTTTTTGCCGCAAACGGAACCATTCTTTCGCCGTTCGCCGTCGTTTGAGACCGCCCATGGCGGGGTGGGAACGACGGGAATCCCCGAATCGCAGCCTACTCCAAGCATGGCGTTGACGGCAAGAGGGGCGACGGGAGGAGCGGCCGAAAGCTGGACCGACAATTAGGCGAGAATGTCAAGCGCCAAATCCACTGCCATTGAAATTGATCGTAGGAATGACTAGGATAGCGATGACAGGTGTCCTTGGGCTCAAGGATGAAAAGGGAAGCCGGTGAGAATCCGGCGCAGTACCGCTGCTGTTATCGGCGAGAGCGGATCACTTGACCACTGCGGCGACGCGGGAAGGAAGATTCGCTCGCTCGAGCCGGAAGCCAGAAGACCTGCCTGTTCAAAACGACCATTGATGCCTCGGTCTAAGGCTGATGGACGAAGACTCCACGCGCTGGATTTCTACGTCGTCACCCCTGCCGATGCGTTAGCAGTGAGGGACGACGAATGAATCACCCACAACCCGTGCTCATCTTCGATATCGAAAACTCTTACCTTCATTCGGAAGTAAGCGACGCGGACTTATTGACCCCTTGTTGTGGACTCTGCGCTCTTGATCGATCGCGGAGCCGCTGCACCGGCTGCTATCGCACGCTGGAGGAGATCAGTCTGTGGATGTCGTATTCCGAATCTCAAAAGCGTGCCGTGATCGCCGCCTGCCAGGACCGCCGTAACGCCTTTACCCGCCCTTCTTAATTCTTTTAGCCAAGCTTTCGATATTGGCGTTGGTAGACGGCGACGAGTAGATCTTCAAGGAAGCGGCCCCGGTCGGTGGGATCGGGCGCCTCGACGGCCAGCCGTTTCGTAATTCCGGTGACCAGTTGTCCGCCGATCGCCTCGCGCTGTTCCGCCGTGAGGTCACGCCAACGTTCCACGATCTCCTCCACCGCGCGAATATCTCCCTCCCGCAGTTTGTTCAACGCCGTCGCGTCGAAACGATACTTGCTATCGGCGAGGGAGCGTTGGGAAA
Organism: Planctomycetota bacterium; assembly: GCA_046350335.1. Lineage (GTDB taxonomy): Bacteria > Planctomycetota > Planctomycetia > Kolteriales > Kolteriaceae > JAXMAQ01. The sequence goes on from JAXMAQ010000049.1 coordinate 41,980, forward strand.
GTACTTGGCGGAAGTCGCTTATGGTTTCGAGTTCATCCGCGACGACGACGGTTCCGCCAACCATGTCGCCGAATCGCTGTGAACGCTTGGAGAGCACGGGCACGATCCACAGGACCGGCATCTGGTCCGCGAGCCGAAAGATGTTGCGAACGAAGATACTCAACGGATCGAGGGAAAATCCGTCTTCTTTCACGACGCGGATTCCCATGATCCTTTTGCCAAGCGTTTGCCCCCGCAAGAATAGCTCCAAAGTAAAGAAGTACGCGAAACTGCCGAATCCAAACACCAAATAGATGATGCCGATGAAATAGAGAGGAAATTGAGGGAGTTGCCCCGGTTCAGGGGGATCCATCTGCTCGAAGGCTTCCTCGATGGCGTTGCCGACGGATGCGGCGGTGAACAGGAGCATGATCATGCAAGAGACGACGAATAGAATGACGAAGAAGTAATCGATGGACCAGGCGATGAATCGAGTTCCCATGCCCGCCGGCCGATATCCTACTTGAATGTTCTCGGGTGTTTCGAAGAGAATCTGAGACAAGCGTTTCCCCTTGTAGCTAGGTTGTCGAGGGCGCCCTCGTCCGAAGCCAGCAGCATTATGCCCGAGGAAACGGCCGGAGAGGCGACGAGCGAATTATGAGCGACTTTCTAACGAAGAACAAGCCGGCATGGCAGGAACTCGAAAAGCTCGTGGCCCGGGGGCGGCGCGCCATTGGCCGCATGAGTCCCGAGGAACTCCGCCGACTCGACGTTCTCTATCGAATCACGACCGTGCATCTCGCGCAGGTGAAGACCCGGACGAGCGACGCCCGACTCATGGTGTATCTCAATCAATTGGTCGCTTCCGCGCACAGTTTAATCTATCTACCTCCTCGGCGGTCGGTTTTTGCCGGCGCACTGAAGTTCTTCGCGGAGGGCTTTCCGCGAATGATCGTTCGCACCTGGCGATATCACGCGGTTTCCGTCCTCCTCTTGTTGGCTGGCTGCGTCATCAGTTATGTTGCGGCACGAAATGACCCACTTGCCGCCTACGCGCTCCTTCCCGCGAGCGAAAGTCGACTTCCCGGTTCCACCCAGGAGCAACTTCTGGACGTTCTTCGGTCCGGCCGGGATCAAGGGGACGGCGAGAAGTTCGTCTTTGCTTCTTTTCTCTTCAGCCACAATCTGCGGGTCGGCATTTTGTCCATGGCGGTGGGTATCCTTGCCGCGGTACCGACGGTGTTCCTCATCCTTTACAACGGCATGATCCTGGGCGCGTTCACCGCCGTCCATCACGGCGCGGGAATTTACGCGGAGTATTGGGCTTGGATCCTTCCCCACGGAATCACGGAACTGTTCGCGATCGCGTTATGTGGTGGGGTCGGGCTGATGCTGGGGCACGCCGTTGTCAGTCCGGGCCTGTTAACGCGGACGGAAAGTCTACGCCGAACGGGGATCGAAGCGGCGAAAATGGCGGGGGGGGCCGCCGCCATGCTCACGTTCGCCGCCGTCATCGAAAGTTATCTGAGACAGAGCCACCTCTCGACGAACAGCAGATTCCTATTCGCCGGGGGATCGGCGATCTTCTGGATCGCGTATCTTGTCCATGGATACCTTCGCGAGCGCGCGGAGAGTACCCCCGCGCTCATCGAGTCGATACTGGAATCCACGTGAACATTCATGCCGAACCTCGAACCATTCACCCCGGTCGCGATTTCTTTAGGGGACGAGCCCTGCGTCGGATTCGCGACGAACGAGGGCTAAAGAAGATTTCGTTCGCGGATCTTGATGAAGTGATTGATGAGCGGAACGGTGACTTGAGCCGGTTCGAGATCCAGCACGTCCACGCCGGCGCGGCGTAGGGAATGGATGGCCTTTTCCCGGTCCTGCAACAGACGAAACGCCAACGCGTGCCTCGCACCCTCGAGTACATTCGACACGTTCGCGGTGATCAATTGTCGCAGAAATGGCGTTCGAAGCGCGACGAAGACGACGAGGTGACGCTGGGTCAAACTGGCCACGGACGCGCGAAATCGCTTGGTGGTTTCGGTGTCGATGATGTCAGAGAGGACGACAATGAGCGATCGCTTTTGCTGCTTGGTTTGAAGCGTGGAGAACATGGGGCTAAAGTCGGTCTCCCGCCAACGGGATTTGAGGTCGTAGACGGCGTCGAGGAGGACGTGAAAGGCGCGCGTTCCTCCGCTCGGGGGAAGGTAACCGAGAACCTGTTCGTCGAAATAGCCGAGGCCGCATCGATCGCCGTGCAAGAGAGCCACTCGGCTCAGCATGAGCGCCGCGTCGACCGAACAATCCAGCTTGCTTCCTTTCCCGACGTCGGCCCCCATGAGTCGGCCGCAATCGATAAGGATGACGACGTCGCGGTGTTGTTCGATCTGATACCTGCGGACGACGGGCCTTCGCATTCTCGCCGTGCTTCGCCAGTCGATCCTCCTGGGATCGTCCCCGAGTCTAAACTCATCCAGGGATTCGAACTCCGTTCCATGTCCTCGCCGCCGTGACGCCGAGATTTTTTCCAGGTGCTCGACTTGAGCACGAACGTTCTTGGTGAGCTCGTCCCGCGACGCGATCCCTTCGGGAAGCACTTTCACGGTGGAGAGGACGGGAAGGGACGTTTGCATTTCGAGGAAGTCGAGTCGTCCGCGGAGCCGCACGAAGATCGGGCCGAACGGATAGCGGCCCCTGGTGGCGAATCGAAACTCCCGGGAAATTTCCGCCTGTCCCCGAGGTCCGATGGCGACCTCTTCGATCCAATAAGGTGGAGCGGCTCCTTCTGGACTCACCTCGCGAATCGTGACATGGGCCAATCGGTCGAGCAAGGAGTTGCAGGCGAGGGTAACGGGCAGCGGGCTTGCGCGTCCGACGATGGGAGGATGGCTTCGTCGAACCGACAACAGGGGAAACTCGCGCCGGAGGTTGAAATAATCGACGAGGACCCCGACCACGGCAATTCCCAGCACCACGGGAATGAACCAACCGGCGGTCGGCCAGATGAATGCAAGGACGGCGCAGCCGAGCGTCGCCATCCCGACGTGAATCAATCGTCGGCCGGCCCGCGTCTTCATCGTGGGACCTCGACGGCATCGAGAATCGAGCCGAGCACGTCGTCGACAAGTGTTCCCTCGAGTTCCGCCGGTGGGCTGAGCACGACCCGGTGCCGAAGGGCGGGGCGGAAAACCGATTTGACGTCGTCGGGCGTGACATAGTCACGTCCCGCGAACCGCGCCAGGCTCTTGGCGCCCATGAGGAGCATGAGTCCCGCGCGGGGGCTGGCGCCCACGGAAAGGGAATCATCGGCGCGCGTCGTTTGAATCAACTTGCGCACGTAAGCAATGACTTCATCGCGGACATGGGTTTGCCGAATGGTTTCGCGCGCCTCGATGATGTCCGCCGCGCGGACAACCGGCGTGACTCCCATGTGATGGGGATTGGAGAGCGTTCCCGTGGCATGATGCTCGCGGAAGATCCTTTCCTCCGCGTCGGCGTCCGGGTATTCAACGATCACCTTGAACATGAAGCGATCGAGTTGGGCCAACGGCAGAGGAAACGTGCCCTCCTGCTCGACGGGGTTTTGCGTCGCGAAAGTGATGAACGGCGTGGGGAGCGGATGCCGGACGCCGTCGTAGGTGACGTGCAGTTCCTGCATGGCTTCCAGCATTGCCGACTGGGTGCGCGCCGACGCGCGATTGATTTCGTCCGCCAGGAGAAAATGGGTGAAAACCGGGCCGGCGCGAAACTCGAACGAGTGCGTATCCTCGCGGTAAATGGACGAGCCGGTGATGTCGTTGGGGAGGAGGTCGGGCGTCATTTGGATTCGGCGATAGTCGAGTTCCAAGGCTGCCGCGATCGTGCGAACCAGCAGCGTTTTGGCGGTACCGGGCGGGCCTTCCAGAAGGACGTGGCCACTACTGAACAGGGCTGCGAGCGAGAAATCGATGGTCTCGTCCTGGCCGAAGACGACTTTTTGAATTTCCGCGCGGATGGCCTGGTAGACGGAATCTAAAGACACTCGGTGATCCTTTGAATGGCGGTCACGGTTTCCTCGTTGGTCGGTCGCTTCCGGGCCGCGATCATCGCCTCGAGGGTTTGAATGCTTTCATTGAACTTTGACGCACGAACCGGATCCTTCTTGGCGAGCCCCGCGGTGATGGACTCCACCGAGCCCCCTGCCGCGCTCATTCCCAGCTCGCCGCGAAGCTTCCAGAGCACGCCGTCACGTATCTCTTCGAGAATAAAGTGATTCACCTTGCGGCCACGGAGCAGGAACCGCGCCATCGCGTCGATGTACTCCGATAGACTTCGCCGCGAACTTTCCACCAAGGGGACCGGGGGGCCTAGCGCGCGAACGTCACGCCAGATCCACAACCCCGTGGCGAGGAGAACAGCGACGATGAGCAAGGAATAAGGGAATTTTGCGGCCAACCACAGCGGGTTTCCCCGAATGGTCAGCCCATGATAGAACTCGTCGAAAACAACGGGCTCGCCGGGCTTCACCATCAAGGAGTAGAATAGGACGGCGTTGTCGTCGTTGGACAGAAACCAGTTCTGCACCAGCCGAGGCTCGCTGACGACGATGACTTCCCCTTTGCCCACGGGAAACCGCGCGGCCACCACTAATTCGCGGACTTCTTCCTCCTCGCCTTTGGATTCGTTCACCTTGCCGATCAACTTCGGTTTTTCCTCCTCGGCGCTGGATTCGTGTTCTTCTTCTTTTGTGGTCGTTTCTGTCTCGCCCTCCGGTTTCGCGTGATTCATGGAGGCGGAAGCGCGGAAGAAAAGCGTGCCGGTTGCTTCGTCGGCACCATGGAGGAAAGTTCGCAAGGATTCTTGTGGTATGCGCAACTTGGGCGCGGCCTTGGCGGCCGCTATTAGATCGCCGGAGCCTTCCAGCAGCACTCTGGTTGTTTCGGGAATGCGTTGCTTGAACGTCCCTTGAAGTCGATCCGGCAGCGGATCCTCGCGATAGTCGAGATCCTCGATGAGTGGGTCTATCGTAGGGAAATCGGGGTAAGTTTTGCTCGGCGGACCGAGCGTGATTGATTTCAGAACGAGGTCCGGCAGACCGAGGGTTGTCCAGAGGTTGAATCGCTTCCGTTTCTTTGAGCCACGCGGCTTCGTGGAGCCGTTTTCTTCCATCCACGAGAGTCGCCTGGGGGAAATCAAAACGCGTCCTCCCTCTTTCACCCAAGCGGCAACTCGTTCCAGATACCCAGGTTCGTTCTCTAGAAGGGGATTGAGCGGTCCTAGATAAGCGATCGTCCCCTTGTCCTGCAGGAAGGGTTCCGGATTGGCGGTTATTCGTTGGACGGGAACGCCGAGCCTTTCGAAAGTCTCGTAGAGCCCCCGTTGTCCGTAGGCGCGGACGCCATGGGAGTCGAGACCCGTACCGCCATTGTCCACGGCCTTGAGCAAACTGAGGGAGGAACCAATGAGGAAGCGACGGCGACGAGAACCGCGACGACGATGACCATGCGGGGACTAAGCATTCGCGCCCCCTTGGTGTTTAAAAGGATTTGGGCGTGGGCCTCTCTACAAGACTCGAAATCCGGCCTCAAGCAAGTTCCGAACCCGTACCACTTGGCGTCAATGACATCGACGAAGTGCCGCAAGGGGGCTTGCATGGGGGTATTGCGAAATCGCCTGAGGAGTTCGCGATTTGTGAGTCCGGCGCGGAACTCCCGTTTCTCCGCCGCCTCGATCCGGAGCAAGCTTGCCTTGAAGAGGAGGCGGACGGCGGAAATAAAGTCTTCGTCCTCGACCGCCAACGCCGCCAGGCGCTCGAGTTGCTCGGGATCCGTTCCTTTTTTGACGCCGTTTGATGAAAAAGAACGAAGCTGTGACTTCTTTTGAAGCAATACCCACAGCGTGTAACCGATGTGCCCCAACAGGAAGAGCGCGGTCAACACCAGGGCAATCATCGCGCTGTAGCCGAGGAACGGCGATATGTCGAACAAGGCGTCGAACCATCGAAGGATCGGCCGCAGCACCATTTCCAGATAGTCGAGAAAGATACTGAGAAATGTTTCGCCGCTGCCAATGTTCGGATCGAGATCGTAATCCGGCCCGGAAAGGACGTCGCGGGCGACGCGGCGCACCGTATCGGGGTCCGCGACCTTCGGGGGCGGAGGGGCTGCCATGCGGACGATGAAAGCGTTCGCCGACCCCATCACCGCGCGGCTTCCCAGACGTCATCCGTTTCCACCGGTTCGTCGGCGCCGATCGACGAGGCCAGAAACGCGAGGTCGAAGTTCTCCGCTTCGCACCTGGCCGAGAAGTAAAAGACCACGAACGCCGTGGTGGTGAAGATCATGAGCACGGATTGCACAAGAATAGAGATCGCCAAGCGGACATAGATCTCGGGAATCAACCCTGCGATCAGGTTAATCCCGAAACTGATCATCCAGACGACCATCATCAGTCCAAACATCTTGGTGACGTTTCTGGAACCGGGATGACGCATGAGCCGGTAGCTCCGCTTGAGCGCCGCCCACCCCTTGATCTTCTCGATGACCACGACCTCGCTGGCGAGGGAGAACGAGAAGAACAGATAGACTCCAGGTATGATCAAGGCGAGTAGGCCGAGCATGCACAAGATGTACGTAAGGATCCATACCCACGCGACGGAGAGGAAGGATCGCAATCCTTGTCGGACCGAATCGCCAAGCGTCGTCGGGATTCCCAGGTATTCGTTGGCCACCGCGTAAGTGGCGGACGCCGTGGCCAGGGGTTGGATCAGAAGCGCGAAGAGAATGCCCAGCCCGCCAGCAGTGATCCCGTAAACCGCCATCTGCGACGTGAACGCCTGCATTTCTTCCTGCGTTGGTTCGGGGGAAAGTTCCGGTTGCGTTGCCAATAAAACGACATTCAAAATCACAACGAACGGCAGGTAAAGCGTGAGCATGATTCCCATGAACAGGGAGAAGTGGTTCTTGATTAGGTTCACGGTTACGTCGATGATGCCGCCGATGCCGAGAGTCTTAATCGGATAGCGCACGCGATGTTCCTTTCCAGAGAACCGATCGAATCCAAGGACGAACAGGGAATCGCTGGTCTCGGGCGCGGCAGGCGGCCGGACAGCGGAGTCAAGCGAGACCATGCTAAAGGTTCATGGACGCGGAATCCAGATTCTTTTCCGCCACCTAAGGAATTGCGACTCAGCGGCTCGCGATGATACGCGCGAAACGAGCGGTTTGAGACGTGCGGATGGAGGTCATTAATGCGAGGAATGCTCGCGGGGTCGGCTTATCACCCAAGGGCCTCTCACCCCGGCCCTCTCCTGGCGGGAGAGGGAGTTGACGGAGCCCCGCACCCCGACGCTCTCCCGTGAGGGGAGTTGAAAAGGCCAGGTCCTTGGGCGCGGCGCGATAGCCGGGAAAGCCGATCGGATTAGAAGAATAATTGGCATCGGCACAGGAACATGTCGGCGTTGATCTGTCGAGCGCCGGGGCGGAAGGCGACCGGCTGATCGAACTCGGCGTGTTCCCACTGGAAGACGAACTTGAAATACTGCGTCAAGTACCAGTTAAAGCCAACGTCGGTCGTGTAGAGCTGGTTGGCATAGAGATCGGGATTGGAGAATCCCAGGTTGAAGATATCGCGGCCGATATGGAGATAGTTGTATCTCGCGAACGGTTCCCACGCCCCGCAGCCGAACTTCCCCTTGCGGATGTCGAAGGGACGGATGGGCTTGACCATCCCTCGGCCGGAGACGGTTTCCCCCGTGAGGAAGTAGCCGGCTTGCAGGTAACCACTTTGCACGGGCAGTTGGGTTGAAGAGGTGGTGCTGCCGGTAAAGTTGTAACTTTGATAGCCGCTTTCCCACTCTCCCACGACGGACAGGTGTTTGTGGTAGTAAGCGGAGTGCAGCGAGAAGAATTGCCGCTCCCCGGATTCGCGGACATTGTCGTTGAACGTCAAGAAGGGGATGCCGATGGCGTCGCTTCCCGTGGTCGGTACGACGGTTCGCAAAGTCCTAGGAATCGGCGCGTTGTTCTGATCGCCGTACATCATCGAGCCGCCGACATTGAAGAATTGAAGGCATTCGGCGTCGGAATTGACGAACGGCTTGAAGTTCACGTAGCCGAGGAAGTCCTTGCCGTCATTGGCGTCGAGAAAACCGTTGCGCGTACCGTTGAACACGCCGAGGGCATAGTCGATTCTCTTGTCCGCGAGCAATCCCCAAGCCATGGCGCCCAGGTCGCGGTTGAGGCCAAAGTTGTTGAAGAACAGGGAGCGTTCCGGATTGATCAAGCCGTTGATCGGCAGCGCGTAGAACTCGTAGGTAAACGGCGTTTTGTACCGGCCGACGCGGAACTGCAGTTTGTCCGAATAGTGAAAATTGACGAACACGTCGAGAATGTTGAGCGTGTCGAACCCTTCCGCGATCGAGACATAGTATTCGATCGGCTTGGTAAGTCGGCCGTTGAAGATGAACCATTGGCGTGGAAACGCGAACGTGTTCCGGACGGTGGCCTGATTGCGTTGCTCGTAGAATCGATAGTCGAACTGCGTCAAATCGTGGAACTGGAGCGAGAACTCATCATCCTTGGACTTAAGTTCGAAACCGGTGCCGAACTGTGCGGAAACGGGAAGCTTGAGAGGCGAGGCGGGCATGTTGAACGACGGCGTCGGCAAGTCCTGTTCGGGGGTCAGGCCGCCGAAGTCCGGCGACATTTCCGTCTCTCCCGGCGAAGGGGCACCGTCCGCCGGCGGATCCGCGGGAATGCCGTCCGCGGGCGGCTCCATGGAGGCGCCATCCTGTGGAGCCACGAGCACGCTTGGCTCCCGCTCTTGCGTGAGTAAAAGAGGGGCTCCCTCTTCGAACGAAGCGGGCTTAACGGGTGCTTGGACTTTCTTTGTCGCGTCTGGCTTGCCGTTATCGATCTGCTTGCGGATGGCGCGCAGCTCGGATTCCGCCTGCTCCAATCGTTGACGCAGTTGCTCGTTTTCCTCCTCTTGGGAGGCTGAAGCGGCGGCGGGCTTCTCGTCGCCTGCATGGACGGTCAGCGTCAAATTTGCGAACGGCATGGCCATGCCCGCGGCCAGCAGCCAGGGGGAAAATCGTTTGCGGAGTTTATAACTTCTAAAAACCGTCATCGCGGAGATCCTTTCCACGAGGCGAACACACTGGGGTAAACCGAGTCCAGCGTGCTACTCTTGAAATCCCGCGGCATTCACCCGGCCAAGAGATTCCTGCCAAGGTCCGGGGATGTCGTCTATTGCGACAGTAGCGTTTACGTGAGCCGTAAACGATCCATCTCGCTGACATTTAAGATCGGCAAACCTTAGGGATTATCTGCAATACATCGATCGTAACGATTCTAACGACCGAAAAACTGCCTGTATTCTCTAAGTGTCTCCGTGAAAGGGATTTGTGAAATCTGGATGATGTGTGCGGAATCGTTACATTTTCGTCAGTTTTCCATGCAGACGGAGCCAATCGGCCAAACGGTCGGGCCAGGAGGAGAGAATGGGGTCGTTTGGCGCTAGGCCGACGCCATGTGGACCTTTTTCATAGAGGTGCAGTTCCGCAGGAACCCCTGCCTTGCGCAAAGCACTATAAAAGAGGACGCTGTTTTCTGGCGGGACCGGTTTGTCTTCGGTCGTGTGCATCAGGAAGGTCGGCGGAGTCTTTTCCGTGACCTGGGTCTCATTGCAAAGGCTCTCTAGAAGGGCGGGATCCGGTGAATCGCCAAGCAAGTTCCGACGCGAACCCATGTGGGCAAACGGCTCTTTGAGAGTGATGACGGGGTAGCAGAGGATGGCGAAATCCGGCCGGCAACCTTGACGATCGACGGGATCCGCGCTTTTGGGATTGCCGTCGTCGAAATGTGTCGCCGCCGTGGACGCCAAATGCCCACCTGCCGAGAACCCCCAAATTCCCACCCGACTGGGGTCGACGCCAAATTCTTTCGCGTTCGCCCGGACCCAGCGGATCGCCCGCTGGGCGTCGGAAATCGGCGCGGGATGGTGATAACGGGGGGCAATGCGATACTCGAGCATGAAGGCAGCGATTCCGTGTTCCACCAGCCATTGCGCGATCTGTTTCCCTTCATGGTCGATGGCCAAGTGGCCGTACCCACCTCCAGGACAGATCACGACTGCCGTGCCGTTCCGCTTGGCGGGTTCGGGAAGGGTGATGGTCAAGCGGGGTTGGTCCGCCGGTTCTTTTCCCATTGCGCCTGGCGCGCCGTTGGGCCAAAGGAGCACGACTTTCGGTTCTCCCGCGTAACCTCGACCGAGAAACGTTGCCGATGCAAGAAGGACCGTCATGGCTGCGTGCCGTCTCCAAGTACTCACGAAGATTACCTCCCCACCATTCTTGAGACGAAGCGATGAACCTGCGTCCCGCGTCGGCAGATTCATGAACCTTGTCATCCCTACCACGACCCCGTGGGGAAATCCACATTTTCCAGCGAGGAAACTTCCACGCGGCCGTGGTCCATGTTTGACGCGCGCTGGTTTTCCTAGAACAATGACGCCATGGTTCATCAAAAACGTGCCTTCTTCTTCGATGCGGGACATACCTTACTCGAACCGGTGGGTGGGGTGGCGCGCGTCTACTACGAAGCGACCAAGGGGGTAGGCGTCGAGATCGAAGAGGACGAGTTTCATCGCCATCTGGCCCAGTCTTGGCCGCGGGCGCGACGCGAGTTTCGTTCCGCCCATCCCGATCTTCTCAGTTCCGATGAAATGGAACGCCAGGCTTGGCGTCTCTATACCCGCGAGGTCGCTCGGCCCTTTCCCGAACTGTTCGCGCGGCATGAAGATTGGCTCGAGCGGCTATTCGCGCACTTTGATAGGCCGGAGGCGTGGCGACCCATTCCCGGCGCCTTGGAGTTGCTCGACGAACTGGCCGCCCGCGGGAAGCGGGTCGCCATCATCAGTAACTGGCATTCCGCGCTCCATCCGATCCTCGATCATCACGGCATTAGCCGGCGGGTGTCGTTCACGCTGACGAGTGGCGAGTTCGGCCGAAAAAAGCCACATCCGACGATTTTCGCGGAGGCACTACGCCGTTTGGAAGTGGTGCCCGCGGAGGCCGTGCACCTTGGAGATTCCTGGGAAGAGGACGTGCTCGGCGCGCGTGACATGGGAATGACACCCGTCTACTTCGCGCGCGAACCCGCGCCGTCCACCGAGGAAGCCGAACGAGTCCACGCCATCAAGGCATTGGAAGAGTTGCTCTCGATCGTGGAGGCGAAGTAAACACCGCTCCGTTCCCATGGATACAAACGAACCATATTTCCGTGTTTTTGAGATGAAGTAGCAACCCATCGGGGGCTCGTGGGACATGGCCAATGATGGCGCGCGGCGAGAGGCTTCGGGTCTATTGGCGTCGCTGGGGCTCAATCGTCCGGAACTTCGCGCCTGGGCGATGTACGATTGGGCCAACTCGGCGATGATGACGACGATCGTGGCGGCGGTCTTTCCGGTTTATTTTCAACGGGTCGCCGCCAGCGGGTTGGATCCGACGACCGCCGTCCAGCACTACGCGGTCGCGACCACCGTTAGCATTCTCCTGGTCGCGGTCCTGGCTCCCTTGCTGGGTGCGATTGCCGACGCCTTGCCGCTCAAGAAAAAGCTCCTCTTCCTGTTCATGTCGATCGGCGTTTTTTCCACGGCGCTGATGTTCTTCGTCGGGCATGGGAATTGGGTCTTCGCGCTCCTCCTCTTCGTCGGTTCGGACGTGGGGGCATGTGGCAGCCTGATCTTCTATGACGCATTGCTCCGCCACATTGCCGGCGACGAAGAGATTGACCGGGTTTCCGCCGCCGGCTATGCGTTGGGATACATTGGCGGCGGCGTGCTGCTGGCCGCCAACATCGCATGGATCCAGTTCCCTTCCTGGTTCGGGCTCCCCTCGGGGGAGAATCTCAGCCCATTCGAGGCGACGCTTCCCACCCGCCTGGCGTTCCTCTCGGTCGCGATTTGGTGGTTCGTGTTCTCCATGCCCCTTTTTCGCAAGGTTCCCGAACCTCCCGCGGAACATGAAGAGCTTCCCCTGGGGACCTTGCTTCGATCTGCAGGCGGACGGCTGCTTGAAACCTTCTCACAACTTCGCGATCATCGGCAAGCGATTCTCATGCTCGCCGCCTTTCTCCTCTACAACGACGGCATCGGGACGATAATTCGCCTCGCCGTCATCTATGGCGCGGAAGTTGGCATTGAAGGGGGCTCGTTGATCGTTTCGATTCTCGTGGTTCAGTTCGTCGGCATACCCTTCGCGTTCCTCTTCGGCGCTGCCGGTTCTCGAATCGGCGCCAAACGAGCAATCCTTTTCGGCATCGCCGTCTATTTGGGGATTGCGGTACTCGCGTTTCAAATGAAGACGGCGACGCATTTCTTCGTTCTCGCGGTGCTCGTGGGAACGGTGCAGGGGGGGACGCAGGCGCTCAGCCGCTCGCTGTTTGCGAGCATGATTCCCAAGCAAAAGTCGACGGAGTTTTTCGCGTTGTTCAGCGTCAGTGAAAAATTCGCGGGGATCCTCGGGCCGGCGTTGTTCGCCTTGATCGTCCATCAGACCGGATCCAGCCGATACGGCATCCTCTCCGTGATTTCCTTCTTCATTCTGGGAGGAGGCTTGTTGTTCTTCGTCAACGTCGACGAAGGTCGAAGGTCCGCGAAACCATCAACTTGACGGAGACACAAGACAAGGCTCAGAACGTCGTCCGACGACTTGTAACCACTTTGCTGCCGGACCGACCTCCGATTTTTCACAGATTCGGGCGGTTTCCGGTCCACGAAGTAGTTTCCCCGTTATCATGCCAAATAGGCGCTCAGGATTTGATCCCCGTCGAATGCCGTTACGGTTCCCTGGTGAAGCCCGAACACCGTATCCGCATCTTCAATGTGCCAGGCGAAACGTTCAAAACCGCTCATGTTCAAATGGAGAGTACGGGATGAGCAATGGTTCACGGGATCCGGGAGATTTCGCCGAGGGTGAGGGGTTCGCGGAAGGCGAGGCCGAATTGATGCACGTCATGCGCGACATGTTGGACCCAGCGGATTTCACCTTGGATTTCGCGCACCGTTTCCCGCCGAGGATTCTGGATCGCCAGGTAAAGCCGTTCGCCTACGGAGTAAGTGCCACGGGTCATGATCGCGGCGCCGCTGGTGGAAACGTTGAGTAGATGCCCCGTCGATAAATTGCCGAGCCCCTGAGAACCCGGGTGCAAGATGACGGTGGATCGGAAATACCGCCGTTCCGCCTGACGGCGATTCTCTCCCGACTCGATAACACCTGCGTCGGTCGCCGTGATGTTCTGTTCAGATGTCAACAAATCGATCTCCGGAAAAGGTGAACGATGCCATCCGGTCCCGGGGGCGGAACGTTGTCATCTCCCTCGGCTTGGCGGTTCCATCCGGCGAAGATGCCTTGCAGCACCGTTTAAACGGGATTCGCTTGCCGCCGCGGATTCAGATTGGAACCAAAGCATTTTCGCAAACGGAGGGCGAAAAGGGAAGGTGAAATGGACCACCGCGTTGAATTCGATCCCGCCCACGTGTTTCGTTTTTCCTCCCAGAACACCCCAAAACCCCTGCCAAATCCAGTAGGGCTTGGAGGAGTGGCAAATCGTTAGCGATTAACGGCTTTGGGAGGATTCCGAGGCTTGCGCAACGGAGCATGTTGTGAATGCTCGCCTTGTTCGCTGAACCCCGTGACGTCCCTATCGATGGCGGATCTTTGATCGGGGTTTGTTTCGTAAGTGGTTGACTTGTAATTGGATGGGATTGGTGTGGTTTTGGCGGCGGCGGGAGGAGGGCCTTGATTGGCGGTTGGAAAAGGAGGGAATAGAGTCTCTTTCGAGAAGAGTCCGGAGCACGGAAAATGAATCATTCGGGGCCGTTTTGATCGGCCGAAAGTAGACGGTTTCTTGAGCGAAATCGGAGAGATTTTGTGGGCCTGGATTTGGGTATGGGGGAAAGGTTCCGATTGTGACGCCTTCACCGGGGATTTCCAGTGTATGCTTCGTTGGAATGATGCTTGACTCGCGCCCGGTGCCAGCTAGCCTCAATAGAGCGGTTATGTGCGTCGTCCGTGTCGTCCGAGTCGTTCGGATTGGGCCGAGCAAATCACCTTTGAGAAGGCAGATCGGAGAAAGTCGTGAGCAAGTACAAGATTCTCGCAGCATTCGTTGCGGTTGTAGGTTTGGGATGGGCCACCCAGTGTCAAGCCCAGGTCTTTGTTCCCACCGCGCCGGTGACTTCGTTCTACGTGGCCCCGGCGGCGACGTGGGCGCCGGTGGTGACGACCCCGGTCACCACGAGCTTTTTCGTTCCGCCGACACCCGTGGCGACGAGCTTTTTCGTTCCGCCGGTGACGACGACGAGCTTCTTCACGCCGGCCGTCGTGCCGACGACCAGCTTCTTCGTTCCGGCGGCTCCGACCACGAGCTTCTTTGTCCCCGCAGCTCCGACGACGAGCTTCTTCGTCCCGGCGACGACCAGCTTCTTCGTTCCGCCGGTGCGAACCACCAGCTTTTTCGTGCCGTCGACCTCGTTCTACTGGTCGTTCTAACGGCACCGAGTGTTGACTAACACGTTGCCCGGCGAGGGAAGGCGTCATGCCGTTCACTCGCCCGGGCATCCTTCATTTAGAAATCGAACTTCCTTCCCATCTCCGCGAAGTCGTTGCCGATCCGCGATCCGACCTGGCTCAAACGTGGTCTTCGCGTCCACCTCAGCTTTTGCCGAATACAACTCGTCAATGAACTCGGGATCCTTTCGGTCCATGCATCGTTCGTTTCAGCACGCTCGCTTTTCTCGTTGAAAGGTTTCCATCGACCGGAGAAACGGCATTCGTCCGCGAGGTTCGACTGTTGTATGATGGCGTCCGACTCCGCGCGAAGTTGATTCTCCTTTCAACTTCAGGAATCAAACGCGCGTTTTAGAAAAGCGGAGCGCTGGGAAGGATTGGGTTAACGCATGGCGTGGATACGTGGATTGATCGTGGGCTTGGGACGCGCGATTTCCTTTACATTTTGGATCCTATTGGGGGCGTGGGTCGCGCTGGCGGTCTATTACACGGTTCCGCTGCCTGGCTGGCTGGTGACCGCCTTGGCCATCGGGATCGCCATCCTGTTCGTCCGCGCCCAGCGAGAGCGATTTCGATTTTATCAATGGTTCCACACGCCGTGGCGGAGCAAACGTTTTTCCGCCAGCGCGTTGGTCGTGACCTTGGCGGTGTCGATTTTCTACTTTGGTTTCGTGGTTCCCGATCCCAATGTCGAATGGGCCCCGGAACAAGCGCGGCATCCGGTGGTCGAGTTCGATGGCGATAAGGTTCGGATTTCCAACATTCGCAATTTCACGTGGCGCACGGCCACGGATTTCACGCCGGGCTGGTATGACCGCGAGTACGATCTGAACAAGCTCGAAACGATGTACTACGTCGTCGTGCCGCTTCCGATGTTCAACGGCGTCGCGCACGTGTTCGTCTGTTTTGGATTCTCGGACGGCAAGAGCGTCGCCGTTTCGGTCGAGGGACGACGCATGAAGGGGCAGCGTTACGAACTGATTCCCTCGATGTTCCGACAATTTCAACTCGTGTACGTCGTCGGCGATGAACGGGACGTCGTGGGGATTCGGGGAGCCGTCTGGAAGAAGCCGGTCTTCTTTTACCCGGCACGCACCACGCAGGAACGGAAACGCTGGATCTTCGTGGACATGATGAAGCGTGCCCATTCCCTGGAAGATCACCCCGAGTTCTACCACCTGATCACGAATAATTGCATGAACAACATTCTCTATCATCTGCGTCGCCTTGGTGGTCGACCGCTGCCTCATGACCTGCGGGTGTTGATGACGGGATTGTCCGATCGCGTGGCGTACAACCTCGGCTACATCGATACCGACTTGCCGTTTGAAAAGGCGCGCCTTTCGCATCGATGAATGGATGCAAACGACGCCGCTGGATGACGGTTTCGCGGCCCGGCTTCGCGAAACGCTACGACGGCAAGCCGCGGAACAAGCCGCCCTTCGGGACGAAGCTAAGCAAGCCGGTCCGTAAACTGTTCAAAGTGACCGCGAGAGGCGAGCGAAGGCGTCGGAAGAAATCGCTGATCGCGTCATGTACTTGACGGGGAAGGAGAGTCGGCCTGCAGATCGCCCTTGCTCATTCGAAGCATCCCCGATTCTTCCAACTGGATTTGGATTGAATGCACGATTCGCCAACGTCATTTCGCGATGCGCGATGGTCGAAAGGAAGGGTTCAATCGCGACCCTTGAGGTGATCTGCATGCCCCGATTGTTCGCGACTCTCGTTCTCGCCGGGTTCTTTCTATTCCCGTCGATTCCAACAGCCGTGGCGCAAACACTGGAAGAGAAGTTACTCGCTCAAGATTCTGCGGAACTGGCGGCGAAGGCCGAGGCGAGTGGAGACGCGCGGCTCGGTGCCATTGCCTTCCATCAAGTCTACCTGACATGCACGCAGTGTCACGGGATCAATGCCGCCGGCAGCAAACTGGCGCCCGATTTAAGCAAGCCAGAAACGGGCTGGAAACCCGGCGACGTCGTCCAGGCCATCTTGGAGCCGTCCGCGAAGATCCGCAAAGGCTATGAATCCACCGTCGTGGTCACATCCGATGGAACCGTGATCACCGGCATCGTGGACGAGGAGACGGCGGAGCAACTCGTGCTTCGTGACGCCGCCCGGCCGGGCCAGAACGTCACGCTGGCAAAAAGAGATCGAGGAGCGACGAGCCAGCCCAAAGTCCATCATGCCCAAGGGGCTCGTCAATCCATTGGGATCCGAGCAGTTTTTGGATCTCGTGAAATACCTCATCGAGATCGGCAGGGGAGACAGAACGGGCTCGCGGCTTGCGCCCGATCCATCGACGTATGCCTTGCCACCCCTTCCGGAATACGAGAACAACATCGATCATGCTGGTATCATTCGGGGTCTCGACGATGTTGCGAAAAAGCGGGGCAAGGAGATCTATCTCCGCGTTTGCGCGAATTGTCATGGGACGCATGACCAGCCGGGATCTTTGCCGACCTCGCTCCGCTTTGCGACCGGCTCATTCAAAAATGGCAGCGATCCCCATCAGATGTATCAGACGCTGACGCATGGCTTCGGCCTGATGGTCGCTCAGCGTTGGATGGTGCCGACCCAGAAATACGATGTCATCCACTACATCCGCGAAGAGTACGTCGCAAAGTCGAATCCTTCTCAATATCGTCCGGTGACCGATGCTTACCTCGACGCGCTTCCCAAAGGGAGCGACCGGGGGCCAAGTCCCGTTTCCCTCGAACCTTGGGTGACGATGGACTACGGCCAAAGTTTGTCGGCAACCTACGAGGTCGGCGACGATGGATCGGTTTTCGCGCACAAAGGAATCGCGATACGGCTGGATTCCGGTCCTGGGGGGGTCGCGAGGGGGAGGGAATGGGTTGTCTACGATCATGACACGATGCGCTTGGCCGGTTATTGGGCCGGGACTGGCTTCATCGATTGGCAAGGGATTCTGTTCGATGGCAAGCACGCCGTTCATCCCCGCGTCGTGGGAGAGGTTATGCTGTGCAATCCCACCGGGCCGGGCTGGGCCGATCCCGAGACCGGTTCGTTTGACGACCGCCGCGTGCTCGGAAGGGACGGTCGGCAATACGGCCCACTTCCACGCGAGTGGGCCCGCTTCCGAGGCATGTACGTTTATGGCGAACGGCGGATTCTCGAGTATTCCGTCGGTGCGATGAAGGTCCTGGAATCGCCGCTGCTCGTGCCAACGGAGTCCGGAAACGCCCTCGTGCGAGAAATGCTCTTGCAGCCGTCTGGGAAAGAGACGCCTGGCATGGACCATCGGGAAAGCACCTCTCTGGGGGGCAAAAGAAATGCCCATCGAACCGTTGCCATCGCGCGGCTACCGACCCATGGTCCCTTGACGTCGCTGGAGACTGACCATCCCGGGAGTAAAGCGGTTCTTATCGACTTGTCGAACGGAACGAAGTTCGCCGCGGGCGTGGTCGGAGCTGTCGATGCGAAATGGGAGATCA
>JAXMAQ010000050.1:0-58513 GCA_046350335.1 Planctomycetota bacterium
GTTCCGGTCCGCCTGTTATGCGCCGTTCGTCTCCATGGTCTTCGACTCGATCGGGCGGGTTCGTGCCTGTTGCGTCAATTTCGAGCACATACTCGGCGACATTCGCACCCAGCGCATCGATGAGATCTGGAGCGGCGAACCGATCGAACGTCTGAGGCAGGCGCTCAGGAACTATGATTTTAGTCATGGCTGCGGGTACTGCTACTTCAAGATTTCCGAAGGGACGTTCGACGGCAAGAACTTCTCAAACACCCTTTTGCAGACGTACAAGTACGAGCAGTACGCGGTCGAAGCCGACGAGCCGTTCTCCCCGAAGCATCTCGAGTTTCACATGAGCAACGTATGCAACCTCGAATGCGTCATGTGCCATGGCGAATTCTCCTCCGCCATTCGCTCGCGTCGAGAAAAATTGCCGCCCATTCCCAAGGCTTACAACGATCAATTCTTCGAGGACCTTCGCAAATACTTGCCCAAGATAGAGAACGCGAACTTCCTCGGGGGCGAGCCGTTTCTCATCAAGGAACAATTTCGCGTTTGGGACATGTTCATTGAAGACGGTCTGAAGCCCGGCTGTCACGTCACCACGAATGGAACCATCTACAACGAAAAGGTCGAACGGGTCTTGGAAAACCTTCCGGTGAGCATCACCGTGTCCATGGATGGCGCCACGAAAGAAACGTTTGAAAAGATCCGCGTGAACGCGAATTTTGAAGCCGTCGTGGACAATATTCGCCGGTTTAACGAGTACAGTCGACGGCATGGACGGCGCGTCTGTTTCAGCTTTACGCTCTCCGTGCTCAATTGGCACGAGTTCGGCGATTTTCTGTTGTTCGCCGACCACTGGGAAGGATTCGTGTCCGTTTCCACGTTGTTTACCCCCGAAGATCTGAGCTTGCACGCCCTCTCCAAGGAGAAACTAAGCGAGATCGTGGAACAAATGGAGCGGCAGGAGAAGACGATCCTGCCTAAGTTGACCCTCAATCGCCAAGTCTGGATCAACTATCTCAAGGAACTGCGGCACCGATTGACGCACCTCGATCAAGTGGTTTTTGGTGGACAGGAACCGCCGAAAGCGGTTCCTGTCGCCGTCGAGGAAATCGCGTTTGCGCCATCCTTGGCCGAAGTATCGGAAGGTGCTCCCACGCGTGGAAACGGTGTTTTACAAAGTACCATGACGCATGCCGAAGCGGATTCGCCGATGCCGGCCGCGAAGCAACCGGCGACCGATTCCGTGTCCTCTTCGAGAAAGAAAGAGCCGACGCTCTCCGACTATTTCGCCGGACTGCAGGGATTAGATGAGGCGATCGACGAGCATGCCCAAGAATCGTTAGCGCGCCTTTTGCTCCTCGATTGGTCCAAGGCCGCGTCGATCGACGCGTTGCTTTGCGATCGGGAAGATCGGATCGAAAAGATCGACGCGGATGGACAGCGGTTTCTGCGCGTTTCTCGGGATTGCACCGGGGAAACGACCAATGAGATTTTTGCATTGTTGATGGAGGCCTACGGCGATCAAGTCGAGACGGTTTCCGTGGATATCAAAGATCGAATCGTCGATCGGATTGTTGCCTTCGAAGGCGCCGCGAAGCCTCGGACGTTGATTCGATCGGTTACGCTTCCGCGTTTCTCGCGGGAAGGCGGTTTGGCGGGTACCAAGACGTTGGCGTCCATTCAAAAGGGACCTTGATGTTCTTCCTCGTTCGCTCGCTGCGACGGGTATTTTAAAACCGGAAAGACCGCGGGCGCAATGGGATGCCGGAGTCATGGGATTGAAACAGCTTTTTTTCGTGGCCTTGTCTCTCCTCGGTCTGGCGGCTGGATTGGCGGCGGGAGCCTGGATCAGCCAAAAAGCCCGCGATCCATTTCTCGCGGGGGATTACGGCAATTGGGAGGACTGGCATTTGGGTGTGCCCGAGAACGGTAAAGGCCGTTTACGGTACCTGCCCGGCGACGAGGAGGTAATGCGCGCCGAATACGTGGCCGAAGTGAAAGAGCCTTGGCAGATTCAGCTTTCTAGGAAGGGCTTCCAATTCGAGGCGAACCAGCGCTACCGACTGTCCTTTCGCGCCAAGGGAGACCAGGCCCGGCCCATCACTTTGCTTTGCCTCGAGGCACAGGCTCCTTTCCAAAACCTTGGTCTGTATCAGCAGATCAAACTGACGGATGCCTGGCAGGAATTTCACTTCGAGTTTCCCGCCAATAAGACCGATGACAATGCCGTCGTCTGTTTCAACCTCGGCGAGTCGCAAATTCCATTGGAAGTTGCCAACGTTACTCTTGAAAAGCTGCCCGCGCCCTAGGGGATGGATTAAAGGTACTCTTACCCACCTTTTTTTTCCAGCGTGCCTGTTGCTGACGGCGAAGGGAACGCTGTCCAGGTTGACAGTCGTTTGACGTGAACCGGGTTTTTTGCGAACACCGCGCGGTCGAAATGGATTTCATTCGTGGCTGGCGTCCATGGAATCAAAGCGATTCCCTCGATCAGATTTTCCTGATAGCGGATCGGCACGAAACTAAAGCGACCCACGAGAACCAGTTGTTCCCCGTCCTTCAGATCCGGCAACCTTCTTGGAAAAACGGTGATGCTGTGCCAGCCGCCGGCCCCCCCCGGGATTTGTCCATCGAAGTAGAAGACGCTCCGCTCGTATCCACGGTAGGTGAAGAATCGCCAATTGTTCGGCGACGTTTCGCCACGTGGGAAGTAATAGTTGTAACGGGTCGGGGCGCCCGCGATCACCACCAGATCGCCGTCCTTGCCGTCGCCTTGGCTCGGGAACGCGAAAGAACGGGAGGAGGCGGCGTCATTCTGACTCAGTTGCCAGAGTAGATACGCCGGCACGGCAAAGGAGCTCGGTGAACTCACGAGTTGTTCGACGAGTTGGGCCGCCCGTTGGTCGGTCGCCGGTGCCTTCGGATGGAGCATCTGGTGTTCCGCTGGCGTGAGCGCCTCCGGGAATCGCTCGTCGATGAGCCTCACGACTTCCCGAGCTTGTTCGGTGGAAATGAAGGGAGAGCGGGGCTCTCCCTCCGGCCGTTGCGTCCGCAAAACCATGATTCTGCCGAACGTCGTCAGGCCAAACAGCACCAAAAAACCGGCACACCATTTTGTCGCCGTGGGCGAGAGAAAGACGAACTCACCCGCGGTGGGCATCGTTGATTCTTCCCGCGACGTCGAACCTTCGCTTACTTTCTTACGCGCGAAAACATAGGCGAGCGAAGCGGAAAGGCATTGAACGAGAAAACAGATACCCCCAAAGTAAGAGCCCGACCATGAGCCATTGCAGGTAGATCAAAGACCGGTCGTCCCAGAACGCAAAGATTCCAAAGGTAAAGAGCGTTCCCGCGTAGAGGCCCGTGACGTGGAACGAGAGATCGTTTCGTGGAAACACCAGCGACCGTAACGCGGCAAGACCGATGAAGAAAAGCACGGCGTTCGGTAGTCTTTCAAAAGCAACCAGCACGATCGGCAAGGTAACAGCCGCGGAAATCAGATTCAAAAGACGCAGCTTCCAGGACCCATGCGGCGAAACGAACGGAGCGAGGGGCGGCGAGGAGGATCGCCAACAAAGACAAGGCGAAGAACTCGGCTCGGAATGGCTGCGAGTTCACGAACGAGATGCTCTTGAAAAACGGGATTTTCGAGTTCTCGATCAGCTTGGAAACGAACGTGCGAGGATACTTGAAGAGGTTCTTTCGAGCCTTGGACATGAAGAACTGATAACGCTCCTTGGTGTCCTTAAGGTTCATGTCGTCGGCCATCTGTTCGATGCTCGCGTCCCATGCCTTGTAATCGGGTGAGGTGGCGGCGTAAAAGTGAGAGGCGGTGGTGTCCTGCAAAGTGAAGATTCCGTATCGGAGCCATTGGGCGAACATGAAGGGAAACAGGGTCGCGAAGAGTCCCGCGAAGAACACCGTCGCGAACATTCCGGATCGCCAAATGCCCCATCGGCGGCGCAGGCCCTGAATCACCATTCCCAGGAAATAAAACGGGAACGCAAACAGAGTCAACGTCCGCGTGAGGTTTGAAATCGCGAAAAGCACGCCGCTGACGAAGAGGTCCGTTTTGCTCGGCGAGGGAGCGCGCACCATGAGCCAAAAATGCCAACAGAGAAAGAAGAACCCGAGCGGCTCCGTCATGATCACCATGGACCCAGAGATCTGTTCGGGATCGAATGCCGCCCAAATCCCAACCGGAAGGCCCACGGCGACGGAAAAGATCCGAGCAAAGATCTGAAAGATGAGCACGACCGTCACGGCGCCGAGCACGATGTTCAAGAGAATTGCCACGTTGAACGAGGGGCCGGTCCACGTGTACAATGCCGCCAGTAAATAGGAGTAGATGGGGCGGCGGGCGCGCCAGTACTCGGGAACCTCTCCGCCAGCGGCGACTTCCGCTGCCGATAGATCGTACGACTGTGCGTCGGAGTAGGGGACCCCGCGAACGGCGTGATACAGCGGATAGCCGTTGCTGGGGTCGAGCGAGATGTCGTGCCAGTAACCCAATCGCACGCCAAGAGCGAGGCAAAAAAGGAACCAAGGCAAGCGACGAGAGAGCATTGCCAGCAGGCTCACTGGCGAAAGAATCCGCATGAAGCATCTCCACGGTTAATCTGTTGAGATTCTCCACGTGATGGGACGGTCCTGCAAGTGCATTCCCGGGATTGATTCGCGAATCCGCGCGGATCCGTTACTGTTGCCGCTTAGACAAACCACGCCGTGACGCGGCTCGCACCACGCCACGGGGTTCCAAGCGGCGGTTCGGAAAATACGTGATTACTTTTCTGAAGCTCAATCGTCATGAGTGAGGAGATATTTCATGCAGCCTGCGGACGGCCGCGAGGAGCGAGTGCGAACGTTATTCAGGTCAACGCTCCTTCTCATGGGCGCTTTCTGGCTCGGCGTCGGGACGGTTGGTCAAGGGACGGGTTTCCTTGAAGGAGAATCTTCTTCGCCCTCGGTGCCATCTACTCGGCGGAGCCTTGGTCTTGCTTTTGGGGTTCGGCGCCTCGAGGCTGCCGGCCAAGATTGGCTTGACGCTGGTGATCTTCAACGTCGCTTTCGTGGCCGTGTGGTTGACCGCCGATGCTCTACGCAATTGGGGGGTCTGGACCATCAGGACTCCCTACAAGCTCGACACCCCGATTCTGGTCGAGACGAAGATCTCGGACCACCACTGGTTGACCATCGTCACGCAGGGACACGAACGCTACGGCACGGTGGCGACGCCAAATACCGTCGGCCATGAGCGAGTCGACGGCGATTACGACGTCAAATACACCATCGGTTCGGACTCTTGGAGAACCATCCCCGACGCGCGGCCCGAAGTTGCGTTTTTGGGGTGCTCCTTCACTTTTGGCACGGGCGTTCAAGACGAGGAGTGTTTCGCCGCGGTGTTGAACAATCAGTATTGGACGGACCACAAGGTCCGCAACTATGCCTTGATGGGCTACGGGACCAGGCAGGCTTGTCTCATTCTTGAGGATCGGCTGAAGAGAGAGCCTAGACCCGCCGCCGTGTTCTACGGCTGGCTCTATGACCACATTCGACGGAACTACCTGGGGAAGGAATATCACGGCCACATGGGGCAGGGAGCTCGGTTTCCCTTTTTTGAATTGGTGGGCGATTCCGTCGAATTTCGAGGCCTACGCAAGGCCACGGATGCGACCATGCCCACCGGCGCTCCGGAGACCTTTGAGAAAGAGGTGAAGGTCACCATCGCGTTGCTTCGAAAGATGGACCAGATGTGTCGCGAGCAAAAAATTCCCTTTTTCTTCGTCATGCTGGGCCAAAAGTACCCCCTCGCCGACGATCCCGTTGCCAAGTTCGTTGCCTCCTCCGAGATCCAAAGTTTGGATCTCCGTGACATTAAACAGGGTTTCTTCGTCAACGATCCACACCCGAATCGCGACTGGCATGCGGCGACGGCTGCCGCCATCGCGAAGGACCCTCGAATGGCGTTTTTGAAGGCCAAGGCGGCAAAGGACGATTAGACCTGAACGAAAGGAGCAAATGGAGGTTCGACTTCGCGAGGCTCTCGGGAAATTGTCGTCAGTCCCAGACTTGATCCTCGATGAATCTGTCGGCGTCCGCCGATTGACGTAAGGATACCCGGGCCGCTTCGGGGGCTAATGGTCGCTGGGATATCGTTCGCGAATGGCGCGAAATTCGTCGAGAACTGGCTCGAAATAACGGAACACCGCGGGGTCGAAGTGCGTGCCATTTGCCTTGTGCATTTCGGCGATCGCGTCGGCTTCCGCCATTGCCGGCTTGTAAACGCGCTTGCAGACCAGCGCGTCGTAGACATCGGCGACGGCAACGATCCGAGCGCTCAGGGGAATCGCGGTTCCTGCCAATCCATGGGGATATCCGCTCCCATCCCACCGTTCATGGTGATACATCGCGATTTCCCTGGCGGTTTCGAGAATGGGAATCTTGGAGCCCTCGAGAATTTGAGCGCCAATAGTCGTATGGGTCTTCATGACGATCCATTCGTCCGGAGTCAGTTTGCCGGGCTTGAGCAAGATGCTGTCCGGCACGCCGATCTTCCCGACGTCGTGCATTGCCGCCGCCAGGCGGATTTCGTCCACCTTGTAGGTATCCCATCCCATTTTGTCCGCGAGGACTGCGCTGTATTCGCCGATCCGGCGGATATGTGATCCGGTATCGTCGTCGCGAAGCTCGGAAGCCGTTACTAGACGGAAGACGATTTCTTCCTGAGTGCGACGTATCTCCTCCGTTCGCTCGCGCACGTCGTTTTCGAGCATGTGTTCGTACGCTTCGCTGGCGAGCGTGAGGGAGCGGCGCGACAGGGCGTTGGATACCTGGATGAGGACTTCATTTTCATCGAATGGTTTAATGATGTATCCGTAGGCGCCCAAGTCGAGCGTCCGATTGGCCGTGTTTCGATCGTCGACGGCGGTGACCATGATGACCGCGACGTCCGCGTGGCGACTCTTGACCGCCGACAGCAACTCCACGCCATTCATGCCCGGCATGCGGATGTCGGAGATGAGTAAATCGAAGTGTTCCTTGTCGAGCAGTTCCAGCACCTCCGGGCCGCTGGAGGCGGTCACGCATCGATATCCCTCCTTGGCGAGCCAACGTCGAATGATGTCTCGAATGAAGGGTTCGTCGTCCACGATGAGCACGTTGGCGTCAAGCGGCTTCATGGAATTGGCTCTCTATTTGCGAGATTTGCCCCCGGACCATCGCCTTTTCCTGTCGTCGCGATTTAGCATCCATGTTTCTCCGTCGGTGGCCTATTGCTCTTCAGGTTGCTAATCCCGCTTGTGCGGGTCGAGCCTGGTGGTTTTCAGGCCCCGGCAATGGAATCCCAGAGCTCAATAGTCCCTCGCCAGCGACGCATTGGGCACGGAGCGACAAAGTCGATCGGTCGCGGAGTGTCTGTTTATTTGAATACCTCAAAGCATGGCATTTTTTTCCGTAAAGAAACCGCACGCTTTGCGTGTAAATACGCCATTGAAAATTGGCGGATCTGGACTAGACGCACTCTTGAGCCTCAGAAGAGTGGTATCGTTACGCCAGGGCCGGTCGCGTGGAGGGCCTTAACGCAACCCGAGCCGGGCCTAGGCATTACTTTTCTGAGTAGCAAAAGAATCCTTGAGAAGTTGGTTCCACCCCGCCGCTTCCATTATCTTTTACCGGGGATTCCGAATGCAATGCGACTTGACGAAAGCGCCCCCGCCGCGGTTTAATCTAGGTATCAAGAATTCCACTTCAGTGGTTCGCGTGGGATGTTTTCCTTTGCGATGTTCTAGAACTCCCGGTGTGGACGAATTGGGGGTTTAGGTAAAGTTTCCTGGCGTTTTCTCGAGGAATGTTCCCATGTTGGACAACCGGCGACGCTCTCAACGCATGCAAGTCGAAGATCAACAGGCGGCGGCATTCCTCGTCACTCCGGGTCGGCGAGTCCCCGTCTTGATCGCCGACGAGTCCGTGCATGGGGTCGGCGTTATCGCCGTCAACGCCTCCTCCGCCGACTTTCCCATCGATACCCCCGTCTCCTTCGAATCGAACGTTCGCACGGTCGAAAGCAGGATTGCCCACTCGCGCTCTTCCGTCCTTCTCGACACCGAAGTCTGCAGAATTGGGCTCGAATGGCTCAACTGACTCGGCAACTCGCCATGTACAAGTGGCTCAAAAGCTTTTAGGGCATGACGGTTGGTACTGCCCGAAACAAACTGCTTGCCATCCAATGAGTTTTTTTTGAAAGTACATTCTTGAGTCGTCCGCTTTGGGATTCGTTTGGCGAGTCCAAAGAACGCGGCGGCGGGGGGTGATGATTCGACGTGTGCCTCCGTCGAGCTGTTCGAATGCTTGGTCTTCGTTCAAGCGGAAGGTCGACGTTCCTTCCCCGGAAACGTTTCGCGTCCGACCTCTGGAGGTTTCATGAGCAATTGCATCGAGCGTGCCTTGGCGTCTTGGCGCTCGGTCTTGAATGCCGATCAGATCGATACCAAACCAGAAGCACTCCGCCATTATTCTCGGAGCACCATGCCCCAAGGGACTCTCCCTGCTGCGATCCTGCGTCCTCGCTCGGTCGAAGACGTTCAAGCCATCGCCAGAATCGCCACCGAGTTCGGACAACCCATTTATCCCATCAGCCGGGGGAAAAATTGGGGTTACGGCGATGCGTGTGCCCCGTTTGATGGTCAGGTGATCGTCGATCTCGGTCTCATGAACCGGATTGTCGAAGTCAACGCCGAACTCGGCTATGCCGTTATCGAACCTGGCGTGACCCAGCAGCAGTTGTCCGACCATCTACGCCAGCGGAACGTGCCGTTTTGGTTGGATGTAACCGGGGCGGGGCCGGAGGCGAGCATTGTCGGCAACACCCTCGAACGTGGATTCGGCCATACCCCGTACGGTGATCATTATCACGCTTCTGCCGGGTATGAAATCGTGACCGGCGATGGACGAAAGTTCACGACCGGATTCGGTCACTATCCGAACGCGTCCTCCACCTATGTGTTCAAGCCAGGAATCGGGCCCGCCCTCGACGGACTTTTCACCCAATCGAATCTGGGAATCGTCACGCGCATGGGAGTTTGGTTGCTCCCGATCCCTGAGTATTTACAAGGGTTCGCGTTCAAAGTCGACGATCCCAGGGCGTTGGACGCGGTCGTCGAAGCCCTGCGGCCGTTACGCCTGACCGGCGCGCTTCCTAGCGCCGTGCATATCGCCAACGACTTGCGCGTTCTCTCCGCCCGATTTCGCTATCCCTGGGATCGGACGGGGAACGTCACTCCGCTTCCCCCTGATCTACTGGCCCAAATGAGGCATGAAACGGGTCTGGGGGCCTGGAACGTACTCGGTGGCCTCTACGGCACGCGCGCTTCAGTCGCTAGCAGTCGACGACAACTCCGCAAGGCCTTACGAGGCATCGCGAGCGTCAAGTTCTTTGACGAGCGCATCATTGGCCTGGCCGAGCGCGTACGGGACATGGGCGCTTGGTTCGGTTTGGGAAAAGGGCTGGGCGAATTGCTCAAGGCGATTGTCCCCACTTTTGCGTTGCTCAAGGGAATTCCCGCACGCGAGCATCTCGCGGGTACGGGATGGCGCTCGCGCCAATCCCCCGATCCCCAAAACCTGGATCCTCTCGACAACCGGCAAGGCTTCTATTGGATCTCCCCCATCATTCCCATGATGGGCAAAAACGCGCTCGAACTGGTGGCCTTGATGGAGCCGATCTTCGCGAAGCACCGCTTCGAAATGCTCATCACCATGACGTCGATCACTCCGCGCGCACTTTGCTGTGTCACCACCGTCGCGTTCGACAAGGAGGATCCCGAGGAATGCGCCCGGGGGAGTGCCTGTTACGACGAGTTGTTCGACGTTCTCATGAACCGGGGACACATTCCCTACCGAGTCGGCATCCGTTCCATGAAGAAGCTTCACCCCGAAGGAGACGCCTATTGGGAGGTCGTTCGGAGGATGAAGCAAACGCTCGATCCTGCCGACATCCTCGCCCCTGGTCGTTACCTCCCTGGTCCATGAGCCAAAAGTAAGAGTCGCTCGGCAGGATCTCTGCGGCACCCTCCGCGGTGTCATCAAAAACGTTTTTGCACCCGGTTGGATCGAATGCTTTTCGTTGAACTTCAGGGATCGAAGTTCGCGGTGGGGAGGTCAAAGGACGTGTTTTCGAGTTTTCCTGCCTTGATTAACCAGGATCGAAATCCGTGACGCGGTCGCGTGAACGTTCAACCGCCGTCGACTGTCCTACTGCATGTCGAAGATACAGAACGCGATGGGCCCGGTAATCTTGGTGGTGGTCATGGTCGGGGAACTATTGGTCATTGACGGTTCGCATGGGGAGGGGGGAGGCCAAATCCTTCGGACCTCGTTAGCCCTGTCGATGGTGACTGGCCGACCATTTCGCATCGACGCGATTCGTGCCAAACGTGGCCGACCGGGTCTTTTGCGACAGCATCTGACGGCAGTGATCGCCGCTGCGCGCATCGCCAATGCCGAAGCGGAAGGAGCGAAACTCGGTTCGACTTCCGTGACCTTCCATCCCGCGCGCGTGCAACCAGGAAAATACACCTTCAACGTGGGTTCCGCGGGGAGCGCGATGTTAGTGCTCCAAACGGTCTTGCCGCCGTTGCTTTCCCAGCCGGGAGAATCCCTGTTGACGCTGGAAGGGGGCACGCACAACCCAGCCGCGCCCCCTTTCGATTTTCTCGACAAGGTATTTCTGCCCATCTTGCGCAAAATGGGCGCGGACGTCGACGCCAAGATTTCCTCTCATGGTTTCTATCCCGCGGGAGGCGGGAAGTTCACGGTCTCCATCCAATCGAAGGGAACTCTCAAGCCGTTGACTTTGCTAGATCGTGGCCCGGTGCTCGAAAAGAAACTCACGGCGCTCGTCGCCAAGCTTCCTCCCGACGTCGGCGAAAGGGAGGTCCGACGGGTCTCCGCGAACTCCGATCTTGCCCAACGCGACTGCCGGGTCAAACTCATCGAGGATTCGCCAGGGCCGGGGAACGCGCTCATGCTCGAAGTGGTCTCCGAGGAGATTACCGAGATGTTCACTGCTTTTGGTGAACGTGGCGTCCGAGCGGAATCGGTAGCCGATCGATTGCTGGAGGAGTATCAGCGTTACATCGCCGCGGGCGTACCCGTGGGTGAACATCTCGCGGATCAACTTCTGCTGCCGCTGGCATTGGCAGGAAGTGGAGGCTTCGATACGCTCCCGCTTACCATGCACGCCAAGACCCAACTCGGGCTGGTGCCGCGATTCCTCGATGTCCCTCTTCATGTCGTCACTATTGGTCCCAACCGAGAACGCGTCATTCTCGGATGATCGCGCCATTGGAGCACGAGATGCTCCTTTCTCCCCTCGGTAAATCTTCCATTCAGGCATTGAAAGGAAATTCGAGCCGGCCGAAGATTCGCTCCCTTTCCATGGGGGCGGGCGGCGTGCGAATTATCAATTTTCCGTAAGGTTTGGCATGTCGGCGGAGAAGGCGATCGACTATGATGAAGTCATCGATGGACTCTCACGTTTATTGCTGCAAGCTTGCGTTTGTGTGGCCATGGATCAAAGGCATCGTTGCTGCACAAGTTTATGGTTCCGCGAGTCGCCGCTTTGAGTGTTAACGTGAGTCTGCAGAACGTTTCGTAGTGAATCTCGCCGGGCTGGTTCGGCTGTTCCATAGGGGGGGCGGCGGAATCGATGGTGCCCAACGGGCCTTCTTCGTTCTTTTCGCTGTTTGTGCCCATTTTTTGCAGTGTACCGGACCCAGTTACCGACCTGGGGTTGCGCTGTCGGTAGTCCCAAGTACTCTCGACCCGTGTCACCGTCTTCTTGGTCTGTGTCGAGCAATTTCAGCAGTTTTCCCGTGAGTTAGAATCTGGGGAATGGTCTCGTGTCCATCACGACGCGCAAGCTTGAAAAAATTCGAGCCTCCTCAGCGCGTCGAGCGAATGTTCGGACGGATTCGCCGCCCCAGTTGGTGAATCAGAAAGACACGGGGATCGAAACGCTTCGTGGCATCGCCATCACCCTGGTCGTCGTCTATCACGTCATCTCTTGATCACAAGAACCCGCTCTATCCCAACAATCCCGAATTGCTCGCCTCGCTTCAGCATCTTTGTCAATCGTTCGAATACATACGGATTCCGCTCTTCACGGTGATTTCTGGCTTCGTTTACGCGATGCGTCCTGCCGTCGCTTTGGGCACGGTCGAGTTTGTGCGCGGCAAGACCAGGCGATTGATCGTTCCCTTCTTGTTCGTCACCACGCTCGTCGTGTTACTGCAAAGCGTGGTACAAGGCGCGGGCGCTCGGTCGTTCCTCGCCATGCTCGGATACTGCTTGATCAATCCGATTGCTCAGCTGTGGTACCTGCCGGCAATCTTTCTTTGCATTCTTACCGTCGGGGCGGTCGACATACTCGGTTGGATGAAGAGCACTCGCGCGTGGCTTTTTTGGCTTGCCGTTGCCTCGCTCGTAGAACTCGTTTACTTCCGATTTCATCATTTCGGCGTGTCTCATGTGCCGGTGGACATCGGCTATGTGTTGCTGTTGCCGTTCTTCACGCTGGGATGTGGTCTGAATCGGTTCCAGTCGGCCGCAAAAAACCGGGGACTCGTTTGGTGCTGCGCGATCGCGGTGGCCCTAGGGCTCCTCTATCAACAGTTGTTGTTAACCGGCGTTTTGCAAGGGAATGTCGGCAAGGAGACGCCCGCTGGTTTGATCGTCGGTTTTGCAGGCACGACCCTTCTCATTCTTTTTCGACCGACCATCGGATGGCTGGCGAAGTTGGGAAACTACTCATTCACGATCTACCTCTACCACTATCTCTTCATTTCGATCATGCTACGGGTTCCGTTCCCGGATGGCGGAACCGGCCATGCGCAGCTCTTTGCCCGCGGCTCGGCGGACTATTCTTGCCCATCCTGTTGGAGTGGACCATCAAACGTTATCGAATCCCCCGGCGAATCTGTCTTGGCCTGCGCTAGTCCACCGTTTCATGTGAAAGAAAAAGCTGTTGATCTCCAGCGCTGGTGCGTCGCGTCAATCAGCATCGTGATTCCCGTACGTTACTGGTCATCGGAAAAGTAACCTCGTAATGCCCAGCCTGGTCGTTTGGAGAGCCTTGCCCAAAGTCGATGGGTCCACGACACGGTGAATCGGAGCGGCAATAGGGCGTCCGAACCTCGCTCGGAACCGCTTGACGTTCCCTCATCGCCATCGGGAATGGAACAACCGGCAGATTGTGTTCGCACGGTCTATTTCTCGAAGGCGCGGCGGCTAAAGGACGAGTTTCCGATGGAGACGGGAACGAATGGCGGCCGATGTAGGCGGGGAGTATCTCCAGAAACCGCATCAGCGAAAGAGGCCGGCCTTGAACATGCGAATGTCGCGTATTTGCCGCGGGGTAGTTCTTTTGGGAGTGCTGGGACTATTCCGTGGAACCCTTCGGGCTCAGGAACCGTCGGTCGAGCCGCCGGTACACTCGACGCCGGAGAAGCAAGTACCAAGGGAGGCACCTAAGGACAGCGCGGAGCCGGCGAAAGAAACGGTCGGTCCGCTTCTCACGCTCGATCAACTCGCATGCATGAGCGAGTGCGAACTAGAGGCCCTCTATCGTCAAGGAAAGGCGGAGACGATCCCCTGCGGCTTCCTTCGCGGCAAGGTCTTGTACGGCTGCTCGAAATGGAGCGGCGTGAAGGGAACCGTTTCTGGCGCGGCTTGGAAAGGAAAGCATTTTCACGCCGAAGATGGGCTCATGGTCAATCAGTGGTTGGGGCTCAAGGCAGTCAAAGCGAGCGTGTTCCTGGGCGAAAGTTGGATGGATGGCGGACCCGCGATCATCACGGATTATCAGGGCATGTCGCCCGTGATCTGGAGGAATGTGCGCGACGAAATTCGTGAAGTCTCGCCTGGGCTGTATCTGGGCGTGATGTATGTTCGAAAGTGCCCGGAAGCCGAGCGGCGAACCTTTTTCGCGTTGAGCGCCTTTGCGATAGTTGTCCCTAACTGCCTGTTGAGAAATTGCGATGATGCCGTTCGTCCACAATCCATTGGGTGTTATCAAGTTCTGCAGCCACAATACCCAGTGGACCGATTGCACGCGATGGAATTGTTCAACAGGCTCCTAATATTACTCCGTTAACTACGGAGGTCGCGCGGTAACAAATTCAGGCTAGCGGTTTGCCCGCAGAGCAGGCATCGGCCGCACCAGCAGGCGAAGAGGATTTGCAGTTGCTCGCGCAGCATTGGCAGCGTCAGGCGTGCGCCCCCTTTTTAGCGCGGTGGCGACGAATATTTTGAAGGAAGGCGTAGGCCAACAGCACCAGCACGACATGATGATGCCAGCCACGCCACGAGCGTCCCTCGAAGTGATCCAAGCCTAGTTCATCCTTCAATTCCCGATAGCTGTGTTCGATCCACCAGCGACTCTTGGCGGTGACCACCAGTCGCTTGAGAGTCGTCGTCGCTGGCAAGTTGCTGAAAAAGTACTTCGCTGGACATTCAGAGCCGTCCGGCCATTCGACCAACAACCAGCACGCTTCGAATGGTTCTCTACCGGCCGTCAGTCTGTGCGCCGGTCGGACTCGCCAGGCAGCGAACCGTCCCGCCATCTTGCCCTTGCTCCCTTCTCGCCATGTCACTTTGCGGAAGCCGGTGGCATTTTCGACGGCCCACTGTTTGACACTCGGTGCGGTTGGCTTCGCGCGGACTTTCAGCGGTCGCTTCGGCGGTTGGCCCCGGCCGCAGTATTCAGGCACGGGTCCCAGGTCGGCGTCCCCGGCGATCACTTTCAAGGTCGAATCGATGCCGACACAGTAGCTCCAACCTTCGGCAGCCAATTGCTGCCGAAATTCCGTCACCGTGCCGAACAAACTGTCGGCCAACACGATGCCGCTCAAGCCGTTCATGTGAGCGCGGCGCAGCATGGCCAAGGCCAATTGCCACTTCGGTTGGTACGCCACTCCGGCCGGTATGCCCGATTTCTCGCAACGTTCACGGTCGTCGGCCCAGGCTTGCGGAAGGTACAAGCGGGCATCCAGTCCGAGTACCTCATGCTGGGTCGCCAACTGAAGTGTGACGGCGACCTGACAACTGGCCACCTTCCCCAACGTACCCGTGTACTGTCGGGCCACACCTACGGAGTTCAGTCCCTGCTTGGGAAATCCCGTATCATCCAGGATCAGATAACCTTCCGCGCCGAATTGTCGCCCTACCCAAGCCTGCAAGTTATCGAGCACCGCCTGTTCATCCCAAGGGCTCTGGTTGATGAACTGTTGCAGCGCCTGTTCGTAGTCTTCTTTGCCTTCCTCGATCTTCTTCAATCGAGCCGACATGGGCTCGATGCTCTTACGTTGCCCATCGAGCAGCACGCCGCGGACATAGGTCTCGCACCAACGTCGCCGTCGGGAATTCCCCAGCGTTCCCACGACGTCATCCAGGAATGACGCCAAATCCTTCCGCAGTTTCGTCAGCTTCCGTGCATCCATGCCACTGATCTTGCCCGATACGGAAAAATCAGCCAAGATCAGTTAACGGAGTAATACTAAGGATCCTCGACATTGCCCGTCTGAGCGGCCATAAGCTGCGACGCCGCCAACGCGTTCAATCATTGCTGCTAGCGACCAAGTGGGCAAAAAAGGCGACGCGGTGGTCTTGGACGGCGGTGTCAGGGGATCGAAAACCAGTGCTCATGGGCGTGCGGCTGTAGTTGACCCGCCCCGCTTGAATGATGTCGGGACCTTCCGCCTTGATGGCGTCCGTGGACTTGTTGCTCGGCCGAACGAGTGCGATGTGCCCTGGACGATGTTTGTTCGGATTGGCGTGACTGACGACGACAATCCAACCCTGGTTCGCCAGCCGTTGCGCTTCGAATTCGGACCTTACTTTCTGCCAGCCGTTCTCCGCCCCCTTTTGTTCGAGCCATTCGTGTTGCGCATTGGCGAGAAGAATTTGCGAATGTTGCGGCGGCCGCAGGATGTAGACACCCAAGCCGTCGCAAGCGGCGGCGACGAAAGAACTGCAGTGCGTCGCCGCGCGGGGACCGTCGGGAAAATCTCGGCCGGTTCGCCAGTGGATGGAATGCCCCGGAAGCCAATGATGTTCCACGTCAAGACTATCGAAGTAACGGTTTAGCCGTTCGCCGTCGGCCGTGATGGCTGCATTTTCCTGCTGTCCCCTCGCCACCTCCGTCGACATCGCGACGATGAGCGTGACAACGCAGACAAGCGAACGTGGAAGTGGGTCCATGGTCATGCGAAACGCCTCGATTCAAAGTTTGCAATCAACACGCCAGAGTCTCTTCGGCCAACCCTTGAGACGGCGGAAACACGACGGCATCGGCGGATCTTGTTTTGAAGTAAATGTAGTTCACGATCCGCGGCGACGTGGACGAAGCCTGAGTTCGTTCGCAAGGACCCAGGGAGGCGGACAGGACCAGGGGGTTGGCCGAGTCAGATCCATAATACCGCTCGGAGAATAAATGTCGGAGCCCGGCGCGCTTTGTGTTCATGCTCTCCAAGCGATCCCGTCGGGCAATGCGACACTGCTTCTCCGATGCTCAATAAAGTTCCCCCCAATCCATCCGATGAACGCCGGTACAATGGGCATTCATCGTTGAAGGAAGGCGGTCGCGAAGGGATCTGGGGAATGAGTCGCATGGTTTCGGTCGATCAAATGCCAGGAAGTCTTGTTTTCGTTTTGGTTCTCCTCGTGACGAGTGCCGCGGGCTCGGAGCCGAAGTCCGACGCGACACAATCGGCGGATAAGCCAAACATCCTTTTTCTATTCACCGACGATCAACGTTTCGACACGATCGGCGCGCTCGGGAATCCTGATATCCACACGCCGGCGCTCGATCGGCTAACGCGGTCGGCGATGACCTTCACGAATTGCCATGTGTTCGGAAGCAATTCGCCGGCGGTCTGCCGTCCGAGCAGAAACATGCTTCTGTCCGGCCGATCCTATTTTCGCTGGAAAGGGGATTACGCGCCAGGGGACGAGGCGAACTTACCCGTGACCTTGGCGACCGCGGGCTACCAAACCTACCACCATGGCAAACGGGGCAACACGGCGGTAAAGATTCAAGAGCGATTCGACATCAATAAATACCTGGACGACGAAGCGGACAGGACTAGTGGCGAACCGGGCAAGACGATCGTTGACGAGGCAATCTCGTTCCTCGATACCCGTGATCAAAACAAGCCGTTCTTCATGTACTTGGCGTTCGCCAATCCGCATGACCCGAGAGTCGCCGCTCCGGTGTATCAGGAACGATATCGTGGCGTCGCGCTCCCGTTGCCCAAGAACTTTCTCCCCAAGCATCCCTTCGACAACGGTGAACTGAGAATTCGCGATGAGCTTTTGGCTCCTTTTCCGAGGACGGAAGCGGAGATTCGCCGCCAATTGACGGACTATTACGCGGTCATCACCGGGCTTGATGGTCATATCGGCCGTCTTTTGGATCACCTTAAAGCGTCGGGAGAGGATAGGCGAACCTTGATCGTGTTTTCGTCGGACAACGGATTGGCGCTCGGCAGCCATGGTTTGATGGGAAAGCAGAATCTCTATGAGCACAGCGCCAAGGTGCCGCTCCTGATCGCGGGGCCTGGAGTTTCGCCCGGTCGATCGGATGCCTTGCTCTATTTGATGGATCTTTTTCCTACGTTATGCGAGTTGGTGGGAGTCGAGATTCCGGCGGGGTTGGATGGAATGAGTGTCGCCCCGATCTTCAAAGGAATGCCAGGAGCCGGCAGGGAGGATCTTCTGCTAACCTATCGCGACGTGCAGCGTGGAATTCGCGATTCGCGATGGAAGCTTCTTTGCTATCCCAACTCGAAGAATTACCAGTTGTTTGATCTCAAATCAGACCCGGACGAACGGGTGAACTATTTCAACGATCCGCTGCAGAGGAAGCGGATCCAATCCCTGTTCACGCGGCTCGGAGAGCTTCAAAAAAAGTTCGGCGACCCCTTGGTCGTGCCCGGGCCATGAAGGAAGCGGGTCAACTGGCGTCTCCCCGCCGTTGACGGATCTGCTCGATTTGCTCCCGCGTCGGTCGTTGATCCCGTTGGAAGCGCATGACGGCTTTTTCCGCTCCCTCCCAATCCCCGTCGCGCGCTTGCTGGATGATGGCCATGAAGGCGGCATGTTCATCGTCTCCCATCTCGCCCGCTTGATGGCGGGACTGGATTTTCTCTTCATTCATTCGGAGCCATTCCCCATTGCGTGCCGACAAAGCCGTGCGCAGGGAACTGATCAACGGCAGGTTCGCAGGCTTTGCGGCGGGATAGCCGCATCCCAGGGGAAGTACAGCCAGGAGCAGGAGAGCGAGCATGCCTCCGGCTCGAAATCGTGGCGTGCAGGTGTTCGGGATCATTAGAATTCTCCGTCAATGATTTCACGCTTGGAGATGCTGGCGAGCGCCGCCCAAGTCAGTTGGTTGACCATTTCATTGATGAAGCGGACGCTGCCGTCGCCGAGCATGACGTTGCATCCGCCCGGATGTTCCGCGTACATCTGGCAGACATGGCAAAGCGGACTATTGGGGGATGGATCGCGGGAGGGACTTCGTCCGAGGCGGGCCCACTGTGAACTTGAACAAGCGTGGCGGCATGGTCGCAATCCGAAAAGGCGAAACGATCGGACGGGCAAACGGAAGCGCCCGGTACGACGCCTACCCAGGTCTTGCTGCTGAGCACCGGGTGATGTTCGCCGAGGAAAACGGTCTGGGACAGGCCATCCGAGACGTCGGCGGCACGGGTGCGCGGTGCGATAAAGGGACCGTCGACTACTTTTTGATAGTCCTCGAGCGTCATGCCCCAAGGTTCTTCCTGGCCGACATTCGCGACATAGCAGGACCGGCCGAAGGTCGCGAGTTTGTTTCCTTGCGAGTCCTTGACCTCAAAATCGCCATCGGTGTTCGTCGCCGTCGGGCATAGGAAGATATCATCATTTCGCCGGGCCCGCGTTGCATTCCGTTTGCCAACAGGGAAGATTCACGTCCAGCGAATCGTGGGGCATCCTCGCCAAGATAAGGGAGAAGGTGAGCGCCCCAACCCCAACCCGGGGGGCGATCGAGTGTTGTCGGATCGGCGGGTCCAAACGGCTCACCCGGTAACTTGATCGACTGATAGGCGGGTGGAAACCGTCCATGGGACGCATGAAACGAGTGAAACGCGACCCCAAGCTGTTTCAAATTGCTTGCACACTTGGTTTTGCGTGCGGCTTCGCGAGATGCGGCGATGGCGGGTAGCAGCAACGCGATGAGAACACCGATGATGGCAATCACCACCATGAGCTCAATCAGCGTAAATCCCGATCGCTTCGAGTCGTACGTCTTCCTGGCACGCATGGCTTTGCCTCCGGTGGAGTTCTTTGTCCTGCCCTAAAGTCTTGTCGAGTGGGCAGTTCCGACCAGTTCCTCGATGCGTTTGCACGGAGTTCGAGGGCTCTGTGGAAATGTCCAAAAGATGGTTTTCTAGGGAAGAAACGAATGTTTTGAATAATCAAAACTAAGGATATGATAGTCCGAGAAATTGAACTGTCTATTTCAAAAGCAGCATTTTGAAAAAACGGAAGGGACGGGCGTCCATTCCTTCGATCAGGGAGCGATGGAATGGGGGTAGGTAAGAAACAACAAGACTGAAAGAAGTACCATCAGACCCACGAACACGAAATTCACGAACACAAAGCCGATGAGGCTAAGTGCACACGACGTCTCTGTCCGAAAGACCCGACGAAGGAGGGCCAAAGTGAAGGGATCGAAATCCGTTCTTTCCGGAGGTGGTTATGACTCATCTTCGTGATTGCTTTCTGACCCGTTGCGAGAATCGTGGGTGTTCGATTCGCTCATGGCAATCACGAGTCCGCACTTGTTCGTCGTGGTGTGGATTCCGCCAGCCGCCGGCGAACCAGTGAACCGCCGGCTGGGGCGGCTGGCGATGGATTCAAACTCCCTTGGGAGTGGCCAGTGTTCTCGGTATTGCCGGCTTGCCAGGGCATTGGCCTCGGAGTTGGACGATGGTTTCGGCATCAGGATTGAACTCGAGGACCTGCCCGTCGCGCGCGGCGATGTTCGCGAGGTGAACGAGCGTGGCCGCGCGATGGCCGACCGAGATGTCGGCATTGAGTTGATTGGACTTGCCACGAACGCAGTCGATGAAGTTCTGGTGGTGGGCGGCGACGTCTCCCTTGCCACTTCCTTCGGCAAGGAGTTTGTTCCTCTCGCCGTACAACTTCCAGCCGACCGAATGCCCCATGATCAAGCAGCCCGCAGTCCCGTAAAACGCCGCTCCATTTTCGTATCCCTCTTGCACGTACGGCGACCAGTCGCGCTGTTCGAAGATGAATTGGCGGCGTTTGTCGGAGTTCCCGGCGACCGGATATTCAAACACCGCGTACTGCGTGTCGGGAAACTGCTGATCGTCGTCGAAGTAATACTTTCCCCCGAGACAGGTGATCCTGGTGGGGTGCGTTTTGGCGCCGAACCCCCAGAGGGCCACGTCGATGTCATGGACGCCGTCGTTGCCGATGTCGCCGCAGCCAAAATCATACCACCACCGCCAAATGCTGGGGAGCATGTTGGACCGGTAGGGAACCATCGGGGCCGGGCCGACCCAGAGATCGTAATCGAGGTTCGCGGGGGGATCGCTCGGCTTCGTTTTGCCGATCGAACCGCGTTTTTGGCTGTTCCACGCCTTGGCGACGAGGATATCGCCGATCTTTCCCGACAGGACTTGCTCGATCCCTTCGCGGACGAAGTCCGTGCTCCGGCTTTGCGTTCCCACCTGGAGTTTCAGCCCCGTCCGTTTGACGGCTTCCGTCATGAGCCGGCCTTCGCGAATGTTGTGACAGCAGGGCTTTTCCACGTAGACGTGCTTGCCCGCGTCGAGGGCCAGGATGGACGCGGGGGCATGCCAATGGTCGGGGGTGGCGATCCATACAGCGTCGACACTCTTGTCATCGAACACGGCGCGCATGTCGCTCACCGCCTTGGGAGTCGTCTTGGCTCGCTCTTCGACGGTTTTGACGGCGGCTCCCAACCGTTCGTTATCGGGATCGCAGACATACGCTACGGTGACATCGTTTCGTTCCGCAAGCAAACGCAGATGATTGGACCCCATGCCTCCCGGCCCGATGACCCCCACCACGAGGCGATCGGCGGCGTCCGCGCTCGCCTTGCGATGGGCGACGGCGAGTGCCGCGGCTCCAAGACCCATCCGTGCCACGAACGTTCGTCGATTGGAAGCGTTGGATTTCAAGGTCATTGGAAGAGCTCCTTTGCGATTGACTTTCGAACGGCATCAATTGAGCAGATGGAGGCAGGAAAAACGCCGGGCCCTGGATCGTTGGGCTGGTCTTTTACTTCCGTGAACTCTACCCGGCAGCTCAGCCGGGTTCAAACAAGATTCGCGGCAATGCGGAATTTCCGGCCCACCATCCCGTGTGCAACATCGAGTCCTGTGGGGCATCCACGCCGAGGTGGTATCGGGAAGATCCGATCATGTATCGGATTCGATAAACGGGAGTCACTCGCAAGGACCCGTTATCCCCGTGGAGCCGCCGTTGTCCGCATCGTTCTGGGGCCGTCAAAACCGTCGAAGAATTCTTCAAAAAAACCTTCCCTGGCGCGGGATGATGAACTCTTGACCGACGTCATAGGTTTGAAAACGGACGAAAAGAGCCGAGCCCTGGGGCGCTTGATGGACGAGGAGTCTTTCGAACTCGTGCAAAGGATGCTGGCGGGACCCGCTGCCGCGCTCGAGCTGTTTGCGCGGCAATGGTGCCATTGCCCCGAGGATGTCGTCCAGGAAGCGCTGCTGAAGTTGGTGGCGGAAAGACCGTTGCCAGCCAGGCCGGTTGCCTGGCTTTATGTCGCGGTCCGGCGCGGCGCGATTAGCGCCAGCCGATCCGCGGATCGGCGAAAACGCCATGAAGCCAATGCCGCGACACGATCGCCATGGTTTGAAACGCGAAGGAGATCGGCTCGACGCGAAAGCTGCGACGGACGCGCTGGCCGCGTTAGCTCTGGAGCAGCCGCGAAGTGGTGGTTGCCCACCTTTGGGGTGGTCTTAGCTTTCAGGAGGTCGGCGACCTCGTGGGCTGTTCTTCAAGCGCCGCCCACCGCCGGTATGTCGCGGGAATCGCCGCGTTGAAGGAACAATTGGGGGAAGCCATTCCGCTCCGGTCGAAGGATTAGGTGAAGCAATGACTCGAGAATTTGAAGTACCGACGGGGAGTCATGAGGATTCTGCGTTTGAAGGCGATCTCGCGCGATTGATGCCCCTGGCGACCGGCCTGGACCGCGATCGATTGATGTATCGGCTCGGGCAATGGTCCGTGCGAAAGAATGCGGCTACCGTTCCTTGGATTTGGCCGACCGTCGCGGCGGGGTTGCTCCTGACCACGGTCTCGCTCGCAATCGCGGTTGTTCGGCAACCGGAGAGGCGGGTGGTTGAGAAATTCGTACAGGTCGAAAAGGTCGTGACGCATCCCTCCGATTCCATTTTGCCCAAAGAATCGGAATCCGACCCGGCAAGGAACGGCTTCGACGGCAATGGCCATCGAACCCGTGACCCCTGGTCCTGGACATTGGCGAGCGTCAAGCCACTGCGCGCGGATTCCCACTTGGAACGGAGGAGTGAGGCGGAGATTCTTACTTCGATACTGGCCGCTTATCCCAATACGGAAGCTTCAACGATTGAGCCGAATGATGAATCAACACCCGCCAAGGCCCTACGGTTGGGAGACCGAATTGCTTGGCAAGGTCTTCTGTTCGATCGTCAATCCTCTCACGACTTGGATGAATTATGACCCATTTCTCTTTCCGCGCGGAAAGAGAAACGGCTGACGGAATTTTCAAATTCAACTTCGATGAGGAAGCTCCAAGACACGCCGCGTTCATGGCGTGGACGTGGAAGGAATATGCGTCTCATGTTCTCTAGTTTTGACCGGGAAAGGACCAATCATGAAGAAACGCGCGTACTGGAAGAGTTGCTGGATCACGCTGATTACCTGCAGTTTTCCAGCGAGCGCCGAGGAGAGTCGCCTGCAATTGCAAGTGAGCCCTGCGAGTCGCCCGACGCCGGTGATGAAATATCGATTTTATCCATCGGTGTTGGACCAACGCCGAGGAAACGCCGCGGCGTTGTATTACCGGGCATTGGTTCAGATGGAGAACCTGAGGATTACCACGGAGGATCACAACAAGATCGGCGCGTGGCTGGAGCTTCCGCGGGGCGAATTGCCCAAGGAGGAGGTTCGCCAGGTGATGAATCGGTTTTCGAGCGTTTTTCAGGAAGCGGAAATTGGCGCGAGGCGAACGCGCGCCGAATGGGATATTCCTCTCACGGAGGGAGGGGCGGGAACGATTCTTCCCGAGATCCAGGCAATGCGGGGGTTGGCAAGGCTATTCGCCATTCGCGCCCGGCTCGAATTACAGGAGGGCAATTTCGTAAAAGCGAGCCAATCTCTCCAATGTGTCTTCACCATGTCGCGGCACGTAAGCGAATCGGGCACATTGATCAGTTCTCTTGTCGGCATTGCCTGCGCGCAACTCGCCACCAGCGTGGTGGAGGAATGGATCGCGACGCCTCATTCCCCCAATCTCTACTGGGCGCTGACGGGTTTGCCCGACCCACTCGTCGACATTTCAATCGGCATGCGTGCGGAATTGTATTGGTTGGTCCCTTCGATTCCCTTTGCCGACGTGCTTGACAAAACGACGCTTTCCGTGGAGCAGGGCCGGGAACTCGCCAATTCCCTCGTCGAGATGTTCAGGATGTATGGCACGAACGAATCGGAGTTGAGCTCCAAGGCCGGCTTGATGGCTCTTGTACTATCCGCTTATCCCGCCGCCAAACGGGAGTTGATCGCGTCGGGCCGAAAAGTTTCCGAGGTTGAAGCCATGCCCGTCATACAGGTGGTCTTGCTGACGAACCTCGAGACCTACCGGAACTACATGGAGGAAGTCGTCGCCTGGAGCGG
The DNA here is from genome assembly GCA_046350335.1 of Planctomycetota bacterium. Taxonomy (GTDB): domain Bacteria; phylum Planctomycetota; class Planctomycetia; order Kolteriales; family Kolteriaceae; genus JAXMAQ01. The sequence goes on from JAXMAQ010000050.1 coordinate 23,980, forward strand.
CAGGCCGTATTGGGAAACGCAATCAGCGGCCCGGGAACTCGATAGGCGTGGTGAAGAGATCGCGCAAAACCCTAGTGGTTATCTTGTTCGCTTGTTGGCGCCGGCGACAAACGCCGCCTTCGGCGCTGGAGCGAGATTACAAAGAAGATTCGCCATGCTGCGAACGGCGGAAGCCATCCGACTATTCGCCGCGGATAACGACGCCCTTCTTCCCGCGAACCTGTCGGAAATCCAGCAAGTTCCCGTTCCCTTGGATCCCGTCATGAATAAGCCGTTCGGCTATGGGCTCCAAGGGAACAAGGGGGTCCTGGAAGCGCCGGAAGTCAATAGCTTCTTGGGCAAGAGCATCTACGAGATCACCGTTCGGCCAACCAAGAAATGACGGCGGGGACATCTCGTCCACGGATAAACCAGACAAGGAGAAAGATATGAGTCGTGTCATTAGGTTTTCAACGATGGTTTTGACATGGAGCGTCGTGACGCATTTGGCCTTTGCGCAACAGTCTCCGGAAACGTCATTCATTGAGAAACAGATGGAGGAGTCGGCGATTGCGGTCGTTCGACTGGATTTGGCCAAGATGACGCCGGTGGCTTGGTCGGTGGTGGCGCGGATGGTCAAGGATCTCGGCACGCCATACGTTGAGTACTCCAGCGAGAAGATGATTCAGTTGGCAAAGGAAATCGCGGCTCAGGGGGGGGAACAGTTGTATCTGTTGGTAGGCATGCCCAACGCGCAAAATCGTCCCTTCGTATCGGTGGCAATCCCCGCGCCAGACAGTGCGTCGGCGGCTCGAATTGCGGACGTTCTCGGAAAAGGTGGGATTCCCGCGCGTTATGACGTCGAAGTGCCCATGAACTGGGTGCTGGTAGTGCCGACCGACCGTTCCGTTTCCAAGGGCTCGCCACGTCCGAATTTATCCGCCGCTCTAGCGGCGGTGAGCTCGGGAATGGTGGCATTGTCGTTTATTCCCTCTGACGATCAGCGGCGCGTGATCCGCGAACTTACCCCTGATCTTCCGATCGAAGGGTCGGAGAACGTACTGCGCGACGCTTTGTCGGGGTTGGAATGGTTGTCCGTCGAATATTCACCCGGCTCGTCGTTTCGTCTCGTCGGCATGACGCAGGACCACGAGGCCGCGACAAATGTCCACCAAGCCGTACTCCGACTTCTCGACGTCGCGAAGATGGAAGCACCGCAAGAATCTCCCGTCGGTCTGTTACTCCAGCGTGCATTGAAGATGGTCGAACCCAAAATCGACGGCCAACAGCTCGTTCTTTCTCTCGACGAAAAACAACTTCGATTGTTCGAGACCGCCGCGAAGCCTTTGGTTCAGCAAGCGGAAGCATCGGCGGATCGTCAAGCGTCCGTCCGCCGATTCAAGCAAGTGGGGCTCGCGTTCTATAATGACATCGACGCGTACGGCAAGAAGCGTGGCGGCCCCAGGTTCGCTGACGCATTCATCGCCGGCCCCAATGGCAAGCCGCTTCTCAGTTGGCGGGTGCACCTCTTGCCCTTCTTGGATCAGAATGCTCTGTACAAGCAGTTTCATCTCGATGAACCGTGGGACAGCGAGCACAATCGCGCGCTCATTTCCCAGATGCCGGAAGTTTTTCGTGTCGGCGGCCCAAAACGGATTGCCGAGGGGAAGACGTGCATCGTGTTGCCGATTGGCGGCAAGACGATCTTTCCCGAAGGCAAGGGGATGAGCATCCGTGATATTGTCGACGGTACTTCGAACACCATATTGGCGGTCGAGGCGGACGACGAGCACGCGGTGATCTGGACCAAGCCGGAAGACATCAAGATTGACGAGGCGAATCCCGCCGCCGGCCTGGGTGGGCACTTTGGCCCGGTGTTCCTCGCGACCATGGCGGACGGTTCGGTGCAAGCGATCGATAAGTCACGACCGGCCGAGCAATTGAAGGCACTCTTTAGTCCGAACGGGAAGGAAACCGCGCGTCCATAGCGTTCCTTGTCGTCGGCCGAGCGTCTCGGCATTGGAATGACCTACTCTTCCTTCCGCAGATGCCGGTCGGCGAAGTCGAGATACATCATCCAATCGTAGTCGCTGAGGGCGTGTGGCCCGACGCGAAGGTGATAGCCGAGATTGCCGCCGATCGATTTTCCGGTCGGCGGCATTTCTTTGGTTCCCAATCCAGGCACGCCGAGAAACTCGAAAACCGGATCCGCCCCCAACGCCGCCAAGAACTCTCCTTTTGGATCAGCCCAGCGATCCTCTAGTGCGCTGGCGACATAGACCGGACGGGGGGCACTCAGCGCGATCAATTCATGCTGGTCGATCGGAAGCTCTTCTTCACGGTTGTCGTATTTGGAGAAGTTGGCGCAGAACCAATGGGGAAATGCGCGATTGATTCGAGCGACGGTTTCGCCAAATCGCCGTTTGCTCAACGCCGCTCCGCCGCAGCCGGAATTGTTCGAGATCACCATGGCAAAGCGTTCATCTTGCGCGCCCGCCCAAAGCGCGGTCTTGCCCATGCGCGAATGGCCGATCACTGCGACCCGTTTGGCGTCGATGTCCTTGTCCGTTTCGAGGTAATCGAGCGCCCGGCTGAGTCCCCAGGCCCAAGTGGCGATGGCGCCGGGCTCCTCGGCGGCGGGGGCGCCCGAACGTCCGGGATAAAGGTGGCTAAGCACCCCGTCTCGAAAGCGTTTGGCGTCGTCGGGACAAAAATCCTTGGCGTCCAAGGTTCCAATCGCGTAGCCGCGCGCGAGAATGACGTCGAGTGTCTTGGCGCCCGGCAGGTCCTTCTCCACCTTCTCTTGGAGTGGTTTTCCGGGGATCGGATGATCTGCTTGGCTATCGAAAAGATGCATTCCCACGAACGCCGGCACGGGTTTGTTTGCAGTGTTGGGAACGAAGAGCGTTAAGGTCATGCGTACGTCGGGAAATTCCTTGCCGAAGAAAAAGATCTGGATTCGCTTGCGCGTCGCGGCGCCGGCCAATGCGTTGGGATTCGATTCCAGGAGTTCGAATTCGATGCTTTGGGGATCCGCGGGTCGCCGACCGTAGACTTGCGTTTGAAAGAGTTCGAGAAGTTCTGGCCGTCGACGCGTTCGCCACTCGTTGGCGTCGCGAACCTTGGTGCCGGTCTCGAAGTGCAATGGGTCTGGCAGGAGGAAGGTGGGAACCTTGGTTTCGTCGTAGTTGAACTTCTCCTCCTCCGCCGCTTGCAGGGTGTCGCCGCCAATCGCAGACGCCAAACTGGCCAAGAGGAGGAGAAAGCAAGGGAGTCGTAATGTCACGGATGTATCCTCGCATAGCGCGGTCGAACGACCTGATTTAACCGCTCGTTTTGGCTGTTTTCTCGCGACCCATCGTACGACAGCGTCCCCCGTGATGCATCAACAATGACGTGAGGACGGACCAACCCGTTTCCCGTGGCGATATTGTTCCGGCGTTCCATTCACGAGTTGTCTCAAGATCAACTTGAGAGTTGAATGGTTCCGCGTGAGAGGGAACGTTATCATCTTCCTCGAGGGTTAAGCGACTCACTCGGCAGCGAATCGCTCGATTTTTGCTGAACGGGACGTCATTCACTTTTTGCCCAGGAGGCATTCGCCATGCTGTTCATCACGAATCGATTTCCCACGCAAAGCATCCGTACTCGAGTTAATCGAGACTTCGATTTTGATCTGAAGAACAACGCGTCCTCGAATTCTATCTACCTTTGTGAACGTAAAGCGGAGGGAAAGTATGTCGAGATCGGCAGCGAGAACTTTTTGAACCGCCTTAAAGAGGTGGATTATCGCCAGATTCTTTTGTTTATCCATGGCTTTTCGAACCTACCGGAGGACGCGTTCGCGTCGGCCGAGGAGTTACAGCTTCTATGCGATAGGGAAAAGAAGTACGAAGCGTTGGTGGTGCCCGTGGTCTGGCCTTGTGACGACGATCAGGGGATCGTTCAAGACTATTGGGACGACCAGAAATCGGCGGATTCGAGCGCGTTTTCTTTTGCAAGACTATTGAGCAAATTCATTCGGTAGCGCAATGGTGCGGGTGCCGACGACAAACCCTGCCTGAAGCGGATCAACGTCCTCGCGCATTCCATGGGAAACCGGGTACTGCGCGAGACGCTTTGGGTGTGGAATAAGTACGATCTAGCCGACGGCGTGCCGCTGATGTTTCGGAACACCTTTCTTGTCGCGGCCGACATTGAGAATGAATGTTTGGAGGCGGAAAACCGCGGTGAATTTATTTGCCACGCTTCACGGAACGTCGTGGTGTATTTCGCCTCGGACGATTTGGCTTTGCGCGCAAGCAAGGCAGCGAACCTCAAGAACAAAATCGCGTCGCGCCGCCTGGGACATACAGGACCAGAGAGCATGACGCGGGTTTCGCGAAATGTTTACTCGGTTGACTGTGACGACGTGAACAACATGTACGACGATCCCAAGGGACATTCCTACTACAAATCTGGAGAGATAAAGGGTGAACCAGGGAAGGTGTTCGACCATATTTTTGCGTGTATTCTCAATGGTCGAGTCATCGCCACGGATTCGGAGACGCGCACGACGATTCTTTAGTATTGCGACGGACTGGATAACAGCATCGCGAAGGACGGAATGCGAATGTTTCCGTACCGTCTCTTTAGAAGTTCCCATCGCCGGTCCGCTCGGTTCACGCCAAAGGGCTAGATGCGTGCCGGGCGCGAAAGTTACTTTGCGAATTTGGCGAAGGGATCGCGGTTGGCGTCCCGGTGCCATTCGTACTCCGTTAAATCCGCGATGCGCTGGGCAAGCTCCTCGCCATAAAGACGCTTCACGACGTGTAAGGCCATGTCCATTCCCGCGGATACTCCCGAAGAGGTCACGATCTCGCCGTCGTCCACCCAACGCGCTTCCTTGACCCATTCGACTTCAGGTCCCCAAGGAGTGATGAATCGGTAGGATTGCTTGTTGGTGGTCGCTCGTTTGCCGTCGAGCATGCCGGCCTTGGCAAGAATGCCCGATCCGCTACAAACGCTCATGACCAACTCGGCGTCTTCTCCACGCGTCCGCAACCAATCGAGTAGTGCCTTGTCTCGAATGGCCTTCAGAGTACCGAACCCGCCTGGCACGAGTATCAGATCCAGGGGAGGAGCGTCGTTGAATGAATGGTCCGCATGGATCGCCACCCCTTGATTGGAGCGAACCGGGCCCACTTTTTCGGCGATCATCACTAACTTCAACCGCGGACCCACGTTCCCAAAGATCTCCGCGGGCCCAGCGACATCAAGCAGTTCGAATCGGTCGTAGAGAACGATCCCCAAGGTTCTCGTGGTCGGCTTCAAGTCGCGCGCCGGCGTTTCCTCCTTGGAACTCGGGGTCTCCTTGGCGGTGGCCGGTTCACTTGCCACGCTGATAGAAGCAATGCACCAAAGGCAGGTTGCCAACGAGATGATTGTTACTCTCATGGCCTGATTCTCCTTGATCCATGGAACGGGAAGACGAGATCGACGCGGATGGCTCGAGTGTAGCGGACTAGGAGGGGAATTTCGAGTCGCAATGCCGTGGACGGTCATCTGGCGGCTGAAGCCTCCGAGACAATCGTCGTTCGCCGGACAAGTTGTTGGGGGATGATGGCGCAAAAGAAACGCGCCCCGAGCAGTCTCGGGGCGCGTCCAATTGTCCTTGAACACAAGCGAAACTTTCGCCTTAGATCTCCTTCGGAATTCGCATGGCGTAGAAGGAACGCCAGACGAAGATCAAGGCGATGACCAGCATGACTCCGCCGACTCCCGCCGTGAAATCGCTTCCTTTGGCGTTATGAGCCGCTTCCTTGATCTCGATGGCGATTTCGACCGCCAAGAGTCCAAAGAGAGTGGAGAACTTGATGATCGGGTTGAGCGCGACGGAAGTCGTGTCCTTGAACGGGTCGCCGACCGTGTCGCCGACGACGGTCGCCTCGTGAACCGGCGTGTTCTTTTCCTTCAGGTCGACTTCGACTAACTTCTTGGCATTGTCCCAGGAACCGCCCGCGTTGGCCATGAAGATGGCCTGGAAGAGACCGAAGACGGCGATGGAAATCAGATACGCCACAAAGAAGTTCGGATCGAAGAAGGCAAATGCGAGCGTGAAGGACATCAACGCGATGAAGATGTTCCACATGCCGCTTTGCGCATACTCGGTGCAAATGCGGACGACGGTTTTCGAGTCCTCGATGTCGGCCTCGGTTTTGTCCAGATTCATGTTCTTCTTGATGAAGGAGACGGCCCGATACGCACCCGTGGTAACGGCCTGGATGGAAGCACCGCTAAACCAGAAAATAACGGACCCGCCACAGATGAACCCGAGGAGCACGGGCGCGTCGGTCAGGCTCAAATGAAGCATTCCCGCCCTCTCGAGCAGAAGAATAATAGAGAAAATCATGGTGGTGGCACCGACGACGGCGGTACCGATCAAGACGGGCTTGGCGGTTGCCTTGAAGGTATTGCCCGCCGAGTCATTGGCTTCCAGATAGTGCTTGCCTTGTTCGAAGTTAGGTTCGAAACCGAACTCGCGCTTGATTTCTTCCTTGATGCCCGGGAGATGTTCCGTCTGAGCGAGCTCGAACACGCTCTGAGCGTTGTCGGTCACGGGACCATAGCTGTCGACCGCGATGTTCACGGGACCCATGCACAAGAAGCCGAACGCCACCAGGCCGAAGGCAAAGATGGACGCGTGTTGTCCCATCACTTCGCCGAGGCCTTGCAAGCTGACAAAGTACGCGCCCGCCATCAGGCCGGTGATCAACATGCCCTTCCAGAAGGCACTGAAGTTACCAGCCACGAGACCGGAAAGAATGGTGAGGGAGGCTCCACCCTCGCGCGACGCGGTGACAATTTCATGCACGTGCTTGGAATGAGAGCTGGTGAACACCTTGGTGAATTCGGGAATGAGGACGGCGGCCAGCGTGCCGCAGCTAATGATCAAGGCGAGTTGCCACCAGAGATGCGGAAGAACCTTCGCGGTGCTGTCCGCGCCGGTGACGGACAGGTCGCCGATCAATAGCCAGCTCATGCCGAAGGACGTCGTGATGCAGAGGATCGCCGCGATCCAGATCAACCGGGTGAGCGGATGTTCGAAGTTGAAATCCTTGAGTCCGCGGTACTGCTTTTCGGAGATGGCTTGATTGATGAAGTAAGAGACTCCGGACATGAAGTCCATGAGGAACCGCATCGCGAAGATCCACACGATCAACTTCGCCTGGATATCCGGGTTGGGGACCGCGAGGGTGATGAACGAGATCAAAGCCACGCCCGTGACGCCGTAAGTCTCGAATCCGTCGGCCGTCGGACCAACGGAGTCACCCGCGTTGTCGCCGGTGCAATCCGCGATGACACCTGGATTACGCGGATCGTCTTCCTTCACCTGGAACACGATCTTCATGAGGTCGGAGCCGATGTCGGCAATCTTGGTGAAAATACCGCCGGCGATGCGAAGCACCGACGCTCCCAGCGACTCGCCAATCGCAAAGCCGAGGAAGCAATATCCCACGATTTCCCGCGGTACGAACAACAGAATGATCACCATCATGATCAATTCGAGGGAGATAAGGAACAATCCGATCGACATGCCCGCGCGAAGAGGAATGTTGACGACGTCCCAGGGCTCGCCCCGGAGAGAGGCGAACGCGGTGCGGGCGTTGGCGTACGTGTTGACGCGAATCCCATACCAGGCCACCCAGTAAGATCCGGCCATGCCGATGATCGAAAAGAGAAGAACGAGGCCGGCGGTTTGTAGCGATTCGCCTTTGAGTTGAACGAAATAATAGGTCATCGCCGCCCCAATGATCGCGAACAGGATGAGCAGGAATTTCCCCTGTTGGATCAAGTAGGTTTTGCAGGTCTGAAAAATGACCTCGGCAACGTTCAGCATCGATTGATGCGCGGGCAGTTGAGCAATCTGCCGACGAAGATGAAGGCTGATTCCGAGCGTGCCGGCGATCACCATGGCACCGTAAAAGAGCAGGTTCCACGCAGTAATCACGTTACCGGCAATCGTAAACGTCCCGATACGCAAGTCCGGGATGGCGAGATCCGCCTCGCTCGCCCGCGCCGCGGTCGTGAAAAGGAACGACGAAAAGACCAAGCAAAGAAGTAGACGAGCGCGATACATCGGTTATCCCCTGGATGCCCCATCTCGTAATGCAAATTCGGCCTGTATGAGCGAATCCCGCAGAATTGAAACAGATTACGGAAAATGGTCGCCCGTGGAAAGGTCGGCAACATCACGGATTTTGAATTTTGCCCAGAGGGAATAAGAAAGGGCCGTCGAGGGGGCATGGGACCGGACTTTTTGCCAAGTCCAGCGATCGTTGCCGGGCTAAACGGTCCTTGTCCAGCGATGCACGGATGTTTACCATTGCTCGAATCCTCAAAATCAATCGCGAAAGAAGTCTCCCGTTGGCATCGAGGCGAACGCACGAAGGGGGATTGTGGGTCAAACTGGACCCCGAAAAGGGGAAATGCCGGTCCCAAGCGGTTTATCGGGCCGGCCTCGGACGTTACAGTTGAACGCCGAGGGGGCGCAAAACCTGAAGGAATCGACGCATCGAATGACAAAATCAACGCGGCGACAAGGAAAACTGCGAGCAATCGATTCTCCGAACAGGCATGAGCTGCCGGTCGGTGACGATTGGTCCACGACCGTCGACGCCTGGATGTCACCGGTGGTCTTTCTGTTTGCCTTGGCCCTTCGGCTAACACATCTCTTCGTGATGCGCCACTCGGTCCTCTATGCCGCTCTTGTTGCCGACGGATGGAAATATGACCGTTGGGGGATGGAGATTGCGGGAGGGAATTGGCTCGGCAACGAGGTGTTCTATCAAACACCGCTGTACCCCTATCTGCTCGGATCCATTTATTCGGTTTTCGGTCACGAGGTCTGGTGGGTGCGAATCGCTCAAGCGGTTGGCGGAGCGGTGGCTTGCGCGTTGCTTGCATCGACGGGGAGGCGACTATTCGATGCACGCGCGGGCTGGTTCGCTGGAATCCTCCTCGCCGTTTATCCCCCCGCTATCTTTTTTGACGGGATTGTTCAAAAGGCGTCACTCGATCTATTGATCGCCTGCCTTTTATTGTTTTCGATCTCGGCATGCCAAGCACGTCTTGGTTTCTGGCGAGTCTGTTGTGTCGGAGCGGTGCTCGGCGCGTTCATTCTCAATCGAGAAAACGCCGCTGCGTTATTCCCTGTCCTTCTCGTTTGGCTTGTCGTCGAGGCGAGAAAGGGCCGCAAGGTCTTGTTGTCTCGACTTGCCGCCTACCTTCTCGGGCTTGGAGTCGTGCTCCTTCCCGTCGGTTTCCGGAATCTCTACGTCGGGGGTGAGTTCCTGCTTACCACTTCCCAGATGGGGCCCAACTTCTACATCGGCAATCATCGCGGCGCGAGCGGAGGATATGAATCCCTGAGACCACTCCGCGGGGATCCGCGCTATGAAAGCGATGATGCGCGCCTGTTGGCGGAGGAAGCCGTCGGCCGAAAGCTTTCACCCTCGGAAATTTCAAACTACTGGATGAAGCGTACGTGGGGGGAGATCTGGGATCAGCCGACCGGTTGGCTCAGACTCCTTGGATGGAAAACGTTGCTGACGTTTCATGCGTGGGAACAGACGGACGCCGAAAGCGTCCGCGCGCACGTTAAAGAATCGATCGTGTTGCGTTTGCCGAACTTTGTTTGGAACTTCGGGATATTGGTTCCGCTTGCCACCGTGGGGATTTGGTTGACCCGGCGGGATTGGCGACGAATATGGATCTACCATGCTTTGCTAGTGGTTTTCGCATTGGCGGTGGTGCTCTTCTATGTTTTTTCCCGATACCGCTATCCGCTGGTTCCACTGTTCGTCCTCTTCGCCGCCGCCGGGATGGCACGCAGTTGGGAACTCATCCGTTCGTCCGCAGCGGGGGGGGGTAGGGAAGTATTGTTAGGATGCGTGTGGGGTGCCCTTGTCGCCGTCGCTGGTCATTGGCCCATGGGCAATATGGGCGATGACGAGGTGACGTACGTGAACGTCGGGACGGCACTGCTCGACGACGGACGCCCCAGGGAAGCGGTGGCGGCGTTGTTGCGCGCGGTCGCGTTGAAACCAGAATTTGGCGGCACCTACGTCAATCTGGGACTCGCGTATCTGGCGCTGGGGGACGATCGAGCCGCGGAATCGCAGTTTCAAAGGGCCATTGCTCTCGATCCGAATCTGGCGGCCGGCTATTTCAGCCTCGGGCGAATTCATGCAAAGCGAGGGGAACTGGTTGCCGCGAAGAAGGCGTTGACGCGCGCCGCGGAAATCGATCCCTTGCTTGCGGAACCCCATCACTTGCTCGGCCAGATTCATGGACGTGAAGGGAATTGGCGAGAGGCGGCGAACTCGCTAATTCAAGCCGCCAATAGAGATCCCCATTCGGACAAGATTCTCAACGATCTCGTCGCGGCGAGACTCCAAGCGGGACAAGTGGGCCAAGCGATCGAGGACCTTCGCGCGTTTATTGGTCGTGAAAAAAATGTCACGCCGGTGGTCAACAATCTCGCGTGGATTCTCGCTACTTATCCCGATCCCTCGGTCAGGAATCCAAAGGAAGCTTTGCTATTGGCGGAAAGGGTCAATGACTCGGCACCGGATCAACCGGCGTTTTTGGACACGTTGGCGGCGGCTCAGGCCGCGGGGGGAGACTTCCCGAAAGCCACTTTGACCGTTCGGCAAGCAGCAAAAATGGCGCGAGAGAAGGGACAAACGCAACTCGCCGATACGCTCGAATCGCGTGGCAAGCGGTATGAGGAACGCAAGCCTTTCCTCGACGAATCGCTGCTGCCGGCAACTCCTTGAGTGCTTGCGCAGTCGCCACAGAGGACCTCCTTGTCCTCCGCGGCGACCGGCGAAAGCGGTACACCTCGTCGCTTATAGGCCCCTGCGGAAGAACCAGTTGACGTGGGCCTGGATTTCGAAGTCATAGTCCTTTTCCGTGCTCAAGGGGAAACTTCCCCCGACGGCGAGGGTGGCGAACTCTCGTAGGCGAAACGTGGTGCCGACGGTCAGGTTCAGCACGTCCACGTAGTTCAGGTCCTGATAGACGCCGCCGGCACCGCCGATGGGCGTGTATGCATGGAGTTCGACGGTTGGGGCGATCATCGATACGAATCGAGTCGCGTCATCGAGCAGGAAGTAACCTACTCCGACATCGGTGTGGAGCAGAAGGACGTCGTCACTGACCGTGGGAATGTCCAGTTGCATGAAGCCTTGGGTGAAAAGACGGGTTTCCCTCGGCGTCCAGATTCCGGCGGCGAACGGGGCGAAGATCCAGTTGCTGTTGCTCAGGTCCGACGGCATGTTCGCGATCGGCGCGCCAACCGCGAGCCCCCCCGAGAGAGCGTAGGTCTCCGTGCGGGTTCCCAGGAGTTTTAATGTCGTTTGTAAGTCGGAGATGTCGACCTTGTCCGAGAAGCCGATGAAGTTGTTGTAGGAGTTTATGGAGTTCTTGATCTCCACGGAGGCCCAGTCGGTGACACCGTACTCGATGCCGTAAAAGTTTCGGCTGAGATCCCCCTCCGTCTGGAACGGGTCGTGGAAATAATTGTAGCTATAGAGGAGTCGGGTGCGGGGCAGGGGACTGTTGTTGTCGGCCACTTTAAAGCGGGTGATGGCTCGGGCAACGGCGCGCGGTTGGGTTACCGGGCCCGGCGCCACTTTGAAGGAAAATCCGCCGACGAAGTCACCGAGCATGTTGGGCACCCATGGGGCGTTGCCCGGGACGGGCTCGCTCCAGGCGAGGGCCTCGTTGACGGATTCGCTGGGTAGTTCCGTCAAGGTCTCTGGCTGGCCGACATTCTCCTGGGCCTCGGACGACCGTGGAGAAATGGCGGCCAGGCTGGCCACGCAAAGGCTCATGCGACCGATCATTCGTACGATGGAATTCACGTCCTTGCTCCTAACATGGGCTACGGCCTATTTCATTCGCGTGGAAAGCGGGGGATCGGACATTTTGACCCCCATGTCGCGTCTTGGAGACGACGGAGAAAACGGAAACTTTCGCTCATTCCTCGCCACCCAAGGCGACTTTCGGGAATGCATTTGCTTCCAAGGCCGCGTCCACGGCTTCGGGAGAATCGGCATCGGAAGGTGGAGTTTCACCGTTGCCGCTAGCGGTTGACGCCGAGTTTGCGGTGAACCAGCGTTCGCCACGTTCGTCAGACGTATCTTCGTCATCCAGGCTGGGGTCCCCGACGGTCAGAGCTTCGTCGCTTTCCTCGGCATTGGCTTGCTCCAACCCGAGCGCCGCGGGGAGGACGGCTTGCGTCCCCAACACGTTATTCTGAAAGAGCGGCAGATAATATCTGCCGACATTGAAGACCACCAGGGAACCGTTTACCGTTCCGTTGCCGTTCGCGTCGAGCAGGAGGGTGACGGGAATCGTCAGGCGTGAAAAGTCGAGCGCTTGGCCATGCGAGTCGATCGTTCCCGCGAGCTGGGCCCCCGCCACGAAGATGGTGTGCCCCGTGCTCAGGTTCTCGATGCTAATGAACTGAGAGTCCGCGTCATTGTTCGGGCCGACGTACGTAGTTACCTGGCCGTAAACGTCGGACAGGTCGAGTGTGTCATTTCCTTCGCCACCGTTGATGGTGAATGGGGCGTAAATCGGATCGAGTACGCGGAGGACATCGTCACCCCCCTTCATGAGGACGACGATTCGCTCCACGTGACTAAAGGAGCCGAAAGAGATGTTGTTGACGCTGACGTCGACGTGATCGTCGATTTCGATTTCGTCGTCGCCGTCCGTTCCAACGATGGTGAGCACGCCGCTGGAGAACGTGACTGTCGGGATTTGCGGTCCCAGGGTCAGGAAGGAGGGAGCCTGCAAACTGTTGCCGCTGCTTACGAGTGTTTGAGTGCCTTGTTGCGTGTCGATGCGCACCACGCTGTTGTTGAGGATACTCGCGACGAGAATCGTGCCGTCGTCATCGACGGCAACGCCCGACGGACCGCTGAGGAACCCTCCCGCGGCAACGACGGTCTGTGTCCCGGTGTTGGCATCGACGCGCAAGATGCGGTCGTTGACCGTGCTGGCAACGATGAGGTTCCCGTTATTGTCGAGCGCGATCTGCTGGGGACCGACAAGGTCGCCACCCGTCGTAAGGACGGTTTGATTGTTTCCCGTGTCGATCTTGACGATCCGGTTATTGAAGAAGCTTCGACGTAGATGTTGTCGTTTGCGTCGACGACGAGACCCGTCGCGCCCGTTGATATTCCCGCCGGTCGTCAGGACGGTTTGATTGCCCAGCGGATCGAGTCGGACGATCGTGTTGTTGGTGAAGTTGGCGACGATGAGATTTCCATTGCTGTCGAAGGCCATGCCCGAGGGGTTGTCGATGTTTCCCGCCGCCGCGAAAACCTGCTGCGAACCATTGCCGTCGACTCGGAGAATGACGTCGTTGTTGAAGCTCGCCAGGAAGCACTCCGTGTTGTTGATGAACAGTACCTGGCGGGGGGAGTCGATATTGTTGCCGCTAACGTAGATCGACTGGCCGGTCTGATCGATGCGCACGATCGCGTCATTGAGCACGCTGCTGACGAAGAGGTCGCTGGCGGCAGGTACGGTGCGATCCTCGAGGTTTTCGATGGCGAACTCTTGTTTCGCCGTCGGAGGATTTGCCTCCGCATGACGTGGTAGTCGCGTCAACCACTTCTCCGGGCCATGGAATCGAGCGAACATGAGACGTCCTCTTGGCTTGGGATGATCCATAACGTGAGCGGTTCCCGATTTTTCGCGGCGAGTTCCAGGTGCCGAGAAATTCGACGGCGAAAACTCGCTGGCGGCGCCGTCTTCCGGCGGACGCGAACTTCCGCAGAATAAGCAATCATTGACCACCCGGATGCGTCATAACTCGCGCATGCCGTCGCCTTATTGCATCGGTCAGCTCCGCATAACCGGCATGGAAAGTCGTTTTGGCAACACCGGTTGCGCGATCGAGCCCGCAAAGTTCGGGGTTTTGCGAGTCCTGTCGTTTTTAAGACGTGGAGATTCCAGAAAAGCATCGAAAAGGTGTAAACTCCCGAAGGATTTTGACCGAATCTCGGCCTTTTCCGCCCGTTATGGTTCGATCACTTCGATCGGCGGGAACGAAAACCGCAGGGTATCCCTCTGGGGTGGACGGGGAATTGAAATGGATGAATCCGTGCAATCACTTGCCCGCTAGGTCCAAAGGGCCTGGATGTAGCGCCCCGCCTTCCCCCGTCGTGAAGGTCGCGCGACTGACGTCACCTTGTTCCAGATTTGAATTAACGAAGCCGCGTTCGTTCGAGGATTTCCACGTTCGGTGACGTGGAAATTGGCGTCCGATAGGTAGGGGGACTAGCCCGTCGCGACGAGCAGGTCGGCCGAAGCATCCGTGACGCATTCATCGGATCCGAGAGGGGAGCAGAGGCATGGCCGACGATCTTTTCGAAGACACGACGATGACATTCGGTGATCACATCGAGGGCTTCACCTCCTCCGTGCCGTCATCCGGCGTGGTCGTCAACACCGATGCTCTGGTCTTTTTCGGCAACTACGTGGTCAAGATCATTGTTGAGCCGGTCGAGGATCAGCTCCGCGCGTGGTCGGAAAAGCATTTGGAAAGCCGAGCCCACGACTTCAATGAACAATGGAACGCACTTCCGGAGAACGAACGGAAGAAAGCACGCCTGGTGGCGACGCTTGGGAAAGAAGATCTCCGCAAGCTGACGGTGGCGGTGGGTGGAGACGTTTCCAAGGTGGAACAGATCGAACCCGTTCAACTGGAAAAAAAAAAAAAAGCGCGGAAGTGTCGGTGGGCTCATTGATCGAGGGATCTGACGCTTCCCTTAGCCGAGGTCAACCGCCGATGGAGCCTCCGGTCCTATTCCGCCCAGGAAGCGTTCGTGATTTTTTTCAAGGCGGTGCTCGGCGCGTCGGTCGTGCTCGCCAGCCCATGGGTTTTTTATCAGATCTACAGCTTCGTCGCGGTGGGGCTTTATTCCCACGAGAAGCGGTTCGTCCACCTCACGCTTCCTTCAGCATTGCCTTGTTCTTTCGGGGTCGCGATCTGCTATTTCCTGGTGTTTCCCCGCGATGCTCAAGTTTTTCCTTGCCGCCAATGAATGGATGGACATCGACCGGAAATCCGACTTAGCGAATGGGTCAGTTTCGTAGTGTTCTCATGATCGTCTTTGGCGCGCCTTCCAGATGCCTCTACTCATGTTGATGCTGGAGCGGGTGGGTATCGTTACTTACGAACAGCTCGCTACGGGCAAGGAAGATGGCGATGCTTGGCAACTTCATTCTGGCGGCTTTGATCACGCCGGGGGAGACCCCAATACGATGATTTTCCTCGCCTTGCCGATGTACGCTCTCTTCGAGCTTGGGCTATTCTGATGTGGTATTTCCAGAGGAATAATCCGTTCGAAGTGGTCGAGCCGGAGCCGATCCTCGACTGGGCTACCGCCGCCGGATTCAGTGTTGTTCAATGTACGATGCGCAAAGACCTTTATGGCGAGTTAGGTTTCCACGGATCTCGTTCAAGAGTGGCAGGGCAATCCCGGTTAGGCGTTGGTCGCAGATTCCGCGGATGACTTCCGCCGGCGTGACCGCGCCCGTTTTTGAAGGCTTCGTCTGAGCACCGCCACTTCTCAGATCAATCGACGACCTTGAAAACGCGTCTTCCGTCGGCCAACTCGCAGGATCGGGAGGAGCGGCCCCAGGAAGAAAAACTATAGAGTAAAGGAAGACCTCCGCGCGTCACGATCGATGTCGGCGACATCGAAGAGTCCGCCGGACACCCCTTGGGCGAGTATTTCCTTGATGTAGCCGGGTATGATCATGCCTTCGTCGCGCGCGATCCGGGCATCACGCACGGCGCACCGCGGGTGAGTTCGGCGCTGGCATAGAGCCGTTCTGTGGTCTCCTCGAGCGCAGTATCGCAGAAACGCATGCGCGCGGCTTCTGGTCGGCGGAATCCTGGGATTCCAGAATCTCCTTCGCCTCGCGGTGGTGGCGATCGATGAAGTCTCCGGCGCGAGAGCGACAACCAGTTCATCTTTATTTTTGAAGTAAAGATAGAGCGTCCCCACCGCGATGCCGGCGTCGCAATCGGCGTCCTCTTGCATCGCCGTTTGCAACCGTAGTGACGCACGCGCGCCCCGGGCGGCTTCGATAATCCCGCCGTCGTTTGTCGTTCATGATCGGGCCGCGATGTTCATGAGGACACCATTTTTGGGCGGAGAGGTAGAGGTCGGATCCATTTCCACGGCGTGTCCCGCGACAGGGGACATACAATCGTTGATGGGCCGCAAGGCACAACGGACCTTCGATGAGCGCAAGGTGTTGCCAATGCAAATGCGCGACCCCCCTCCGGGAAATGCGCGAGCTTCAGCTGATAGGACGCCGCGTGCCAGAAACGATTCCAGTTTGAAGGCCTCGGGATCTCAAATCGGATGACGATGCGTGATGAACTGGTTGACGGAGATAATGCTGTCCTTGGGAATCGCGTAGCCCTGAATCTCGTGTCCTCGATCGCTTCACGCGGCAATCCCCAGGCTGGCGGATAAAGACCGGGCCTTTCTTGTTCCGCCTTGGCGAACGGGAGCTTGGGAATATCCGCGTAGGTCGGCGTTCGCCTCCCCAATGCACTCCGCGGCGCTCGTCCACCAGGCTTGTTCTTGCAATTCCCAAGGATGATTGCCCAAGAGGTGCCGGGACCGGACGCGCGGCCCCCACCGTGTCATGTCCCGCGACAAAAGGGTCAACACCTCGTCATGAAGTTGCTGATTGGACATTCCCCGGCCACTCTCTTCGTCGCGCGCCGTTATGAGCGTGCCGAGCAAGTCCACCAGTCGGTGATTTCGCCTTCGAGTTTCGATCAAGTCGTACGAGATCGTCGAGGACCTTCACTGGCCTGGTTGAATTGGCGGTTCCGCGGTGAAACCAACGCGGGCTGAAGATGCGTCCGTTCATTTTCAAACTGATGTACTCGAATGCGTGGCGAATCGCTTTGCCACAGGTGTCCGCGTCTCCGCTGATGTCCCTGCTGAAGAGGGAAGTGCTCACGACCCGCAGCGTCCAACGGGTCATTTCTTCAGCGACGTCGAGGGTGAACGAGCCGCTGCGGCAGTCCCAGTCCTCGATCAGCCGTTCAGCGGTGTCCGTAGCACGTGAGGGCCTGGAGCTGATGCCGATGGAACGCCGGCTGCGTCAACCGGCGTTGCTCCAGCCAGAAGTTCCCTTCGCTCGAGAACAGGCCGTTGCCCATCAACGGCTCAGCCGACTTGATGAGGTTCTTCATCTTGCGTGAATTCTGCTCGGTTCTTTTGCAGCGTGCTCGACGGCGTCGGGTGCGTCAGGAGATAAAAGTACATGGGAAAAACGAGGATCCGCACGTCCGCATGCGCCTCCATGTCGGTGTAGAGACTTGATCGGCTCGCGGCTGGAATTGTCGCATGCAGCCAAAGAAACCAATGTCCCTTGGACCCGGGCTGGCGTCGTTTCGCGTTCGCTTTTGCTTCCAAAGTTGCCGTTCCCATCACGTCACCCCTCCAACGAGATAGATAATGAATAAATCCATTTCAATATTCAGTCTGTCGACGAAGAGGTTTGAAAGGGTAAACGGAAAATTTATTCGAAAGAGGCCCCGACATGTAATGAGGATCTCGGGTTCCGGCAAACCTTCATGAGAAAGGCCAGCGATTCTTTCAGCCAAGATAACAGGCGTCCTGGGGATCACTTCGGTATCGCCTGCATAGTGTTGTTTCAGGCCACGCAGATGACCTCTTTGAGTGTAACCGTGATGCCATCTCCACCGGGCAGGTTCGGATCGTCAGGCGCGGCCGTGGCGAATCCGCTGATTGGCTGCAACTCAAAATTAAGTTCCGCCGAGCGAGTGGCTATGGCCAGTAGTGAAGTTCGTAGACGGCTTATCCGGTAAGTTCCGCCTACTTTGGCGTTCATATCGTGAAGCCAGAGCTGATACAAAAGCCGTTGGGGAGCGACAACGCACCGCACTCTCCGTCCACGAACGCGCGGTAAGACCTTTTCTGGCTTCGTGCGGGAGCACTCGAGAATCACAGCAAAGGGTATTTATACGCATCACTTGTCTCCTGATACCATTAGGCTGTTATTGTCGCTCGAAAAAGTAATGTAAAGGCCTTTAATCCATGGATGCCGCTACACGCATTGCTTTTAAGACCGAAGCCTGGGAATACGGCATTACTTTTCTGAGGCTCGATAATGGCTTCTTTATCGTAGTCGAACGAGCCCCCGTCCCTTCGACGACGACGTCGGAAAATTTCATGATCCGGGGATTTTTCCATCCTTGGAATGCTCCTCATCACGGAGGCATGAGACATGGCGGCGCAAATCAAACGCGCGTCTTTTTCGTGCCCGACGCGGCGTGAGAATTGGAAACCCGATTCGACCCGAGAGGGTTACTTGAAGCGAGGTTTAATCGAAATGGCACAAAGACCAGTGGAAACGTTTATCTACGTCTCGGCTTTTGAAGTTCGCATTTTTCGGCCGGAATCGGTGAAAAAAGGGGTCCAGGAGCGTTCCGGCCAAGGCGTTTGACTTCCAGGAGTGCCGTCCGCTAGCGGTCGATCTCCCCCATGACGATGTCGAGACTGCCGACGATCGCGGGGATATCGGCAATCAAGCAGCCACGCGAAATTTCGCTGCAGCAGGCAAGATTGCAGAAACACGAAGACTTCGCCCGGACCCGAAGCGGAATCGGGTCGTCGCGACCGATGACCATGAATCCCATCGCGCCGCGCGGGCATTCCGTCTCGACGTAGACTTCGCCGACTGGAATCTTCATGGAACGGGGGAGTTCCGCGCGGTGACTACCTTCCGCGGACTTGTATTTTTCGATGGCCTGAAGCACGAGGGAAACGCTTTGGACGACTTCCATCATTCGGACGTAATAGCGGTTCCAGCTGTCGCCGAGGACGGATTCCGGTGGTGCATTGGGGAAGGGCGCGACGGCGACCTTCCAGTCGAACTCGTGATACGGGAGGTAAGGAACGTCTCTGCGGAGGTCCCAATCGATGCCGCTGCCGCGCAATACTGGGCCGCTGCAGCCGTAGGATTTGGCCAACTCCGGCGAGAGATTGCCGATATTTGCCGTCCGCTTGATGAAAATCTGATTGTCGGTGAGGAGCGTGTGATATTCCTGGATTCTCGGCTGGAAGTACTCGAGGAAATCCTGGCAGCGATTGAGCCAGCCGTCCGGCAGGTCGTCATGGGCGCCGCCAATGGTGATGTAGCTGTAAGTAAGCCGGGCGCCGCAAACTTCTTCGAACAGGTCGAGAATCTTTTCGCGTTCGCGAAACGCATAGAGGAACGGGCTGAAGCTTCCCAGGTCCAGGCCATAGGTTCCCATGCCAACCAGATGGCTGGCAATCCGATTCATCTCCGCGATGATGATGCGCAGGTACTTTGCTTTCTGCGGAATCTCGATTCCCATCAGTTTTTCGACGGCGACGGAGTAGCCGAGATTCATGTTCATGCCGGCCAGATAGTCCATCCGGTCGGAGTAGGGGATAAACTGCAACGGATCGACATTTTCGCCGATCTTCTCGGCACAGCGATGCAGGTAGCCGATGTGCGGCGTGATCTCGGAGACCACCTCCCCGTCGCTGCGGAGCACGAGGCGCAAAACGCCATGGGTGCTGGGGTGTTGTGGGCCCATGTTGATGAGCATTTCGTCCGTGCGGACGTCGAATTCCACAACTGTCTGGTCGTCGAGAATGCTTGCCATGGCGCTCTTCCGTAGTCGTTGTCTCGGTGGTCCGATGAATGTAGGGTCGCGGCGTTATTTCCCGCGAATGCCGTGGTACTCGAGGGGGAATTCGTAGTCCTTGCGGAGTGGGTGGCCCACCCAGTCCTCGGGGCAAAGAATCCGCCGAAGGTTAGGGTGACCTTCGAAATGCACGCCCACGAGGTCGTAGATCTCGCGTTCGTGCCAATCGGCGATCTTCCAGACGTCGGCTACCGTTGGAACCGAAGGGATTTCGCCCGCCTTGTCACCCTTCCAGCGGGGCACGTTCACCTTGAGCACGATCTCGTGCTTGTGAGTGAAGCTGAAGAGGTGGTAGACGATCTCCAAGTGAGGCGCGATGCCGAGTTTTTCGGCTTTCTTCGGGTCGTCGAGAAGGAAGTCGGCGGCGCTTTGGTTTCGGAGATAGTCGAGCGAAAGGGACGGTTCGTCCCTGCAAAAGAGTCCGACTTCCTTGATCGCCGACGGCTCCACTTCGATCCATGGATCCATGGCATCGAGCTTCTTGCCTGTGATCTTCGAGCCGAACTTGGCTTCCAACAGACTAGCAATCTCTTCTGGCTTCACGAACGGCCTCCGGCACCGGCAAGATTGGATGCGCCCATGTCGATCTGAACGAGGGGAACTTGCACGTGTCCCGAGTGATGCGGAACTGGCAGTTCGTCCGCGACTCCCTTGGAGATGTGTTCGCCACGAATCTTGTCCTGGATTCGCATGATCCCTTCGAGGAGTGCTTCCGGACGTGGGGGACAACCGGGCACGTAGACGTCGACCGGGACGACCAGATCGACACTCCCTTAACGACATGGTAACCGTATTCAAAATAAGGACCGCCGCCACAGGTGCACGCGCCCATCGCGATCACGTATTTGGGATCGGGCATCTGGTTGTACAGTCGGCGGACGCGGCTGGCCATCTTGAATGTCACGGTGCCCGCGACGATCATCAGGTCCGCCTGGCGGGGGGTCGCGCGAAACGCACCTGCGCCGAAACGGTCGAGGTCGTAGCGACTGGCGCCGGTTGCCATCATTTCGATGGCACAGCAGGCGAGGCCGAACGTCATCGGCCAGACGCTCGACTCGCGGGCCCAGTTCATCGCTTGTTCGAGCGTCGTCGTGATGACGCTCTCCTCCATTCGGCCATCGATCCAAGCCATGATTTCACTCCGACCTGAGAGATTCTTTGGTTCGCGTCTCGGAATCGCCAGAAGCCCTCCGACGTCCGAATCACTGATTTTGAAACCCCGCCCAGACGATGCGCGAGGCCGGTTGTCTCGTTCTTACGCCGGGGGAGGCTGGGGCGCCTGGTTCATCTCCATGGCCCGTTGGCGGGCCACGCTTCGCACCCAATCGAGATCGCCGCGGCGCCAAACGTAGGCAAAGCCAACCAACACGATCCCGAAGAAGGCGAGCAGGTCGATGAGCGCGATGCGGAGGAACTTCCGGGCGGCATCCGTCTCCACAACCGGCGCGTCCACCTGGCTAAGCAGGGCATTGGAGACCTCCTGGCGTTGCTCGTCCGACAGGCGGTAGTCCGACTTGGCCAGCGTGTTTGCCTTGCCGAAAACGACGGCCCAAGGAAAGAAGAACGCGACTTCGACGTCGAAAACAATGAACAACAACGCCACGACGTAAAACCGGAGGTCGAACTGCACGTTGCTTGTCCCGATCGTCGGTTCGCCGCATTCGTAGATCGCGTCTTTCTCGACGTTGGGCTGTCGCGGCCGAAGGAAAAAACCGAGGACTAGCGGGGCGAGGAGCATGCCGATCGCGACAACGGCGAAGAGGAGTAACGTTCCGGTCAGCAGGACCGGGTCGAACTGAAGCGATTGCATGTGAACAAAGTCCCTTTACTCTTTGGGAAGCGAAATCGTCGGAACCGCTTCCGAATGGTCGATCGGCTGTCGGCCACGAAATCCATCCGCGATCTCGTGCCAATGTCCGACGTTGGGTTCCCCTTGTTTCCAACACAAGTACACCACGCGCCCGTCGCGCAACGCGGGAAAATCGACCAGGCCGTCCGCCTCCCCCTTGAGTTCCACCCCCAGGTCGCTGAGCTCCTTGGCGAAGGCGAGCAAGCTTTCCTGATCCGCCTCCAGTTCGTCCCGCATGTCCGCGAGTTTGTCCCATTGGGGGGAATCAACTCCGACGGAACCATTCGGCGCTAGATCCCGGAAACGCTCGTGTTTGGCGACGAGCTTCTGGTAGGTCGACGTAATGTCCGCGACGATGCGGCGAACCAACGGCAGCATGCGGTTGGCTTCCTCGACCGTAAAGAGCTTTCGCGGCTGATACTCGATTGTTTCCATGGTTGCTCTCGTGGGCGAGATTGGCCTGAATTACTCTTCCGTCGCCGCGGCGGCCTTGGCGGGCTTTTCCTTCACCGGTTCCGGCGGTTTAACCCAAACCGGTTCGGTAATCACCTTGGACTCCATCACGACCGTCGGATTGAGGGTCGCCTGTCCCCAAGCCGTTTCCAGCGGCAGCTTGGCATAGTCGACGATGCACCCGTCCCGGTTGTAGCAGCTAAGGTCATGGTTGGAGCCCATGAAAATGCACTCCACCGGGCACGGATCGACGCAGAGACTGCAGAACATGCACTTGGTGTAATCGATCATGAACCCGTTGACGCGGAACCCCTTGCCGGTCGGGTTCTTTTCCTTGTGGATGTAGATGCAATCCACCGGGCACGCCTTGGCGCATTGGTCACAGCCGATGCAGGTCGTGAGGTCAAAGCGATGGAAACCCCGGTAACGCGGTTTCACCGCTACGGGAAGCTCGGGATACTCGAACCGCTCCGTGAAAGTTCGGCGGCGATACGTTTCGCGGAAATACCAGACCGTGACGATCATGCCCTTGGCAATCGTGGTCACTGCCTTGACGACGTTGCGGAACCACTCGCGCATTCGCTGGTCCTTACTCCGTGGCCGGGCCGTGGCAGCCCGGATTGCTTCGACGCGACGCTCGCGGACACCAGGTCCGAGATAGGCGCCTCCTACCTTGCGTTTCGCGTTCGCGTCCACTTGTCGGGAGGTCCGCCGAATTGAGGCGTCCCTCGCGTATAGTCGGGATTATAGGAGAGCCGGGCACTACCGCAAACGTCGTTCTGATCTTCGATCGGCGAAAAATTCGCGGCGGGTACGCCTCCCCGCCGAGGGAATGACTTTCCCAGCCCTAGCTCGCGGCAATTTCAATCTCCCGTGGCCACTGGGCGTAAGCCTCCCAGTAAGTCTTTTTCAGGGCGATTTCATCCTCCGATGCCGCCGGCTGAATGTTGCCGTCCGTGCCAAGGGCGCGCGAAACCAGGGTATGTTTCCCCTCGGTCCACTGGGGCCAATCGAACGAGAAAAAGAGCCAACTGTAAGGCGCGGTCCGCTGGCGGTCTACGGTCGCAGACTGCCAGGGACCGTCGTCAATCTTGACCTCGACTCCCTTAATATGGTCCGAATGGTCGTCCCATGCGGCTCCGTGAATCCGAACGAGATCTCGACTTCCCGAACGCTTGACGCGCGCCACCCGCGCGATCACCGATTTTAGATTCATTTCGTTCACGGAGGTCTGCTCGAAAACCTCTTGATCGCCGACCTTTCGTGCCCGGAGCGTGACGTAGTCACGGGCCATGAATCGGCCCATGTACCGTCGATCCAGCACCTCGATTCTGCGGAGCCATTTCACGTTGGCGATGCCATAGCGACCGGGGGTGATCAGCCGCACGGGAAAGCCGTTTCCCGGCGTTAGCGGCTCTCCTTCCCGTTCGTACGCGAGCAGCAAGAGGGGGTCGAGGGCGTCCTCGAGCGCCAAACTCCGGCCGAAAGGAACGGGAAAAGAAACGTCCTTCTTTTGATGGACGATCGTCTCTTTTCCTTCGTCGTAACCGATGAATGCCACTTCCTTTGCCGTCGGACGTATGCCAGCGGTCTGCAAGAGGGGGGCGAGCGGAGTCCCCGTCCAGCGCGAGTTATAGACCGCGCCCGTGAAGCCCGGAAACGCGCCGTTTCCCGAGCATTCCAGCGTCATCACGCGATCTTGCCGCGGCATGCTCTTCAGGTCCGCCAGCGTGAGTTTCGCCGGCTTGTCCACCAGTCCGGTAATCTCCAGCGTGTATTTATCGGGGTCGATCGTCGGCGTGCCGTAATGCGCCACGGTGAAAACTTGCTCCTGGGGGGTAAACCAGGAATCGAGTCCCTCCCAATCCAACTGGCCGGGCTTGGCGCGCGGGACGTTCAGAAAGGGAATCAGTGTCTCTTCCTCTTCCGTGTCGCCCGCGAACGCGGATAACGGCAAAGTCATGAGTTCCGCGAGCGCGATTGAAAACGCCGATCCCTTGGCCAAGAGTTCACGCCTCGTCCAACCCGCCGTTTCCATGCCGATGATCCTTTGCTTTCGTTGAAGGAAGGAGATTCCCTATTGGGCGGTTTTCGTTCGAAGTTCATTATCGGGTGTCAATTCCACGTTCGCAATTGCGGTTTCCTGCTCGAGAACCACCACCGAAACGGTGCTCGAAAGATTGCCCGCCGGATGCAACACCACCAACTCGTATTCCCCCGTGGGCACGTTCACAAGGTGGAAACCGCCATCTGCTTTCGTCACCTGGAAATAGGGATGGTCGAACACGTAAATCCACGCGCGCATCTGGCCGTGGAGATGGCAGCCCAGCCGATAAGGAGCCAGGTGATTCCCCGCGCGCGGGAAAGACTGCACGTGCGATTCTCCCGCCGGCATCGTGATGTTGAACCCCCAATCGCGCCATTGGGTGAAGACGTTGTGCGGCTGGGTATCGCTATTGGTGAATCGAACGGAATCCCGTGCCCGAATCGCCAGAAGTTCAGGGGTGAAATCGAAGTTCTTTTGATCCATGACGGCAGTTTTAGGTTCGGTCTTTGGAAACAGGTTGGGATCCCACTTTCGGCCGCGTTGGGACAGGGCGACCACCGCTTCCGACAAATCGCCGCTTTTGCCTTGGCGAACGTAGTATCGCGAGTATCGCCAAGGACGAGATCGATCGAATCGATAACGGACGTTGCCGCGAATCTCGCCAGCGGTAACGGTCTCGGCGAGGGTTACGATTGACGGAAAGAGAAAAGCGAGGAGTAGGTAAGCCGGGAGTCTTCGCGGCGGGCGACAGACTCTCTGGGGCAGCGGGAGATGGACCGTCACGGGTGGTTGAATCCCTCCATTCGACGTGGAAAAGAGTTCACGGGGTAGCAATCAGGGGGCAATGGTGGCGGCGGAGTTGTGGTGCTTTTCGCGGATCCAGGTTAGCCAGCGTCGCTTGTCATATCCGAAGTCTTCGCCAGTAATTGCCGTCAGGGCCGCCAGGACCTCGACGTTTTTTTCCTGCCGGATTTCCACTTCGTGCGTGGGAGCCTGACCGACGTTGATGCCTCCCGGATTGGCTTGAGCCGTAGCTTGGCCGATGCTCGTGACAGGAGGACGAATTATCACGCCGTCCGGTCGAATGATGGTTTTGGGAGTATTGACGACGGTGCTTTGGGCGGCGATCGCGCGCTCCTGGAGGGTGATTTCTCGCGCGTGGACGTGCGTGGTGACCAAAGCGTCAACGAGTAAGGGAACGACCTTGTCGTCGCCAATTTCGCCAAGAATGTCCGCCGCGCGCCGGACTTTCGCGTTGTCCTTGTCCTTGAGGCGGGCGGTCACCGTGGCCACCAAGGGGGGGGAGTTTCGCGCCATTAACGCATCGATCGCCCGCCAGCGATTCTTTTTGAAATCATCTTCGAAGGCGACGAGCAACAGACCTTGCGTGCTCGAATCGTCGGAAATATTTTCCAGCACTTCGACGAGTAGATAACGGTCTGAAGTGTCCCCCTTTTTCCCCAGTATGTCCACGAGCGGACCGACGGCCACGGGATCGCGGATGTCGAGCAATCCCGCACGCGCGGTTTCCGTTCTTCCGGTCGCTCGTGGCGTAGCCATTTTTGCCAGAGTTTGATTTTTCGGATGAAGTCGGCGCGAATCTTCTGATCCACCTCCGCGAGTTGGGATTGTTCCTTCTCCTGGGGCAGGACGTACTTCCCTTGATGTTTGACGTATCCGGCCCGCTCGCGAATTTGCTCACGAGTCAACCACTCTTCTCCCACGCGCCGGTACCCGAGCCGTCGCCTGGCCTCTTCATGTTCGGGATCCGCCTGAAGGACTTTCTCAAGGTGCTTTTGATATTCCTTGCGGCGGTTGTTTTCGAGGCACCAGAGTGCGAGTTTGAATTGATCCTCCGCGGAATCGGAGTACTCTTTGGCGATCGATTCATAGGTCTGACCGTCGGGTTTCTCGGCATCATTGGTGAATTCCAGACGCTCGATGTCGATGCGGGGGATTCGCACGGTCCCGTATTTCGACTTGATGGCGACGGTGGTGGCGTCGGAAAGATCGTCCAAAATGGTGCCGACGACCTTTCCGCCCCCCTTTTTGAAGACGGTGTCCGCGACGGCCGAATCGCGACCCAGAAAAGGGACGGAAAGAAGTAAGGCAAGGAGCCGGACACGAGACATGGTAGAGACTCCTTGTCGATTCGCCGGGCAGCGAACCCGACCTTGCCTCATGCGGATACTTCCCGCAAGGAACGCAAACGACGCTTTGCGAACCTTTTGCATTGTAAATCGGGTCAATCCGTGGGTCAATTGCGGTGTCTCTCCGTAAAACACTCTGTCGATGTGGGTGGCGACGGGACGCACCCTTCGAGTCGTGGTGACCGGATGCACCGGCATGGCGACAATTTCCGGCGATCGGTCGGCGATGAAGAACCAGAGAGAAGGAAGAGAAGCGATGGCGCTGGGGCAATACGATCCCAAGGAGATCCAGGAGCGTTGCGCGAAGTTGTGGGAGGAAGGCAATTTTTTCCATAGCGAGCCCAATCCCAGGAAAAAGCCGTACTCGATTGTCATACCTCCCCCCAACGTCACCGGCGCCCTCCATCTTGGACATGCCCTCAACGGCACCATCCAGGACGTGATCATCCGCATGAAACGGATGCAAGGCTATGAAACCTTGTGGATGCCGGGGGCGGACCATGCGGGGATCGCGACGCAGGCGGTCGTGTAAAAACGACTCTTCGAAACGGAAAAAAAGACGCGCCACGACGTCGGTCGCGACGAACTCGTCCGCAGGATTTGGGAATGGAAGGATGAGTACGAAGCGCGGATCATCCGTCAGCTCAAGGCGACCGGGGCGAGCTGCGATTGGAAACGTTGGCGCTTCACCTTGGATCCCGGCTGTGCGCGCGCGGTTCGCCAGACGTTTTTCGCCATGTTCAAAAAGGGACTGATATTCCGGGGCAAGCGCCTGGTGAACTGGGACGTCCAGCTGCAAACGGCGGTCGCGGACGACGAGGTCTACCACGAGGAAGTGCAGGGGCATCTCTACCACTTCCTTTACCCGGTGGATGGAACCAGCGAACGTTTGGAGATTGCGACCACTCGTCCGGAGACGATGCTCGGGGACACGGCGGTGGCCGTGCATCCCAAGGACCCGCGCTATCAGCATCTAATCGGCAAGAATGTCCGCTTGCCGCTCGTGGATCGATTGATCCCCATCATCGCGGACGGGCAGCTCGTGGACATGGCGTTCGGCACCGGGGTGGTCAAGGTGACTCCGGCGCACGACCCGAACGACTATGCCTGCGGCCTGCGCAACGGCCTGGAGCAGATCAATATTCTTCAGCCCGACGGACGAATTAACGAGAATGGTGGCCGATTCCAGGGTCTCAAGCGCGAAGCGGCGCGCAAGGCGGTGGTCGAAGAACTCGAAAAAATCGGCCTTGTGGCGAAAATTGAGCCCCACCGGCACGCGGTCGGGCACAGTGACCGGAGCAAGACGGCGATTGAGCCGTATCTTTCGGACCAGTGGTTCGTTCGCATGGAGGATCTCGCGGAGCGGGCTATGAACGCGGTCCGCGAGGGACGCGTGCGAATGCACCCGCCCCGATACGCCGACACCTATCTGCACTGGCTCGGAGAAAAGCGGGATTGGTGCATAAGCCGGCAGCTCTGGTGGGGACATCAGATTCCGATCTGGTACTGCAAAACCTCCACGGAGGAGGAACTTCAAAAAGCCTTTGCCGGCCAGGCGGATCAGACGACCTGGAGTTGGGACCAGGAGCAACGGCAGTGGCTGATCTCCAGTCTCGAAGATCTCGCGGAGGACGCCGTCCCCGGGCATTCCCTTTGCCGGGATCCCGACGTGCTCGATACCTGGTTTAGCTCCGCGCTTTGGCCGCATAGCACGATGGGTTGGCCCGATGCCACTCCGGAAGTGAAGTACTACTATCCGACCAATCTTTTGAGCACGGCCCGCGAGATCATCACGCTCTGGGTCGCGCGCATGGTTCTCATGAGCGACTTCAACCTGGGAGAAGTCCCTTTCCGCGACGTCTTCATTCATCCGGTCATCCAAGATGGCAACGGCATGCCGATGAAAAAGACGTTGGGCAACGGGGTCGATCCCTTCGACATCATCGAGAAGTATGGCGCCGACGCCATGCGTTTCACGCTCATTTCGATGACGACGGAGACCCAGGACGTGCGCATGCCGGTCAAGCAAGAGGTGCTCGAGGACGGGCGCAAGATCAACACGTCGGAGAAGTTCGAGATCGGCCGTAATTTTGGCACCAAGATTTTCAACGCCTCGAAATTCATGCTGATGAATCTCGAAGGGTACTCTCCGGGGACTTTGGAAGCGGCGGAGCTGCGCGCGGAAGACCGCTGGATTCTCCATCGCCTGGGCGAGGTCATCCGGTCCGTCACCAGGGGATTGGAAGCCTATCAATTCAGCGAGGTGGGACGCACGCTTTACGAATTCGTCTGGAGCGAACTCTGCGATTGGTACATCGAGATCGTCAAACCTCGATTCAAGGATCCCGCGGCACGTCCCGTGGCTCAACGGGTGAGTGCCTTGGTGCTCGACCAAACCTTGCGGCTCCTGCATCCGGTGATGCCATTTTTGACCGAGGAAGTTTGGCAGGCGCTTGGGGAAATTGCGCCGGAACGGGGTTGGTCGAAATTGGAGACCGTTTCTGCCGCGATCACGATCGCATCCTGGCCGGAGCCGCTGGAGGCCTGGCAGAATCCGGCTATCGCCCGGGAGATGAGCGTGCTCCAGGAATTGATCCGTTCGATCCGGAATATTCGCAGCGAGTTCAACGTGCACGTGAAGGCGGAAGTCTCCGCGGTGATCGATTGTGACGAGGAACTGGCGCAATTCCTGCGACGGAATGTCGACGCGATCCAACGCCTGGCGACGACGGGGGAACTCGATCTCGGACCCGGCAAGGTCAGGCCGCCGAAATCCGCGGCCCACGTTCTTTCCCGCTGCAAAGTTTACGTTCCGCTGGCGGCTCACATTGACGTCGACGCGGAAACCGCAAAGCAGCGCAAGAAGGCGGCGGAGCTGGAAAGTAGGCTCAAGGGAGTCGTTTCCAAGCTTTCCAACCAGGGCTTCGTGGCTAAGGCGCCCGCCGAGGTCGTGGAGCAACAGCGTCAGCTGCAGGCGGATCTCGAAGGGCAGTTGGCCGCGGTCGCGGCCATTATCGCCGATTTGGCGAGTTGATTATTCCTGGTTCCAAAGCCAAGATTCTCTCGTGGAAAGCGTGGCGTCGTTCGTTGACGGTGACGGATTGTGGACGAAACGCTTCGTTTTAATGGATACGTTGGGTGTCGGTAACCCCTCGAGCGAGCAGCTTTACTCCTCGGCGGGCGAATAGGAATGAGGGGACGATGGATACCATCCTGGTGGCGATCGATTTTTCCGAGGTGACGTCCAAAATGATCCAATGGACGCTAGATCTCGCCAAGAAGTACGGGAGCAAAGTGTTTGTTCTGCACGTCGCCGCCCCCGAGCCCGATTTCGTCTCCTATAGCGTCGGCCCCCAACATGAACGGAAATGGCGGGCCGAGCATCTGCGCGAGGAACATCGCGAACTCGAAGGCATTCAAAAGCAATTTCAGGATGCTCAGGTCGAATGCACCGCGCTCATGATTCAGGGCCCGACCACCGAAAAGATCCTTCAGGAATCGGAGCGGCTCGAGGCGAAAATGATCGTCATGGGCTCGCATGGGCATGGCGCGATGTACCACTTGCTGGTCGGTAGCGTTCTTGAAAACGTCCTGCGAAAGGCGACGGTCCCGGTCCTAATCGTTCCCAGCCGCAAGGCGGAGTAACGGAGGCGTCCGGGCCAACGTTTAAGAGCCTAAGAACGGTAGTGTCGTATTTCCCGGCCCGGTCGCTCGGAGAGCATTGACGCTAGCCGCGAGTAGCGGCGTCCATGGATTAGCACCGGGCCCCGACATTACGTTGTTAGATAGTGTGATGCGCGCATGTTTGCCATGCGAAAAAGAAACCCCTCACCGCGGCCCTCTCCCGGTGGGAGAGGGAGTTCAATGCGGCTTCGCCGCTTTAATTTTCTGAGCGGCAATAAGATCACTTCTTCGGGTAGCGCTCGAGTACCCAATCCGCGATCGTGGCGGTCAGCTTTTTGGAACCCTTGGGCGTCAGGTGATGGTCGTCGGCGAAATCGTCGAGATCATACCCTTTGGGCTCGATCACGTCCAAGCCGAGGGTGGGGTAACGCTCGCGCAAAGCCTCCATGTACCGGTGAAAATCTTCGTAATACTTGTCCTTGACGCGCTGTTCCGCGACGAAGGGAGGGCAGGGGGGCTGTAGGATCGTGACTTGAACTTTATTCTTCACGCAGGTTTGGAGGAGGTGGTCGAGCCAAATCTGGCCGGCGGTGGTAACCGTCCAGGGACGAACCTGGGCTGGGGGAATCGTCTCTGGTTTCAGCGGCACGTCAAACGTCCCGGTGTCGAAGCCCAGGTCGTGAGCCATTTCCAAAGCGATCTTGGATCCTGGTCTCGGTATTCCGTGACCAAGGCATGTTGGCGTCCGCAGGCGAAGATGTAATTATCCAACGCCGAATTAAACGAATAGGAAGCAAGCGTCCGATTGGTGTAAAACGACAACGCCATGGACGGTCGGTAAAAGTAGAACTTGCTTTCGGCAAATTCATCCCACGAGGCCCAGAATCTCCAGTACGGTCCGACGATCCAATCCTTCTCCTCAACCGTGACGATGGGCAACTCGAGGATGATGTTATCATACCGCTTGCCGTCGGCGAAGTATTGCGCGAGCATTTGCGCCCGAGCATTGAGCGCCATGCCGTTGAGGGCGAGATTCACGGCGCGCCGATCGGATTGGGATAATTCGTTGACCCGGCGAGCGTTGATGGAATGAAACGTGATGCTGGAACCGAGAAGGGCAATGTCGCCGTCAAGGACGCCGTCCTTCAGCTGTTCTTTTTTCACGTACCATTGCCAGGCGGCGCGGTCGGCGAACCACTCGAGATGATTCCAGAGGAACATCTCGGCGAGGACGACCGCGAGGACAAACGCGATCGCCGCCGTCGGAAAACTGGCTCGAGGCGACCGTTCGTCGGCGTTCGGTTCAAAATTGGAAGTAGATGAATGCAAGGTTGTTGTACTCGCCAAAGATGACCGTTAGATAGAAAATCACCAGGTAAAACAGGGTTCGCACGGGCCAAGACCAAGTCAACGGCTCCATGAGATTGCTCGAACGGTATTGCAGGATTTCGACAATGATCAGCGGCCAGGTGAACCAAAGCAGCCGGGCCGCCATGCCCAGGCCCGGATCGTGGAGGAAGTTCTGCCAGCCGGTCGGGACGGCGGCGCACATCGTGCAGATTTGTTCGAAGGATTCGCTGCGGAACATGATGAAGCCGGGCAGCAATTGAATGAAGAGCGTCGACGCCCAGCAGGCGAGGTTCCAGGCGCTCAGCGCCACCGGTTGTCGTGGTTCCAGACGCTTGAGGAACGGCTGTGAAAGTCGATGCAGTGTAATCAGGACCCCGACATAAGCTCCGAAAAGGATGAAGTTCACCCTCGCTCCGTGCCAGAGCCCCGCGAGGGTCATGGTGATCATCACATTGCGCACCACGAAGAGTGGCGAGCCTCGACTTCCGCCGAGAGGAATGAACAGGTAATCCCTAAGCCAGGTGCTCAAGCTGATATGCCAACGCCGCCAGAAGTCGCTCATGTTCCTGCAAGCGAAGGGAATGTTGAAGTTGACCATGAGTTCGACGCCAAGCAGCCGCGCGGTTCCGCGGGCGATGTCGCTGTGAAGGGCGAAGTCGCAGTAGATCTGATATTGCGCGGCGTAGGTCGCGAAGCTGTTCACCGGCCCGGACAACGGAATGCCCTGCCATAGCCCATTTCGACGACGGACGCCAAATTGTCCGCAATGAAGATCTTCTTGAAGAACCCCCAGCCGATGAGGAAAGTACCTGTTTGAATCTGGTCCCAGTTGAACGGTCGATACTTCTCGTTGCGGCAGGAGGCTCAAGTATGCGTTCGATCGGACCGTAAGGGACCAGCTGTGGAAAAAAGGAGACGAAAAGCATGAAGTCCAGGAGGCTGCGGTCGCGGGGCTCCATCTCCCCTTGCGGTAGATGTCGATGGTGTAACTCATGGTCTGGAAAGGTGTAGAAGGAGATGCCCACCGGGACGATGATGTTCAACTTCCACTGCTCGACGGTCAGGCCGAAGTTCTGCAGAAGGGCTGAAGTGCTGTCGATGAAGAAGTCGTAGTACTTGAAGAAGCCAAGCAAGCCCAGGTTGCAGATCATGCTGACGCAAAGATAGCAGACGCGCCGCTTCTTGTCTCCTTGAAGTCGGAGTCCTCCGAGGCTTCAGAGAAATGACGGCGAGCGTCCCCATGGCTCCCCAATAAATCAGCCAATCGCCGTCCGGAAGAAAGAAGCCTTGGAAGGGTTGGGGTTCGACCCAGCCCCGCGTACGCGGCGGACGGGAAGACGAGCGTCCGAATGCCATACCAGTCCACGGAAGTGCACAAAAGCACCGTGCACACGGACAATAGGGCGAAAACGCCGAAGATACGGCGCGGGATCGATGGACGCGCAATTCCCAGGGCCCAAGGGATGTAGTCGATCCCCGAGGAGACGAAGAGCAGGAAAAGAAACCGGTAATCCCAGAACCCGTAAAAGAAAAGGCTAGCCGTGAGCAGAACCAGATTTTCGGGCCAGCGATGGCTGATCTGATGCGCGATTACATAGCCGATCCCCGTGAGGATGAGGAGAAGGCAAATGGCGGTATTAAAAGTCACGGTCGTTCCATTCTCGCTGAAAATCTTCCAGACTTCGCGTTAGCAAAACCTAACACCCCCCAGAGGACATGCAAGAAAGAATCCGGCGCGCGTAGCACACGCCCGAAAGGCGCCGGGCGAGGCAGAGATGGGGAGAAGGAACGGCTCGAGGCTCGCGCCTCTCGCAGGAATCATCCTAACACCAAATGAGAAACCGTCTAAAGTCCTTTAGTCAATGATCTTGTTGATCGGAGTCTCCACGATCCCTTGAGCGCCAGCGATCTTGAGTCGGGGGAGTAAGTCACGAACCTGCTTTTCATCCAGGATGGTGTTGACGGCCACCCAAGTTTCGTCCGCGAGCGGAGAAATCGTCGGGTTTTTGAGCGAAGGCAATAAGTCTAAGATGCGGGGCAAGTCGGGTTTGCGGACGTTCATCATCAAGCCGACCTTGCCTTCGGCGTGCAGCACGCCAGTCAGCATGAGGACGAGGTGCTCGATCTTTTCTCTTTTCCAGGGATCGGACCACGATGTGCGATTGGCGATGAAGCGGGTGGTGCTTTCCAAAAGCGTTTCCACAATACGTAGATTGTTTGCACGTAGGGAGCTTCCGGTTTCGGTCACCTCGACAATCGCGTCCGCCAATCGGGGCGGCTTCACTTCAGTGGCCCCCCAGGAGAACTCGACCTGAGCCGTCACGCCATGCTTGGACAGGTAATCGGCGGTCAGATTCACGACTTCCGTCGCAATTCGTTTGCCGCTTAAGTCCTTCACTGACTGGACGGGGGAATCTTCAGGGACGGCGAGAACCCAGCGGACGGGTCGGCGGCTGGTCTTGGAGAAAACCAACTCCGCCACTTCGTGGACGTCCGCGCGGTTTTCGAGAATCCAATCCAGGCCGGTCAGTCCTGCGTCAATCACCCCTAGCTCGACGTAACGAGCCATCTCTTGTGCTCGGATCAACAAGCAGTCGATTTCGTCGTCGTCGATGGAGGGATAATACGAGCGGGAGGAAAACCGTATGTCGTATCCCGCTTTCTTGAAGAGTTCACCGGTTGCCTCTTGCAGGCTCCCTGCGGGAATCCCCAGCTTCAACACTTTGCCGTTAGCCATGCGCCGTTCCGTTTACTTCTTGTAAACCTCTTTAGGGTCGAAAATCCGCTCTCCCACGATCGTGACCTTGTCGCCGTCGATCCGCCGGAAAAAACAACTCTTGAAACCCTCGTGGCATGCGGCGCCTCCGAGCTGTTCCACCTTGAGCAGCAGGGTGTCGGCGTCGCAATCGAAGAACATTTCCTTGACGAGCTGCACGTTGCCGCTTTCTTCTCCCTTTCTCCACAAGCGGTTACGGCTTCTGCTGTAATAGCAGGCCCGCTGCGTGCGTCGCGTCTCTTCATAGGCCTCTTCGTTCATATAGGCCAGCATGAGGACTTCGCCCGTATCGTGGTCTTGCGCGATGACGGGGACCATTCCATCGCACTTCTTTAAATCTATCATGGGAGCCACGTTCTCCGATAACTTAGGGACACGAATCGCGTCGGCCGTATTCCGAGGAGATGGCGACGCTCGAACCTATTACCGCTTCGAAAAAATGCCGTGGCCCAGTTGGCCTTGCGCCAAGGCCCTCCCAGCGACCGGGCCGGCAACTGCGTCATTACTCTTC
>JAXMAQ010000051.1:0-55260 GCA_046350335.1 Planctomycetota bacterium
CGGCCAGGTCCACGCCCCCTACGATGGCAAGATCGATGTCGGACTGCTGCAACGCGCGGACCGCTACTTCCAGTGCCTTCAGACCCGAGCAGTCTTCGTTCGAAATCGTGAAGCTCGGTCCACCGACCCGAAACTCGCGCGCGATGCGACTCGCAACAATTCCGCCGAGCGCGCCCATGGTTCGGTTCGCCGACAACGCGGGCCCGGACGAGTCGCGAAGGGACTCCGTCCATCCCGTGAGTTCCTCCGGCGACAGGGATAGTCCCATGGCATTCGCCCAGTCGCGAGCGTGATTGGCAAGCGCCCATCGGCAGTGAAACTGCGTCGTTTCCAGATCGAGACCGAGACCGATGAACACTCCTGCCCGCTGCATCGCGGCCCGGTCGCTTGAACGTTTCCCCGCGTCGTCAAGTGCCGCGGCCGCCGACTCCAGCATCAACGCCTGTTGCGGCAGCATCTCCTCCATCTCGCGAGGAGGAATTCGGTACTTGCCCGCCTCGATCGTAAAGTCGCCTACCGCATGTCCAACAATCGCCGCTTCTTCTCCGTTCGCGTCGCGGAATCCTAGTCCGCGCCAGCGTGCATCCAGCGAAGTCGGAGTTGGCGCCTCGCCTCCCAGGACGCATTCCTGGAATTGGCGAAGGTCCTTGCAGGGTCCAAGTCGCGAGTCCATTCCAACGACGGCTATCGCGAGCTTCGAGGAACTCGAAGGAACCGGCGCCGCTTGCTGCTTTCCGCGAGCGTTCGGCGTTGCTCCCAACCACTCTTCGACGAGAACGTGTGCGTTGATGCCACCGAATCCAAACGCGTTGATTGCCGCTCGCCTCGGTTCCCCCGGTCGTCGTGGCTGCCAATCGCGCGCCTCGCGCAAGACCTCAAAGGGACTCGATGACAATTCGAGACCTGGCGCAGAGGATTCGAAATTCGCGGTGGGAGGTAAATTGCGATGGCGAAGGGCAAGTAACACCTTCATGAGTCCCGCACCGCCGGCTCCAGTGAGCAGGTGACCGACGTTCGATTTCACCGAACCGATTACGCAGCGCTCGTTTCCCCGTGACTCGCGCCAGAGTGCCTTGAGGCTCTGTACTTCAACCCGGTCACCGACCGGCGTGCCAGTCCCATGGCACTCGATCAGTTCCACATCACGCGGCGACCAACCGGATTGCCGATAGGCTTGTTGCAACGCGCGAAGCTGCCCCTCGGAACTGGGTTGAAGAAGATTCCCTTCGACGTCATTCGAGAGACCAAACCCCGCGAAGGTCGCGTGGATTTCGTCTTGATCTCGAATCGCCTCCGATAGCCGTTTAAGCACGAAGACGGCAGCTCCCTCGCCAACGACGAGTCCGTCACCTCGCGCGTCGAACGGCGCGCAGCGTCCGCTCGGCGAAAGGGCGCGCAGCTGTGAAAATCCCATTTGGGTATAGAGAGGATCCGGCCGCGACACACCACCCGTGAGCACGATGTCCGCGCGACCGCTGAGTAATGCGTCCGCCGCGAATTTCACCGCGTAAAGGGAGGAAGCACACGCCGCGTCCAGCGTGAACGTTCCACCACCGAGCCCAAGGGCGCTCGACAACAAGCCTGCGGGAAGGCCCGCAACGTATCGATTGAGCGGCTCAACCGTTCGCTGCTGGTGTCGACCGGGAAACAATTCGCGAAGAAAAAGATCGAGCTGGATTTCCTCGGCAAATCGCGAAACACTCACCGTGGGAAGGACAATGTTGCCCAAAACGACGGCGGCGCGGCGCGGATCCACGGAATCGGTTTTCGCCGAGCGCCACGCTTCAACGCCTGCTCGAAGCGTCAATCGAAAGAGTGGATCCAGTCGAGCGAGCAATTCCCGATCGATCGCGAGGTCCGCGGTAGGAAAGTCCTCCTCGTCCACGAAGCAACCACGAATCGAGTAGACCTTATCCAGCTGCGCCGGGTCGAGAATCATGAGCATCCTTGGCTGGGAGAGTCGAACGGGGAGGAACATCGCGGCACGCGTCGCGGAGCGCCCGACGATGTTCGACCAGAACCGTTCAGGTCACGCGCCCCCGGGAAGAACTCCGCCCATGCCTACGATCGCGACTCGCTCGACCATCTGTCTCGTCGTCCCTTGCGGCACGGCTCGTTCGCGGGGAACCACCACGGCGAGGTGAATACCCAGATTTTGTGCTAATTCAGGCGGAGTACTTGGATCGCGGAAGGCAGGAATTGGCCCATCCACGGACCGCGACCTTTCGCAAATGTTTGACTTATGAGCCGGCCCTGCCGCCAAGCTTTTGATGGCGGAACGCGCGCGCCAACGAATCATCGATGACGCATTCGTAGTCGTCCATGCGACCGATCAATGCGCCCCGTTTATCCACGAACTCGACATTCGCCATTGCGCGATGTTGACTGTTCTGCGTCACTTCGATCAAGATCTGCACGCCGTCTCGGGGAAAGGAACGCGCGTATTGACGATAACGACGCGCATGACAGGGAAGCGATCCGGCGCCTCGCATGCAAATCGTCCAGACGATCATTAGCTGAAAGCTGACGTCCAAGGCCAGCGGATCGGCGAGCCAACGATTGCGCAAAGGTTGATGAATCCAGGTGGACGGCGATGGAGAACAGGCGCTATCCGCTATGAGTCCCGATTCTCCGCAGCCCTGGACCGATTTGATCCCTTGCAGGTCCGGCCCATGGAACAGCATTTCTCGATAAATCTCCGCGACCGAAGCGTTAAGCGGACCTAGCTCCGCGTGGTGAATGCGACGCTCACCTGTTTCGAGCTGACTGGCAAGGACGATTTTCGCGCTCGCGTGATTGACTTCCTTGCCGGCATCGTTGATCCCCCGCAATTCGACCGGGACGTAGAAGGAGTTCCCCTCGCGCTTGGCCTTGCCCGAGAAGACACGAATGGGCGCGGGTCTCGAACCCCGCAATACCACTCCCTTGAGCACGCGCAGATCGTCGAAACCCTGGAAGTTCAGACCAGGATTGTTGTGAAGAGCGCCATGAGCCAACCACTCGACCATCACCGCCATCGGGAGAACGGCATGGCCGTCAAGGACATGGGAAGCCAAAAACGGATGCGTCGCCACGTCCAGCGACCGCTCGAACGCAAGCGTCAACCCCGCCGACTGAGTGGCATTACCGTTCGCCGCATGAACCACCGAGGCAAGCGAATGTCCATTCTGTTGCTCGGCGAGCGGTTCCCGAGCATCCTGGCGGTCCGTGGCGATCGGCCTCGAAGCGTTGAAAGCTTCGCACGGAGCCCCAAGTACGACCACCTCCACCGGTTCTCGATCCGCCGACTGTAGTTCCTCGACAAGATAACGGGCGCCCGAAGAAAGCGGGATCAGCGCGATCCCTTCATCATGAAAGATCTTTGCCAGCGAAGGATTGACCATTCCTCCTTCCCAAGGCCCCCAATTCACGCTAAGGACACGGCAACCAGGCCTTCGGCGGGCTTCACGCTGCGCGATCTTGTTCAAGACCTCGTTCGCGACGGCATAGTCCACTTGACCGACTCGACCCAGACGACCGGTGGACGACGAAAAGAGAACCATCATCTTCAACTCGTCCGGAGGAAGGGATTCGAGAATCGCCTCCAGGCCAAGCACCTTCGTGTCATAGACCGTGCGAAATTGGTCGACGGTCTTGTCCTCGATCCGCTTGTCCGCCAGCACGCCCGCGCCATGGACGATGCCCCGAACCTCGCCGATTTCCTGGCGAACTCGCTCCAACTCCTTGGCGACGGCATGGGAATCTCGCACGTCAACCGCGCGATAGTGCACGGCGGCACCAGCCTTTTCAAACCGCGCCAGGTTCTCCCGAATCTCTCGAGCAGCCAAAATCTGATCGTACTGTTTCTGGATTTCCTTAGGCGAGATCTTGCCCCCGGCGCGCCCGAGGAGTGCCTTCTTGAGGTCCCGCTCTTCAACTCCATGGAGCCCTTCCGGCTCGGTCGAGGGAAGCGGACTTCGGCCAAAAATCACGATCGTCGGACGGTATTGTTGCGCGAGTTCACTCACTACTTCCGCCGTGACGCCGCGTGCCCCGCCCGTGACCACAACCACGTCCCCGTGCGCAAGTCGCAGTTCCGCGGACTTGTCGATCTCGGTGATTGGCTCGAACGAGAGTTCGAGTGCTCTGACACCGTCGCTCGCCACGCCAACTTCGCTTGGACCGGCGAGCAAGAGTTCCCTGCTCAGGTGCCCGGCCGCTTCGTCCGCGTCGAGATCTCCCGCGAGATCGATGGCTTTGCAGCGTACCTCCGGCCATTCCTGCATAGCCGTCTTCGCCAATCCCGCAAGGCCGCCGGAAAGCGAGTCTTCCATTTCGCCAAGGAAGCCGAAAGAGCCATCCATACGGGAAACGGTCAGTAGCGCGGATCGCTTCGATTTCCGCAACGCGCCTGCCAAAGCCTTCGTCCACGCGAAGGCGCGCACGAGAAAATCGTGGTTCGTCCCCCGCGATGGAGCCAAGAGCACCAAACCGCCGAGCTTCGCGGGGATCGTGGGCGGCACTTGGTCGGCGACCCCAATGACTCGCGCATTCACTCCCGTTTGGGCAAGTCTTTCGACCAACGCGGCCGGAAGCGAGGAACCGTCGTCGGTAATCCAAACCTCCGCGTCCTTCGGAAGGGGATGTTTGCTCTCCTTATCGCGGTCCGGGAGCCGAACCGGATGCACGACATAACGAGCCACGGGGGGAACGAAGGCTGGTGACGCCGCGGTTTCAGGACCCCTCACCCTGCCCTCTCCCGAAGGGAGAGGGTTTTTGGCGACGGATGAATCTTCTGGAAGGAGGGGGTTCCGTATCGTGGCGGCGCCCGGCTCTTCCGAAAGGACAGGCTTCACTTCGACGGAAGAGCTTGCCGAGCCGCCGAACAGAAAATCGACCACGTCCTTGAGCGTGCGCAGCGTCCCCAACTGGTCCGATTGAACCACGGGCGCTTCGGGAAACTTCTCTTGGAAAGCGGAGAAGATTTCGACTCGCTTGATGGAGTCGATCCCAAGGTCGCCGTCAAGTTCCATGTCCAGTTGGAGCATTTCCGCGGGGTAACCCGTCTTCTCCGCGACGAGCGACAGAATATCGCCGGCAGAAAACGCGGCATTCGTCACGGCCGCCTGAATTGGCTGGCCCGCGGGCATTCCCAGAAAGTCGATCACATCCCGAATCGTGCGCAGCGTTCCCAACTGGTCCGACTGAACCACAGGTGCTTCGGGAAACTTCTCTTGGAAAGCCGAGAAGATTTCGACTCGTTTGATGGAGTCGATGCCGAGGTCGCCGTCGAGTTCCATTTCCAGTTGGAGCATTTCCGCGGGGTAGCCGGTTTTCTCCGCGATGATCCCGAGAATATCGCCGATCGATACGGATCCAGCCGCTTGGTCAGCCGTTCCGATTTCCTCCACGACCGGTTCATCGAACTCCGAGCCTAGAAAGTCGACCACGTCCCGAATTGTGCGTAGCGAACCTAACTGATCGGACTGAACCACTGGCGCGTTGGGAAACTTCTCCTGGAATGAGGAAAAGATCTCGACCCGCTTGATGGAGTCGATGCCAAGGTCGCCGTCGAGTTCCATTTCGAGTTGGAGCATCTCGGCGGGATAACCGGTTTTTTCCGCAATGACTTCGAGAATCGCGGAAAGGAAATCCTGTCGCGGTTTGGCCGGCGCTTTCACCGCCTTGGTCGCTGTCTCGATGGAACGAGCCTTCGCCGGTGCTGGAGTAACCGGTTCCGCTGATAACGCCGCTGGCGGAACCTGCACCCGCGCCGTCAACGGTTGGGTCGCTGGAATGGTGGCGGCTTGCGTCGGAACCGGAGAAGCGGGCGGGATCACGGCCTCGACTTTCGTGGTCGCGATGGCGACACTGGCGGACGCCGCGGGTAATGCCGCTACCAGCGAATTGGCACCTGCCAGCGAAGCCTGGACCAAATCACGATGAGCCTGCACCAACTCGAAGAGATTTCGCTGCGCCGCCTCTTGCCCTTCCAAAAAGCGACGATGCAGGTCGGCGGTTTGGGATTGCAGGGACTGGATGGCCGCGAGATTCTGTTGCGTGACGCGGAGTGCGTCCATGAGGGTTCCCGACGGGATCGACGTAGGCATTGGCACATCCGAAGTTTTCAGGTGACCACTGCCGGTCAAGGGTTTGGCGACCGTTGCCTTGAGGCTCGGCGTAATTGACGGTTGATTCGAAATCTGTGCAATTTGGGGGGGAGCGATCCGTGAGGACGAACTCGTTGGGGACGGAATGGGCGTGGACGGCGTGACGGTGGACGAACGGGGATTGGGCTCGGAGACGCGCGGGGGCGGTGAAGATGGATTGGGAGCCACGGGCAGTTCTTTGGGTGAGCTCGCCAGTTTCGGCTTCGTGGAATCCGTTGCTTTTTTCGGTTTCACGTAATTCGCGCCGCAGATCGGCACGGTATGCGCGCCAGGACGTTTGGTCAGGGACGTACGTCGTCCCGCTCGCGGATCCCAGGCGGCTACTTCAACGGAATGTCCACGAGCCGCGAGTTGCGATAACGCACGCGCCAGATCGAACTCGCCGGAACGTTTCCCTTCCGACGCGTCCACGGCGCACGCGACGAAATCACGCCCCTCGAGAATGGCTTTGACCAATCCCGTAAGCCGGCCCCCCGGGCCCACTTCCAGGAAGGTACGCGCGCCCCATTGGTGAAGATTCCGAACCTGGTCGACGAATTCGACCGGTCTGGCTAACTGATTAGCGAGAATCTCCCGCGCCAGTTTTGGATTGTCTGGGTATTGTTCGGCGGTGCTATTCGCAAACA
The DNA here is from genome assembly GCA_046350335.1 of Planctomycetota bacterium. GTDB lineage: Bacteria > Planctomycetota > Planctomycetia > Kolteriales > Kolteriaceae > JAXMAQ01. Next base: position 6,776 of record JAXMAQ010000051.1, read on the forward strand.
CCGGCACCTTGCCCGGAGTGATCGGGATTTGCTCAAGGGCGATGTGGAATGGCTTGCTCGCCTCGGCGACCAGTTCGCTGTGGAAAGCGGCGGACACGGGGAGCCGGACGTTTCGAATTCGGCGTTTCTCGAAAATCTCTTCCGCGCGTCGGACCTCGGACGTGACGCCGGAGAGCACCACCTGACTCGGCGAGTTCTTGTTGGCGACGACCAGACGAATCCCTTCTTCACGCGCGACGTCGGAAATAGTCTCAAGCGACGCTTGCACGGCGAGCATCGCGCCCCGATCGTTCGCGGATCCGGAACTGGCCATTAATCGGCCCCGGAGACGCGACAGGAAAAATAGGGACGGCAGGTCATAACGGCCGGCGGCGCAGAGGGCCGACAACTCTCCGAAACTATGCCCCGCGACGACTTCCGCCGAAACACCGAATTCTTCCAGAATCGCAAGAACCCCGAGGCTCACGGCACCGATCGCGGGCTGCGCGTTTTCCGTCGCGCGTAGCTGGCAATCTTGACGCTCTCGCTCCGCGTCGGAAAAAACCGGAGGCGGATAAATAAGGTCGGTCAGACGACACGAGGAGGTCTCGTCCGATCCCAAAGTCCGATTCGCCTCCGCGAATATCTCCTGCATGCGCGGAAATTGGCACGCCAAGTCGCGGAACATGCCAACGTATTGACTTCCTTGCCCGGGAAAAAGGATCGCCAACTTGCCCGCGACATCCCCGGCACCGAAATAAATTCCGTCCGGCGAGCTCCAGTGCAGTTCGCCGGCCCGCTGCTTTAGCGCATTCGAGGCGGAAACGATGAGTTTGGACAATTCGCTTTTTTCGCGTTCGACGACCATCAGCAGTCGGTACTTCTGGCGGACGTCGAACTCGCGACGCGCGTCCGAGAATGCCGCCGACTGTTGCTGCCACGGAAGATCGCCAGGCCATTCGGCCAGCTTCGTCTCCAGATCCCGGACGGAGTCCGCGGAGAGCGCCAGGATCTGTATGTCCCCAGACCAATCGATTTCCGGCTTTACGGAGGCGAACTCTTCCAGAACGCAGTGGAAATTACTGCCACCAAACCCGAAAGCGCTCACGACCGCGCGCCGGGGATGACGATCGTTGGCCACCCAAGGACGCTTGATCGTATTGACGTAAAAAGGGCTCGCTCCCGTCGCCAGCGGTTCGACCGGCGCGGAGACCTTGATCGTGGGGGGCAAGACTTTCTCGTGGAGCGCCAAGGCCGCCTTGATGACGCCGGCAATACCCGCAGCCGCCTTGGTGTGCCCGATCTGCGACTTGACCGAGCCAATCGCGCACCAGGGCTCAGGGGGTGCGATCCCCGGGCGTTGATCTTCGCGGTACACCTGGACGAGCGCACTCGCCTCGGTTGCGTCTCCGACTTTGGTTCCCGTCCCGTGCGCTTCGACGAGTTCGACGGTATCCGGAGTGATTTCCGCAAGTTTGTACGCCGTTCGCAGCGCGCGGGATTGCCCTTCGGAACTGGGGGCGTAAATCGCGTTCCCCTTGCCATCGCTGGAGGACCCAACGGAACGGATCACGGCGTAGATCCGATCGTTGTCCCGTTCGGCATCCGCGAGACGCTTGAGCACGACCATGCCGATCCCTTCTCCAAGGATCGTTCCATCTCCACTCATGGAAAAGGGGCGCGCGTCCCCCGTCGGGGAGAGAGCGGGCGTCTTGCTGAAACACATGTACATGAAGATGTCGTTGAAGGTATCCACGCCGCCGGTGAGCACCATGTCCGCGCGCCCCGCGGCCAGTTCAAGGCCCGCAAGGTGAACGGCGCTAAGCGAGCTGGCGCAGGCGGCGTCGACGACACAATTGGTCCCACCCAGATTCAGACGATTGGCGATCCGGCCTGCGACCACGTTGCCCAATAATCCCGGAAACGAGTTCTCTTGCCAGCCGACGTAACCGTCGGAAATCTTCCGCACGACTTCCTCGGCGATTTCGTCCGCGACGCCCGCCTCTTTGAGCGCCTTGCGCCAGAGAGGATGCCCGAGACGAGCCCCCAGGGGAATCACCAACTCCAACGTCCCCGTCACGCCGAGCACGACGCTGACCTTGCTCCGATCGTAGTCACGATCCGGACCGTACCCGGCGTCACGCAACGCCGCGTCCGCGACCACGAGTCCGAGCAACTGCGAAGAATCGGTGGCGTCGAGGTTGTTGGGGGAAATGCCAAACGCCAAGGAATCGAAATCGACGGGACTCAAGAAACCCCCACGCCGCGCGTAGACGTGATCGGGAGCCTTGGGGTCGGGATTGAAATAGTCCTCGGGATTCCAATGCGTGGAGGGAATCTCGGTGATGGCATCCACGCCTTCGCGGATGTTCGACCAGAACGCCAGTTTGTCTTGGGCCTTGGGAAAAATACATCCAACGCCGACGATCGCCAACGGAGTTGGCCCGAAGTCTCGAATTTCGCTCACGCTTAGTTCCCTCGGGCGCGCAGGCGGGTTTCCAATTCATCGAGAGTCAGAGGCGAAACCCGCACGGCATCCGCGGGGAGTTCGAGTCCCTGCAGTCGGAGGGTATTGACTCGGAGGGTAACGGCGGCGCCGTAGAGAAGATTGAGGGCGACGGTCGCCACTTTTCGATTCTTGGGTTCCTCCAGGAAAGTCCCCTTGGCCCATTCGTTGAAGGCACCCATCGCGGGCCCGCACCAGACCTGGTAGTCGATTTGCCGGGACGGTTCACCGGCATTGGCCCAGCGAGACGCCATGCCCAGGTACCAGCGGAAGACAAGCGCCATCTTGTGTTTTGGGTCTTTCTCCGCCCGGACGATTTGCCGGGGATCACGCTGCTCGAAAAACTCGCGCGTGGTCCGCCAGATCTCCTCCATCTGTTGCCGAAAGATGGTCTTCTCGAGGGTCGCCTTCTCCTCGGCAGGAATCGCCTCCATGCTCGGATACTCGCGGTAGATCTCATAGAGCTTCGCGCCACGCATCGCGAACATGGTTCCTCGCTTGAGAACCTGGACCTTTACGCCCATCTCGAACATGTCTGCGGCGGGAGCCATGGCCACGTCCGCCTGTTCGGCCTGCGCCAACATCGCGCGGACATTGTCGGAGCTCCCCGACTCGATGCACGCCTGATTAATCGAGCCCGTGAGGATGTAGGCAGCGCCCATTGAGAAGGCTGCGGCGGCGGACGCCGGAGTCGCAATTCCTCCTCCCAAGCCTACCCGTATCGGCACGGAGTACTTGTACTGTGCCTGCATCCGATCGCGGAGCGCGATCATGGTGGGAAGCAAGGAGATGGCCGGCCGGTTATCCGTGTGACCCCCAGAATCGGCTTCCGCCGAGATATCCTGAGCCACGGGGATCTGCCGCGCCAGATTGGCCTGCTCTTCGGTGATCTCGCCGTTCGCCACCAGGGGCTGTAAAAACTCGTCGGGAGGAGGGGCAAGGAACTTCGACGCCACCTCGACGCGCGAAACCTTGGCGATGACATGGTTCGGCGTGACGATCTTGCCGGACGCATCTCGGTGAATGCCCCGGACGCGGAATCGGACGACTGGGAGCGTCAAGCGAAGATACGCGGACGCTTCGATCAAACGGACTCCCCTACGGAGGTAGAGGTCGACGACCGCGGCTTCCAAATCAGGCTCATTGGGACTGTTGATCAGGTTAAAGCCGAAGGGGGCGTCGCCAAGATTTTTGGTAATCCGGTCAATCGCCGCCTCAACCCGCGCGGGCGGCAGACCGGCGGAGCCGAAAAAGCCAAGCATTCCCGCTTTGCTCATGGCTTCGACGATATCCGCGGAACCGATGCCGTTCGCCATGGCACCCGAGACGTAGGCGTACTTGACACGATGGTCCGCGAGGAAAGTAGGATCGCCTAGGTTTTCCAACTTGATGGCGGGCGCGTAGGCGAGAATCGGCCATCCATCCGCATCCGCGCCACGCTCGCCGAACACACCTCGACCGCCACGGCCGATCGCCGTTTCTCCATCCCGATCCACGACGTAAATCGGCTGACGAATGTCCCCGATCGCCGCCGCGATCGCAGCCGTTCCCGTGACGGGTTGGGTCCCATTGGCGGTCCACCAACCGGAAACGGGGACCGATCGGGAAGCCGTCGGAAATCCATGGCTCACAGTCATTAGGGTTAGCCTTCCTTCAGGTAGGAACCGAGTACCCACGTCGGCACGGACGCCTCGGGAATAGCGTCGCCGCGTCGCAACCTCTTGCTGTTGATTCCCTTTGATTGTAATTTTTTGATCGCTCGCCAGCCACTAGAAGACGGAAGTCTTTTCCGATCTTTCCGAATTTCCGGCCGATTAGTCCGAATGCGCGGGCTCGGGGTTGCTTTTCCCCTTTTCCCTTGTGATTGACGCCGAGATTTCTTGCGAATGAAAAAGTCGCTGTGTACGATAAGCGGTTGTTCGCACAAGAGTTGAGCCAAGCCCCAACCGTAGGTGAAGGCGATCCCGCCGTTGTGAATAAGGGTGCGCGAAACCACCCTTCTTCCGCCAGACTTCGGAGATTCTTCGTCGAGTTTTCACCGCAATGCCGTCGAATTAGGAGCGTTTCCCGACCATGATGCAAGCTCCCCATTCCCATCACTTCAAGAGGTTCCTATGGGCACTCGCCGCATGGACGCTGACTGGCTCCGCGCAAGGAGAAGAGACGATTCAAGTGCTCCCTGGGGACTTCACGCTCCACGGAACCACCGCCCGCCAACATATCGTGGTTGAAAAGGTGATCGATGGCACGTCCTCCGGGCAGGTTCGCGACGGCCTGGTTCTCAAGAGCAGCAACGAAAAGGTTTTTCAAGTGAAAGATGGCGTCGCCACTCCCGTGGGAAACGGCGAAGCCATGCTCACCGCCGACGCGGAGGGTAAGTCCGCGTCGGTAAAGGTCACGGTCACCGCCGCGGACCAGCCCTTTCGATGGAGCTTCCGCAATCACGTGCAGAGCGTGCTCGTCAAGGCGGGTTGTAACTCCGGCGCCTGCCACGGCGCCGCCGCCGGCAAGAAGGGATTCCGACTCTCTCTTCGCGGCTACGATGCCGAGGGGGATTATAACGTCCTGACCCGTCAGGCTCGCGGCCGGAGAATCCTTACTCATGACCCCGGCCGAAGTCTCATTCTCACCAAGCCAACGGCGGCGATTCAGCATGGCGGCGGCAAAAGGTTCGACGTCGGCTCCTTGGACTATAACGTCATCGCCGAATGGATCGCGGCGGGTGCCGAAGGTCCCAAGCCGGATGATCCACGGGTCACGAAGTTGCAGATCCTGCCGGCACAAGTCGTCTTGAAGAAGGACGATCGCCAACAATTGATCGTTCTGGCGCATTTCTCGGACGGGCATGTCGAAGACGTGACCCCCTGGGCAAAATACACTTCCGCCAACGGCGAAGTCACCAACATCGAGCAAAACGGCGTGGTCACGACCGTCGGACAAGGCGAAGGCGGGATCACGGCGTGGTACGCCAACCATCTCGTCGTCGCGACCGTCACCGTCCCCTACGCCCAAAACGTCGCGGAGGAAACCTACGTCAACGCTCCCAAGCACAATTTCATCGATGAACTCACACTCGAAAAACTGAAGTCGCTCAACCTGCCACCCTCTCCCCCTTGCACCGACGCGGAATTTCTCCGGCGTGCGTTCCTGGATACGGTCGGCGTCTTGCCGACGACGGAGGAAGCGCGGCAGTTCCTCTCCGACCCCGCGCCGGAGAAACGCTCCCGCTTGATCGATTCCTTGCTTTCACGCCCCGAGTACGTCGATTACTGGACCTATAAATTCTGCGATCTCTTGCTGGTCCGGTCGGAAGGCTTGGCGCCACCCGCGATGTGGTCTTACTATCATTGGGTACGGAACCACGTCGCCGCGAATACGCCTTGGGACGAAATAGCCCGTGACCTGGTGACGGCCCAGGGAAGCACGCTGGAGAATGGGGCAACGAATTTTTACCTTCTCCACCAAGATCCCCGCGAACTGACGGAGACGATCTCGCAAGCGTTCCTGGGAATGTCCATCAATTGCGCTCGCTGCCATAACCATCCTCTGGAGAAATGGACCAACGACCAATACTACGGCATGGCCAATCTGGTTGGTCGGGTTCGGATCAAGGACCTGAAAGGGGAAGGCAACTTCATGGTCTTTGCTTCGAGTTCCGGGGACATTCTCCAACCCTTGACGGGTAAACCGCGTGATCCTCAGCCTTTGGATGGAGAAGCGATTCCCCTGGACGCGCCCGGAGACCGCAGAGTCCACCTTGCCCAATGGCTCACTTCACCAGAAAACCCGTACTTCACGCGCGCGATCACCAATCGCATCTGGGCGAATTTCTTCGGCGTTGGCCTGGTGGAAAGTGTCGACGATCTTCGGTTCACGAACCCCGCGAGCAATCCCAAACTTCTCGAATCGCTTAGCAAGCATCTGTCGGAGAACCACTTCGACCTTAAACGGTTGATGAAAACGATTCTCGAATCAGCAACGTACCAGCGGAGCAGCGTACCGGTCCCCGGCAATGAAGCCGACAAACGATTCTATTCCCGCTACTACCCCAAGCGATTGATGGCCGAGGTGCTCATCGACGCGGTCTCCACGGTTACGGAGGTCCCCAACGACTTCCCCGGATATCCGAAAGGCTGGCGCGCCATCCAACTACCGGACACGCAAGTCGCTTCCTACTTCCTGCAAAAGTTCGGTCGGCCGGACCGGGTCATTACTTGTGAATGCGAACGGACGAACGAACCGAACATGGTCCAGGCGTTGCACATCGCCAATGGGGATTCGATCAACGAGAAGTTGGCGGCGAAGGAGAATCGGATCAGTCGCCTGCTGGCGCAAAAGCAGCCGGTCGAGGCCTTGTTGGATGAGTTGTACCTCGCTTCTTTGTCCCGTTTCGCCACGCCGACGGAGAAGGAGAAATTCCTGGCGGTGCTGGGGGAAGACCCCAAGGCCGATCCCAGGCAAGAGTTCGAAGATGTCGCTTGGAGCATTCTTTCGAGCAAGGAATTCCTGTTCAACCATTAATCGCGCGCCACGGATCTCGAACGTCGCATGCCGGATGACACCATGAAACGATTATCCCTCGCTTTGCCGATCCTGACACTTTTCACAAGCCTCACGGCAGCCGCCGAGTCTTTTTCGCCCAAGGACTACGACGCTAAAGTGCTGCCGGTACTGCAGAAATACTGTGTCGGTTGCCACAACGCGGACGATCCCAAAGGGGGGCTCGTCATGGACGATTACCACGAGATGCTGGCGGGAGGAGAGCACGGCGCGCCTCTGGTCGCGGGTAAAAGCGAAGAGAGCCTGATGATTTTGCTCGTCGAGGGAAAAAAGAAGCCCAAGATGCCTCCCAAGGACAATCCGGTCCCAAGCATGGAAGAAGTGGCTTTACTCCGCCGATGGATCGACGCCGGCGCGCCGGGCCCTGCGGAACCAGGAAAACCTCCCAAACTCGAAACGCCAAAAATCTCCCCCTTGACCGAGGTGAAGCACGCGGTCCGCGCGCTCGCCCATTCTCCCAAGGACGACCTTCTGGCGGTGGCGCGGGACAATCTCGTTCATCTGGTGCAGCGATCGAACAGCCACATCGTTCGCTCCTTGGAAGGCCACACCGGTCCGGTGACGTCGGTCCAGTTCTCCAAGGATGGCGCCTTATTGATCGTGGCTGCGGGCGAACCGGGCCTTTTCGGAGAAGCCATTCTTTGGAATATCGCGGACGGGAAACGCCTTAAGGAGTTTCATGGTCACGCCGACAGCTTGTATGCCGCCGTCCTGTCACCGGATGGCAAATGGCTCGCCACCGCCGGCTATGACAAGGATATTAAGATCTGGGATGTCGATTCGGGGAAGGAATTGCGCACCCTGAAAGGGCACAACGACGCCGTCTTCGATCTCTGCTTCAGCCCCAACGGCAAGTTCCTGGCGAGCTCGAGCGGCGACCGGACGGTTAAACTTTGGGATGTCCAAACCGGGGAGCGATTGGACACGTTCGCCCAATCGCTCAAGGAAGTCTACACCGTCGCGTTTAGTCCCGACGGCCAACGAGTCGCGGCAGGTGGCGTGGATAACCGGATCCGCGTTTGGACGATTAGCGAGTCCGGAAAGGAAGGGTCCAACCCAATCGTCTATTCGACCTTCGCGCACCAAAGCCCGATTCTCAAAGTGATCTTTTCGCCCGATGGACAATGGCTGTTCTCGTCCGCCGAGGATCGATCGGTTAAGGTCTGGAAAGCGGACACCATGACCGAACAGCGGGTCCTGGATCTGCAATCGGATTGGCCGGACGCCTTGACAACCAGTCAGGACGGCAAGGCGTTGCTCGTTGGTCGGCACGACGGCGCTTTGGCCGTCTATGATGTTTCCAATGGCAGCAAACTCGCCGATCTCAAGCCCACCGTCCCGCCTCCCGTTCCTCCAGAACTCTTGGCTCTCTCGACGCGGGGAATCGAGCGAGGCAAGCCCACCAAGGTCCGATTTCGAGGCAAGAATCTTGCGCCTGTCAATGAGCTGCACGCTAGTGACGGCAGGATCGTCGGCAAACTCTTAAGCGATCCAGCGCCCGCGGACAACGAAGTCTGGTTCGAGTTGACCGCCAATGAACTTCCACGAGGCACGTACCAGGTCGCCGTTGCTTCCGCCGGCGGAAAGAGCAAGGACCTCCCCATCACCGTCGACGATATTCCACAGATCCAAGAGACGGCGGCAAAAATGGAAGGGCATTCGGTAGAGTCCGCCATCCCGGCGAGCTTTTGGGGCACGATCGCCAAGCAGGGTGAGACCGACCGCTTCGTGTTCGAAGCCGCTGCGGGACAAACCATCGTCCTGGAAACGCTTGCTCGAGAATTGGGCTCGAAACTGAATCCGGTGCTCACGGTCTTCGATCCCGACGGTCGGGTGCTCGCAACCAGCAACAACGCCGACGGCTCCCGTTCCGATCCCGTCCTCGCGGTGTCGATCGCCATGAGCGGAAAGCATGTGGTCGCAATCAATGACCTGCGAATGTCTGGCTCGAACGATCATTTCTTCCGCGTCTCCGTCGGGAACTTCGCGTACGTGACCGGGGTGTTTCCCTTGAGCGTGCCGGCGAACTCGGAGACGCCCTTGGAACTCGTGGGATTCAATCTTCCCGCGAATTCGAAAGTTCAATTGAAGGCACCCTCGTCCGGCAACGCCGTCGTCCCGCTCGATCAACAAGCCAATCTTCGGTTCAAGCAAGGACTTTCCGTTTCGATCGAAACCCTTCCCGAGGTCATCGAGTCCGAGCCCAACGACATGCCGGACTCGCCCACGGCACTTACCGTACCGGGTGTCGCCGCGGGACGGATCTCCTCCGCTGCCGACGGGAAAGTGGACGCCGATTTGTTCCGTTTTCAAGCGAAGGCGGGGGAACAGTGGATACTCGAGACGGACGCCGCTCGGCGCGGATCCCCCATCGACACCGCCATCGAGGTCCTCGACGCGAAGGGGAATCGCATCGAGCGCGTTTGGCTGCAAGCGACGCGCGACTCCTACATCGAGTTCCGCAATATCAACGCCGTGCAAGGAGAGGCACGGGTCAAGAATTGGGAGGAGATGGAGCTCAATGAGTATCTGTACCTGAGAGGAGAGGTCTGCAAGATCTTCCGCATGCCGCGAGGGCCTGACTCCGGCTTCCTTTTCTATCTGCTCAACGGGGTTCGCAGGACCTACTTTGACACGACCGCAACTGCCCACGCGGTGGCGGACGCTTGCTACATCGTAACGCCGCATCCGCCAGGCACCGAACTCGTGCCCAATGGCCTGCCAGTGTTCAAGGTCTACTACGCCAACGACGACTCCGGCGATCGGAAGTTGGGGAGCGATTCCCGCGTGACGTTCACTGCCCCGGCGGATGGTGACTATCTCGCAAAAGTGATCGATGTTGGTGGCCAAGGAGGGGCCTCTTTCGCGTATCGACTCAAGATCGATCGACCGCGACCGGATTTCTCCGTTCGCCTGGCGGGCGAGAATCCGGTGATTCACGCGGAGAGTGGCAAGGAATTCACCCTGATCGCCGACCGTGTCGACGGTTTTGACGGCCCCATACAGGTGGACGTCACCGGCCTGCCCCCCGGCTTTTCCGTTACGACGCCGATCGTCATCGAATCGGGTCACGTGGAGGCTCAAGGAGTTGTTTTCGCGCAGCCGGGAGCCGTGGCGCCCACCGCGGAGAATCAGGCGAGGACCAAAGTCATCGCGACGGCACAGGTGTCTGGCGCGACTATCGCGAAGGAAGTCAACTCCTTGGGAACCATCAAACTCGCGGACAAACCGAAAGTAATCGTCCGCCTCGAGCCCGAGGAGGTGACGATCGCGCCCGGTGGGACCGTCGCCGTCCGTATGAAAGTCGAACGCAACGGCTTCAACGACCGGATCAGCTTCGACGTCAACAATCTTCCCCACGGCGTGATCGTCGACAACATCGGCCTCAACGGCATCCTCATTCCCGAGAACCAAACGGAGCGCACCTTCTTCCTGAACGCGCGGAACTGGGTGCCTGAAACCAGCCGTCCCTTTCATGCCGTCGCCCGCGTCGAGGGGAACCAATGTTCCCCCTCGATCACGCTGCACGTGAAAGGCTCGCGACAATTGGCGACCGTGAAGCAGGAGACGGGCGCCGCTCCGTGACCGCTCCTTCGATTTCACGATCGTCCCCTTTGGCGTCACGAATAGTTTCCCAAATGGTCCTCGGTTCGGGAGCATCGACGGATGTTGTCCATGTTGGTATTTGTGGCTGGGGTGCTTGCGGCGGAACCCTCGCAGGCGAAACCGCTCTTCGAACAACGCCAGAACGTGGTTTACGGGGAATCGCATGGCGTCGGATTGGTCATGGACGTCTTCGTCCCCACGGGCCCAAAGAATGGGTTAGGCATAATTGATGTCGTCAGCGGCAGCTACTTTTCCACCCGACAAAGAATCGATCGGCACAAGTACGCCGGCGTTTTCGACACGCTTTGTCGACGCGGCTTTACGGTCTTCGCCATTCGGCCCGGCTCGCAGCCCCGTTTCGTCATTCCGGAAATGGTAACCCATGTTCAACAAGGAATTCGCTGGGTCAAGGAGCATGCCAAGGATTATCAGGTGGATCCGGAGCGACTTGGTCTGATTGGGGCCTCGGCGGGGGGGCATCTCGCCTGCCTCGCCGTCATGACCGCGGCGGCCGGCACGGAGGACAAGGGCTCCGTTGCCGCCGTTGGCGTTTTCTTTCCACCGACCGATTTTCTCGACTGGGGCACCCGAAAGTTTGACGTCGACAACGTGCAGTCCGTGCCGCCGATGGTGCAAAACCTGGCCATGAACGAAAAGCAACGCGCGCGATTGTCCGCGGACGAGCAATTTGCGGCGCTCGCGAACGTCTGCCCCGCCCGGATCGCCCATGATGCGTTGCCGCCGTTTCTCATCATTCACGGAACCAACGATCTCTTGGTTCCCTTCCAACAATCGGAAAAGCTACATGGCGTGTTAAGGGAAGCGGGCGTGCCTTGTGAATTGCTCGTCATGGAAAAAACGGGACATGGTTACGATGCCATGAAATCGCGCATGTCGCATTTGGCGGACTGGCTGGACAATACTCTCGGGAACGCCGCCAAGAATCACGGACCTTGATGTGGCGGGGGATCCAGCACCCGCTCCACGTTGGGAGGGCAATTGAGTCGGATGAAGGTTCCGTTGAGATGAATGTCCTTGATGCTCTTGAAGCGAACCTCGTCCCCTTCAAAACGAAGCACGCCACCCGTTCGTAACGATGCGCCTTCGTCCGCGATGATCGCTAATTCCTTGCAACGTATGGCGAGTTTTTCGATCGCCTCCATCTCAAGCCGGGCGCCCCGAAGGCTCACCGTGGGACCCGATTCACCCAAGGTGATGCGGACTTCCATTTCTCCCCGAGGAGAATACAGGTCGATATGCTCCTCCCCGTTCGCCAAGTCGATAACGACCCGTCGACCCGACGGCAGGTCGCGCGCGAGCAACGCGGTCTCTTCCCGTTCCAAGAGGTCTGCTGGCGATTTCCGTTCCAATGTATTCCAAGCCATCGACCTGGCTCCCTACCGTGGAGAAATTGAGCATCAGAAAAGGAATGTCGCATTATCCGGCCCAATCACTTGGAGGGCCTTGGTGCAAAGCGCTCCGGGGCACGGCATTTCTGCATGGCCATTAAGACGTCGACATCCTACCAGACGTTCTTACCCGACGCGAGAGCGCGTCGCAACGATTGACCATCGATCCGGGAACAATGGTTCGCTTGATCTACTGGTGGATCGGAGTTCCAGAAGAGTTGACGACAAATGCGAGGCCAAATATCCGCTGTTTTTCAGTAACGTCAGCCGGGATAGGGGAACTTGCTCCGAGGGGTGGGAATCTTTGCCGCTCAGTCGCTCCATTCCACGCCAATTCGCCAACGGTCCAAGTCGAGGGAGCGTATGGAACGAACCCGCGCGACGAATGTCTCGTTGGTGGCACGAAGCCATTCCAGGGTGAGCACTTCTCCCAGGGAGACCGGTGGGCACTGCTTGAGAATCATTCCCAAACCGCCTAACGAAACGTCGACTACGTGAGTCGGATAGAGCCGGTGCCTCTTGCGGATCCACGCTACCGAAGCGGCGAGCGGCACCTCGCTACGTTCGAAGTGCCGACGCTCCAAGCTGTCCGATTCGCTGACGGTATCCGCGACCATTTGGCTCATCTGTGGTTGTCCAAGTTCATAACCAAGCGATAACACCTGGTTTGACGTTTCAACACACGGGATCCGAAAGAGGCCCATCCCTTTAGAGTCGAGCACACCCAAGAGTCTTCTGAAGGGAATCGCGGAATGTCGTTCAAGAACTTGGACTCGCCTCCCGCAAAACTCCACCCCCCCGATGCCATCGAGTCGTTTGGATTAGGGTCGCGGCTTCGAAGCGAACAAAGGCATTCGGTGTGAATTGACCAGGAAGCTATCGTTCCCCGGGGGCGGAGAATTGCCGAGCGACGTCTCGTTCGAATTCGAGATTCTGCCGCTCTTCCGCCACCCAACCTGGATGTTGGGCTTCAATGTTTTCGAGAAACGGCTTGGCGTCGATGTCCGGAAAGCTTAGCGCGAAGCGGAGGAGAGAACGTTGAATGACGGTGTTGGCGTACGCCTTCTCCCGGCCGAGCGGTTCCAGCTTTTTCCATGCGGCCGCATGCCCTTGCCGCCGAAGTTCGTCAATGACTATGTCGGCGGTGTCCACGACCTGAACGGCATCGAGCAACCTCCCTAGAAGTCGATCTCGGTCCGCGTCGGGAAAATCAGTGAGTAGAAATCGCGTAGCGCTCATGGCGGAGTATCGAAGCTTGAATGGCTGATTGGCGTCCGCAAGCAGGTCCATGACTTTGTCGGGCCCACCTTTGGCGTCGAGCAAACAATATCCCGCCAACACGCCGTCGATTCCGTAAAGAAGACGATCGGACGGCTTCTCCAACAAATCGTGAAGAAACATGCGATCGACCTCCTTGCCGCAAAGGCCGAGCAACAAGCCGTACAGTCCTATGCGATAGCTAGGCGTGGCCTCTTCCGAGAGCCAGGCGCGGAGTTTGTCGGCGTCATAACCCTTAGCACCTTTCGCAACGTCCGCGTAGGTCGCCTTGGCGAACTCCTTGTAAGCATCCTCAGCCAACGTTGGGTCCGCATGTTCCAGATACTGGAAAAAGAACGCATATTTATCCCCCGCCTCGCGGTCCGCGCGCGCCAGCGAATCGGCCAGATAGTTCGTCAGCAGATCGTTCTCGACGACAATGGTCCGATACGGATCGACGAATCCCTCGAGCCACTGTCCGAAGACGAGCCGGCGCCGGCCGCGGGTGCCCGTGGAGGGGAGATAACGATCGAGCGTGAACGACTGCTGACTCGCCACGCGGCCGGGCGATTTAATCACGCTAAGCGGGACGAGTTTGGTCGAGCCCGGCTGCCCCAAGGCATCCGGTTTGGCGTCCTCGAGCCGCCCGTCGACCACCACTTCCGCTTCGCGAACCTCGTCGAGCAAGGTCTTCCCCATTCGGGCGCAGAAGGGGCATGCGCTGGCTCGGGACGTGAACGACACGAGGATCGCAAGAGTAAGAAAAGAAAGTCCGCCCGACGTTCGTGCCGTCCGGCGGACTTCGCGTGGCTTGTAAAAAGGAGCCGTCGATTTCATCAAGCACTCATTCCGAGGGCTTTTTGATCGCGAACAGGTGGGTCCGGTTCGCAATGTACAAAGTGTCATTGGCCACTACCGGCGTGGTATAGACCGAGTTCCCCATGTTGATTTCACTGACAACCTTCATGTTCGGAGAATGTTCGAGGACGACGACATCCCCATCTTCGTCGCCGATGTAAACGTGGCCGTCAACGATAAGGGGGGAACTCCATGCCGCCGCCAGCATGTCATAACACCAATGCTGCTTGCCGGTCTTCGCATCCAAGCAGTGAAAAAGTCCGCTGAAGTCGGCGACGTATAACAGATCGTCCTTGATTGCCGCCGTCCCGCAGGTGCGGTGCATTTCCTCTTCATAGTCGATCTTGCCGTCGCCGTTGGCGTCCTGGGTGCTGAAGTGCCAAACGACGGCGGAGTTGGGATTCGGTTTGACGAAGTCGCCGAGTTTCGGCTCGCAGGCCTGAATGCGTTTGGCCGCGATCGGCTTGTTGGGATCCTTCTCATTGAAGACCAGTTCGGGGCTTACGTCCCCTCGCTTGGTCGGATCAATGCAATAGAAGTGCCCGATCCCTTCACCATGTTCCGGGTCTTCGCCAACGCCGATATAGACCTTGCCGTCATAGATGCAGGGGGTCGCGATCAAGTGGTTGCGATCCGCTTTCCCGCCGAGCAGATACTTGGATTCCTTGGGATTGCAGTCGAACTTCCAAAGAAGTTCGGGTTTATCGCCATCCGCTTTGAAACTGTAAAGCCAACCATCGCCGCCAGGAAAAAGGACCTGCGTGACCCCGCCAAGATTGGCGATCGCCGGCGAGGACCATTGCCCGTGAAGTATGTTGGTTCCGGGAGATTTGTCGGTCCAGATGACCTTGCCATCGTTCTTATCGATGACGATGAAGCTTGGCGCGTTGGGGGCAGGGATATTGATATGCCCTTCGTCCACGCCGTTGCCGGTGACGACGTAAAGGCGGTCCCCCAGGCAGGTCAAGGAGCAACTGCACATGTTGTGCTGGGAGATTCCCAAGTCCTTCATCATGTCTAGTCGCCAAATGACGTCCGCTTCCTTGTCCCCCTTGACCTTCTCGTCCTGGACGCCGTCATTCTCGCCGTCGGCGAATCCTTCGGGATCCAAACAGAGAACCTCGCCTCGGCTGGTCACGAACCAAAGCCGGTCGCCATCGACATAGGGCGCACAGCAAATCCCCTGCAGCGGCCAGTCGTGGACGCGGCCGGTGGGGAGCTTTTCGCTGGAGTGCTGCCAAAGGAACTTACCGGTCGCTTCATCAAAGCAAAGCAGGCAACCCAGGTCCACCTTCGCGGGATAGCGCTCGATGTAACCGGCGCCGTTGTTGGTGCCGATGTACACCTTGCCGTTGGCAACCACCGGATTGCCGTAGGTTTGAGAGCCAACCTGGGCGGACCATTTAATGTTTTCGTTGCTGTCGACATCCCATTTGGTGGGGATCCCTTTCCCTTCCGGAGTATTGTTTCGGAAAGTGTTGCCTCCCCATTGCGGCCAATCCTTCGGCTTGACTTTCATCTTGGCGATCGCCGCCGTAACTTCCTTCGTCGGATCGAAGGAATCGGCCGCGACCATAGAAGGAATCGTGCTCGCGACGAACGCGATGGTGAGAATTCCTCGAAATCCGCATGTCAATTTCATGTCAATCCTTCCGCGCCATGGCTGGGCGATCGCCTTAGTTGCTATTGGGAGTTGTAACAGGTCAGTTTTTGGTCACGCTGATGTTGTCCAGGTAGATTTCGGCGTCCTTGGCATTGCCATAAAGTCCGGGACTTCCCTCAGTGCTTGGGAGTTCGTCGACGACTTCGAGCGTCCATTCGCTCGGCTCGGGGGTATTCCGTTCCCAGATCTTTCCCTTGAGCACGGCCTTGCCGTTCTCGTTCGATGCGCGAAGCTTCATCGTGTACCAGACGTCCGGCTTCCAAGCGTAGGGAATCGATTTCACGTTGCGAAGGACCGGCGGCCAATCGAGAATGCGCAATTGTTGGCTCGCCCCCATGAGCTCGAGCGTGTACCGCTGGGCGGTCAGGCCGATGTCGGGCAGTTTTCCACCCACCGATTGCCCCCGAACATCCGCCTGGATCGTGTAATCGTGAAGGTCGACCGGGCCGAAAGAGGCGATGCTACGAGTACCTTTCGGAATCGTGGTGACCTTTACCATCACCTTTTCCCCGTTGAGATCACGAACCACGTGACGGTAACGCGCGCCGACCCAGGGAAGCGGCACGTTTCCGTCCGCAAAATCAAACTTCCAGGGAAGGTCCGGGAACAGTCTGGCCCGAGCGGTCGACTTCAAGCCCTCGGCTTCCGCGGTGATGGTGATTCCTTGGTGTGCTTTTTGATCCTTGGCGGCACCAAGGACCAGGCCGGGCACGCCGTCGGATTTGTCTTCCTTTTGAATGGGCGCCTTGGCATCCGTGGTGAACTTGACCTTGTCGGCGTTGCCGACGAACTGCCCTTTCGAGTTGAAGAGTCGCGCCACGAACTTTTGCTGCTGACCGGGCTTGAGCAGAGCTTCCACCGGGACGATTTGTAGCTGGGCCGGCTTCGGGTCCGCGGACACCGGCGCTTCCTCGGCGAAATCGGGCGCCCCGGAGACGCTTGGCTTCGCATCCGATTTGCCGATGCAATACATCGCGTCAAGCATCGGGATATAGATGCGGCCATGAGAAACGATCGGCGAGCCGTGGCTCTCGCTACGGAGCCGAAGCTTGTGGATGACGTCGAACCCCTTTGGGGTTGGCTTGAGGATGTACCAACGCCCCGTGGCGTCGCAAGTGTAGATTTTTCCGTCCGCGTACAAAGGGCTCGAACGCATCATCGTGCCGAGCTTTTGCTTTTTGATGACCTTGCCCGTCTTGGAGTCGATGACGAAGATTCCTCCGCCATCGTCGATCGAATAGATCAAGCCGTTCACAATGACGGGAGAACTCTTGCCGATCATCAGTTCCTTTTCACGCCAGACCTCCTTGGATTTGGTGACGTCGCCTTGGCCGGTGGCGTCGATCGCGACGAAGGCGCCCATGGTGGCGGCATCCGGGTTTTCCTCACTTTGGCTCACGTAAACGGTGTTGCCAACCACGAGCGGAGTAACGTTCAATCCGCGGAGCGATAGCGTGTAATTCCAGAGGATCTTTCCAGTTCTGGGTTGGATCGAATAGATGTTTCCATCGCCGGTTCCGCCGATCAATTGCGCTTCGCCGTTGACGATGGCGAGAACGGGCGTGCTGTAAGTGGTGTCGTCCGGCAGCGGCCGCGTCGCGTTGAACCAGACCGGGGTTCCGTCTTTTTTGTCAAACGCGATGTAGCGATGATTGGGCCGCGCGTGTTCCCCCCAGCCGATCATGACGCCGCTGATGATCACCAGGTCGTCGAAGACAACGGGAACATTCGTTCGTCCGCCGTACGTTGTCAACAAGCCGTATTCTTCCGTTAGGGAACGGGACCAAATCGTCTTTCCGGTCTCACCATCAAGGCAAAGGAACAGCCCACAGACTCCCTGCGCATAGACATTTCCGGTTTCCGGATCGCCAACGACGCTGGACCAGCCAACTCTTTCCGCGGGGACGTCGGAGTTGAAGACCTTGAACTTGTTCTCCCAGATCTTTTTTCCGGTGGCGGCATCGACACAAACGACTTTTTCACCTTCGATGGGGGTTCCTGGGTCCGCGGAGACGATGTTGTAGAGCTTGCCACGCATCACGATGGGGGTGGATCGCCCTCCGAGCTCTTCGTTTTTCCAAAGGAGGTTTTCTCCGTCCGGGGACCATGAATCGACGAGCCCGACCTCGCGCGACATGCCGTTGTGTTCCGGTCCACGCCAATTGGGCCAATCCATGGGATCGCCTTCGATTTTTGGGACCGCGCCCCAAACGGTAGAGACCGAAACGAGTAAAACGAGGCCGGCGAAAAGGGGCTTACCGAAGGATGATCGTGCATTCATGCGTGGTACTCTCGGGGTCCTAAGGCCATTCGTCCGCCCTTAAAAGCCGGACGCGGATATTTGGAAGAATCCATGCGGTGAATCTTTCCGTGGTCCCACTTCCTTGGCCGGGGTTCCCGCGTCCGACGCGTGAACAAGCGATCCCCGAAAGGATCGGCTCGCCGGTCTTGGGCCTAACTGCCTGTTGAGAAATCGCGATACCGCCGATTCGTCCACTATCCATTGGGTGTTATCAAGCGCGGACACAAGGCACAGTGGATCATTCCCGGCGTGCCGGGTTTGATTTGTTCAACAGACTCCTAAGGATCGAAATCGAACCACTTCACGTTTTTGGCATGATACCGACCCCTTTCCGCCCGGGCAAGCATTCGCTCGTCCAACGCGCGTCGACGTCTAGACTTTGCGAAACGTCCGCGGATTCGCCATAATCCTCGGCGAGTCGCTTGGGTTCTAAGGGACCGGAATCCCGACGATCCCACGCGAGCAGGTAAAAACCTTTACGCATAACGGACCCGCTTTCGCTGAAAAAATCGAGGTAGACGCATGTCGTTGGTTCATGGTTCTCGACGCTTTCAATGCAACCACCTCTTGCTCCTTCTTCTTTGTCTCTTGGGGGATGGGACCTCGACACTGCTTGCCGACGAACTCGACAACGATTGGCCGATGTGGGGACGGACTGCCGCGCGAAACATGGTTTCCCCGGTAGGTAGCGTGCACATCGATTTCGATACCGACACCAAACGAGGGATCCTTTGGACGGCGAGACTGGGATCGGAGACCTATGGAAACCCCGTGGTCGCGGGGGAAAAGGTATTTATCGGCACCAACAACGGCGGCAAGCACCGACCGGCAATCAAGGGGGACAGAGGCTGCTTGCTCGCCTTTGACTCCCGGACAGGACGTTTTCTCTGGCAACTGACTCGGGATAAGCTCAAGCAAGGGCGCGCCAACGACTGGCCGGAAGTGGGGATCGCGTCGACGCCGTGCGTGCTGGGGGATCGACTCTGGGTCGTCTCGAATCGCGCGGAACTGCTGTGCATCGACACCGAGGGATTCCAGGATGGCGAGAATGACGGATTGGTACGGGACGAAGTTCATCAAGACCAAGAGGATGCCGACATCGTCTGGATCTTGGACATGATCGAAACGCTCGGCGTCTTTCCCCAGAACCTGGCGAACAGTTCACCACTCGTGATCGATGACATGGTTTACGTGGTGACGTCGAACGGAAAAAGCGAAGACAAGCAATCGATTCCGTCCCCTCTCGCTCCCTCTTTCCTCGGCGTCGCGAAAGAGTCGGGTCAAGTGGTTTGGAAGGACCATTCGCCTGGGGAAAACATCATCGATGGCCAATGGGGTTCACCGGCGGCGGGAATCGTCGCGGGAAAACCGCAGCTCTTTTTTCCCGGCGGGGACGGCTGGATTTACGCACTCGACCCCAAAACCGGCGCGCATCTTTGGAAATGTAATCTCAACGCGCCGCGATACGTCGGCGAGGATCGCGATAGCCGAAACGCCGTGGTCGCGACTCCTGTTTTCTTCGACAACAGCGTTATCCTTGGTGTCGGTCGGGACCCGGAACAGGGAGAGGGAACGGGGCACCTCTACCGGATCGACGCGACTCGGACCGGCGACATCACCGACTCCGGCATCCTGTGGCATTACGGCGGGGAAGACGGGGAGGAACAGCCGATTTTTCGCCGCACGCTCTCGACTGTCGCGGTCGTGGATGGTCTGGTTTACGCGGCGGACATCGCCGGCTTCGTTCACTGTCTCGACCTGAAAACGGGTGAGAAACTTTGGATCGCCGACCTGCTCGCGTCCACCTGGGGGTCTCCGTTCGTAGTCGACGGCAAGTTGGTGATCGGGGACGAAGACGGCGATTTGGCCGTCTTGAAATCCGGCAGAAAACTCGAACCACTCTTCGAAACCAACCTTGGGGGCGCAGTCTACGGCACGCCGGCATTCGCCAATGGAACACTCTTCGTTTCCAGTCGAAGCGAACTCTTTGCCATTGATACCCGCGCGCCCGAAACTTCGACGAAAACGCGTTCGTCGAGTGCGACCGACCGATGATCGGCAAAGCACGAAGCGGAAGGATCAAGTGGCGGCAGAAGCCCGCAATGATCGACGGGGCTCCCAGGAATTGGGATCTTTACTTCGTGTACGCGATGGAGAAATAACCTTCCACGTCGCTCGCCCGCGTGTTGTCGACCGGGTTGACCTGATAGTCGTGCCGAACGCCGAGTTTCCAATTCCAAGGACTTTGCTTTCCTCCGATGGGAAAGAGTAGCGCCGCCTCGTTGCGGATTCGGAACTCTTGCTCGCTCGCGAAGTCCGGGAACGCGGAGCATGTCCATTCCACGCGGGCCGATTCCCCCAAGAGTCTCCGATAGTCGGATTCAAGCAGCCAACCACTTCGCATGTTCGCCGCCGTGTCCGCCGATGGCGCGTAAGAAATGTACGAGATGGTCGGCCCGGTTCTAACGATCAGCCGACTGGTCAGGCGGTTAATGAACTTGAAGCCGAGCCCGGAAGAGGTCACGGTTCGAATATTGATGAGCCGAACCTCGTCATATTCCAAGTTTTCTCGACCATACAAGACCCACCGTCCGCGCAAGTTCCGGTCGATAAGTCCTTCGCCAAGTATGTTCCGGTTGGTGTCGTCATCGCCGTTTCGGTTGTAGGTGACGCCGATGCGCCCCATGATGTCGGCATTGATGGAGTGTCTTTCGGTGCGCAATAAGCTGTGAATGTTCGTATTCGAGGTATTGCCCTGACGGAAAGAACCTCCCGCCTCCGCAAAGAACTTCCACTTGGCGTCTTTCTCCGGAACGTTCTGCCGGGAGGCGAGGCTGATGCCGAGCAATTCCCGCTGTTTGGCGAGATTAAAAGGTTCCTTGGCTTTGATCTCCGGGACCGCGTCGGTGGGAACCAACTCGTTTGAATCAATCGCCAAGGCGGCGTCGTTGAAGGGATCCAGCCGCTTGGGCAACAGTAGATTTGCTTCGCGCACGGGCCCCATCATCACGGAAATCACGCTTTTGGGGACTTCGATGACGCGTACTTCAGAGTCGCCGCTCCCAAGGATCGGCTGCCGACTCAAAATCGCTCCGTTCGTCAGGGCCAATTCTTCCGACGGGTGGGTTGGCCGGAATGTCTCCAGAAACAAGGTTCGAATGGGCCCACCATGCCTGTCGTCGGCGAACTCGTCGAGCTCGAAAAACTCTTCGAGTTCTTCAAAGGTCTCCTCCTGCCGAGGCGCGGCCACGGGGACCACGTCGGTAATTCGAACGGAGGGGGTTGGGGGGGCTGGGGCAACACTGGTAATGGAATGCTGAAAAGAAGCCTTTTGAATAGCGCTATCGATCGCCGGTTCGCGGGGTGCGACCGTCGGAGAACCGCCCCAGAAAATCATCTGTAACACAAGTACCAGCAATCGTTTACCTCGTTCCGTGTGGGCGAAGGCGGGGAATCACGTCGCGGTAATAATCGGGGAGCGCGAAGTCACGTCGCTTCTACCGTACGAGACCGTCCAATGCAACGGGACGTTTTGACGTAAGGTCTTGCAGTAATGAAAAATCCAAGATTTTCTTGCGGAGCTCGAAGGAAAGGCTGGCGCCATTCGGATCACGGATACCTGTACGAAAAATCCCTGTTCTCATTGTCGCCATGGCTGGCAATGAGCAGCATATCGCTATAAAGACGTTTCCATCCAATGGAAGCGTTGCCACCGAAGGGAGAAGGGAGCCGAAGGCATGGGGCTGGGGCTGGCATTTCGTTGTTTTTTCAAAGCGCTCACGGACTCGACCTTTGCCGAGCGAGTCACGCCGGTGTTGATGCCGCCGGCGATTGAAGAAAAGAAGCCGTCCGGGGAATCCTTGCGACTCCTGGCGATCCTGCAGCGCGATGGACGCTTGCTCGACTTTCTCACGGAAGAGATCGACAGCTACGGGGACGACCAGATCGGCGCAGCGGTACGCGACATTCATCGTGATTGCCGTAAAGCGCTCACCCGATACGTCGAACTCGGTCCGGTCATTGACAAGCCGGAGGAAAGCAAAGTGGAAGTACCCGTCGGCTTCGACCCCTCCTCCATTCGATTGACGGGCAAGGTCGCGGGCAGCCCTCCGTTCCACGGGACGCTGGCGCATCGCGGCTGGCGCGCCACTCGCGTCGACTTACCTCCCGCCGTCACCGGTTCCGATCCTTTGCTCATTGCCCCCGCGGAGGTGGAAATTCCGTGAGTGAGTCTAGCCGCTATGTCGTGGGCCTCGACCTTGGAACGACCAACTGCGCGCTGAGTTACATCGACACCTCTTCGCTTGCGGACGATGTTCCCGTCAGCATTTGCTCCTTCAGCATTTCGCAGGTGGTCAAGGCGGGGGAAGTCGGCGAAGATTTCCTTCTCCCCTCATTTCTGTACTTGCCCGCGGAAGGGGAATCGACGCCGGGGCAACTACAACTCCCTTGGGCGAAGGATCCCCACTTCGCGGTCGGTCGGTATGCGCGCGATCATGGCTCGCAGGTACCGACACGCCTCGTTTCTTCCTCGAAGAGTTGGCTCTGCCATCCTGGAGTCGATCGTAAGGGAAAGATCCTTCCGTGGATGGCGGAAGCCGATTTCAAAAAGATCTCCCCCTTGGATGCCGCGGTTCGCCTGCTCGAACACCTTCGAGACGCATGGAATCATCAGATCGCCGGCCGAG
Organism: Planctomycetota bacterium; assembly: GCA_046350335.1. Classification (GTDB taxonomy): domain Bacteria; phylum Planctomycetota; class Planctomycetia; order Kolteriales; family Kolteriaceae; genus JAXMAQ01. The sequence goes on from JAXMAQ010000051.1 coordinate 29,604, forward strand.
ACAAGGCCAGCCGACTGGAGAGCCAAGATATCATCTTGACGGTGCCTGCCTCGTTCGACGCGGTGGCGCGCGAACTTACCATGGAGGGCGCGAAACTCGCCGGTCTCTCCCGCGTGACACTTTTCGAGGAGCCTCAGGCGGCGTTCTACTCCTGGCTGCATCAGGCTGGCGACGAGTGGCGAAAGCAAGTCCGCCCCGGTGACGTCGCGTTGGTGGTGGACGTCGGCGGAGGCACGACCGACCTCACGCTCATTGGCGTCGGCGAGGAGAACGGCGATCTAACGCTCGATCGTATCGCGGTCGGCGATCACCTGCTCCTGGGAGGGGACAACATGGACCTCACGCTCGCCCATGGCATTGCTCAATCGCTGCGCGAGAAGGGAAATAAAATCGATTCCACGCAGATGCTCGGGCTCTGGCACGCCTGCAGGCACGCCAAGGAACAACTCTTCCGCGATTCCAAGGTAACCTCGCGACCGGTCACGCTGTTGGGCAAGGGGCGAAAGGTTATCGGTGGCACGGTGAAGGCGGATCTGGAGCGAACCGAAGTGGAGCGCGTGCTCGTTGACGGGTTCTTTCCCCGCGTCGATTGGGGTAGCGAACCCCGGCAGGAGCAACGGGTGGGGTTGCAGGAATTAGGGCTCTCGTATGCCACCGACCCTGCAATCACGAAACACTTGAGCGCTTTTCTCGGCCGGCACTCGTCGGCGATCTCGGAGTTTACCTCGAGCCAAGGGGTGGCCTTGCCGACGTGCGTGCTTTTCAACGGCGGCGTGTTTCAAGCGTCCGTGCTTCGCGATCGCGTGCTCGAAGTCTTGCGCGGCTGGCCGGGCAAGGGATCGGACGGATCGATCCGAGAACTTCCCGCCGCCGACCTCGATCGATCCGTGGCCCATGGTGCCGCCTATTATGGCCTGGTTCGTCGTGGAAAAGGCGTGCGGATTCGAGGTGGCGTTGCCCGGTCGTATTACATTGGCGTCGAGTCCGCCATGCCCGCCGTGCCGGGCTTCGCGCCCCCCATTAAGGCACTTTGCATCGTCCCTCAAGGGACCGAGGAGGGTTCGGAAGTCGAGTTGGCGCAGCGCGAGTTCGGGCTCGTGGTCGGCGCGCCTGCGGTCTTCCGCTTTCTCGGTTCGAGCCAGCGCCGCGGAGATGCCGTCGGCACCTTCGTCGAGGATTGGGAAGAGACCATCGAAGAACTTGCACCCTTGGAAACAACGCTCGAGGCCGATGGGGACGCGGGGCAAGCCATTCCGGTCCGCCTGCATGGAAAAGTCACCGAGGTCGGCACGCTCGAACTCTGGTGCCAAAGCCGCGACGGCAAACGCAAATGGAAGCTCGAGTTCAACGTTCGCGAGCCTTCCGCTTGAGATCAAAACGTTGTCGGCCACTTCGCTCGGGCTGGGAAAATTCGCCGCGGGAAACGATTCGGGATATCCGCGAATGGACCGTAATCGCGAACGGGCGACTTGAAGTCGATTCATGATCTATATTTTATCGGTGGAGCATGTTTGGCTGCCCGTCCAGAATGGTGACGAAACGGGCGGAGGGTTCGAGCGATGTCGAGCGTTGGTTCCGTGGGAGCCGCCAACTCCCAGATCTTCGCGCTGATTGACCGACTCAACGACGTGGTTGCCGACGGCACGAAGGCGCAAACGGATCTCGCGACCAAGATCACGAAGCTTGCCGTTGCCCAAGGCGTCCAGGATTCGCAGTTGGCTTCAGCGTCCGCCGTGCTGGACACGGTGGTCTGACGCTGTTTCCCGTCCTTCCTCGAATGGGTCCAACGGGCCGAGCGGGTCGCCATCGACCCACTCGGCCCGTTTGCATTTCCCTCCCAACCGAACGTGAAAGTTCTCTAGGCGACGGGGAAACCTTCGTCACCAAGTCATCCTTGCCGGTCTCGCGATGTTTAAGCAATGCCGTGCTTCTTCATCATGCCGCGAATGAACGCGATGCCGTCCCTGCAGACATCGTCCGGATCGTCGAAGATGCGTCGCCAGATTTTTGCCGCGGCGGCAAGGTCGGGCAAGAACTGGCTAAAGGCTTCGATGGTGAGCCAACCGTTGTAGCCGGAGTCCTTGATGCCGCGGAAGAAGTCATCCCACTGAATGCTCTGATTGCGACCTGGGATGCCCCGATCGTTCTCGGAAATGTGGACGTGCCCCAGGCGCTTCTTGCCCGCCATTACCGCTTCGTAGAGGTTGTGCTCCTCGATGTTCCCATGGAAGGAATCGACCATCATCTTCACGTGGGGATGATCGACGTCGGCGCACATTCGTTCCGCGTCCGCGGCCGTGTTGAGCATGTAGATTTCGAAACGGTTGAGATATTCAATCACCAGCGTCACGTCACGCTTGGCCGCGATGTCGCCGGCGGACCGGAGAAAGTCGACGCAACGGGACCATTCGGTCGGCGTCGGACCTTTTCCCGTGAAGTGACCGAGGGTTTGCACCACCGGCCCGCAAAGAAGTTTCGAGCCCAGGATCTCGGACACCTCGATCCGCTCGCGCAAGGCGGCGAGGGCGGCGTCCCGTTCTCCCTTGTCGTCGCTCACCGGATTGGCGCCCTCGCCGAGCACGCAGATGGTGGTGGCGTCCAGCCCGGTCTTGGCGTTGAAGGCGCGAATCTTTTCTGCCATCTTCGTGTTGGCTTCAAACAAGGGCCATTCCAGGCCGTCATATCCCATTCCCTTGAGCTTCTCCGCCACCGGAAAGATCGACTCATCCGGAGCCGTGGTGTACAAGAGCAAATTCATCCCAATTTTCATCGGTCCAGTTCTCCCTCGGAGCATCATCGGTTCAGTTTTTCACGCCGTTTGGGCAGATTCTTGGTCCAGCAAGATCTTGAGAGCCTCCAGGCCGGTCATCCCCTCGCGAATTCCCATGTCGCGCGCTCGTTTGGTCAACTTGACGATCTTGGCGTTGTAAAGATCCTCGGGCTCCGCTAGCGGATTCTTCGGAGTCCCTTTCGCCATGGCGATGGCGTAATTGAATTCCTCGCAGGTGGGAATGTCGTACATGGCGCACGCGACGATTCCCACTTTGGTGAAAATGGCGCAATACTGGCCTTGCTGCCAGCGGTTGCTCATGCCCAAGGCATTCCCCACCGGAGTTTCCAATGCTCGGGTGGTCGACCTGGGAAGTTGATCCTGCATGGGCCCGCTCCTACGAACGAAATGAACGGTATGCCGCGGAGGATGTCACGCGCGCCCGCCGCGACGAAAATACACGTTCGAGGCCATCGGTTGATTCTTCGAATGTGGCTCCGATCCTGGAAGCCTGAATCTAGCGAGGAAAGTCGAGCGGCAAGAAAGGAAAATTCGAAATTTTTCCGCCGACTTGAAGTGGGCGCCGGCGACGCCATGTGAAAGGAGTCACCCAGCGGCTCAATACCGCCAATACCGCTTCGCCGGGCTCGCCTGCGCTCACGACCTACAGCCGCTCGAGCACCGTCGCGAGACGGCGGCTCGAATGTCGTAGGTCGTGGCGGGCTTGATTCCGTCCTCGCCCGGCGGAGCATGCTCCGCCGTGCGGAAGGGAATTAGGAAACCATGTCCTTGAGGGCCTTGAGCGCGCTCGCCTTGACGATGTTGCGCGCTGGACGGGCCTTGAAGACGGTCTCTTCCTTGGTGAAGGGGTTGATTCCCTTGCGGGCCTTGGTGGCCGGCTTGCGAACGACGCGAAGCTTGAGCAATCCCGGGATCGTAAAGACGCCCGGCCCCTTCTTGCTCAACTCGCGTTTGACGAGGCCGCTGAGGGCATCGAAGACGCCCTGAACGTCCTTTTTGGAAAGGCCAGTGGCCTCCGAGAGGTTCGCCAGGATCTCGGACTTCGTCGCGGACTTCGGAGCTGACGATGCTTTAGACATGGTGGCTTCTGCACTCCTTGCGGTTAAACCAGTAAGATTACCACTAACGGGGCTAGATGTTAGAAGTTCATTCGCGGCGAATCAACGGATATTTCGCGACTATTTCGGGAAAAACACCGGAAATCATTGGCGACGGCGCGCTCCCCGCCGCGCGCAACCACATTGCGTGACGCAAGCTGGTCCGCGCGCGTGACACTCCTATGTCACTGTTCGCGGCGGGGCATTCTCGCGCGGGAACGGATCTTCCTTTCCGCAATCCGATCGCGGTTTTTGCGGGAAAATCGGCATTTTTTGACCCTGTTGACCATTTTTGACGGCGAAAAGAAGTTTGCATCGATGCTTGCCGCGAGAGAACTTCAACGGGATACTGAGCTCTTGTTTGGCTTCGCGAACCAGGGGATGTCGAACGGCGAACGGAACGAAACAACCCGTTTCAACACGCCAAGACCAACCGTTTTTCCATTGAGGAAATCATGACATTTTTCCGAATTTTCCCCAATTTCGTGTCGTTTTGCGCCCTTGCCGCGGGAGTGCTGACAACGTCGGCGCGCCCGGCGAACGGGGACGAAGCGCGCGCTCAGGCCAAGGAAAAACCGGCGCGAACCAAGCCCGGCAAGCCGGGTGTCGACGACGATTGGCCGCAGTGGCGCGGTCCGCGCAGAGATGCCGTCTCGACGGAAACGGGACTGCTCGAAACGTGGCCGGAGGGGGGGCCGAAACTCCTATGGACGAGTCAAGATGCCGGCGTCGGCTACTCCGGCCCTGCCGTCAAAAATGGCAAGCTCTACCTGCTTGGCGGCGACAAAGGGACGGTCGCCTTCGCCATCAACGTGAAGACCGGAAAGCGTCTCTGGACCTCTCCTCCTCTCGCGGAGGTTTACGAAAACGATTGGGGCGACGGACCGCGGTCCACTCCCACGCTGGATGGCGGCAAACTCTATTGCCTCTCGGCGACGGGGACGCTTGCCTGTCTCGACGCCAGCAAAGGGAAAATCCTCTGGAGAAAGGAGCTGGTCGCCGATTTCGGGGGCGCGGTTCCCAGTTGGGGATACTGCGAATCTCCGCTCGTCGTCGGCAAACGCTTGTTCATCACGCCGGGGGGCAAGAACTGCGTCGTGGCCTTGAACAAGGAAAACGGTTCCACCCTGTGGACGAGCACCGGACTCGATGACGCCGCCCAATACTCTTCCTTGGTTCCCCTTCGCGTGGACGGTCTCGACATGCTGGTGACAATGACAAACCGAGGACTCGTCGGCCTCAACGCGGCAAACGGCAAATTGCTTTGGAGATTCGAGAAAACCGCGAATGGAACGGCGGTAATCCCCACGCCGATCGTCAAGGACAATTTGGTCTATAGCACCTCGGGGTACGGCACGGGATGCGGGTTGGTGAAATTGAAAGTTCAAGGGAGTAACTGCGACGCCGAAGAAGTCTACTTCAATAAGGTAATGAAGAATCAACATGGTGGGGTGCTGCTCGTCGGCGACCATGTCTACGGCTACTCCGACGGAACGGGATGGGTCTGCCAAAGCCTTGAGACCGGCGAGCTGGTTTGGCGCGACAAGAAACTCGGGAAGGGATCGGTCCTCGCCGCGGAAGGGAAACTTTACTGCTATTCCGAGGACGACGGCACGGTGGTGCTGGCGGACGCATCCCCCGATGGTTGGACGGAACGAGGAAGGTTCACCATTCCCAAGTCGAGCGCCATACCGCGGAAATCGGGCCATATTTGGACCCACCCTGTCGTCGCGGAAGGCAGGCTTTTTCTTCGGGATCACGAACTCTTATTCTGTTTCGAGCTAAAAGAATCGAAATAGGAACTCGACGCGAGCGTCACTTTCCTCGGCGCGGATGCGACGACGCCAAGATTTACCATCCGCGGGCGAATAGAGGAACGGAAGGGCGCGGAATCGCCGATGCCCGGTTAGGGATGTTCCTTCGCGGGCGAAAGTTCAGAATGGTTTCCAGCTGGACCGCAAGATTCCGTGCTCCTCTGGAGATGGAATGGGATGTTGTCAACCATGTCGGGGACAAAACAAAGACTACCTCGTTTGGCCTTGGCCCGCTTTTCGCGGCTGCTGCCGGCGTCTTGGCGGCTTTGGTTGATGGGATGGCTAATCGCCGTCTTTTCGCAACTATCGGCTTACTTTACCGCCGCGCTCGCCGCCTTCCTGGCGTGGGTAATCTGGAACGGACTTCACGAACATGCCAGTCTCTACCTCGACGCCGTTGAAGCGGGCAACTCAAAATCAACGTCGCAACGGCGACTTGGCGATTTCATGGCCGGCGCCCTCGTGCTGGGCGCGCTGGCGATCCAAGGTCTCTTTTCACTGGACGCGGCCCTTGGCGACGCGCCGCGTCGGATCCCCATCATTGTTCTCATGGCGACACTGGCGGGAGCGTGCTTTGCCTTTAGCATGACCAGCATGTGGTGGCGATTCTCATTCGCCGTCGCGACCTCCGCCTGGCTGCTGGGTGCCGGATCGCTTGCCGTTTGGTTTGCCGCGGATCCGGTGCCGCGCTCCTTTTCTCTCCTCGAGGGATGGGGCCAGAACATCGTTCGCTGGATTTTGGTCCTCTTGGTCGCGGAGTGGCTCGAGTGGTATGCCGGCCCTCGCCGTAAAGCGACCTTGGTGGAGCGAGAGGTCGGCATGCTCACGCCGGCATTTGGCATCGGTCTGGCGCTATTAAGCCGTCCGCCGGGCGCGCTCGAATTCCTGCCGTCGAACCAGGTATCGATCTGGGTCGGCGTCGCTGCCCTCCTCGCGGTTGCATTGGGGGTGCTGTTGGGATTCGGTCGATTTCGCGCGGCCCGAGACTTAGCTTGGGCCTCCTCGTTCATTCGTCAAGGACGCCAACGATCGGGACCCGCGACGGCAGGGTTGTTTTCCGCCATTGCCTTTACTCCCGCGATCGCCCTGGCGCCGGTCGCGACATGGCCGGCATGGGGAAGCGTGTTCTTTCTGGGGTTCCTCTCGATCCTGATTAAATCCACGCCGCGCGTTCGACGTAGCGGCAGGATACGTCAAGCTCGTTCTCCCGTTTCCTCGGACGACGGTTCCACTCGCGTCTCTTGACCAGATCAGTGCCGCTCAGAATGAGATGTCGGGGCGTCGTGCCGATTCATGAACGCCGCGAGTTGCGGGCTAACGGCAAGGAAATTCAATCGATCGAGTCGGGCGTAGAAGCATACCCTTTGGATGCTTCATATTGCCGGCGCGGCAACCGCTCTTGATAGCGCTCGACCGCCAAGAGAACCGTGAACTCCTCCTTCTCTCCGACGTGGAACACGCCGACCGATGACCTTGGCATGAAAACAGAAATTTGTGAGCAAAATGCTCACATGCGACGATGTTGCGATCTATATTTGGAATGATGACGGCAGATTACTCGCTACTATCTGTCGAACGCTTACCTCTTGGCTATTCACTCCGACGACCGATCCTCGAAACGGCGTCCGACGCCGAACTGCTGCCGGCTGGTACGGAAATCAGCCTATCCCTCATTCAATCGTTGATCAATCAAGGGGACGTCAAGGTTCGAGTGCATAGAGAAGAGGTGGAGTTGTTCAAACTACCCGCGGTTCTGTGGAAGGAGGGGGTCCTCGATCCACGGAATTGGAACCACTCGCCGTCCGCGCTCTTGCAATTCGTCCGCGTGAACCTGCCGAAGAACCAATCGGTGGCAAACGAACGCCGACAATTTCCCCGTTATCCTTTCACGACGCGGGTGCTTGGGATCGCGCTCAACGAACGCTTCGAAAAATGTGGTCCTGTCTTCGAAGCGGTATCTCGCGACATTTCGGCGACGGGAATCGCGTTGTGCCACACGCGTTCGATATCCGAAAGGTACCTCCTGATTGACTTATCGATGCCAAGCGGGCGTCAGACGCGATTCATCATCGAACGTACTCGCTGCCAAACGGCCGGCAGGTTCTACCTGATCGCGGGAAAGTTCGTGGCGAAGTACGATCGAACGGAATCGTCAACGACGGACAGGAACCCACTTCTTCAAGTCTCGCTGCAAACGAAGAAACGCGCTTACCTACAACTCCTATTGGCACAGGAACGGGCGGAGCAAGAGGCGCAGCGGCGCTTCCCGCGCGAAGATTCACGAACCAGTCGGGAAGAATTCGCGCGGCGGCGATTCGCCTTGCGCCGCGAAACCATCGAAAAGGTCTTTCGGCTGTCGGCACGGCAGATGGACGAAACCATCGAGGAAGGAAACGACGAGGAATGGTGCCCTTCAAAGTACATCGACCTCGCGAACGAAATCACCACCGAACCAACGCGCAAGCCCAGGTGAATCCCGATCCAAACGCCGCCAGGCAGACGAGCTGCCCAGGTCGAAGTCGCCCGCTACGAGCACACTCGTCGAGGCACATGGGAATGGATGCCGCCGAGCAATTGCCATAGCGATCAATGTTGTGAAACAACTTTTCCGCGGGTATTCCGAGAACCTGGGCCGCGTGCTCGTTGATCCTTACATTCGCTTGATGAAAGACGAAGAGGTCGACGTCGGAAGCTTGAAGCTGGTTGGCACCGAGAGCTTCTTGGATCACTTCGGGGAGACGCGCGACCGCGTGCTTGTAGACGAGCCGACCTTCCATTTTCGGGAAAATGCGGCCGTCATCGATCATTTCATGAGTCATGTATGGCCGGTTGGTCATCGAGGGGGCTTCGATCCACAGCCGTTTGGCGAACTCGCCTTGCGCGTGCAAATGGACCGACAGGATTCCTCGATTCTCGTCCTCGCTAGGCGCGAGCACGGCGGCGCCAGCTCCATCACCGAATAATACGGCCACGTCCCGGCCGCGCGTGGTCATGTCGAGGGCCGGCGAATGGCATTCCGCGCCGCAGATCAACACTCTTTGGTATTGTCCTCCGGAAACGAAATGCTGACCGATGCTCAAGGCGTACAGGAAACCGGAACATTGACAGCGGATGTCCATGGCCGGCGTCGTTTCAAGCCCCAGCCGATGCTGTAGAAACGCGGACGTTCCCGGAAAATAATGATCCGGAGAAAGGGTCGCGACGATGATCATGTCGAGCTGATCCGGGCTACAGCCGGCAGCTTCGAGAGCCCGTTTCGAAGCTTCATGCGCTAAATCGCAAGTCGAAATCCCGGGCTCGACGTGACGACGTTCCTTGATTCCCGAGCGTTGTTGAATCCATTCGTCCGACGTCTCCATCACCTTCGCGAGGTCATGGTTGGTGACGACTCGTTCCGGCACATACATCCCAGTGCCAACGATCGAGACTTTTCGATATGCCATCATCCCTAAACCTTTGATGCAAAAACCGGACTCCGTTACTCCTGATATATCAAAAAGCCGCCTTTTTGACGATAAAAAGGCGGACGGGAAGCTTTGAAGACCAACGAATGATCGAACATCGATCTAGGAGTCGCACGGTCGGGAGCACCGGCGGAGGGGATCGACGCCTCGCGCCGTCTGTTCGTCAACGACTGAGGAACGAAAAGAGCACCACCGCGAGCAAGGCGATCGCGATGGAGCCCAAGAAAATCGCGAACAGCGTGGCCAAAGGCATGCTTCTTTTCGGCGGTCGATTCAATCGGTCGTGGGGGATTCGATCACGGGGAATATGCGAAGAACTTCCCGAACGTTTCAAATGATTCCAATCGCGCGAGATGCGAGGTACGAGCGGCCGCCTGGGATCGGGAACCGTCCGATTCGACGAAAGAGGGGGCGTTTCGGCCACCAACGGCCGAACCATCTGGACCGATTCCTCCAACTGGGTGATCCGTTCCCTGTCGATCGTGCGCACTTCGTTTTCGAGTTCCTCTTGCGTGTCCGATCCCGAAGGTGGGATCGTCGGCCATTCGGACTCGATGGAATCGCCGGAAGGCTTGCTCGGTGAATCCACGGAGGCGACGGCGGGAGGCGCAGTTCCTCCCCCATTCACGGCGGAGCGGTCCACCACCGTTGATGTGGAAGCCAACGGGTGTGCTTGTTCCGCGACGGCAGTGGCGTTCACGGTCGCCTGGTCCATGGCGGCAATCAGCGCCTGGACGAACGCCGAACTGGAAGGATAACGGTCCTCAGGCAGTTTGCTCATCGCCTTCCAGAGAACCTCTTTCTCCCCTTGGCTCAAGACGTCGTCGTCGAACTGCGGTCTTTCCTCGACGTGCTGACGGCGAATCTCCTTGATGCGTCCACGGAACACCGGCCGACCAGCCCGGAGCATGTAATAGGACGCCGCAAGCGAGTATTGATCGCTGTGCAGGGATTGGTGCCCTTCAATGATCTCCGGGGCAATGAAGATCGGCGTGCCCGCTCCCATGGTCTTGCCGCTTTCGATCGCCAGGTTTTGCGACATTCTCGACAAACCAAAATCACAAAGCTTGAGCCGGTTTCCCATGAGCAACATGTTGGCGGGCTTGACATCGCGATGAAGGATGTTTCGTTCGTGATTGAGAAAGTCGAGAGCGGAGGCGGCGTCGATCATGACTTGTTTGAGTTCTTCCTTGGGGATGCCGGGAAGTCCGGCCTTTTTGGCCTCTTTGAGCTTGTCGTCCAGGCTGCCATCCGCCAATTCCATCATGATGTGCAGCCGGTCATCCTGCACCCACCAGCTGAACACCTGAAGGAGGAACGGATGTCGAAGTCGGCCGGAGCAGATGAGGTCGAGGGATTTCTTCTCACGCTCGACAGCCTTTGCGGAAACCGCGCCATGGACCCGCTTGACGGCTACCGGGACCCCCCCGGGGGCCTGTGCCTCCCAAACCTCGCCGAATCCCCCCTCGCCGATCTTACGGATTTTTTTGAACCGTCCAGTCATTGCGAAATTGGTTTCGAGCGAGTCCTCCTTGGCAAGCTTGCGCGTCGCTTCGGCGGGCAAGGTGCGCGCGTCGCTTCGTGATACCGAACCGCCGCTGTTCTCGACCAACGATTCGCCGACCCGCTTTTGGAAAGATTCCCATTCCTCGGGGAAACGGCGCGAATACTCGTCGAGAGTAGGCCGATCGCCGAAATTCTGGCGAAGTCGAAACTCATCCTCCATCAATTCCAGGCGACAATCGATCGAACGGAGCTCTGGGAATTTCTGTTCGTAGTGCTCGACAAGCAGTCCCTGGCCATGCCGCCAACCCAACTCGAGGTCGGAACGGACCAGTTCCTGCAACACGGACGCTCGCACGGGATCGCTGGGTGGAGGAAGGTAGCTGGCGATATCTCGGGGATATGCAGTCGCGCAGTCGCTCTCGAACCGTTCCACGATCTCTTGGAGGCGGTTCCAGTCATCCTCGTCCAATTCCTCGGGATGTTCCGTCGAAGCCATGAAGTCAGTGTAATCCTCAGGTTCCCTACTCGCCAGTGACGATTGCGCCGCCGCGCTACATAGCTCTTGCCCGAGGCGAATCAAGGCAATGAGCCCGCGCTCACGATTTCAACGCGGAGGAAGGGCACAAGTAAACACCGCCGTTCCTGCCCGGAACGGAGCCAACGTGAAGTGGCGAAAGCTGCCCCTATTGCCGCTCAACTAAAGTAATGCCGGGGCTTGGCACGCTGCGCGCCGAGGCTCACCAAGCGACCGGGCCGAGCAATACGACATCGCTTTTCCAATGCTCAATAACGCGTTGATGGCAATGAATGTCGTTTTGTTGGCTGGAAATTGCATGGACGGGTCGACTCGCATCCTGGCCGCGAATTTCAATTAGCGGAAACTCTTGGTCAGCTGCATTCAACGCTCCAGGCCCGTTGGGCGATTACGGGCCTGGTCGGTCTTCCACCAGAGCCAGATTATTGGAACGTCCGTAGGACAATGTTGCGAAACTCAATCGGTGCACCTTCCGATTGTAGCGAAATGGCACCCTTCGTATCGCTCAAATCCCACGCATAGTTGACGACATCGCCGTTGACAATCAGCGTCAATGTATTTCCGACGCAGACGAGCACGTATTTGTTCCATTCACCAAACGACTTTTCGGAATTGTCCGTGAGGTTCAGGTGCCGGCGATCGAACTTTCGCTTGGTTGGATTGTCAATCTTGATCGTTGTGCCGATCACCCAGATATCCCCCGCGTTACCTTCCGCGAGCTGTGCTTCGATGGATTTCGGCCAAACTCCCAGTACGCTCGGAGTCGTGGTGTGAACGAGCACGCCGTTGTTCGATCCCTTCTTCGTCCCCTCGGGCCAACGCCATTCGAGGGAAAGAACGTAGTTCTCATACTCCTTTTCCGTTCGAATGTATCCGGCTGGGTTTCCTTTACAAACGAGCACGCCGTCCTTGACGGACCAGACGTCCTCCATCTTCTTGCTCTTGTCGGAAAGGAAGTAGGTCCATCCCGTCAAATCCTTGCCGTTAAAGAGCGAGATCACTTCGGCATTGGCGCGCGTGGCCAACCCGACGACAACCATACATGCGAAAACGAACCGCGCGGCTTTCATGCAGAAACACCTCCCGTGATTGCTTGCTTCCCCTCCATTCGACATCTCCCCCGCGATCAAGTAGCGGAGCGATGACGACGATTGGAATGATGTGGGTTTAACGGAAGGGGGAGCAAAAGGCAAAGGAAAACGGCCCGTCAAATGTCTGGTTATTGAGCTTCAGAGAAGCAAACGCATTTTCCCGGCCCGGTCGTTTGCAATGCCTTGATGCTAGCAGCAACGCGCGGCGTTCACGAATTGGCACCGGGCCAGGGCATTACTTCTCTGAGCGGCATGAGTTTGCCATTCAACGTCAAGGGAAGCTGGAACGTTCACTGGCGCGTCGTTGCCGCGGGAAGTAGCGGGAGCCCCATTTCACGCCTAACGCGATTGGCGTCCTCCCGCGAGATGTCGTAAAGGAGCATGGAATATCCGACTTCGGGAACGATCGTCGGCGTAAAGTGCTGGAAATAGGCGAACGCGTTTCGCGGACTGAAAATCAACTGCTTGGTCGCCGACAACGCGTCTGGAGTCTGGCCAAGAATGGAAGAGACCTGTTTGATCGGACACGGAACGTCGAATTGCATGCCCCTTTCAAGGTTGACGCTGACCGCGAACTTGCCCGGCTGCGGACCATAAGACGTCGGATCGGATTCCTTCTCCCACGGGAGTCGCATGGCCGGCGGAACGAACCTGATGTCTCGTGGCGCCAGCCGGTATTCGGAGATTCCTTCGAATTCGGGCGGCACCGATCCCATGTACGCGATCCGTACCTGGTCGCGCCAATCCGGGTGTCTTTCCAACCAGCGCGCAAGGCCGCGAAGATCTTGACCCCAATCGACGTTGCTATCGATCAAGTGAAACCGCGCCTGCGCGGGTCCACCCACAAGTTCGTTGAAATAGGAAAGCTCGTGCGGATGGATGCGCGCCACCGCGACCACGTTCCACAAAAGGAGCGGAACGACCGCTCCGTTCCACCAGGACGGCCGGGGGACTTGCGGCACGCTGGAGGCGATCAAAAAGAAAAACGGAAACGCGGGGAGAACATAACGTAGGCCAATGTTAATGTCCGTTAACAGGCTGATGGCGGCGATGGGCACCCCGGCGAGCAACCAAAGGGGCAAGAGTTTCGGACCGCGCGGAAGCGGCCAGAGGGTGGCTCCCACGATCGACATGCCGAGCAATATCCCTGTCGTGATAGGCACTTTGATCGCCATGGCGTAAAGATAGTAGTACCACCAGCCATGCCTCCGATGGGCGTTCTCTTGGTTGTCCTCGTCGGCGGAGTGGCCGGCGAGATACATCTGATACTTCCCCTCCGATTCATATTTCTGCTCGTCGAATCGGAGAGAAAGTGATACGGAAGCGGGAAGGGAATCGCGCTTGTGGAGCTGCCTACGAAGCGATTCGTCCGCTCTTGATACACTTGGTTGTGCAGGAAATTCGAGCTTTTTTTAGGAGGAGGGTCGGAGGGGACCCGAGGTCGCGTCAACGAGGCGGAAAGGAACTGAAACTGATCCAGCCTGGTGAAGGACCCTTCGAAAAGATAACCGGCGTTAACCACGAGAAGGCTTTGGGCGAGAAGCAGAAGAAGCATTCGGCCCTCGGCCCGAAGAAAAAGGTTCCAGGGCGCAAGCCAACGGAGCGTCGTGCGGATTCTCCCACGCTCTCCCTCGGCACGCGACCAAAGATGCAGCATCGACCACGCGGGCCAAATGAGTACAAGCCAAATCGAGCTGAACTTCACCAGAAGGGCCAATCCAAGGGTCAGGCCGGAGAGCATCGCTCGAAGCCAGGTCGGCCGATCGAGCCAACGAGCGAAACCGTAAGAGGCAATCACCCCCATGCTCGTCGCCGCCAAATCCGTGGTGACTACTCCCGCGTGCGCTACGATATTGGGGCATGCGGCCCAAAGGAAAGCGGCAAGCCAACCGGACCTCCGGCCGAACCACCAGCTACCCCACAGATACAGAAACGGAATGGTCAACGCGGACCATAGCGAGATGACGGCGCGACCACGCGCATAAGCCGCGAAATACCGTTCTTCCGGATTCACCACGATGAAACCCAAGCCGAAAAACCAGTGGCTTGGCGGATTGTGATTCTTCCAGGTTCCTTCATAGTGCACGTTGGGCTGGACCGTCATCGCGGCAAGGGCGGGCAGCATGCGCGCCAGCGGGGGGTTGTGATGGTACATCGCAAACGTTCGTTTTTCGATGTAGGAGATTCCGGCGGGAAGATGCGCAATTTCGTCGATCGTCGGCGTGCTGTGAGAGCTGACGTCGAACACCAACAGGAAGTGGACGGCCATCAATGCGATCAGTCCCGCCGCGGTCCCCAGCATCAAAGCCGCCGTTGGATTCTTGCCTGATGCGTCCGTCCACTGAGAGGCACGGTCACCTTCCGCGAACACCGCGTCGCCGCGGGCCGAAGGCGCGTCGCTTTTAGAAGGGGAGCCGATTTCCTACACCCTCCCTCAAGGCGAGCTCATACGCGGCTTTGGCGATCGCGAGATCTTCGAACGCCGCTCCGACGGATTTAAACAGCGTGATGTCGTCCGCATGGGTACGGCCTGGTAGCCGTTGATGGACGATCGAGCTCAGTTCATGAATATCTTGCCAGGTGATAACCCCTTCCTCGAGGGGACGGGTAAAGTCGCCCGCTTCGATCTTGGATTGTTCCTTGTCGTCGACAACGATCGGCTTGCATTGTCGAATGGTTTCCGTGTCCAGCTCCGCCTTCGCGAGGAAGTTGCTACCGACCGCGTTGAGATGCGTTCCTTCGCTAATCCATTCCGCCTTGAGCACGGGTGTTGCGCTCGTGGTGGCCGTGATCACGATGTCCTTGTCCTCGGCGGCCAACTCCGGCTTTGCCACCGGAACGACGTCGATTCCCAACAAGCTCGACATTTCTTCCGCGAACTGGGTACGGCGGAGGGAGTTCGGGCTGTAGACGTAGGCTTCGACGATGTCTCGGACAAAACAGACGGCCTCGAGTTGGGTTCTCGCTTGCCTGCCACTTCCGAAAATGCCAACGGTGTTCGAGTCGGGCCGAGCCATCAGGTCGGTGGCGACGGCGCTAACGGCTCCCGTTCGGACAGCCCCGAGACGATTCCCCTCAAGGACCGCGAGGAGCTCGCCCGTTCCGCCGTCATGGAGAAGGACGAGAAAGCTCAGACTTCCCCGGCTACTGGTATAAATCTTCGAACAGGCGACTCCCATGCTATTCGAAGCTGCCCCCATCACATGCAGCATGCACTTTTCCGTACGTGCTCGGCCCCGGGGAATATTGTTGATGTCGGGTTCGGCGCGCCGGCGAAACACGGCACTTTCCGCTTCGATGGCGAGTTCCATGTTCACGAGCCGTTCCACGTCCGATTCACTCAGAAACAATGCTCCCATCATGGTTCCTCGCCAAGGCCAAAAGACTGTTCGTCAAACATCCATCAAACCACCCACCGAGCGCGACTGTCAACCGTCATTCCCTTGGACCTGGATTCCGCATCAATGACAGACGGCGCCGCCATTGACGTTTAGAATCTGGCCGGTGACGTAGGCAGCGGACGGGGAAACGAGAAAACGCGTCATTTCCGCGATGTCTTCGGGAAGCCCCCAACGTTGAAGGGGCGTTTCACGGAAAACGCGATCTTGCCAGACCTGCGACGCCTGTTCCCCCCATGCCGTCTTGATCCAACCGGGCGCAATGCAATTGACGCGAACCTTGGGAGCGAGAGACTTGGCGAGGCTTCGGGTAAAGCTCATGACTCCCCCCTTGATGGCGGCAAACAGCTCCCCACTATCTCCCTCCATTCCCGTCGACGCCTGATCCCACCCCATGGTGACGATTGTGCCTCTTCCCGCGTCGAACATTCGCTGGCCCACGTCCCTGCAGACCAGCATGGTTCCCCAAAGATCAACCGTGGTGATCAACTTCATTTTTTCGGAAAACGGTCGTTTGGCTTCCGGGCCGGTAAGGAGATCAGCGCCCGCGAAATGGACCCAGGCGGAGATTCCTCCCGTCTTATTCCAGGCTTCCTCGACCAACTCGGCGGACGCATTCTCGTGTGCGAGATTCGCGGCAACTCCTATGGCCCGCTGTCCCATGCCCTCAATCGTCGCGAGCACCTCGTGCAAAGGGGGACCAAGACTGCGGGAATGGATTACCACGTTCCATCCATCTCTGGCCAAGGCAAACGCGGTGGCTTTGCCAATCCCGCGACTGGATCCCGTAACCATGGCCCAAGACGAACGATTCTCCGGCCCGCTTTCCAAGCCCATTCCTCCACTCCTTTTGTACTGCCAACCGCAAAGGTGGATCATACCATGATTCCAAAGGAGGCGAAGCAACGGAGGCAAATCGGAAGCTCGCGGGATACCTCCTATTCATGGCGGAAAGGAAACGGCGGGACGGCATGGCGGCATGGCGTGAAGAGAATGGTTTTGTCTTCGAGGCTGGCAACCTCGTGGGGTGCCTCCACGCCAAAGAGAGCGTGCATATGCATCTCGGCGAGGAACTCGCGAACCTGTCCGGCAGGCTGTTTTCGCTGGATCGAGTGAGCTATCGCGATGGCCAAGGCAAGAGCCAGGAGTCCAGACTGGTCGCCGACCACCCCTATATTCAAGGAAATGCCTGCGTCCTTCCCCTGACGATTGAGTCGAAAGTCGGTCTCTCCGGGGCCATGCGGTTGTTGGTGGAAACCGGCGGAATATCCGCGGAAATCCGCGTGCAGACCGTGGCACCCGTGTCTGAATTATCGCTGGTTGTGTCGAATCGATGGCGCGCCGACGTACAGTTCCCAAGGGAAATGGGGAAGCACAAAAGTGGTCGACTCGATCGAAGAGAATGCTCGGTCAGTCTCCTTCCAAGAGACAAAGGTCGGGCTTTGTTGATGTTCGCGGACGTTGGGGAGGGAGGCACCGCCGAGCGAACTCCGGTTTCCGAGAAGACCGACTTCGCGCAGGTCGCCTACTCCTTTTTCCGTCAGTCGCTCGAGAAGGGAGTGATACTCGTTGGACGTATTGCACTTTTCGATTGGCGGTCGGAGGGACAATTCACGCCCATCGACCAACTCTACGACCAATGGTTCGAACGAGATACGTTCCTTTGAGCCCCATCTCCGACTGGCGAAACGGGCCAAGTCTTGAACCACGGGGTAGCGGGGATCGTATAGACGCTCAGCGTGCGGTCTGGCGGTGAGTGGTAACGACATCGCCGAGAAGGTATTCCACCGTTCGGCTTTTGGATACGGAAGCGTATTGGAATGAGTAGCGCAGCAGGTTCACGTATGCCCCCAGGGATTTCCGCCCCGGATCCGGTTCTGCAATATCGGCCGGTGAGCGCGATGGCGGTGATCTGCTTTTGCATGAGCCTGCTAACGCCGTTCGCCTTCGCACATCACTATTTCTGGGTGCTCCCCGCGCTAGTGCTACCCCTTAGCATCTGGACGTCGATTCGAATTGAAAAGGCGCGCGCAGAATATGCGGGCCAACTGCTCGCGAAAGCCGCCATCGTCATTTCTCTCGCATCGGGCATTGGTTCGGTCACGAAGTTCTCGATTGAATGGGTCATCCTCTCCCGGGAGGCCCGACAGGAGGCGGATCGGTTTCTCGACCTGATCCTCGCCAATCGATTGAAACAAGCGTTCGTTTTGACGATTCCACCTCATCGGCGCGCCGACATGGAAAACGACGTCGATCAGTTGATCCAGCGAAACAGCGATGGTCATCGCAAGTTTCTGCTCTCCCCCATCGTCGAGGAGTTCAAGGGGAAGGCCGCCGACGTCCAGGTTACCTTCCAGGGCTTCGGCGGATTCGTATACGACAAAGGTTTTCATATCATCGGATTGCACTACTATTTCACGCTCGACGACAAACAGATCTATCGCGTGAGCCTTGCGGCCTTTGGCGGCGTCGCGCCAGCGGGCGAATGGAAGGGACGTCAATGGTACGTATCCGATCCCGTTGTCGAGAAGGTCACGCTCAAAGCTGACGGAACGGAAGAAAAGCCGAAACCATTGATCTTCTGATTCTTTCGTGACTCCCTCCCACCTCCGCGAACTCGCGCGGCTTTCTTTTTCGTACTTGAAAAAGCTTGCACAAACTGTTTACAACCCTTAACATTTACGAACACTGTCGTACACGTTCATTTACACTGCGTTTGCTTGGAAGACACCGTAGATCCCGTTTTTGGCACAAAGTGCGGAAAAAAGGGATTTAGTGAATCGGCGTAAATGGCGTCGGATCCGTTCAAGGTACCAAGCGGAAGGGATTTACACTCGATCGGTGGGATTGAGGGTAATCCTGGTGGGATGATCGGCACGACAGTTGCATCTGAAAGTAGCGGCGAAGAAGTTAACCTTTTTCGCCAAATGTCCGGTTTCGTTTGCGGGGAGAAAGTCGCGGAGTTTACCGCGACGCGCGCGTTACCCGGATCGTGCCTCAACGTTGTCTGATTGCCGCTCAAAAAAGTAATGCGTGACTTGGTGCGCCTTTCGCCACGGTTCTTGAGGCGAGTGTGCCACGGATCTCGACGTTACTTTTTTGATGCCCGGTAGAGCATTCGGGTTAATGCCGCGGCGCTCCTCTGGGCGCCTGTGGTTTTGTCGTGTTCGCTTTTTCGGGAGCATCGATCCTGGTGGAGGAATCGATGGCCGGGGGGAGCGTGGCGACATTCCTGCAGGGACCGCCTTACTCCGCGTAGTAGGCGGTCCCTGTTTCCCTCTTCAACTTCCTGTTTGCTCTTGGGTAGAACGACCATTTCCAAAGCGCGCCGCGTCCGATGAGATCTGTTCAGGGATTCGCTTTCCCGGAATGGAGCGGACGAATCTTAATGTTCTTATACCAGCATTCGTGGCCGTGATCTTGCAGCCCGACGTATCCGTGCCGGGGATGGTCCTTGTAAGCCACGTCAAATTTGTGCGCGCTTCCGTCCGGCCTTTGATTCGCTTTCGTCCATTCGTCGAGATTCATCGACGAGATCTTCTCGCCGTTTAGCGTGATGGCGACCTGTTCTCGATCGCAAACAATGTTCATGCGATTCCATTCGCCGACGGGCTTCATGGCGTTTCTCGCCGGCTTGACGAGGTCATAGATCGCGCCCGTATCGTGGAACCCGGCACCCTTCGTATCATCGATTGCCACCTCGATCCCATTAAACCCAACATCTTTTCCAGGCCGGGGCTTTAGTGGGAACGTGCGAATGAAGACGCCGCTATTGCAGCCTTTGCTGATCTTGAAATCCAAGGAGAGTTCAAAATCGGACCATTCCTTTTCATGGATCATCATGTAGCCACCGCAGCCGTGTGGATTGATGGCATTCTCTTCGACACCCCGCTTGCTAGGTTTCCGATCGCTGGTCATCCATCCTTCGAGCGTCTTGCCGTCAAAGAGGAGTATCCATCCCGATTTTTCCTCTTCGGGCGTCAACTGATTTTCTTTGGCCGTCTCCGCTCGACCCCAGGAGCTGGCGAGAAGCCAAAGCCCTAGCGCGATCGTGCCTTTGTTCACGCTGGCCAACATTGAACTTTTCATGAGAAACTCCACATCTTTGCGCGTGCTTGGAGAACGTTATGCCGCTCGGAAAAGTGACGTCGGGGCCCGGCACGCTTCGCGCCATGGTGCACCAAATGACCAGCCCGGGCATTACGACATTACTTTTCCGATGCACAATTACCCTGTCGCGGCATTGTATCGATGGAGAATTTGCGTCGCGAGGCCGATACGAAAGTTATGGCGAAACAGTCCCTTCGATTTGAGGCCGAGCAACTTCGGCAGTTACTAGAGTCCTGGACGGACACGAAGTGGAAAGTCCGAGTGCTCGAGCCAGACGGATGCTATATCGCCTGGTCTGAAAAGGAAGGTGACGCGATCAAGTTGCTCGCCATGGATTTCTCCTCGGCGAAAGCCAAATGGAAAATTGAAATCGAAAGATCCCGTTGGCACAATCGGGCCGCCTGATTCTCAGCTCCCTGCCTTTTCGACGCCGCCCGTCCATGAAACATCCTCGACGAATCAAAGAGAAGGCGGCCGGGACTCCTCCGCGAACCATTCTCCAAGCCTGATCCCGCGCGAAACTCCGTGGGAGGATTATGTTCCCCTCACTCGCGCCGTTCTCGGCAATCTCGAGGTTCTAGGTGAGAATCGAGGAAGCGGCCGGGCGATGTCGCCACTAATCGGCTGTTCCATGCGTTGGAACAGGTCCGTGCGCACGCGATAATCGGTATACCAACCGGTCCCGGGAAGCACGAGATACGGCTCGTCCAGCAGTCTTCGATCGACGACAGTCGCCATGCGGTAGGGCCGGCCGAATCCAGGGACCGTTCCATAGGCGCAATCGGGAAACGAGCGGACGATCTCTTGATTGCTCGCCAAGCGGACTTGCTGGACGCCGAGTAGGCGCTTCAAAGCCTCGGGCTCGACGTCGCACGAGGCAGGAACCAAAACCAAAACCGGCTCTTGTTCCGTCAGCATGAGGAGGGCTTTCACGACGCGATGGCCGGACTCCCCCAGAAATCGAGCGCGACGCTGCGCGGAAAAGGCGGGCGCGTGCCAAAGTTCCTTGTATTCGACCTGACTTTCGGCCAATTGCCTGGAAAGTCGACTCATCGATCCCCCCTATTTTCGCTCAGCCGGTGGCAGATCCCCTCGTCCGATTCGGCAAGGCATGAAAACCCCAGTGCCCCCTGGGACACAGAATTGTCATGCTCCGCTTGCAGGAGACGCGAGAGACCTTTTACCCAGCCGGAAGACCATTGCATGATTCCCTGCTCCAGGTTAGCAGCATTGGCGGCGAAGTTTGATGTAGGTAGGATGTGAAAAGTTTAACGTTCTTGATGGGGGTGCACGCAAAATCGATACGACCGGTGCCAAAGGAAAACTTTCGCGCAATGTCATCGCCTTGGGGTGGGTCAGTTTTCTGACCGACGTGGCGAGCGAAATGGTATTTCCACTCCTTCCGGCATTCATCGACACCACGCTTGGCGCGGGTAAACTGGGGCTTGGCTTCATCGAAGGGATCGCGGAGACTACCGCCTCATTGGCTCGTCTCCCTAGCGGCGTTTTGTCGGATCGCATGGCAAAGCGAAAACCGCTCATCCTTTTCGGCTACGGCCTCGCGAGCATCGTGCGCCCCCTGATGGGACTTGCCACCGCGGGCTGGCAAGCATTGTTCATTCGTTTTTCCGATCGGCTTGGCAAAGGCATTCGCGGAGCACCGCGCGACGCCCTCATCGCCGACACTACGGACCGTCGCATGCACGGCCGCGCTTTCGGTTTTCATCGCGCGATGGATCACGCGGGTGCCGCCGTCGGCCCGATCCTTGCGTTTCTCTTTTTGAGTTGGTGGCCGGACGGGATCCGAACCCTGTTTCTCTGCTCGCTGATTCCAGGATTGGCAGCCGTGCTTGTCATCCTCATCGCCGTCCGCGAATCGTCCGTCAACCCAGAGTCCGATTCCGAAAACCGCGACATACAGAAAAATTCTCCTAACGAGGCTCCCCAACGTCAGGAGAACAAAGCGAGCGTGTGGACCCACGACCGCCGTTTCCCGGTTCTTCTCGTGGCGCTAATCGTCTTTGCCCTGGGAAACTCCACGGACGCATTTCTGTTGCTTCGCGCGAGGGAACTGGGAATCGAAGCTCGATTCCTTCCTCTACTCTGGTTCTTCTTCCATCTGGGAAAATCGACCAATAACCTTCTCGGTGGAAAAGTCAGCGACAGGATGGATCCACGAATACCGCTCGCCGCCGGCTTTGCCGTTTATTGCGTGGTTTATGTCCTTTTCGGTTTGGCGACCTCCGCGTGGCAAGCAGTGACCCTCTTTCTCGCCTATTCGATCTATTTCGGCTTGGCGGAACCGGCGGAGAAAACGCTCGTCGCCAAATGGGTGCCGGTGGAATTGAGAGGCACCGCGTTTGGATGGTTCAACCTCGCCACCGGTATCGCCATGCTCCCCGCCAGTCTCGCCTTCGGATGGATCTGGCAGTATTCGAGATTTGGAGCCATGGGCGCTTTTGGATTTGGAGCGGTATTGGCGCTGGTCGCGGCGGTCTTGATTCTTGCGACTTACCTGATGCCCGGACCTCAGGGCTCGAAGCCGGCGAATTGATAAGAGAGAACGAATGGACCGGAGTCGGTGAGCGTGGGAACCGCCGACGATTCCGAGGAAAGTACGTCCGCGATTGGCAAGCCAACCCTCTCTTTACCCTGACCAAGAAGTTCGCGGAGTATAACGCGCGTTTCTTCGTTCCTCGGATCCACGTGAAGGGAATGCTCCAGCCGGTCGCGGTAAATGCGGCAAACCAGTTGAAGGCGAAACGCGCCGTCCGATTTACTCCGCCAGGCAAAAAATCGTTCGCCAAACGCGGACAAGCATTTGCCAAATCGCTCGATCGTGTCGGTTGACAGGGGGGTCGCGCGGAACAAGTCTCCCTGATAAAGCCGAATCTGCCTCGCAAAATCCACTGGCGTGATGAACTCGAAGATAATACTTCGCCGGATGCCCGTAAGACGGGTCTGCTGTCGATCGCTGATCATCGAGTGTAATTCGCGAACGACTTCGTCTGGCTGAAATGGCTTGGTGAGGAATCGGTCGCAACCGACACGAAAGCCGCGGACGCGATCGGAGTGAGCCAGCATGCCGGTAAGAATGAGAATGGCGATGTTCTGCGTGCGGGTATCGTTCTTGAGCGTGCGGCAGACTTCATAGCCATCGACGTCTGGGAGCATGAGATCCAGAATGATGGCATCGGGATTCCAATTTCTCGCTTCGACAATTCCCGCCGCTCCCGACAGGACGCAGCGCGACTCGTACTCGTAGAGGTATAGCACTTCGCAAAGCAATTCGCCGATAATCGGCTCATCCTCCACGATTAACACGCGGCCGGCGGTCATGGGGATTTCTCCTCCCTTCGACCGGCTCCCTGTCGAGCTTTCTCGAGATACTGTTCGAGCAATCCTCGCTGCGTGGGGATCCGCCGCGCGGCCCACGCTTCCTCCACCTGGCGCGCCAACTCGAGATTCTTTGCTTGCAACGCCCTCACCCCCTCCACCTCCGGAGAGTTGGCGGGCAGTTTGAAATGATCGTGAGTATCAACTCCGAACACGAAGCCTGGTGCGGAGGGATAAGGCTGGAGCGTAACCTTCATGTGTGGATACCAGGCGTTCCCCACTCGAAAAGAGTAGCCAATGGGATCGCCGGGCGCTTTCGGTGGAAGTTTCTCGACTCCGGAGAGCCCCCAAATCGACTCCAGGGATTCATCCCCGTGAAGCGCAGAGAAGTGGCGCCGGTTCTCCGGTACATTTCCGCCGGGATACGCCAACTCGAGGAAGGTTCGAATCGCTTCGACAAAAAGGGATGCCGTCAAGTCTCCCAATCGATTGGCCTCCTCCCCACGCCCGCCTGCCGAACCTTGGTGGGCTTATTATTCAGCGCTCTCTTTCAAACGCCAACTAAGCGAGCGCATTTCTCGACGGACAATGGGATGAAGGGAGGCATTCCGCGAACGGTCTCCCTTCCTGTTGACGCTCAGTAAAGTGATGTCACGGCCCAGCTCGAATTCATGGACGCCGTGAATCGCGGATAGCGGCAAGCCCCTTCCAGCGAACTGGTCGGGGGATACGCCCCTGATGGCCTGACGCCCATTGAAGCTCGTCTATTCGTCCGTCTTGATTCGGTTGGAATCGACAATCAGCTTGTTTGCAGCTTCCCAATCGTCCGCGTTTGCGTACGCTTCCACTTGATTGAGAACCTCGAGTTCCTCCGACCGCAAATGCCCCTGCTCGCGAAACGCCTTCGCTTTGTCGAGAATCTTGGTCATCTCCGCCCGGTCCTTTTTCTGTACGGCTTTCTCCATCGCTTGGCCCAGAGGCCGCATCTTCTCGGAAAAGGGAGTCGGGCGCGCCCCGCCGCAACCAAGGACCAACGTCAACGCCAACAACAACATTCCTTGCCGAAGCTTCATTTCGTGTTCCTCCACTACTGAATGACTTTCAAAACGATCGGTTCATCGACCGTCACGTTGCGCTCGCCGACTTTCGCCGTCCCGCGAATGGTGATATTGGATTTGTCACCCACGGGAACATCTCCCGCGACGGTAATCTTGACGGTTCCGACTTTGTCCGCGGCGGGAACGGTGACTTTGGCGGCGGCAATGCCGGCGATTCCCGGCGGCACGGTCAGTTCGAGATCAAGCGGTCCCTCGAAGCCATTGACGCGATTGATCGTCACCGGAATCGCGACCTCGGCGCCCGGTTTGACGCTCGGCGTTTTTGGGTTCGCGGTCAATTCCACCGGTCTCGGCAGAACCGTTACCGTGATGGGCAAGGAAGGATCGAGCACCGGTACATTCGCCTTCTTGTCCTCCGGCTTCTTGCCATAGGGAACCTGGCCCGTGCCACGAACTGCGAATGAATAGTTTCCCGGCGGAACCTCGCGTTTGAAGTACAACTGCAAGACGCCGTCGGCGGCATTATCACCGATCACGACGGGCGCCTGATCCACGTTGGGAGGCAGGTTGATGGCGGCAATCCCTTCGAGCTTGCCCGTGAACTCGGGCCAGCGCCGCTGTAGTTTGAGTTGGACGGTGAACTGAGAACCTTGTCCGAACGCCGCCTCGGCCGGCGCCGCCGTCAATAGATACGGCGCATTCGCGCGGACTGCCGCCACGAAACCTCGACTTAAACGGGAATGGGTCGGCGCGTTCCCGCTCCCTGGCCAAACCAGCGTGCTCGCCCGAGCCTTGTGAACGACCGGTTTGCCACCGATCTCCGCGGTTCCCTGAATCTCGATCGGGCCCGTGAAGTCGGCCATGTCCGCGGCCGCGGTGAACACCAAGGGAACTTCATTCACGTTGGGACCCAGGACGACCGGCGGAGCCGTGAGGCCGGCGGGTAGACCAACCGCCTCGACCTTGATCTCGCCACCAAACCCAGCGCGACGCAAAGCGAACACCCGGACGAAGGACGTTCCTCCTTGACGCACCAACAGCGTCGAGAGATTGGTTTCATCCTGCGACGTCACCGCCAAGCGGAAATCCGGCTGCGCGGTTCCAATGGAAATCCGATAGACAAACCGTTCATCCCCCCTGCTGTTCCCGAATCGATCGCGAACTCCGAGCAAATAGTCGCCGTCCGCGGGGACTTGGAACACGGTCAAAGGATCATGCGTGCTCGAGTCGAACAGAAATCGACCGACGTTGGTGGGATTATCGTCGTATTCTCCAATATCCTCCGCCC
Source organism: Planctomycetota bacterium (assembly GCA_046350335.1). Lineage (GTDB taxonomy): Bacteria > Planctomycetota > Planctomycetia > Kolteriales > Kolteriaceae > JAXMAQ01. The sequence continues at coordinate 55,092 of JAXMAQ010000051.1, forward strand.
GGAACATTCCCGGTTGCTTCGCATCTTCGGGTAGCACGCGTCGCAATAGTAGCGTCAGATCGGCCGGAAACCCCGCGCGTTCGGAAATCCCCTCGATCGTCAGCAACTGATCCTTTTTCGCCGAAAACCGAAACCAATCTTCATCCCCAATCGGATCGCACCGTCCCAC
>JAXMAQ010000052.1:0-54839 GCA_046350335.1 Planctomycetota bacterium
TTCCATCGACGGGGCAGCTATCGCATGCTCGATTCGTACCTCGTCGTTCCAGGGGAGTCGAAGCGCGACTTCCGCTTTTCGATCTCGTTCGACTTGGCCCATCCCTGGCACGCGGTGTATGACTCGTTGTACCCGCCGGTCTGGCGTAAAGTTGCTTCCGGCCCGCCGATTCCGGGCAAGACGGGTTGGCTCGCCAAGTTGTCCGCCGCCAACGTCATCGCCACCAGCATGACGCCATTCAATGACGATACTTACCCCGCCGGCGTCCGCCTCCGTTTCGTCGAGACCGAAGGTAACATGACCCGTTCGGAACTAAAGTTCTGCAAGGTGCCAATCACCAGTCGGCTGACGAATTGCAGGGACCAGCTCATCTTCGACCTTCACGTCACGGAAGAAGGAGTCCCCATCGACCTCTCCCAATTTGAGATCCTGCAGGTCGAGGCGCTTTTCGAATAAAGGGGCGCGCCTCGTCTCGCTTTTGGCAAGCTTATGTCTTGATTTGCGTTGCAAGAATCGAGCGGTTGAAAGATTGGTTCACAACTCGGATAACAATCTTGTCGTTGTTCACGATGCTCGGCCTTCATGATCTGCATGGCTTGAATGGAATTACGAATGGATACGCTGGTTCAGACACTGTTCGACGAAATTCGCAAGATTCCGATTCTGGATCCACATTCGCACGTCGATCCGCGATCGCCGGCGGCGGAAGGGTTGTTGGATCTGCTCGGCTACCACTACTACACCGAGTTGGCTCACTCCGCGGGCCTCGCTAAGGAAAAGATCGAGAAATCGACCGGGCTGGAAAAAGCCAAGGCGATCGTCGGACACCTCCATCACTGCTCGAATACGGTGCAGATGAGTTGGCTCGTCGAAATCGCGCAAAACCTTTTCGATTTCCCACATGCCCAACTCACGCTCGACAACGTGCAGCAACTGTTCGAATCGGCCGAGCGAAAGACGGCGACGGGGGATTGGCCCCAGCAAGTCATTCGCGCGACGAATCTCGAAGGGATCTTTCTCACCAACGATTTCGACGATCCCCTCGAAGGATTTGACACGCGCTTTTACGTCCCGTGTCTCCGGACGGACGATCTAGTCTTCAAGCTCCACGACTCGTCGGTGCGCGCGAGGTTGGAAAAGGGGACCGGCGAAAACCCGAACCTTTGGCAGGCGGTCCTCCGAGGGATCGATCGGTTATTCGATCACTTCACGAAGAAGGGCGCGCGTGCGTGTGCAATTTCGCTTCCCCCCGATTTCGAACCCCAACGGCCAGGCGAGCAGGAGACGATCGCCGCGTACGATCGGCTTATCAAAGGGTCCGCCTCAAGTGCCGACCGACGGACCGTGGCCTACGCCGTCTTCTATGCACTCGCCGATCGGTGCGAAGATTTCCAACTCCCGTTCGATTTGATGATCGGCGTTTACCGCGACGTGTTTCCCGCGGGCGTGCATCAAGGACGGGATCTCTTCGACAACCGCACGTCTCTTTATCAGTTTCGACATCTCTTCAACGATAAATGCCGCGTCACGTTCCCCATATCCGTACTCACGCACCAGCAGAATCAGGAACTAGTCTCTTACGCTTGGATTTTTCCGAACGTCGTGACGAACGGGCATTGGTGGTATTCGAACATCCCCACTTACATCGAATCGGATACCAGGTCCCGGCTTGAAGCGGTGCCGCAAAACAAGCAGATCGGCTACTACAGTGACGCCTATAAACTCGAGTTCGTCTTGCCGAAGTTCAATATGTATCGGCGGAACCTGGCGACCGTCCTCGCGCGCGACTTCGTGGTGGGGCGGGGCTGGAGCGAAGGTCAGGCCCTCGCACTCGCCCGAACGGTGCTCCGCGAGAACGTCGATCGAATCTTCCCCGCGCGACGGTAGACGACGAGACTTCAACCGCGCGGTGAAAAACGGGGCGCCATTCTCACCGATCCATTCGGAGCAAGACCTTGCCGCCGCGCGCGGTTTTCTCGGCGAGCATGACGGCCTTTTTTACTTCGTCGAGGGAAAAGGACTCGCCGACTTCGGATTTGAGTACTCCTTCGCGAAGTAGCTTGCCCACCGTTCGGACCAACTTGAGTTTTCGTGGGAGGCTGAGTGCGGGCATCCAGCGCGCCAGCCAAAAGCCCTCGATCGAGGCACACGGCGTCATCAGATCGCGAGAGGAAAAGTTCAACGGTTCACCCGAGAGGGTTCCGTAGACGAGCATGCGCCCGCCAGGAGCGAGCGACTTTACCAACGCGGAACCGGTCGCCCCGCCGACACAATCGATGGCAAATCGGGTGCCTTCGCCATTCGTGAGCTTGCGCACGCCATCGATAATCTGTTCCGCGTCCGCCACGAGTACGTTGTCGGCGCCCAGTCTCTTGAGTTCCTCCACCTGCTCCTGGCGTCGCACGATGTTGAGCACACGGAAGCCATAGAGCTTCGCCAACCGAATCACCATTTTGCCCAAGGTGGAGGCTGCCGCCGTCTGCACGAGCAGTTCTCCACGGGGCACGCGCAGGACTTCTCTGGTCATGGCGTATGCCGTCGTGGGATTGACGAAGAACATGGCGGCTTGTTCGAGCGGAACCCGATCCGAGAGAGGGACGACCTGGCGCGCATTCGTGACCGCCAACTCCTGCCAATTTCCGGTCTCGCCGTTGAGCAAGGCGACTCGCTTGCCGACGTAGAACTTGCCCAGCAGGCCCGGTCCCGCCGACTCCACGACGCCGACTCCTTCGTATCCTGGAGTTGCGGGAAGGATGGGGAGTTTTCCGTAAAGACCACGGACCGTCATTAGATCCGAGGGATTGACGGGGCTGGCAAGCATGCGGACCCTTACCTGTCCCGGTCCTGGGGTCGGGGGCGTCACGTCGCGGACATCGAGCACGTCGCCGGGTTCGCCAAACCGATCGAATACCACCGCCTTGGTCAACGCATTCCCCTTGTCTTTAAACCGCGCTTACGTCGCTATGTCTCGCCACGAGTTTTAACCGGAGATGAAGTACCCGCCGCTCGTATTGATGTGTTGGCCGGTGACCCAGCGGCTTTCGTCGCTGGCCAGGAACAAGGCGACGTCCGCGATGTCCTCCGGTTGCCCCATTCTTCCAAGGGCGGATTCCCGAATCAGCTTTTCCCTTACCTTGGGATTGGCATGGAACGCGATCGCCATATCGGTCTCGATGATCCCAGGACCAATCGCGTTGACGGTGATTTGTCTCGGCCCGAGTTCGAGGGCCCATTGTCGGGTAAAACAATCGACGGCCGCCTTGGTGCCGGCATAGGCGATCATGTCCGGATAACGAGCCATTCGGGAAACGATGCTGCTGACGTTAATGACCCTGCCGCCGTCGCAGATCAAGGGGACCGCCTCTTGCGTGAGGAAGAAGAGCCCCTTGACGTTGACGGCAAACATGCGGTCAAAATCCTCCTCGCGGGTATCCGCGAGACCGCCGAGCGTAAGTACGCCGGCATTGTTGACCAGGATATCGAAGCTACCCCAGTCTTTACGGATCTCGGCGAGCATTTGGCGCGTTTGGCCCAAATTGGCGGTGTCGGCGGCGTATGCCTGGGATCGTCGGCCCAGGGCTTCAATCTGCCCTACAACCTCATTGGCGGCCGCGGCATTTTCGCGGTAATTGATCAGGACGTCCGCCCCTTCTCCCGCCAGCTTTAGCGCTATGGCGCGACCTATTCCTCGGCTTGCGCCGGTGACGAATGCCGTCTTTCCCTTCAATCTGTCCACAAACATGCCTCCAACGTCCAAACATTTCCCGCAGGGCCGAGATTCAGCCTATCGCTTGATGCCCGAGAGCTGTTCTAAGGCAAGCATGAGCGCTTGGGTCCCCTTGCGTCCATACCCTTGCGCTTGGAGCGCGAGGTAGAGTTGTTCGGCAAGCGCGAGCCCTGGGAGGCAAAGGCCCATGCGCTTGGCTTCCGCGAGCGCAATTCCCATGTCCTTGATGAAATGTTCCACGTAGAAGCCGGGCTCGAAATCCCGTTTGATGATCCTCGGCCCGAGGTTGTTGATGGACCAGGAGCCGGCCGCGCCGCTTCCGACCGACTCAATCACCTTGAGTGGATCGAGCCCCGCCTTGTAGGCGTAGAGAAGAGCTTCGCACATGCCGACCATCAAGGGGGCGATCAGCATTTGATTGACCATCTTAGTATGTTGTCCCGCGCCCGGGCCACCTTGATGCTTGATCGTCTTGCCCATGGTCTCGAAGCAGGGCATTACCGCCTCGATTGGCTCGGGATCCCCACCAATCATGATGGAGAGGGCGGCGTTCTTCGCGCCGATGTCTCCGCCCGAGACCGGCGCGTCGATGCTCGCCACGTTTTTGGCGCTTGCGGCAGCATGAATCTCGATGGCCAGGCTCGGCTCGCTGGTCGTCATGTCGACGAGTATATTGCCGGCCTTGGACCCCGCAAGCGCTCCCTTTTCGCCTAGGAAAACTTCGCGAACGTCTTTGGGATAACCCACGATGGCAAAGATGACGTCCGATTTCGAGGCGACCTCGGCGGGGGTCGTGGCCCACTTCGCCCCGCGTTCCAAAAGATCCGAAGCCTTTTCCTTGGAACGGGTATAGATCGTCGCCTGGTATCCCTTGGCCATCAGGTGGCCACACATTGAGCGTCCCATGACGCCGATCCCGATCCAGCCGATCTTCGTCTTGCCGGGCTCGCATTTGTTCCATGCCATTCGCGTCATTCCTTCCCGTCTCTTGGTTCGCTCTATTCCCTGGTTCGAAGCCGTTGAACCCCGGCGTCCCTATTTCCTTCCGACCATCCTGTACGCTGCGCCGTCGAATGTCCAGTCGCGCGAACCTCCCATGAAGTTTTGCAGTTACGAAAATGTCGGAACGTTCGCAAATTCACGTTAGGTTCGGAGAAACGCAGGAACAGGCAACGGCGAGGCAAAATCAGCACGCCGATGGCGGGCGCGCGATACGTTAGCCATTTCTTTTCCTCGCCGCCGTTATAGGAATACACCTCTCTCCGGAACGACCAAAAAGGTACGTGAATGAATCCAATTTCCGAATCCCTCGGCCGGCAGATCGAGATCCTAAACCCCGAAATCACGCGTGGCAGAATCCGGCACGCGGTCTTCGATTTTGACGGCACCCTCTCGCTCATTCGCGAAGGCTGGCAGGATGTCATGGTTCCGCTGATGGTCGAGACTCTTTCGGGGCTCGGCACGGGCGAAAGCGAAGACGAGCTTCGGCTGCTGATTCTCGAATACGTGACCCGATTGACGGGCAAGCAAACCATCTATCAAATGATCGAGCTTGCCGACCAGGTTCGGCGGCGTGGAGGAACTCCCCTCGATCCTCTCGAATATAAACATGAGTATTTGCGCCGGCTGGAAGCGCGCATTCAAAACCGCATTGCCGGACTCGAACGGCGGACTCTCGATCGAGAGACGCTTCTCCTCCCGGGTTCGATTGAATTGCTCGACGCCTTGCGGGAGCGAAAAGTCACGATGTACCTGGCAAGCGGCACGGATGAACCGTTCGTCATTCGCGAGGCGAAGCTGCTCGGCATCGACGCATATTTCGATGGCGGCATCTATGGCGCGCTCGACAACTACAAGAACTTCTCGAAGCAGATGGTGATCGATCGGATTATTCGCGATCACGGGCTCGAAGGGCCGGAACTCCTGGGCATTGGTGACGGCTATGTCGAAATCGAGAACACCAAGTCGGTCGGAGGCATCGCCTTGGGAGTTCCCTGCCTGGAGTCCGATCCGTACTCCTTCGACCTGTGGAAGAAGGATCGCTTGAAGATCGCGGGCGCCGATCTGCTCATTCCCAATTTTCTCGAGCACCAAGCGGTTTTGAATTATCTCTTCGACGCCACCGCTTGACCGAGGGGCGCACAAGCCCGAGAGACGGAGTGTTGACCTTGATCAACTCCTGGAGAGTCGGGCGGATTGGCGAACGTCGCCTGATGCGCGCTCGATGCCTGCCGGCCTGTCGTCGGATTCACGCTTGGCGGCGAAAGGACGGCGCGTGAACGTGTCTGATCCGAAATCCGCGTCCTTTCCTGTTCCCCAGAAGCTTTACGATCGCAATTTCCTCATCGCGTTCGCCAGCCAATCGTTTTTCGTGACCGCCAATGCCTGCATGGCCCATTACGGACGCTGGATCGAGTTTCTCGGTGGGGACGAGTTGCACGTCGGACTGGTCATGGGGGCCGGGCCGATCGCCAGCCTTTTGCTGCGTCCTTGGACTGGTCCGTGGATTGACCGCGTGGGCGCGCGCGCGACCCAAGCGATTGGCTATGTCTGCTTCATGATCACCGTCGCTTCCAATCTTATGCTGCACGACCTGGGGTTACCCATTTACGTGATGCGGGCCGCGACGGCCGTAAGTGCCGCCTTGATCTTTTCCAGCGGCATCGCGTACGTCACGCAAACCAGTCCACCCACGCGACGGACCGAGGCAATCGGCACGCTCGGCGCCGGGGGCTTCGTCGGCATGATCATCGGACCGTTCGCGGGAGATTTGTTTCTCGGTGCGCCGGTGCGCACCAAGGGTGACTTCGATCTCTTCTTCCTGGCGGCCGTTGGATCGGTCGTTATCGCGTTGATTCTACTCGCCTTTTTGCGACCCACCCCCGTGCGCGCCAGTCATTCTCCCATCGAACTACGCGAGTTCGTGCGCGTGGTCCGCAAATACTGGCCTGGCCCGGTACTGCTCGTCAACGTCGTGTTCGGCCTTTGCATGACCATTCCTTTCGTGTTCCTCGCGCAGTATGTCGACGAGATCGGCATCCGGCGAATCGGCACGTTCTTCATCGCCTATTCCGCGTGGGGCCTGTGCATTCGTCTTGGACTAAGGCGCTTGCCCGAAGTGTGGGGCCGTCGGCCGACGCTCCTATTCGGCCTTGTTTGCTTTGGATTGGGGATGTTCGCGTTTTACCTGGTGGATGCCAAGCACCCGACATGGATCATTGTTCCCGCGGTGATCTGCGGCACGGGCCACGGTTTGACCTTCCACACGATGGTGGGTCTCACGCTCGAGCCCTTTCCGATCGAGTATCACGGCACCGCATCGGTGCTCGCTTTGATGCACCTGGACTTGGGCACCGTGGGAGGAGCCCCATTTTTAGGGGCGGTTGCCAACAAGATGGGAATTCACTGGATCTTTGCCTTCGTGGGTTTGGCATGCTTTGCAGTCGCGGGCCTCTACGCCTTGGCCTGCCTTGGGGAACGATCCCGCCGTCCAGCGTAGATGATGAAGTTTATCGTGGGGGCGGGGCGCTATTGCCGCTCCTAAAAACGAAAACTGCCCGGCCTTCGGTCGGGCAGTAACCATTTCGACGGTGGGATTCAAGGATTCCTTCGCAGGCCGGGATCAATGGGCCTGACCCCAGGTGTACTCGAATCCGATGAACGGACCATGGTAGAGCGTCTGTCCCCATGACTCGATGGGAAGCGTTCGATTGTCGACGGTCTGGATCAAGTTGAGTGGCTGTTCCGGGGCCAAGGCTACGCCAGAAACGAAGATCAACTGATAGCCGCCGCGAACGATCAAGTTGCGCGAGAGTTTCGCGGTGAAGACGGCTCCACCTTCCAACACGCCGTTGACGTTGCGGCCGTAGTATTCGTTATATCGAATGATCGGGGTGATATTCGGGTCCGCGACCTGCAAACTTTGCGACGCGGTATACTTCCCGAAGTTGACGTATGCCCCCGCCTTGCCGGTCAACGCGATTTTGAAGAAATCTCCGAAGGGGAGTCCGGCCTCGCCACCCAATTGGAATCCGACCATTTCATTGCCCGTGGCAATTCTGCGTCGGCTACGCGCATCTAATTCGATGCCAGAGCCTGGAGGAACTTCGAGCCCCCCGAATTCTTGAAACTGAAATTTCTCATCCAAGTGAAACCAACGGATACCAGCAAGGATACTGGCGAACGGATACATGCAAACGTCGGTCTTAACATTGATTTCCGCCGAGTGCACGTTGCTGGTGTATTCCGCGAACTGCGAGTTCACGCTCGAGAGTCCAAAGATCGTGTCACCCTCGATGATCCGAACGCCGTTCGGATTGTTGAAGACGGCGGAATCCGCGTTCCAATGGATCAGTCCCGTGTATCCGGCTTCTAGATAGCTGGTGCCATCGGTGATCGCTCGCTTCAAGAAGATTCGGATGCCAGGCTGATTTTGGAAGGGCAGGTCTTGTACGTCATTGTAGAACGTCTGGCCCGTTTGAACGTTCTCCAGTCGGCCGAGAAACGGCACGGAACTCGCCGAGTCACTACGGTTCAGGAAGAGCGTGTCTACCGTCAGAAGATACATGGGCAAATCGTAGTTGTAGAAGTCGGCATCGTCCGTTTTGCTGGAGTGGATCGGTCCATCCCAGAAGAGGGTTCCTTGCTCGATGTCTCCAAAATAGTCCCCATCGACCGGCGTGCTTTCGACCGCCGGGGCGGGCGCCTGCGTTGGTGCCTGGGAAGACGCGGCCGGGACCTCCAGGTTGCCCGGTTCCGGAGGCGGGGGAGGTGCTTCCGTCGGCGCGGGTACTTCTCCCGAGGGTGCCGCGGGTGGTGGTTCCGGCATCGGCTCCGGAGCCGCGGGAACTTCCTCCGGCGCGACACTCTCCGTCGCTGGCGGCTCAGGCTGCGCTTCCGGCCCGGCCGCAGGCTGGGCTACAAGTTTCGTGGCAAGGAGGCCCGCCACGAACAGTACACCGAAAAGGTTCCCGAATTCCCGGCTCATCGCGATCCTTTCCCTCCTGGGTTCCCGGTTCTCACCAGCCCATGGGGAGGCTGGTCCCGGTGTCCAGCAGTCCAAACCTGCCGTTCGGACCGTACGGTCCATCCACGCCAATCCATGGACGGAACAACCGCTACAACTGATATCGACCGCACAACGCGTGGAAGCGAGAGAATCTGCAGGTCATGCAACCGATTCGATCGAAATTTCTGTTACTGCAGGGAAATATAGCCCAGATTTCCTGGTTGACGCTGTCGGCGGCCATGCCCGAAAAACGCCTATTTTCTGTCAAAGTAATCCGGATGCGCAAAAGGCGAAGACTTATTCCGGTGGCCACAAGAAAACGCCCGTGGAGGGGTCGCCGCAGGAAGGGATGTTAGTGGGTGGAGAGATTCAACGAAGCGTCAAGGTTTGGCGCCTTTCCAGCCGAGTTTCCACTGGGACTGCAACTGGTAAACCAACTCGCGCGATTCGGGCTTGTCCGCAATGTTGATGTTCTCTTCGGGATCGGATTGATGGTCATACAGCTCGATCGCTTCGATTCGGGAGGGATCTTCGCGGTCGACCCAACCCGTGAATCGATACCGGTCGGTCCGCATGGAGTAGCCCATGAGGTTTTTGCCTTCCTGTTTGCGGGGGTACTGACTGAAAGCCGCCTTTTTCCACGCCCGCGTCGGTTCTTCGAGGAGGGGCCGAAAACTCATTCCCTCTAAATGTGAAGGCAACGGCAAGCCCGCGAGATCGCAAAGCGTGGGATAGATATCCACGAATTCGACCAGCCCGTCGGCCTTCGCGCCCGCTTCCTTTACCCCTGGCGAAGCGAGAAGCAGCGATGCGTGCGTATCGTTTTCGCAATTGCTGTGTTTGCACCAGGCGTCGTGTTCGCCAAGCTTCCAACCGTGATCGCCCCAAAGCACTACAATCGTGTTGCTCGTCAGTTCTAGTCTGTCCAGTTCATCGAGGACGCGGCCGAGTTGAGCATCCATGTAGCTGATGGCGGCGTAATACCCATGTTTAAGTTGCCGGGAGAGGTCATCGGGAATCGAGCCATTCGGAATGCCGCGATAGGAGCGCAACTCTCCCCCCGGCAGGATTGCGTAGCTTGGCGCCCCCTTGGGGGGAAATCGATTGGTCGCCAATGGGATGGCCATGGGATCGTACAAATCCCAATACCGTTTCGGAGCGACGAACGGCAGGTGAGGTTTCGCAAAACCGACCGCCAGGAAAAACGGCTGCTCCCGCTTCTTCAAGGATTGAAGCGACTCGACGGCGAGGTCAGCGACGAACCCGTCGCGAAAGGTGCCGTCGGGGACATCGGCCCCTTCAAACGCGGGTCCTCTCTTGTTTGCGCGCTGCTTGCGCTTATTTTTACCCGCCACCTTCGGCGCGCCGGGCCCCCGGTTCTCGCGAAGTGCGTAAGCCTGTCCCTCGGCCGCCTGCCAAGGAACCGACCAAGTCTGGGGATCGTCGAACCCGCCATGATAGATCTTTCCCATGCCTTGGACGAAGTAGCCGTTACTCTTGAAATGCTCGCCCACGGTAACGACGTCGGGAAGGGCATCACGAAAATGCGTTTCCAGATCCCAGACTTTGGTGGTATCGGGCCGGGTTCCCGTCATGACACTGGATCTTGACGGGGAGCATACCGCCTGCTGGCAATAGGCATGCAGGAAAGTAACTCCCCGCTTGGCCAGCCGATCCAGATTGGGGCTTTTCACGTGGCTGGCGCCATAGGCGCCGAATTCCGGCCTCAAGTCGTCGACGGCGATGAACAGCACGTTTGGCCGGTCCGCAGCATCGCTGCGTGGATTGACGAGCCACAGAGCCATTGCCAGCGTTCCCAAGACGGAACTTCGCTTCGACACCAAGCTCATCTCGTTAATCCCTTCAAGTTGTCGGACACCGTAAAAACATCGGGAACGCGGCAAAAGCGACCCACCTCGTGGAGGTCCAGCGGTCTACCACCACGCAGGACGACCGCGCATACGGAGCAGAGATTACTCTCCTGTCCGAGAAGATCGCGGTCAGCCTCGATTCGTATCGGAAAACCCAAGGACGAGGATAGCAAGGAACGGCGTGGTCGGGAAATCGAATTGCCCGGTACAATCCAGGCGCATTGCCGTTCCTGTTGCGGGTGTGGAACGTTCGATTCGAGTTCAGGATTCCGCGGATCGGATCAGCCGAATCGGCCGGTGACGTAATCGTTCGTTTCCTTGAGTCTGGGGGCCGTGAAGATATCGGTTGTCGGTCCGTACTCGATGACGTGACCGAGATACATGAAGGCAGTGAAATCGCTGGTCCGGGAAGCCTGTTGCATGTTGTGGGTGACGATGAGGATCGAGTATTCCCCTTTGATCTCTTGAATGAGATCTTCGATCTTTCCGGTGGCAATCGGATCGAGAGCGGAGCAGGGCTCGTCCATGAGGAGGACTTCCGGCTCAGCGGCAATGGCGCGCGCGATGCAAAGACGTTGCTGTTGACCGCCGGACAAGCGCAGGGCGCTATCGTGGAGGCGATCCTTCACTTCATCCCAGAGGGCGGCTCCACGAAGGCTACGTTCGCAGACCTCGTCGAGCACGTTCCGGTCCCTGACGCCGTCGATTCGCAAGGGATAAATAACGTTCTCGTAAATGCTCATGGGAAAGGGGTTGGATTTTTGAAAGACCATTCCCATGCGCTTGCGCAATTCGATGACGTCCACGCCCTTGCTGTAAATGGAGTCGCGATTGAGGCGCATGTCTCCTTCGATCCGCACGGTGTCGATCAGGTCGTTGAGCCGATTGACGCATCGGAGCAGGGTGGACTTGCCGCATCCGGAGGGCCCGATCAGCGCGGTGACCTGACCTCGGGGAATCGCCATCGAGATGTCGAAGATGACCTGTTTTTCACCGTACCAAAGGGAGAAGTTTTCGATCTCGAGCACCGGATCGACGTCCGCGAGTGCCGGATGCACTTCGGGCTTGAACGTTTCGCCTCGTTGAATGGCCGCGAGACGATTCACTTGAGGTTCCTGAATGTGTCCGGGCACGATCGTGTTCATATCGCGAATCTCCGTGGACGTTTCGTCCGTCGGCCGCTTCGGTTCGTTGGAGGCAACTACCTTCACGACACACCTCATTAGAACTGTGCGGATCGAAAGCGCTGTTGGACGCGGCGACGTACCCAAACACCGAGAAGCCCGAGCGTCGCCACGATCACGACCAGCAACATGGTCGTGGTGAAGACCATGGGTTTGGCGGCCTCGCTGTTCTGACTTTGAAAGCCAAGGTCATAAATATGAAACCCCAGGTGCATGAAGCTTCGTTGGGGGTGAACGAAGGGAAAGATGTTGTCGAAAGGAAGATCAGGCGCCAGTTTGACCGCGCCGACGAGCATGAGAGGCGCGACTTCGCCCGCGCCGCGAGCCACGGCGAGCATCATTCCTGTGAGAATCCCGGGCATGGCGCGGGGGAGCACGATACGACGAATGGTCTGCCACTTGCTCGCGCCACAGGCGTAAGAACCTTCGCGCATCGAGCCCGGAACCGCCGCCAAAGCCTCTTCCGTAGCCACGATCACCACCGGCAGCGTGAGTAAAGCCAGCGTCAACGACGACCAGAGAAGGCCACCCTTGCCGAACGTCGGATTGGGGAGATTGTCAGAGAAAAACAACTGGTCGATGTTTCCCCCCATGATGTAGCAGAAGAATCCCAGCCCGAAAACGCCGAAGACGATGCTCGGGACTCCGGCGAGGTTGTTGACGGCGATTCGGACCAAACTGACCAACCAACCCGCCTTGGCGTATTCCCGAAGGTAAAGCGCCGCCAACACGCCGAAGGGAACGACGAGAAACGTCATGATCATCGTCATGGCGACGGTTCCCCAAATTGCGGGGAAGACCCCCCCTTCGCTATTCGCTTCGCGCGGCTCGCCGGTGAGAAACTCCGTCCAGCGATCGAAATAGACGCTCCACTTATCCCAAGTCGTCAATTGGTTGGCGGGAAACGCGCGAACAATAGTCGCGAGCGGAATGGGTTTTTCGGTGCCGTCCGCGGTCAACATCACCATCTCAAACCGCGCGTTTTCTTTCTCCAGCCGTTCCATCTCCGCGCGAACCTCGCGGAATTCGCCCGCGGAAGACTCTTCGATCTTGGCGTGCCTGGAGTTCGCCGCCACGAAGTCCGGCGAATCTTTTCCCCAACGGCGCTCCGCTCGACGAAGATCCAACCGAGCGGCCTCGAGCGACCGGTTGATGGTGCCGATCGCATCCCGGCGAAGCTCTAGAATGCGCGCTTCGCGCTCAGTGACCTCGTTCCAATGCTTGCGAAACTCCGACCAGACCTCCGCGGGCACGTTTGCCACGGGCTTTCCCTCCACGAGGAAAGTCTTGGGAAAACCGTAGAACCGTCCCCAAGAGGTTCGCTCCATGACAATCGCCCATTCTGGCATCGATTCGGATTTGATCCGCCTTTGCTCGATCCAGCGGTAATGGTTCCCGGTGAGATCGAAGTTCCCCGTACGGAGGAGTAGCCGTTCCTGAACGGGCGTCTCGTCCGAGTCCTCCGTCGCGGACGCTCGGGCGTTCGAGTTTACAGGTTCGTCGTGAAAGGTTTCTCTTTTCGAAAGTTCGCCGAGATAAACCTCGCCATCGATGGTCTTGATCTCGAGAACGGGTCTCGGCCAGAAGGTCGCGGTTCCCTCCATGACGACGAGGGCAAGCAGGCCGACGATCATGGCGAGCGAGATTCCGAGCGCGCCCCCCGTCAGCCAGACCATGGGTTCTCCGTGCGCTTGCAGCGCGGTCCGGATCCGTTGGGAACGCCAACTCAAGCGTTCCTTCGGAACTTTGCCGCCCCTTTCGACGGGCGTACGGCTTTCAGTGGTCGTCGCCGACGGACTCATAGCTCATACGCCCTTTTTCGAAATCGCAATCGGACGATTTCCGCGACGGTGTTGAGAACGAACGTCAGAAGGAACAAGGCGAAGGACGCGAGGAACAGTGTCCGGTAATGGGTGCTGTCGCGAACCGCCTCCGCCAACTCAACGGCGATGTTGGCGGAGAGCGTTCGGAATCCGTTGAAGATGTTCCAGTCCATGATGGGCGTGTTTCCCGCCGCCATCAGTACAATCATCGTTTCGCCGACCGCGCGTCCCAGTCCGACCATCACCGCGGAGAACAATCCACTCATCGCGGTCGGTATGATAATGCGAACGGTGGTTTGCCAGACGGTTGCCCCCGCGCCGAGCGACGCGGACCGGAGATGTTCGGGCACCGTGGATAGGGCGTCCTCCGCGATCGTGTAAATAATCGGAATGACGGCAAAGCCCATCACGAAGCCAACCACCAAGGCATTTCTTTGTACGTAGGTGCCGACAACAGAGCCCCGTGGATCCAGTCCCATGCTGGCGAGGATCGCGGTCGCAACGCACGCCAAAAGCACGGTTAGCGCGGTTGCCGCCAGGAACCGCAACAGGTCACCCGCGGCGCAACGTGATCGACTCCAGCCAGCGGAAATCCTTCGGAACCACGGATTCACGCGATTGGCCATGAACAACATGGTTGCCGCGGCGCTCAGGGGAAGGAACAGAAGAAACCAACCACTCGCGCCACTTCCACGTTGATGATCCAACCAGAGTTTAATGTCGCCGGCAAAGAGGACGCGATCGATCACCGGGCCGAGCAGGGCGGCGGCGGCAACGCCGATCGGCAAGCAAACGATCACGAACGCCAAACGGAATCGGGCCAGACGAATCGCCACCCCTTGAGGTAAAAACTGCCAGAAAAAAGCGCCTAGAAGGAACGCCAACGGCACGGTGAAAAAGGCGGCTATGGTTATCGGAACCGCTTGCTCAATGATCGGAGCGAACACGATGGCGGCGAGAAAACCCAACACGACGCTCGGCAAACTGGCCATTAACTCGATGGCCGGTTTTATCCTCATCTTTGCCCGCATCGTGAGGAATTCGCTCGTATGGATCGCGCCCAGGATTGCCAGCGGAACGCCGAACAACATGCAATAAACGGTCGCTTTGATCGTACCAAAGATCAGCGGCAATAGGCCCAGCTTCGGTTCGAACTGATCGGTGCCGCCGGTCGACTGCCAGACGTGGGCGGGATGTTCATATCCTTCGTACCACACGGGGGTCAACAAGGAAGCCATCGTAACCTCGGGATGACGTGGATTGAAGCTCCAGCGTGAGATCACGCGATCGGCAAGCGCGAGAAACCCGTCATCCTTTGGCGCCATCGCCACCTGAAGAATCGGCATCGGTTTATCGGTGTTCAGGTCCTCGGCGACGACGGCGTGGATCCATCGGCCGGTGGTGACGTGAAGAATTTGAACTTGGCCATCGTCGAAACCCGCGGCCATCAATCGCGTTCTCGCGGAACTCGCCAGGCTTCGAACGGCTGATCCCCGGGGCTCGAACTCGTGGGCGCGAATCATCCGGGTTCCATCCCCGGTTTCGGCGGATTCGGACTTCGCGGGGAACCATGCTTCGATGCCGCCGGCAGAATTGCCGATCACAAGCGTGGTTTTCCCCACGAGAAAACCCGCCGCCGTCACCTGCGTCCCCGAGCCTTGCCCGTTCGCGAAAAGAGGCAGTGACTCGCGGAGGACTGGTTTTGCGGGATTCCGCGTGTCGTAGCGGAGCATTCGGCCTTTGGACTCAAGAATGTAAACATTGTCCCCCAAGCCGGACACCAGCACGCTGCTTGGCTTGACGGATTCCTCCAAGACGATCTCGGACTCGGCGCGCCCCGAGGTTTTCTTTCCCGTGATCGCATTCTTGCGTTCCTTGAGCAAGGCAATCCGAACGCGCCCGTCTCCCGCGTAACTCGCCAAAATGGTCCCACTGGCGCGAATGGAATGGTCGAGCAACGTGATCGGAGACTTTGCCGACGAGGAAACCGAAGCACCAATTTCCACCTTCAAGGAATGGAGGCGGAATTGTTCGTCATCGATTCGCTGCACGACTCCTTGATTCCATATCTTTCGTTCGCCGATCTGCATGCCACGATATTCTTGGGGCAGTTCGGCGGTGGGATGAAACGAGGCGACGAACATAAACTTGGCAAGGGAGATGGAGCCGTCTTCAAAGCCAAAAGCCGCGGAGGTGCCGTCAATCGAGAAGGAGGACGAGGTGATTTTCCGGCCGTCGAACAGTGCGCGTCGCTCCAGGAGTTCGCCGTCATTGGTCCGGAAGGACTCGATAACACCATTGTTGCGAACCAGCATGCCCATCACTTGCTGTTCGTCCATCGCGACGTGCAGAACCTCGCCGCCGCCTGCAGACTCTTTGGAGAGGGGAATGACGGGAAACGGCTCGGAAGACGCGGGAAGGAAGAGTGGAACGACCACCCAGGCGAGGAAAACGAAAATCGTTGAGACCGCGACGATCGTTCCAATGCCGCCAATGGTGATCAAGGAGCGCGCGGCCCTGTCGGCGACGCGGACGCTCCATCGGGTCTGGCGCTTTCGCGCGCGACCGGTAAATCCTTGCTTTTGGTTCATGGACTAGAAATCCGGCTTGATGTTCACCGAAAGGAGCGCTTCCCTCGCTTTTTCGGCGTTCACCGGAAGGTAGCCATCCCTGATCACGGCTTGCTGTCCCTGTTTGCTATAGATGTAGCGGACGAACTCGCGGCGGAGCGGATCCAGAGTACTGCCTGGCTTGTAGTTGACGGCAACCAACAAAAACCGCGACAGGGGATATTCGCCGCTGAGTGCGTTTTCGGGTTCGACGGCGATCGGTTCGCCTCCCTCCTCCTCGGCGATAGGGACGGGACGAACATCCGGCGTCCGGAACCCGACACCGCTGTAACCGATCGCGTAACGATCGCGAGCCACCGCCTGCACCACGGAAGAGCTGCCGGGAAGTTCCTTCACCGAGTCCTTGAAATCGCCTCCGAAGAGCGCGTGCTCCTTAAAGTATCCATAGGTGCCGGAGGCCGCGTTTCTTCCGGAAAGGCTAATCGGATGATTCTTCCACTCGCCTCCTAGCCCCAGGTCTCCCCAAAGTCGAATGTCCCGTTCCATTCCACCTTTGCGGGTGCGCGAAAAGATTGCGTCAACTTGGGGCAAGGTCAAGGATTCGAGAGGATTGTCTTTATTCACGTAGACGGCGAGCATGTCGATCGCTGTCGGTAGTTCGGTAGGCTTAAAGCCGTAGCGCTTCTGGAAATCGTCGATCTCGGAATCCTTCATGGGTCGGCTCATCGGGCCAAAGGTCGCGGTTCCCGCGATGAGCGCCGGCGGCGCGGTGGACGAACCCTTCCCTTCAATCTCGACCTGTACGGTGGGATAGATGCGATTAAATCCCTCCGCCCAGAGGGTCATCAGGTTATTCATCGTGTCGGAACCGACACTTTTGATGGCGCCCGAAACCCCTTCCACCGCCTTGTAAGTAGGTAGCGCGGAATCCACGGTGGCCTGGGCGTGAACCGCTGCAGCCCTGACCAAGGCCATCAGACAAATGCAGAGTACTTTTGCCCGAAAACCGGGTGCTGGCATTTCGCTATTCCTTCAACGGAACCGCATATCACGCCTTCGACTGCCACTGGAGCAAAAGGGGAGCGCATTCGAAGATTAATGGCTGGGGAGCCTCCGCTCAACCCTTCTCAATCCCATTTTTGGAGACTGGTAAGGGGAACCGCTTCGTCACTCCTCTAATGACCCGAGTTTCTTTATATCCGTGGATCATGAAGGAAAGATGTGGCGATTGTTAAGGTTCGGAGAATGCAGCAGGATCCGCATCGGACCGTCGCGAGTGCCGGTGACGCAAGCTTATGAAAATCAATGACTTGCTCTGTTGAGGTGAAAAACGCAAACGGGCGGGAAAGAACCCGCCCGAAGGAATTTCCTTATTCCGGGAAACTCTCGCGTCGCGGAGTTCCCCTTGGTTGATCGCGTCGAAATCAGGGGCAGCAGCCACTTGTCACGATATATGGCGTGCAACAGCCCGAGCGGCAGTTCGGGTCGGTGCGCTGACCCCAGTAGATTCTCACCCCCGCCGTCACGCCATGATAAAGGATGTCTCCCGTGTCCGAGACATTCGGCGTGATGATGTCCGAGTTGAGCACGATCTGATTCGTGGCCCGTGCGATCTGCGTCACGAATAGTACGCGATAACCAAGCGTCAGGTGGACGTTGCGGCAACATTTATAAACCAGTTCCGTGCTCCCTTCGAGGGCACCGGCGGTTTCGGTCGTTCCATCTTGCGAGAATTGGATCGCGCCCCCCGTGGAACTCGCGCGATTGTACTTCATGTCGATGATGTTGCCGAACACGCCTCCCTTGCCGACGAAATC
This sequence comes from Planctomycetota bacterium, assembly GCA_046350335.1. GTDB lineage: Bacteria > Planctomycetota > Planctomycetia > Kolteriales > Kolteriaceae > JAXMAQ01. The sequence goes on from JAXMAQ010000052.1 coordinate 18,001, forward strand.
CCAATTCAGGTTCGGCACGACATTGCGCCAGGTCGTCTTCAAACCCAACTGACCGCCGTAAAGAGCGTTTTCGGCGCGAATGTCCAGGGCAGTGGTTTGATCCCGGATATTCGACGTCATGGCGAAGATGTTCTCTTCGATTCCAATGATGCGAGCTCCGATGAACAGGTTGGTTCTCCACGCATGGTCCGTCCCATCGCGGAACATGTTGATGAAGTTCAACTCAAAGTTCCACATGCCGGACTTGAAATTCGCGCCAGCGTTCGTGATGTCTTGGGTTGCGGGATCCGCAGGGCCTAGGATTGGAATATCGGCGTTTCCAGGTCCGGTGAAATTGAGCTTCGAGGTCGCGTCACCCAGCCACAGGTAGGACACTTCAATGGCATGGGCGGAATCCATTTGATATCCAAGGAACGCCTCCTGGCCAAACTTGCCGGGGATGTCCCAATCGGCGGTTTCCATGATCACGCCGCCGGTGGTGTTATCGACGAGCAGTTGGGAGTTGCGTCCCGCCGTTCGCCACATGTAGACACTACGAGTCCCCGCATAGTAACTTGCCATCTCCCAAGGTTCATAGGTGCAAAAGCAAGGGGTGCGGAAATAGATGTCCTGATCTTCCATCGGAAGCCTCGGCTCGACTGCCAACTTTTCCTTGGCCTCCGTCGGAGGAGTCGCCTTTTGCAGTTCGGATTCCGCAGGCGGCGGTGCCGTCGGCGGGGGAGCATCCGTAGTCGCGGGTGGAGCGACTTCGGCGGGAGGAGGCGGAGTCTCCGCGGGCGCTTGCGGCGGTGCGGGAGGAACTGCGGGAGGTTCTTCCAAGGCCGGCGGAGCAGCGGCCGGCTCTTGAGCCGAAACCCGCTGGGTTGACCATGCGGATTCCGACGCGCCGCTCGTCCGAGACCCGCGCATGCCCCGGGAGCCAGACAGACCCAACGCGGGTAACACTTCCACTTTTGACCCGCCGGCGGATCCTGTCGATGACTGCCAGTTCGCGGCTTGGGAACCGGATCTCGGCGCGGTCTCGTACGCCGGAGTCTTTCGCGCGTCACTGGGCTGAGTACCCGTTAGCGCGACCATGACCAAATATTCGACGATCATTGTTCCGTCCTTCGCCTCCAACAGCGCGTGCATCGCGGCTGCGATGAGCCGTGGTCCGAGTTTCACTACTATTCATCGGAATCCGAATGTGCCGGCTTTGACGAAGGTAGCGAGATTATTGAATATTCCCGCGCATAACTGCTATTACCGCTACGACCGAAATACTTGACGCAAACCTCTCATGTTCTCTGTTTTAAAGATGTGCGATTGGAAAGCCAATCGGAACATTAGGCCTAAATTCAATCAATATAATGTGTTGTGTAATATTTTGCTGGAGGTGGTAACTGGCCGACTTGCAGGCTCGTTAGGGAATAGGCCAATAGGAAGGGTTCAAAAGTCGTTCTTCCGTGAGGGCGAGAGATCGCCCGGATTGAAGGAGGGAGGCGGGTAACGGACCGGATTTTTCGGCATCGAGGGAGGTTTTCAGCTCTTCGGGCGTCCGGGCCCCCGTCAACACGGACATGACGTGCGGGGAGGAAAAACAGAAGCGCAGCGCGGCAGAGGGTAGTGATTCCCAAGAGTCCGCGAGCAGCTCCCTCGCTCGCTCGGCGGCGGTTCGCAATGCGGCTAATTCATCGGGTAGCCACGGTGCCTTGGAAGTGAGCGCTCCCTTGAGGAGCGCGGAGCGGACGAGAATGCCGACGCCCCGCGACGCTGCCAGTGGGAAAATCGACGTCTCCATCCGCTGGTCAAGAACGCTGTAGGCGACTTGGAGCACGTCGAATATTTCCGCTTCGATTGCCGCCTTTGCGGCCTCTTCGCCATAAACCGAGGCCCCCAGGTGACGAATCCACCCTCGTTTTTGAGCGGTCAGTAACTCTTCGGTGATTTCGCCCGATGTCAGCGATGCCGTGGACGCGCTATGGATCTGGACGATGTCCAGGACTTCGCGCCGAAGCACATGAAGACTGTTCTCGAGGGACTTCCGCGTGCGGTCTCTGAGTTCGGAAGCGGAAAACGTATTGCCGTCACCATCTTTTAAAGCTGCGGAAACCTTCGTGGCAATGAATACGTCGCGTGACGCGCCAAACGCGCGTCCCAAAAGCGATTCACTTTCGCCGTACGCTGGCGCGGTGTCGAAGAGGTTGATGCCGGAGTCATAGGCGGCGTAAAGTACTCGAATCGCATCCGCGTCCGAGGGTGCGCCGGCGACCCCCGGGGCGCGAATCCCATAATCCAACCCCAGCGAAACGGTTCCCAGTGATAACACCGAGACTTCGAGTCCCGTATTCCCCAGTCGACGATGTTGCATGTTTTGGCTCCCACATCGAGATCCCGGGACGACCCTCCACCTCTTCATGCTCCTCATGAGACGGTGGGCATCACTGTTTAGGCTCCACCTTGTCAGTACGCCTTTTGAGCGACGTAGGACGTCGGATGGATTGCCAGGCGAAATGGCCACGCTATCCTCCTGCCATTATTGACAACCGGATGCCCATTGACATATCCTCAAACGACGGGATTCCTCTCCCGCGACCATCGCGGGGCATGGGAATGGAAAATCGATTGCCTGCCCTTCCACTGGGAGGCCCAATCCGAGCGTGGCACATGGACGCCGCTCGAGATTCGTGGGGTAATCGCGGGCTCATCAACAAGGAGGTGCGATGGGAGCCGACGGAAACAGGGATGGAAATATATCTCTCCATCCCCCATTGCCCATCAAATCAACGGTAGGCAAGCGCGGTGGTCGTGTATGCATCGTCACGGACGAAGTTCTGGGTCCGTTTCGCAATGGCGGCATAGGAACGACTTATTGCGCGATGGCGGGCTTGCTCGCGGACGCCGGTTTCGACGTAACGCTCCTGTACACACGCGGACGACAATCCATTCAGGGATCCATCGATTCCTGGATCGACGATTACAAGAGTCGCGGCATCCGTCTGATCCCACTTCCGGAACCTTCCGAGCGCATCGACGGATCCCTTCCGTTGCATCTTGCCTATCGCGTCTATTGCTGGCTTAAGAACGAGCGTTTCGACATCGTGCATTTCCCCGAGTATCGGGGGGTCGCGTACTATTCGCTGCTCGCGAAGCGGCAGAACACCGAGTTCTCCAACACCCTATTTTGCATCGGCGCGCACGGCCCGACGCTTTGGTCGATCGAAGCCAATCACGACTTCATCCAACGGTCCGAGGAAGTGGAATACGACGCGATCGAACGCCGTTGTGTCGAATGGGCGGACGTCCTCTGGTCTCCCAGCCATTACCTGCTCCAATGGATGAGAACGCGGCATTGGAAGTTTCCGGCGAACGTTTATGTCCAACCCAACTTGATCCCTCGGGAGATCCCGGTGGACCAAGAATTCAACACGTCGGTGACGAAGGAACTCATCTTCTTCGGGCGACTCGAGTCCAGGAAGGGAATCGAACTGTTCTGCGATGCGCTCGATCGTGTGCACGGCGACCTTGCGGAAAACGACATCCGCGTCACGTTTCTGGGCAAGCCCACGAGAATCGGGGCGCTTGACGCCATCGATTACCTGAAGGAACGAGGAGAATTCTGGAGTTTTGCCTGGAACATCCAATCCGAATGTTCCCATGCGGAGGCGATTGCTTACCTACGGTCGCCAGGCAAGCTCGCGGTCATTCCTTCCCGATTGGAGAATTCACCCCTTACGGTCATGGAATGCATCGAGTTTCGGATTCCCTTTCTCGCCAGCGCGGTGGGCGGCATTCCGGAGTTGATTCACCCCGACGATCAGGATCACGTGCTGTTTCTGCCTCGAATCCATGAGCTCGAACGTCGGTTGCTCGTGGCCATCGCGAGTCCCGTCGGCCCCGTTCGGCCGGCGCTCGAACAGACGGAGAATCGAAAACATTGGCTCGCCTGGCATGCTTCAGCGAAGGTGAGTTCCGAGTCCCCCCGTCCTCGGAGTCAACGAATCGACCACTTGTTTCGGTCTGTCTGACGCATCACGAACGGCCGGCGTATCTCGACATTGCCGTCGAATCGCTCCTGGTGCAGGACTATTCGAACTTCGAGGTACTCCTTGTCGATGACGGATCGCGAAGCGAAGGCGCGCGCGACGCACTCGCTCGGCTGGAGCCGGTTTTTCAATCGCGAGGTTGGCGCATACTTCGGCAGGAGAACCGTTATCTTGGAGCGGCGCGCAACGCGGCGGCGCGTGCCGCACGCGGCGAATACCTCCTCTTCATGGACGACGACAACGTCGCCAAGCCCCAGGAGATTTCGACCTTCGTGCGCATCGCGGAGAATACCCAAGCGGACATCGTCACCTGTCTCATCGACATGTTTCCCGGGGAAGGGCAACCCGAACCAGGCTCCCCGTCGAATTGCCGGTGGCTGATCGCCGGACTCGCATCCTACTTGGGAATCGTCAAGAATTGTTTCGGCGACGCCAACGCGCTTGTGCGGAGAACCTCGTTCGAGGCGTTAGGAGGGTTCACCGAGGACTATGGCGTGGGGCACGAGGATTGGGAGTTCTTCGCCCGCGCTTGTCTTAATGGCATGCGTCTGGAGCTAATTCCCGACGCGCTGTTCTGGTACCGGTTCAATGAAACGAGCATGGTTCGCAGCACCGCCAAGCTGCCAAACTATCAGCGGAGCCTGAGGCCGTTCCTCGAACAGTGTCCGGCGGAACTCCAAGAGGTTATGCGGATGGCGCAAGGGCAGGCACTCCACGTGCGGGAACTCTACGATCAGATCGACTTGCTTGCCACCAAGCTCGGCTTGCTCGAACAGCATGCCAGCCAATTGGAGTTTCAGCTCATGCGCCGCGAGCTACATCTTCAGCAGGCAAGATATCGGTTCGCGGACAAGTTGAATCAAGGACTCAAGCGGCTGCCTGCGGCTCATGACTTGGCGCGCCGACTGCTTCGAAGCAAGGAGGAATGGTAATGGCTGAGATCACTTGTACCCCTTTTCAATCCCGGGTGGCGCCGGATGACATGCTCTTCGCCAAGCCGGTCCATTGGGGGATCGTTGAACATGCTCCGGCTCAAATGCTTCCTCGAGAGCGTCTTCTCCTTTACTCGGCGGTATTCGCCTTCGCCCCGGCGCGCGCGTTGGAGATCGGCGTGGCGCAGGGAGGTTCGACTCGGATCATTCACGCGGCGCTCTCGGACCTGAATCACGGTAAACTCGTTTCCCTCGATCCCATGCCGGACGCCGCATTGGATTGGTCCGAAACGGCGGAACGCGCGACGCTTTTGATTGGCGGGTCTCCGGACTTCCTTGCCACCGCCAAGGAAGTCGCCGGCGGGCCGTTCGATTTCGTCTTTGTCGACGGCGACCATTCCGAAGAAGGCGTCCATCGCGACCTCGTGGGACTTCTCGACGTGACGGAGCCGGGAGCTCAGATCCTGCTCCATGACGCGTATTTTCCACCCGTGGCCGCCGGCATCGACCGAGCCTTGCGGGAATCGCGCGCGTTTCGAGACGCGGGCATGGTTTCGCGAACGCCCCATGACGGCATGGAAGGGGAAATACCGTTGCGTTGGGGCGGGTTGAGGCAACTGGTTCGTGTCGCGGTGCCACGGCGGCGGTGGTATTCGCAACTTTGGCGCCGGCACGCCGATTGAATGTCCGTCGAGGCCTGCCGTCCGCTTGCGCCAGGAAAATAGTTCCACTTGGACGTGGCCATAAGCCATTCTCGCCGAGCAAACCCCCCAATCGCCACGTTGGCTGGTTTCCTCTCGCGCGCGTTTGCAGATAAAATAGGACGCGACGCGAGGAGGGGGGACGACATGACGAGCCGGCTTTCGTGCATATTTGGCCCTCTCGCGGCGATCCTATCCTTGTGTTTGGTTGAGCCGGCCCGTGCATTGGATCGGATCGTCTTGAAAAACGGCTTGGAACTCTTCGGTGACGTCGAGGTGCAGGCAAGCCGAATCTCCGTTCGATCCGGACCGCGCGTATTCCACTTCAGCAGTCGACAACTCCTTACCTCCGAAGCCGCCGATGCAAGCCGCCTGCCCGAACGATTCTCCATTCCCCAAAACGTCAATGACCGGGGGCCGGAAGCGGAAAACCTGCCGGAGATCGTGAAAGTTACGGAATTCGACTCCTTCGGTCGGCGCACCGTCATTACCCGTGGCCCGATGAACAAGGAATTCCCGACATACCAGGCGATTACGGAGATCTACCCGACGCACGTGGTGCTTCGAGCGACCAATCGGAATTGGCAGACCACCATGCCCTTGTCTCGCCTCACCACGCAACAACTCGATCCCATCATCCGCCACGGCCTGGATTTTCAATCCTCGACGGACCGCTTGCGCTGGATCCACTTCTTGATCCAGGCGGAAAGATATACCGACGCGCAAGCCGCGATCGCGAAGTACCACGAAGAATTTCCCGAGTTCGAGACGCAATTGGAGCTGGTGATCGAAAGTCTCAGGGAACAGCTATCCGCCCATGCGGTCGACATAACGCGTCGCGCGGTGAATACCGGTCAACTCGCACAGGCGACGGAACTGCTTGAAAAATTCGCCGCGCAAAACTTCAAGGAATCGGCCCGGGCGGCGCTGGCCGATCTCCAGAAAAAACTCGATGAAGATCGACAGAACATCTCCAAGGCGATCGAGACCTTGCGAACCGCTCGACGGGCGGTGGCCGAGCATCCACGGGGAGAGTTGCTCGACCAGGCGGTCGAGGAAATCACCGCCTCGATCTCCGCGACGACGCTTCCTCGGTTGGCAAATCTTCTTGCATTAATGATGGAGCCGTCCACCACCAATGAGGAAAAGTTGGCGCTCGCTTTAAGTGGCTGGACCGTGGGCTCGGAGTTCGCGATCAAGGATCTCGATCGCGCCACCAATCAATGGAAACAGCGGGAACTCTTCATCGAAACCCGCGACACCAGCGACGAGGCCAAAGTCGAACAGAACATCGATTTGTTAAAGGAACTGGGAGCCACCGCGAACGCGCTACTACCCATGCTCCCTTTGTTGCCGGCTCCGCCCGTCGACATTTCCTCGGAGGAAGTGGAACAACGCGAGATCGAAGTTCGAGAGATAGGCAAGCGGAGTTACCATGTTTGTCTCCCCCCCGCCTACGATCGTTATCGCGAATATCCCACGGTGGTCGTACTCCATGGAATGAATGTCACCCCGGAGGCTACCCTTTCGCTTTGGCGGCCGCTCGCCCGCGAGCATGGTTTCATTCTCATTGCGCCCGAGTTCTTGACCGAAAGCAACCGGCCCTTTGGCTATTCCGTCGATGAACATGTCGCGTTTTTGGAAATGATCAGTGACGCGCGGCGGAACTTCGCGATGGACGCCGACCGCGTATTCCTCGCGGGCCACGATCTGGGCGCTTTCGCTTGCTGGGATTTCGGGATGAGCCATCCCGACCAATTCGCCGGCCTGGTTCCGATTTGTGGCGTGCCGCAGTTTTACTGTAAACACTACTGGCCAAATCTTGCGAATCTCCCGGTCTATTACGTGGAAGGGACCCTCAACGGCGGCAATCTGGTGGCGGCACAACAACAGTTCAATCGCTATTTGGTACAAGGCTACGACACGCTTTTCGTGGAGTACCCGGGAAGGGGACGCGAACCGCAGGCCGAAGAATTGCCGACGATCTTCTCTTGGATGAGCCGCCTGACCCGAAATGTCCATCCGCGATCGATCGAGGCCGTCACCGCGCGGCTGAGTGACCGGCGATTCTATTGGCTGGTTGCCGACGGCTTCATGCCCAACGCGACCGTCGCGCCGGAGCTTTTTCAGCGCTCCAAATTTCGTCCGGCAAGGTTAATTGGCAAGATCGAGGACAACAATAGCATTCAAATCAATCCGAACGGGCTGACCTCTCTTTCCATCCTTCTCTCGCCGGGACTCGTGCACCTGGACGATCCAAAGCTATCGATTCGCGTGCATCGCAAGACCGTACACCAAGGTATCGTGGTCCCCGAACTAGAAACCTTGATTCGCGAATACCGTCGCTCGGGGGACCGCAAAAATCCGGTGGTGAGGATCATCGCGTCCGGAAAGATCTGACGGACGTCGGAATCCCCGCACGTTGCTCAGCCCGCGGCGTGTTCCGTCGAATCGTCGGTATAAACCAGCGACGAAATCAAATAGACCGCGACCGGAACTCCCAAAAGTAATCCCCAGAAACCGAAGAAATGTTCTCCGATGAGCAAAACGACAAACACGACGACGGGATGAAGATGCATGAGACTTCCGACGATTCTCGGGCTGAACACCATCGATTCGAGCAGATGAATGATGATCATCGCGACGATCGCGTAGGACGCCAGCGTGAGAGATCCTCCCGGCTGAACGATCGCGACGATCGCGATGGGTAGGCCGGAAAGCACCACTCCCAGCACGGGGATAAAGCTACAAACAAAAACCGTCATCATGAGCGCAAAGGCATGATCGATGCCGAGGATATAGAGAGCGACGAGCGTCAGCAATGCGTTAAAGACGGCAACGATGGCCTGGGCGTAGAAGGACACTCCGATCAATCGACCGAGCCGCACGAGGCTGGGTGCGATCTCGTCGTAGATCTTGCCAATGCGGCTGCCGTGTAGCGCCTTGGTCCCACGCTTCAAATTCGGATAGTCGATCATGATGAAGAAGCTGAGGAGTAAGGCCATCCCCAATTGGACGGGGATGGTGAGGCCGTAGGCGAGCGCCTTCTGCAAATACGTCGCTGCCTCCGCCGACAAGTCGCCTAGATTGGTGGTCACGTGATGGCGAATGAACAACGCGGCGGAACTTTCCCGCCACCACTGATCCGCCAATTGGCGCTGCATGGAAAGCTGGAATCCGCGCATCTCGCTCTCGCGATCCCGCGATACTCCTTTGTTCAGCACCTTCGCGAATGCTTGTTCTCCCTGTGGATAGGCGTCCCGTAGCTGCAGAAACGTGTCGAAATCAAAGGGGAATCCCGACGGCTCGACTTTGCGTTTGGTGTCGTAGTACTCACGGAAGGACTTGGTATATTCGGGCGAATCTCTCAGGTCGGCGAGTTGGCGGCGAACCACCGCGTCCTTCCACTCGTCATGCAACTTTCCGAGCAGTACGGGATCTTCCTTCACTTGCGTCACGAAGTTGCTTTTCGCCTCGGTGTCAACGGTCGACGTAGGGGGAGGAGTGATCGGCATGGAAACCACGTCCGGGACGTCGGGATGCAACCTCGCGACGCGCGCTTCCTCCAAGGCGCGAGGCGCGCGCTCTTCCTTGAGCCAGGTTTCGAATTCCTTGGAGGCAATTCCTTCGCGAACCAGGTGGGCGCGAAGTCTCGCCCCTTCGGTGCGTTCGAAGTTAGCCTCGAATGCTCCTTCAATTGTCGCGCGCAAAGTGGGGAAATCGTGGTATTCTTCCGCGAATAGCGCGCCGTCGGTGACCTGTTTGGAGAATTCTTGTCGGAACCGAGGATCCGTGTCATCCCCGTAGTCCCGGTGAAAGAGGTAGGCTCCGACGGTCCGATCGAGGATCCGCTGAAACTCTTGTTCCGCGTCAATCCGCGTGAAGCGAATCAGCAGTTCCTGCCCTTGAAGGATGACCTTCGGGCCAAGGTACTCCCCGGCGAGCAAGAGACCGCCAAGAAAGGAAAGAAAGCAAAGAATCGCGAGAAGTCGCTCGAGCCAGGGACGTTCCTGTTTTGGCGACAAAAGCTGGCAGCATCGCACGACCACGCCGCGGATCACGAAGCAGAATAGAAACGTCATCAAAATGATGAAGAAGAAGTGGCGAAGCAGATAGATCGCCGTGAGAAAAGCACCCCAAACGAGCAGCTTTTCCCAGGAGATCTTGCCAAGGATGCTCGAGGATCCGACCGGTTCTCCGCGATCCGAGTCGGCGGCATCGGTCATGGTCGACTCCTTGTCGAGTTTCCGGAAATCTCCTTCATCGATCGCCGACTCCACCACCATGGGGAATTCAGGATCGGCGGCTCCCGCGTATCTGCACCAGAACCACGCCGAGGAGGAGGAAGGCGATGACCAGAATGATGAAAAGGTATTCCTCCAGATAGGCGGCGGTGGCGGCGGCAAGCGCCAACAAGATTCCGACGATGATGAACGCCGGCTCGAAATGGATCCCCGCCAAGTAACAGGTCAACGCCAACAGAACCAAGGAGACTGGACCCGCGACGTTTCGCTCAATGGTGCCCGCGTGCAGAAAGACTAGAATTAAGTTGAGCGCGAAGAAGAAGCCCAGCCAGTGAAAGATCTGACGTCGCATTTCAATGCGCGGGTTTTCTCCCCGCCGCTTCGCCGATTCCCATCCCAGATAGATGCTGGTCAAGACGAATACGGGAAGCGCGAAATACCAATAGTGTTCCGAATAGTTGGGCGAAAAGTCCATAAGCCCAAGGCCAACCACGCCAAGCGCGCACAGGACCAAGGCGATGATGATTTGTGTTTTCCATTGAATCCGCGACGACGGAGTTGGCGGTTCATGCTTGGTCACGTTTGATTGTCCAGGCTCGTTCACCATTGTCATTCCTTTCCCACCGTGACGTCGCGTATCCCGCGACATTCCAAGCCCCAGTCAAGCTTTAGCCAAGCTCGACGACGTGGTCGTAGGCGCTCATTATTATGCCGAAGTCGCCGCTGGCGATCCTGAGATCCCGCTTCACGGGCATTGGCCCGTCCATGGAACCCGCCGTTCGCGGAAGAGCCGTGGCCCACGTCTTAGAGAGAAATCATAAGGGGACAACCCTTGAATCACAACCTGGCTCCAGACTCCTTTCTTACGCGAGGAGGGACGCCAGGCCATCCGCGAATTTCGGATCCCCCACCACGGCGACCTTCATGCCCTCGCGAGCGAGATGCTTCTGGGCCGCATGCAACAGTTGCGCCGCCTCCACCGCCGCGACCCGATCGATGTAGTGGTCGTAGTAATCGTCCGGTAGTCCGTAAATCGCGAGCTGTGCCAGATGACTGACAATTGCGCCGACGGTTTCAAATCTCGCGGGGAACCGGCGGATCAAGTACGCCTTGGCGAACTTCAACTCTTCCGGCGTCACCGGCCGGGCGTTTCCCAGATCGTCGATCTCGCGAAGCATCTCCGCGACGGCGTCCCGCGTCGCCGAGCTTTGCACGTCCGTGCCGGCAATGAACGCGCCCGCGAGCCGGCGGAGATGGAAGCCGCTCCGCGCGCCGTACGTCAATCCCTTCGCCTCGCGGAGATTCAAATTCAGGCGGCTGGCGAACTGGCCCCCGAGCACGGTGTTCAGCACGAGAAGGGAATAATAGTCGGGGGAGGTGCGCTCGACGCTTCGCTTGCCCACCCGGAGGACGGACTGCGCGGCTCCCGGTCGCGAAACCACCGATACGGGTCCGTTCGCCGTCCCTCCCATCGGCATCGTGGGCGCACTCACCTCGCGGGTATTGCGAAACCATCCGAATAAATGGCGTTCCGCGAGCTTGCACGCCTCGTCACGGGTGATGTCTCCGACGGCAAGCAACGTCGCGTGCGAACGGTAGTGCCGATCGTGAAACGCCGCGAGGTCGTCCACCGTGATCCGCTCGAGCCCCTCGGCGGTTCCGTCGCTCGGTCTGCCGTAGGCGTGTTCCGGCCCAAAGATCGCCTGGTCGATCGCTTCGTCGGCGAGGTACGCCGGCTGACGCATTCGATACTCGATCTCGGCGAGAATCCGCTGCCGCTCCCGCTCCAGATCTGTGGGGGCAAAGCGAGGGGAACAAACAACCTCCGCGAAAAGCTTAAAGGCTTCGTCACGGTAAGCCGTCAAAGCGCGCAACGAGACCGCCGCACTCTCTATCCCCGTCGACACCGAAAGCGTGGCGCCGAGCAAATCGAGGCGGCGGGCCAGTTCCAAGCCATCCCTCGCCGTGGTCCCTTCGTCGAGCACGTCCCCCACAAGCCGGGCGAGGCCGGCCTGTTCCGAACTCTCTTGAAATGAACCGGCGTCGAGCAAAAGCTGAAAATCGACGCGGGGCAATTCCGGCTTGCGAACGACGACGACCTTCAGGCCGTCGCTTAACGTCGTTCTTTCCACCATCGGCAGTCGAAAGGGGGGAGTGGGTCCAGCCCCGGGAATCGCGTCCGAGACGCGGCCCCGACGCTTCTCTCCCGTCGCTTTCGCGGTCCATTCGTCTGCCGAAGTGACCGTTGATCCCGATTTACTTTCCGGTTTGACCTCGACGACCACCCGTCCGGAACGCAGGTACTTGCGCAACGCCGCGCTTACCTCGTCCCCGGTCACGTCGTTGTAACGAATGATCTCTTGAGAAAACGAGTCGGAGGAAACCGTCCCGTGGTGGAACCGGTGATGGTTAAGATAGTCCGCCTTGCCGAGGATGGTTTCCATTCGCGAATACGCGTGGTTTTCGAACTCCAGGCGAATGGATTGGATTTCCTCTCGCGAAGGGGGATGTCGCTTCAATTGCTCGATTTCTTCGTCGACGATGTCGCGAATGCTCTCTGTCGCGACGTGGGGCAAGGCGAATGCTCGAACGCCGAACTGACCACTGAGCATCTGGCAATGGTGGTAGGCGCCGATGGATTGAACGAGCTTTTCCCGGATCACCAACCGTCGCTTCAATCGGCTATCGCGGCTTCGGCCGGCGAGGATTTGGGCGGCGACGTCAAGTGCCGGCTCGTCGTCGTGATAACGGGTCACCGTCGGCCAGACGAGGTCCAGGCGGGGAAGCCCCACCCGCTCCTCCCATTCGACCCGATGTTCCCGCGTCAAATCAGGCTGCGAATATTCCCGCGGCAGGCTGGCGGCAGTGGAGGGGAGCGCGATGCCACCAAAATAGCGGTCGATCCAGCGGCGCGTCGATTCGGACTCGAATCGCCCCGCGATCACCAAGACGGCGTTGTTGGGGCGATAATGGGAGCGAAAAAACCCGTGTACGTCTTCAATCGTCGTCGCTTCGAGATGTTCCATCCAGCCGAGCACGGGCCAGGAATAGGGATGGTTGGAAGGATAAAGTTCCTTCGAGATGCTTTCTCCGATCCTGCCGTATGGCTGATTATCCACCCGTTGGCGGCGCTCGTTCATCACGACGGATCGTTGATTGTCGAGTTTCGCTTGATCGAGAACGGGAAGCAGATGGGCCATCCGGTCCGCTTCCATCCAAAGCGCGCGCTCGAGAAAGTTGCTCGGGACCACTTCGTAGTAGTTCGTGCGGTCATTGCTGGTGGAGCCGTTGACGGTTCCCCCTGCCTCTTGCAACGGCTTGAAATAGTCATCGTCGTGATGGAGCGAACCTTCGAACATTAAGTGTTCGAAAAGATGGGCCAAACCGGTGCGGCTGGGACTCTCATCTTTCGATCCGACGTGATACCATACGTCGACGGCGACAAGAGGGAGGGAATCGTCCTGGTGTAAATACACTTCCAGGCCGTTGTCGAGAGAAAACGACTTCAGGTTCAGGTGGAGGTCACGTCGTTCGGCCCGCATGCAAGGCTGCCTCGTTTCTTTCCCTGTCACCTAATCGCTACTCGACCTTCCCCGTCCCTGGCGTTCCTCGGAAAAGTGATGTCGTGAGCCGAGTCACTTTTTGCCAAGTCAGCCGTTGCGACCCACCGTGACCTGGCGGCATTACTTTTCTGCAGCTCAAAAATCGCGCTTCATCGAATCTTCGTCGACAGCCGAAGCGATCGAGCCGGCTCACCAGCCGATGTTGAGGTAGACTGTACCATCGTCGACCTTCGTGTCATAGTGGGTCACGCCTCCCCCGGCGTTGGGGGCATCGGCCCAAGCGCCGTCCGTGACCCGAAACCGCCAGCCATGCCAGGGACACATGACGATTCCGTCGCATACCGAACCACTTCCCAACGAGGCGCCCATGTGAGGGCAGATATCGTCGATCGCGTGAACGGTCCCCTGTTGGAGGAAGAGGGCGACCAATCGACCTTTCACTTCGATCGTGCGCCCCGTGTCTTCCTTAAGGTCCGCGAGTTTCGCGACGGCCACGTAATTCGCCATATTGTCTCCCAGTCGGCAGCCACCCTTGAATCGAATCCCACGAAGTGCCCGTTATAGCATTTCGCGCCGGAATCTTTTAGCGTGAGGGGGAGGGGAGCTTTCCTTGGCGAAAAATCAGCGATAAACGGGACGGATCCATGCCAAATCGATCGCATCGGAACGCGGGGCACCGAGCCATGAACGGCCTGCGCCGCGACGGCAAGAAACATCGAAGCGAGCTGCAACTTCCTCCGCCACCAGAGAGGACCGTCCATCGTTTGATTCACGCGGACGTTGTCGAAGGGCTCCGCCAACTTCCCACGGATTCCATCCAGCTGATCCTTTGCGATCCGCCGTACAACCTTGAACTCGCGGATTGGGACAAGTTCGACAACTATCTCGAATGGGCGAAGCTGTGGCTGGGGGAATGTCATCGGGTTCTTGCCAGGCAAGGGAGCCTGGTGCTATTCGGCGGGTTGCAGTTTCAGGGGGCACGCGGGGGGGACTTGCTCGAGCTGATGCACTTTGTCCGCCATCAACTGTCCCTCAGGCTCGTCAATCTCATCATCTGGAACTATCCGAACGGGATGAGCGCGCACCGCTTTTTCGCGAATCGACACGAAGAGGTCGCCTGGTACGCGAAAGGCTCCGATTACCTGTTCAATTTGGACGAAGTACGTGAGCCGTTCGACGAGGAGACGAAGTCGAGGTATTCGCGGGACAAGCGATTACGCGCCGAATCGATCGAGAAAGGGAAGAATCCAGGAAATGTTTGGCGCATTGGCAGGCTCAACGGGAATTCCAAAGAGCGGACCGGACACCCGACGCAAAAGCCGCGCGCGATCTATGAACGCCTTATTCGGGCGCTTTCCCATCCCGGCCACGTCGTTCTCGATCCATTTGCCGGTTCTGGGGTCGCGGCGCGCGTCGCCATCGAATGGGGCCGGCATTCCGTGTCCGTGGACTCGAGCGACGAGTTACGCCAACACGTCCGCAAGCAGTTAATCGATCTTCCGCCCGATGGCACGCCATTTACGATCGAGTAGCATCGTTCGAAGCGCCTGCGAACCTGGTTTCGAGTTCGCGCGCCAAATGGTCGGCGATGGCCGAGAATTGTGCCTGATTCGGCCCTCCCAACTCCGCCAACCGCCGATGGCACTCCATGATGTGCGCGCCGGATTCCAGGCACCGTGGATCCTTCGTTTCACGCGCGACCGTGACTTCCTCTTCCACCGTTTCGGGACAATGATCCACGAAGGCCAGAATGGTCGACAGCCGAGTCTTGTCCAAGAGAGTCGCGCACTCGCTTGACGGCGATGCCACGAAGAACTCCGTAACGCCGGATCGTCGACAGCGTTTGTGTAAATCCACCAAGCAACCGAGGAAAGTGCTGTCCAGGTAGCTGCACTCGGACAAATCCATCACGAGTTGCCCACATCCCTCCTCCATCACATGGAGAAGTTGGGCATGGAGCGGGACGCTCTCTTTGAGAGTTCCCCTACCGACGACGCGGACGACGTATCCGTTTCGCGTTCGTCCCATGCTAAGCATCGCGGGGCCGGACATTGCGAGTCCTCCTTTGAACGGGGACGTGAATGCCGCAGTTGAAGTGCCAGTTTGCGTTCGAGGCGTCGTTTTCTTCAAGGGAGCCATCGATGCAAGCTGCATATTCATTCTGCCACCGTTTTCCGCAAAAGAGAAACCCGTTTTACCCCACCGTTGATGGGAATTCCGTTCCCCTCCCGGACGTATCCACGTCGCGTTTTCTGAAATTAAGGGAACTCCCCGAGCTTTTCGCACGTAGTGGCGGGAGGTGTCCAAACGCGCGTCAATCGGGATTTGTTCTTAAAAATCAGATCTCGACGATCGGCAAAAGCGAGTCTTTCCCCACCGGATGGAATGGGTGCTTCATTGTTTCCCAGGCATTCCGACAATGACCGTCTCACAGAGATGGAAAGTACGAATCTCTCTACTTGGCAATGGTTTACGGTCAACCTGCAGTGGTGGGTTCGCGTGAGTGTCGGGATGCTTGCAAACGTCTGACGGTGGCCAGAGCCGTAGGGATCTTCGAGGCAGGAAGGACTTTCGCGAACTCGGCGGGGATGGTATTAAGCCTTAGGGCGGTCCAGCGAGCACGAGACCCGCAACCGCGATGGAATCGCCGGCATTCTCGGAAAATCAATTTGTCCCACTTGGCAATCTAGTCGCCAAGAATCGTTGCAGATTTCTCGAACCTCCTATAATCGTGGAAGTTTCACAAACCCAAAGGCTGCCCGAAGTTCAACCGACGAATTCGGCGGCCGTTTTCCCAGAAAGCCCCCTAAACGAATGTCCTCATCATCCCGCGAGAACCAGGGGTGGAAATACCTTTCGTGGCTGACCCCCGCCATTATCCTGAGTGTAAGCGTGGCCGGCTTTTTGTTTTTGCGGTCATTGAAGGCTGCGCCGTCGCGTGGCGTGCAGCCGCCGCCGCTCCCATTGGTGGAAACGGAAGAGACCAGGTCCGCGCCGGCGAGTTTCGACATTCGCGTCAACGGGACGGTGTTGCCCAAGCGCGAGGTTTCCGTCGCCGCTGAGGTTGCCGGCACGGTCATTTTCAAATCCGACGACTTTGATGCCGGGAAGTTCGTCAAGAAAGGGACCTTGCTACTGGAGATCGACCCGCGCACCTACGATCTCGAACTGAAGCGGCTGGTGAGCGAGCTCAAGCAGGCGGAGGTCGACCTCTTGCAGCTGGAACTCGAGAAGAGCAACAACGACACCTTGATTGCCTTGGCCGAGACGGAACTCGCCCTTAGCCGTAGCGAACAGGAACGGGTCGAGCAGCTTTTCAAACGCAAGGCGGCGTCCGCGTCAGAGAGGGACCAGTCGGAAAGCGTGACCATGAAGGCGCAAAACGCGCTTCAGCAACTTGCGAACGCCCAGCGGCT
The DNA here is from genome assembly GCA_046350335.1 of Planctomycetota bacterium. GTDB lineage: Bacteria > Planctomycetota > Planctomycetia > Kolteriales > Kolteriaceae > JAXMAQ01. The sequence goes on from JAXMAQ010000052.1 coordinate 34,882, forward strand.
CATCGATGCGCGGCGGGATCGGCTGACGGCGCAACTCGACCTCACCAAATCCCGTCTGGATAAGGCAAAGCTAGATCTCGAGAAGACGAAGATCCTGGCGCCGATCGACGGCATCGTCGCCGAGGAAATGGTGGAAACGAGTTCCTTTGTTCAGCCCGGTACCTTGATCGCGCGGATCGAGGATACCGAAGCGGTGGAGGTAAAATGCAGCCTTCGCGTCGAAGATCTCTACTGGCTCAGAAACTCCGTGGAGGCGGAGTCCGCGGACAAAGACGCGGAAATGGGTTACCGCTACCACGCGCCCAAGGTTCCCGCCACCGTTACCTATAAGGTCGCGGGACGCAGCTACTCCTGGAAAGGCTTCCTCTCTCGATATGAGGGAATCGGTTTGGATGAGAAGACGCGCACCGTGCCCTGCCGCGTTGAAGTACCTCGGCCTGCCCACGGCAGCGAGAATGGCGAACTTCCTACCTTGGTTCGAGGGATGTTCGTTACGGTCGACCTCAAGGCTTCTCCCAAGGTGCCACTCCTGGAACTGCCGCTGACAGCCCTACGACCGGGAAACGAGGTCTGGCGGGTCGAGAACAGTAAACTGCAGGTACGCAACGTTCGCGTCGCCAAACTCCTCGATGAATCGGTCTTGGTGCACCACGATTCCGAGAACATCAGTAGTGGAGACAAGGTTGTTACGACTCCCCTTGCCGTCGCCATCGACGGCATGCAGGTCCGGGAGCGCAAAACGCCATGAAGTCACTGATCGAATGGTCGGTTAGAAACTCCCCCGCCGTCAACACCATCATGGTGGCGATCATCATGCTCGGCGTCGGTTCGGTCGCCATGCTCCGGCGCGAGGTGTTTCCGGAATTCAAATTGGAAATCGTGCTCGTCACGGTTCCTTATCCCGGCGCCAGCCCCGACGAGGTCGAGCAGGGGATCTGCCAGAAGATTGAAGAGGCGATCCGGACGATCGAGGGGATCAAGGACATCACCTCGGTCGCGAAAGAAGGGGCGGGAAGCGTCGTCGTCGAGCTGGTTGCTGACATCAAGGATCCGCAACGGGTTCTCAACGAAATCCGCTCCGCGGTCGACCGCATCCCCAGTTTTCCCGAGCAGACGGAAGACCCAGAAATTCAGCAAATCACCTTCCGCACGCCCGCGATCCGAATCGGCGTGATGGGGGGAAAACGGGAAGGGCTTGCCGGTGAGCTGGAGCTCCGCGAATTGTCGGAACAAGTTCGCGAGGAATTGCTTCAACTCCCCAATGTTTCCCAAGTCGAACTCGCTGCCGCCAAGCAATACCAGATCGACGTTGAAATCCCGGAAGAAAACCTTCGCAAGTACAACCTGACGCTCCGCGGCGTCGCCGATATCCTCCGGCGTCAGAACATGGAGCTTCCCGCGGGCAACATCAAGACCGACAGCGGCGAGTACCTGGTCCGAGGAAAAAACAAGTCGCTCGTCGGAGCCGATATCGCCAAAATCCCCATTTTGACTCAGCCCAACGGCGCGGTGCTCACTGTCGCCGACCTCGGGCATGTGAGAGATGGGTTCAATGACGAAACCACGATCAGCGAGGTGGACGGCCAGCCCGGCATCATGATGACGGTCCTCAAAACCTCCACCGAGGACATCATTCTGATTTCGGAAGCGGTCCACAATTACGTGAAGAACAAGCGCATGCCCGAAGGGTATTCGCTGAAGGTGTGGGGCGATTTTTCGGTCGATGTCAAGCAGCGGATCAGCTTGCTCACGCGCAACGGCGTCTCGGGCCTCATTCTCGTGTTCCTTATGTTGGCGGCGTTCCTCGAGCTCCGTTTGGCGTTCTGGGTCGCGATGGGAATCCCCTTCTCGATCATGGGGACCTGCGTCCTGATGTACTTCACCGGCCAGACGCTCAACATGCTTTCGATGTTCGCGTTCGTCATGGCCCTCGGCATTGTCGTGGACGATGCGATTGTCATCGGCGACAGTGTTTTCGAGCACCGCAAGATGGGCAAATCGCGGATTCAGGCGGCGATTGACGGTACCGTCGAGGTTGCCCCCTCCGTCGCATCCTCCGTCCTTACCACGGTTATTGCGTTTATCCCGCTTTTCTTCGTGAGTGGCGTCATGGGTAAGTTTATCGCCGTCATGCCGTTCGCGATCGTCTCCACGCTCTTGATCTCGCTGATGGAAGCAACGTACATGCTCCCTTGCCATCTGGCGCACGGGGGCGAGACGACGAAAGGGCCCGTGGCGTGGTTTCAAAAGAAAGTGTCTAATGGAACGGAACGATTCGTCACCAACGTTTACACGCCTGTGCTCCGTTGGTCGCTCGACAATCCCGCCACGATTTATGCGACTAGCTTTGGCTTGCTGCTCGTTTCGTTCGGGTTGATCGCGGGTGGATTTACGCCCTTTGTCGTCTTCCCCAAGGTTGACAATCAACATTTGCGCGCCGTGATCTTATACCCCGCCGGCACCCCTGCGTCGATTACCGACGCGGCGACGAAGCGCATTGAGACGGCGGCCCGGGACATCGAGAAGGAGTTCGCGGCGAAGGGACAATCGTTTCTGGTCGTCAGTCAAAGAACGGTGGGCTACGTCAGTGGCGAAGGAGATTTCCGCAACGACACCGGGGGACAAGCGGGGCAGGTTTACCTCGAACTCGTACCCTCCCGAGAAACGGAGCATTTCCAGCGAAGAGGTGATTGGTCTCTGGCGCGGGCGGGGGAGTTTCCGGGCGCGGAGGAGCTAACCTTGCCGGCCAGTCGATGGGCCCAAGCGGAAAGCCGATCGAGTTCAAAATCTTGTCGAGCGACATTGGCCAACTCGAGGCCGCCGTCGAGGAAACCAAGGCGCGCCTCACCACTTATCCCGGCGTCTTCGATATCTCCGATGATTCCCAGCCCGGAAAATGGGAGCAGCAGATCAAGGTAAAACGCGAAGCGGAGGCGATGGGGCTCACCCAGGCCGACCTGGCGCAAACGGTGCGAGCGCACTACTACGGCGAAGAGGTCATGCGACTTCAACGAGGACGACATGAAGTGAAACTCATGGTCCGTTATCCGGAAAGCGAACGGAAATCCTTCACTAATTTCGACGAGATCCGCATTCGAACGCCCCAGGGAGACGAGATTCCGCTTGGTGAATTGGCCCAAATCGACGTCAGGCAGGGGTACACCGAAATCAACCGCCTCGATCAAACGCGGTCTATCACGGTGACGGCGGATCTGGACGAATCGAAAGCGAACGCTCGGGAAATCGTCGCGGATCTCAAATCGACGTTCATGCCGGGTCTCTTCGAAAAGTATCCATTGTTGAGAGTCCGATGGGAGGGACAGCAAGAGCAGACCGACGAGTCCGTCAACAGCCTTTTCTTCGGCTTTCTCGTGGCGGTGTTCGCAATGTACGCCTTGCTCACGATGGAGTTTAAGTCGTATTTGCAGCCCGCGATCATCCTGGTGGCGATTCCCTTCGGTCTGATCGGGGCGATCTTCGGTCACTTGGCGCTCGGGCTGAACCTCACGTTATTCAGTCTATTCGGTGCCACTGCCTTGGCGGGCATTGTCGTCAATGACTCGATCGTGATGGTGGATACGATCAATCAACGCCGCCGGGACGGGTTCACGCTTCGCCAAGCGTTGCTTCAAGCGGGCCCCAGGCGGTTCCGGCCGATATTGCTCACGTCGATCACGACGATCGGCGGATTGCTCCCGATCGTACTCGAGCCCGACGTGCAGGCTCAAATCCTCGTTCCAATGGCCGTCGCCATCAGTTTTGGATTGATGTGGACCACGATTCTCGTGCTCATTCAAGCACCCGTCATGTATCAAACCTGGGCCCGCCTGTTCGACCGCGAGAACGCTGGAGACACCAGCCGGCTCTCCAACGATTTGTTGGAGGAGGCGGAACTTCTTCCCGCCGAGCTTGTACAATATTAGTAGGTTGCGCGTGTTCTCGATTGCATGCCCTCCGCGGCGGAGGCTTTTAATCCAGAAATTACGCAACCGATTATCGTGTCTTGGTGGATTCCCCTCTTAGCAGAGCGAGTGCTCGCATGCCAAGTCGTTCGGTGCAAGCGTTCATCTTGATCTTTTGGATCGCGATGACCGCGTGGCTTCTCGAGCGGGAAATCTTGCCACGCATGGGCTTTGGCGAATTGACGTACAAAGCCGTTCTCGCCGATCGAGCGGTGGCGGAGCCGACGACCTGGGCTCTTACCGTCAACGGTGAACGGGTGGGCAACATCTTGACGCTCGTCGAGCCACGCGAGGATGGATCGCATCAATTGACGGCGAGGGCCAACGTCGACGGCGCCATCTTCGGCAAGTTGGACGAGCGCGTGTCTCCCGGCAGCGCACCGTCACAAGTGTCTCGTTCTCCTTTTCCGAATTTCCGCGTGAATAGCGACATCTTCGTCAGCGCCCAAGGCCGACTGAAACGGTTCAACGTACAACTGGGCATCGAGGGGGCGAACGTCACCATTCATTTGGAGGGAGTGGTTCGTGACAACGCGCTCGAACTCAAGGCGAGTGACTTGCCTATTCTAACCGGCGAAACGACCATACCCATCCAGGCGGAGGCCATGGTTTTCGATCAGTTCGGTCCTTTGGATCGCATCCCGGGTTTGTCGGTGGGCAAGCTGTGGACGACGCGCGCCATCAATCCCTTGGCGGCGGCGATAGCGCCCTCCGGTTGGCTCGGGGGGGCCGCGTCGGCTCTCGAAGTCGTCCGGCACGAAGTGACCGGGGTCGAGCCGCTTGCATGGAAAGGGAAGGCCTACCCCTGCTTCGTCGTCGAACATCGCCAGGACCGAACGACCGCCCATTCGTGGGTTCGATGCAGCGATGGACGCGTGCTGCGGCAAGAGGTGCCCATTGGTGGCGTCAATCTGACCTTGGAGCAGGATTCGGTTCGCGACCGTGAGCGCCAATGACGCACACGCAAGATGGTTCCGAGCGGCATGGGGATTTCTAGCTTGAGATCATTCGACGACTGGATGCGGAGTTTCCCTTGATGGCCGAGGCGAACGACACGGCGGCGATACGGCTGGACAACGTAAGCAAGGAATACGGTGACAAGCTCGCCGTTCAAAATCTCTCTTTGAACATCGGGGAAGGGGAGCTTTTCGCGTTCCTCGGGCCCAACGGCGCGGGTAAAACCACCACCATTAAGATGATGACCGGCTTGCTTCGACCGACGCGCGGTCGGGTGTATATAGTCGGTCACGATATCGCCACCGATTCGCTCGACGCGCGCCGCGTGATCAGTTATGTTCCGGATCAGCCTTACCTTTACGAGAAACTCACGGGCAGGGACTTTCTCCGCTTCATCCGAGAGATTCACAATCTTTCGAACGGCGCGCTTGAGTATGAAGAGGAGCTCATCGACACCTTCGGCATGCGCGAGTTCGTTCCCGATTTGATCGAGACCTACTCCCATGGCATGCGTCAACGTTTGGCGTTCGCGGGAGCCCTGATCCACAAACCCAAGGTCTTGGTCGTGGACGAACCCATGGTCGGGCTCGATCCCAAGAGCATGCGGATCGTCAAGGATCTACTCCGATCCATCACGCGCCAGGGAACGACGGTATTCATGTCCACGCACACTTTGGCCATCGCGGAAGAAGTCGCGGACAGGATTGGGATTATTCATCGGGGCCATCTCGTCTGTTGCGGGACCCAAGAGGAGTTACGCCGGACTTCCGTCGACTATCGATCGCTCGAGGACTTCTTCCTCGCGGTGACGGCGGAGGGCAAGGCGTGACCCACGCGAATACGGAACTCCGCGACCCCCGTTTGGACGAACTTTCTTCGCGCCGTGGCCTTGCGAGATTGCGGTGGCTCACTCTGCGCAACACGGTCGTCAGTAAGTTGTCCGGTTCTCGATTTCGTTTGGGGATGATTCTCGGCTGCAGCGTGGTGTTCTGGGTCGGGCTCTTTCTCGTCTTCTTTGACGGTTTCCGGTTTCTTGGCCACCACCGCATGATTAGTGGCCTGATCCTCGAGATGTTGTTTGGGCTCTTCTTCGCCTCTCTTTTCGTGATGCTCGTCTTTTCGACCGGCATCATTCTCTACGCAAGCCTCTTTGCTTCCGGAGAGGCGGAACAAATGTTGGTGCAGCCAATTGGCACGGACCGGGTTTTCGCGCACAAATTCATCGGCGCCATGTTCTTTAGCTGCTGGGGATTCCTGCTCTTGGGGAGTCCCCTCATGATGGCGCATGGCCTAACGTCGAAGGCCGCGTGGTACTTCTATCCCCTGGCCGTTGCGTTTTTTCTCGCCTTCGCGACGATTCCAGGTTGTATTGGCGCCATCGCATGCCTGCTCGTCGTCAACTATCTGCCGAGGCGCCGGCGCGAGGCCCTGGTCAGCATGGCCGTTGTCGTGCTCTTGGGCGTGGGAATCGTGGGTTATCGGCTCTATCGAGTGAGCGTCGGACGCAGCCTGACCCGCGACTGGGTGAACAACGTTATTGAACAACTCGGCGTTAGCCAGCTCCCGTTCTGGCCAAGCCAATGGATCAGCACCGGCTTGCTCCGGGCTACCTACCCGGACGGCCTCAGTGATGCGTGCTTCTATTTGCTGGTGTTGACGTCGAACGCGCTCTTTCTCTATTTGATCGCGGCACGTCTTCATCAATCGCTTTATCGCCGAGGCTACGACCGCGCGCACAGCATGGGGTATTCCCGACGTCGACCCACCGGATCGCTCTTGCCGAGATTCATCGACCGCGTCTTTTCTCCCTTGCCGCGGGGAGTGCGCGCGCTGATCGTCAAGGACATTCGCATCTTCACGCGCGATCCGCTGCAATGGTCGCAGGTCCTCATCTTCACGGGTTTGCTCGTCTTCTATTTCCTCAATCTCGGGAAGATGACCTATTACACCAGCAGCATCTATTGGCGGAATCTGATCGGATTCTTTAATCTCGCCGTCACGGGATTGCTCCTCTCGACTTTCACCAGCCGTTTCGTCTATCCGCTTCTCAGTTTGGAGGGGCAGAAATTCTGGATACTGGGCCTTTGTCCGATTTCGCGAGAAACCATTCTCTGGGGGAAGTTCGCCTTCGCGGCCACCGGTTCGGTGATGGTAACCACCGTCCTCACGCTTCTCGGCGGCTACATGCTGGAACTCGAACCGTATCTGGTGGCGTTGCAGATTCTCACGGTGCTCATCCTGTGCTTCGGCGTCGCGGGCATCGCCGTCGGTCTGGGCGCGAAATTTCCCGAGATGAAAGAGACCGATCCGTCGAAAATTGCCGCCGGATTTGGGGGAACGCTCAATCTCGTCGCCAGCTTGATCTACATCTTGATCGTGATTGGCATCATGGCTCTGCCCTGCCACCTCTACTCACTCACCGAGGCGGTGGCGCAAAATTCTCCGGACGTGGAGCTGTTGGGCAAGCCGATGGCGACCCTCACGCTTCCCCAGTTTCGCTTCTGGCTGGGGGTGAGCATGTTCGCGAGCCTGACGGTCGGAGTGATGGCGACATTCCTGCCGATGCGAATGGGAATCCGGGCATTCCGAAACATGGAATTTTGAGCGTAGCGGGGCCCGGCGTTTATTGCCGAGGCTCTCCCAGCAACCGGGAGTTAGACACTGCCCTTTTTGATGTTCACGATCGTCGGCCGAGGAGCCCGTTGATAACGAGCGCGACCATGAGCACGCCTCCCATGAGCAACGGTCGCATCAAGTCGTCGATCCCCTGGATTTGAATAAGCCCGACGCCCAGGACGCTGAAAGTCAGTACCCCAACGACCGTGCGCAACATGCTCCCTTCGCCGCCAAAGAGACTGGTTCCACCTAGCACGACGCAAGCGACGGCGCTAAGCAGAAGATCGGCATTCTGATCCAGGCTCACGCTCTCGAGCCGCCCGGCGTTGACTAGACCGCCGATTCCCGCCGTCACCGCGCAAAGCGCGAGACACGCCACCACGATCCGGTCGGTCCGAACGCCCGCGAGTCGCGTTGCCTCACGGTTCCCGCCGGTCATGTAGACGTATCGTCCGAAGCGAGTGTGTACTAGAACGACGTGGCCGATGACAAGCACCACCAACGCCAAGAGAGCGCTGTGAGGAACGTACAGCGTCCACGATCCTCCCCCCACCGCGAATTCTCCGTTGCCGATTTCCTTCAGCACGCCGGGAACGGAGAACTTTTCACTCTTGGTCAAATACCTCGCGAGCCCATCCGCGATATTCATCATCGCCAGCGTGATGATGAAGCTCGGCAGGCGAGATCCCACCGTGAGAATCCCGGAGGCCAGGCCAAGCACGAGGCTACTGGCAAGCGGCAGGAGGATGACGAGCATCACGAGCAAGATCGATGGATCCCCTTCTCCCCCCTTTCCCGCCACGCTCGGGTGTTCAAAAAGAACGCCGCAGAAACAGGCGGTCCATAAAGCCATCATTCCCACGGAGAGATCGATTTCTCCGCAGATGAGAACAAAAGTAAGTCCCACGGAGACGATGGCGAGCACCGAGGCTTGTTGCAGGACCAACGTCAGGGTGCCGAGGCTGAGAAACTCGCGCGTCACGCAGGCAAAGAAAACCACCAAAACGCCGAGGCTGATCAATGGAGCGAAGTCCCGCGCTTCCCAGTTCCAGCGGGAATGTGTACTCGAACTCGTGCTCATGATGCCTCGATTCTCCGGGATCCCGAATTCCCACCGTTGTCGATCGACGACCATCGATCCCCATTTAGGGAACGGGGATCATCCAAGGAAATACATACGCCTGCAGCATCGTCAATAGCCCCACCAAGGCCGCCAAAGCGAGGCTGTGGGGGAACACGAATCGAAGAATCTCCCCCTCTCCTCGTGTCTGTCGCGTGGCGACGGCGGCGACGACGATGCTTTGCGCGTCGATCATTTTTCCCATGACGCCACCCGTGCTGTTGGAGGCGACGATCAACACGGGAGGAAGACCCAACTGCTCCGCGGTGATTCTCTGCAAGCTTCCGAAGAGGGCGTTGGAGGAGGTGTCCGAGCCGGTGAGCGCGACGCCGAGCCAGCCCAAGAGGGGGGCGAAGAACGGGTAAAACCATCCCGTCTTCGTGAACGCCAATCCCATGGTCGCGTCGCTGCCGCTGTACTTGGTGGCGAACGCCAATGCCAACATGCAGGCGATGGTCACCAGCGCCCAGCGCATGCGAAAGACGGTGTCGGCAAAGATCATGAGGAAAGGCACGGGTCGGATTCCTAGCCAAAGCGCGGACAGAATGGCGGCGAGAAAAATGCCAGAGCCGGTCGCGGAAAGCCAGTTGAAGGCATAGATCGCCTTTTCGGGTTCCGCCGCCCGATTAGATCCCGGGAGGACTTCGGCAACGGGGGCGTCGCGGAAGACGACGCCGTCCAGATGCGGAATGGCGAAGGATAACTTGCTGATTCCGTGCAGCGAATTTGGCGCGTCCTTTGAACCCCCGTCCAAGGCCGTCCGGACGGCGGGAATTCCCCAGAGGAAAACGATCACCGAGAGAATCACCCACGGCATCCAGGCATAGGTCACTGCCGAGCGGGTCAACGGCGCGTCATCTTCCGGCCGCGAGGAATCGGACTCTTCGGGGAATCGCCACACCTTTTTGGGCTGCCAGAAACGAAGAAACAGGGCGAGACAGACGAGCGATCCGAGCCCCCCTCCGACGTCGACCAAGGTGGGCCCGTGAAAGTTGGCGGTCAGGAATTGAATGGTGGCGAAACTTCCACCACACACGAGGATCGCCGGCCAACAGCCCAGGACGCCTCGAAACCCCGCCATCGTCCAGACCAACCAGGCGGGAACCAAGAGGGAAAAGAACGGGAGCTGCCGACCCGCCATCTTGCTCAGCGTCAACGCGTCGATGCCGGAGATCTGATCCAGCGTGAGGATGGGGGTTCCTAGAGCCCCAAAGGCGACGGGGGAGGTATTCGCGATTAATGCGAGTCCCGCCGCGTAGAGGGGCGTAAACCCCAGGCCGATCATGAGCGCCGCGGAAATGGCGACGGGAGTGCCGAATCCCGCAGCCCCCTCAACAAACGCGCCGAAGGAAAAGGCGATGAGCAACGCCTGCATTCTCCGGTCGGGTGAAATCGCGGCCACCGAGCGCTTCACGACATCGAATTGGCCGGATGCGACCGTCAATTGAAATAGAAACACCGCCGAGAGCACGATCCAGCCGATCGGGAGGAGCCCGAACAAGGCACCGTAGCCGGCGGCGGCAAACGCGGTCGAGACCGGCATGCCAAACGCCAAGGTGGCGACCGAAAGCGCGCAAATCAGTCCCGCAAAGGCCGCCCGGGGCGCGGATACTCCCGCCACCAAGAGCCCCAAAAGCACGACGACCGGAGATGCCGCCACCGCGGTGGACAACCAGGCGGCACCCAGAGGATCATAGACCTGAACCCATTCCACGCCGGTTCCCCCCGCCGCGGCTGTTATCTTAAAAAACTTCCGCCTAGGTTAAGGAACGACCACGAGGGATGCAATCCATCCGTCGCCCTAGACGTGAAAATGTCAGGACCGGAAAAGTCAGAATCCGAAAATGAAGGGGGGAATCGGGTTGCCAAGACGGACCCTATCAAGCGCGGAGCGGACCTTGGCGTCGATCTGGAGGATCAGCCATTTATCGATCGGCGGATCTTGCCTAATTCGAGCATCAGAACTTCGATGGCTGATCCCATCAGGATTCCGACGGCATAACAGACGAGGTCGCTCCAGAGAAACCCGTGTCCCAAGGCAAGCCCCCCCAGCCGCGTGCTCCGGATCGAATCGATCCATGGGGCGTGGTAAAGCTGGCTGAGTTCCACCGCCATGGACAATAAAAAAGCACTCGTCGCCACCCGACGGGTAGACCAGCGGGGAAACAGTAGCCCAAGCAACAAGAAGGCGAACCAGGCCCAACTCGCGTCCCCCGCGTAGGCCGCGAAAAACTCGGGGACAAGAAGGAATTCGCTTCGGGACCCAAGGCCAATGGCGACCGCGACCAGAAGCAGGAGCATTTGCGCGATCCTCGAGCGGTTCTGGGGAAGCGGAGCCGCGGATTCCAAACCCATTCTCACCACGGTATCCCAAGCTCCCGGTACCGGTCCTTTTTTCCTTTGAGTTCAGCGCGCACGATTGAGGTCGGCGACCGTTGCCCCAAAATCGTAGAATACCGAAAATCGAAAGGCTCGGGAGCGCGCCGCTTCCGTAGTCCTTGGAAAACCTCGAGCGTTCCGGACGCCGGCAGCTCGGTTCCACCAGGTCAAGGGGAGCAGGTCCGTGGTCGAGAACTTGCGGGAAATCGTTGAACGCCGCGTCTTGCCGAAAGTACGCATGCCCGGGCAATACGTTGGTGGGGAGAAACATAGCATTGTCAAGGATCCGCAATCGGTGCAGGCGCGAGTCTGCCTCGCGTTTCCCGATACGTACACCCTGGGAATGAGCCACCATGGTCTACAGGTTCTCTACAGTCTGGTGAACGCCGACCCCCGATTCGCGTGTGAGCGCGCCTTTTGTCCATTCCCCGACATGGAGGCGGAACTTCGCGCCCAGGGTTTGCCCCTCTATAGTCTCGAAAACTTCACGCCGCTGGCTGAGTTCGACATGATCGGCTTTAGCCTGCAATATGAAGTCTGTTACACGAACATTCTGACGATCCTGGATCTGGCGCGAATTCCGCTTCATGCCAAAGACCGGTCCGAGGACGCGCCGCTGGTGATCGCGGGGGGGCCCGGAGCCCAGAATCCCGAGCCGCTCGCCCCGTACGTTGACGTTTTCGTGATCGGCGATGGGGAGGATACGCTCCTCTCCCTCCTGGAGCGTTGGTCGGAGCTCAAGCGGTCCGCCTTGCCGCGCGAAGAACGGATCGCCCGACTGGTGTCCGGCTTGGACTGGGCGTATGCCCCGCGTTTCTATGAGCCGGAATACCATCAAGATGGCCGCATCGCCACGATACAGCGAACTCGGGCGGACGTCCCCAAAGAGGTGCTCGCGGCGACGGTCCGCGATTTTGAAGCGATTCCCATTCCGACGCGGCCCGTCATTCCCTACGTCGAGTGTGCCCACGACCGGATCGCCATCGAAATCATGCGGGGTTGTCCTTGGCAATGCCGATTCTGCCAATCCACGGTCATCAAGCGTCCTCTCCGCGTGCGCACCGTCGAAACCATCGTCCGAGCGGCAAAAGAGGCTTATGAGAATACCGGCTACGACGAGATCTCCGTTCTGAGCCTCAGTTCCAGCGACTATCCGTACTTCGAGGAGCTGGTGCAGAGACTGCACGAGGAGTTCTCGTCCAAAGGGGTGAACATTTCCGTTCCGAGCCTGCGAATCAACGAACAGTTTCGTAGTCTGCCGAAGTTGATCAACGGCGTGCGAAAGGGAGGGCTCACCCTTGCCCCCGAGGTCGCACGCGACGACATGCGCGACCAGATCCGCAAGCCGATCGACAACGAAGATCTCTACGAAGGATGCCGTCAAGCGTTCCGGCAAGGTTGGCGACGGGTGAAGCTTTACTTCATGTGCGGACTACCGGGCGAGAGAACGGTCGATCTCGACGGGATCGTGGAACTGGCGGAACGGATCTCCCGCATCGGCAAGGAGGAGACTGGTCGGTTCATCGACGTGACCGCGAGCGTCTCGAACTTCGTCGCCAAACCCCATACGCCTTACCAATGGACCGGCATGCGGTCACGCGAATATTTTGAGTGGGCCCATCGCTACCTGCGCTCTCGCGTTCAACTGCGAAGCGTGAAAGTGAAGTGCCACGATATCGATCGAAGTTTACTCGAAGGGGTACTGACGCGGGCCGATCGACGCATTGGGCCGGCGATTCTCGAAGCGTGGCGCCGCGGAGCCCGTCTCGACGCCTGGGACGAATACTTCCAACCCGAGATCTGGTGGAACACGTTTCGGGATCTCGGTATCGATATTGAAAGTTATAGTCATCGCGATCGCGCGACGGACGAAGTCCTTCCCTGGGACCACGTCAACGTCAAGAAAGGTCGCGAATACCTGGAAAAGGAACACCACCGGAGCCTGGTTCAACTCGAGGTCATGGCGGACGCGAAATGAGCGCGATGGAGTTCACGAACGTTGATGCCAAAGTCAGTCTCGCCGAGATCCCGACGATTCCCCCCACCGGGGTGAAGAAAGAGGAGATTGAGGCGGAGTTTCAGCAGTTCGGCCAGGAACTCTTCGAACTTCAAGATCTTCTGTTCGCTTCGCGCGCCAATAGTGTTCTCATCGTCCTTCAGGGCCGGGACACCGCGGGCAAGGACGGCACGGTCAAGCACGTCACGAGTTTTCTCATTCCCCGTGGCGTGCAGGTCGTTTCCTTCGGAATTCCGACGGAGGAAGAACAGCAACATGACTTTCTCTGGCGGGTTCACAAACACGCTCCTCGCCATGGCGAAATCGCCATCTTCAATCGATCGCATTACGAAGACGTGCTCGTGCCAAGGGTACGACAAGCGATTCCGGAATCCGCCTGGCGATCGCGATACGACGCCATCAATAGCTTCGAAAAGACGCTGTTCCGCGACGGAACGATCGTCATCAAATTCTTTCTGCACATCTCGATTGAAGAGCAAGAACAGCGACTTTTGGACCGTGAGAAGGATCCCAAAAAGTCCTACAAACTCTCCACGGAGGACTGGAAAGCTCGTAGTCTTTGGAACGAGTACACGGAGGCCAATGAAGAAGCCATTTCCCGGTGCTCGTCGCCCGAAGCACCTTGGCTGATCGTCCCTTCCGACAAGAAATGGTATCGCAATTACGTGGTGTGCAAGACCGTGGTCCAGATCCTTAGGCCCTATCGCAAGGCCTGGGAGGACCAATTGCTCGCCGTCGGTGCGCGAAAAAGAGAGGAACTCGAGCTATACCGAGCCTCGTTGGCGGGCAAGGGACACAAAAAGTCCAAGTAGACAATCGTTCGGGCCGAGCTTACGGCAATACATGTCTGATGCTCAATCATTGCCTACATGCAAAACGCCGGTTCCCTGGATTTGATCTTCCTTGAGCGCGCGCAACGCCTCGTTCGCCTCTTCGATTCCGAAGTGGACAACACGCGGTTGTAACTTGATCTTGGCCGCCTCTTCCAACAACGCGCAACCGTCGGCGCGCGTGTTCGCAGTCACGGAACGAAGGTCCCGTTCGTAAAAGAGGTACTTTTGGTAATCGAGCTCGGGAACGGGTGTCAGGTGGATGCCGGCCACCGCGAGCGTCCCCCCCTTGCGCAGACTGGCCAATGCGGGTGGCACCAGGTGCCCGACGGGCGCGAATAGGATCGCGCTATCGACCTTAACCGGCAAACCCTCGGCGGTTTCTCCCACCCAGACCGCCCCCAATTCCCTGGCGAGCGTTTGATGCCTAGTGCCACGTGACACCACGAATACTTCAGAGCCTCGCGCGCGCGCCAGTTGCAAGACCATGTGCGCCGAGGAACCGAATCCAAACAGCACCAGTTTCCCTCCGACAGGAAGACAGGCCCGCTCGAGCGCCCGATAGCCAATGATGCCCGCGCACAACATTGGCGCCGCCTGATCATCCGACATCGCGACGGGAATCTCGTAGGCGTAGTCTTCGTGGATGACGGCGAGTTCCGCGTAACCACCGTCCTCGTGGTAGCCGGTGAATCGAGCGCGTTCGCAGAGGTTCTCTTTCCCCGCCACGCAATAGTCGCATTTCCCACAGGTATGCCTTAACCAGGCGATTCCGACCCGCTGACCAATCGCCCAGCGTTCGCAGCCAGGGCCAAGGCTCTCGACGTCTCCCACGACCTGATGTCCTGGAACGACCGGCAGCTTTTGCCGTTCCAAGTCTCCTTCGATCACATGTAAATCCGTGCGGCAAATGGCGCAACAGCGAACCTTTACCCGGATTTCCTTCCATCCCGGCTGAGGATCGGCAAGCTCGGACCAGTGCATGGGGCGGTTCTCAATTGGATTCCGTTGCGAAACCACCATCGCTTGCATTCACCACCTCGCCGTTGACCGCATAGGCAACGAAACACGCTTTATCTCAAGGGCTTGCGCCGTTTGCTGGCGAGAAATGAGCATGCTGATTTCCGCCAGGAAGGGACCGGACTGTCGTTAAGCCTGGTTGACGGTAGCGATTGTAACGGTTCCCTGGGTCCCGTGCATGGACCGGTTGATCGGAATGACCGTTAAGGGAGGACTTTTGAGGACAGTCGGTCGATCTGGTAATTCAGGCATGATCCGCGTTGAACGTCTCACTCGAGACCGACGGGGAATTCTTTGCGAAAAGGGTGTGGGGATGAAAATTAGGCGACTCGCGTTACTGGCCCTCTGGGCGGCCCTGGGAAATTCGGCTCCGGTGCTCGCGCAACAGGAATCCCCGACGGTAATCGAGGAAGAAGCAGCAGGCGCCGACACCAGTTGGAATTACCAGTCGTACTACGAAACGATCAACGATCACCTGATCTACTTCGAGATGGGAGCGCTTTGGCTTGCGCGCAACAGTCCGGATAACATCGTGGTCGGCCGGGTCGTCGATCAAAACCTCAACACGATTCAGACGGCGACGACCAATGAGTTTGGTACCTGTTTCGAACCGGGCATGAAGGTCCTCATGGGCTTCATTCTCGATTCCGACACGCGCGTTGAGGTTTCTTACTTCGGACTCAACGAATGGTTTCGGCGGGCGAGCCTCGAAACCTCGAATGAGAATCAGCCGATCGCGTCTCCCTATATGTCTTACGGGATTTTGCCCGCCGGGCCGGGGGCGACGGCGGATCAACAATACGCGTTCGATTCCCAGGTCAACAATGTGGAACTCAACCTGAAGCGATTCATGTTCGAACGGGGGGACTACACGTTCTCGACGCTCGCGGGTTTCCGTTGGTTCAATCTCCAAGAGGCCATGATTTTCAATCAAAGCTTCGTGGTTGCCCCCGCGGATTTCCCCTCTGCGACCGGTGAATCGACCACGATGTTCACCCACAACCATCTTGTCGGTCTGCAAATTGGAGGCGAACTTCTCGAAGATCTTGGACCTCTACAGCTCGGCGTGCAAGGCACCGCAGGCGCGTTCGCGAACTTCGGCTCGATGAAATTATCGAATCTCGCGCTGACGAACGGTCCCTCGACCACCATTTTCGATTCGAGCAAGCAGGGAACGGAAGCGTGTGCTCTCGGGCAAGTCAGTTTCACCGCGGAGTACATGATGTTCGAGAACGTAGCCCTGCGGGGTGGATATGACCTGCTCTTTATTTCCGGGCTGGCGTTCGCTCCCAACCAGCTGGAAGCCAATGTGCAGCAGTCCGCGTCCGGACTGGTCGCCACCGGCGTCGGACCCGCGACGATTAAGCAAGACGGCTTTGGTTTCTACCACGGCCCGTCCATCACGCTGGTGATCTTCTGGTGATCGTCGACGGTCGGTGAAAATCCAAAAACCGTCGAGGGCGAGAGTTCGGAGGGTTCTCTCGCCCTCGTTTATTGCATTCCGGCGTGTTTGTCCCCATAGTTTAGGTCGCTGACCACGGAACAAACGCTAATATAGAGTTATGTTTTCCGACCCTTCATTGGTGATCCCCGCGATAATTCTACCCGCTTTCGCGGCACTTTTATTGGCGTTTGTCGCGTCGCGAAGTCGTCAAGAGACGGGGGCTCGCTCATTTACCTGGCTGATGTTGACGCTCGCCGTCTGGGGCATCGGCAATTGCTTGGAGCGAGTTAGTCCGCATTACTCTCAAAAGCTGTTTTGGGCCAACCTTCAATATTTTGGGTTGGTCGGCGTCCCCTTGTCCTGGCTGGCCCTGGGGCTCGACTTCACTGGCAGATCCCACTGGCTTACGCGCCGGCGATTCCTCGCGATCGCGGCCATTCCCATCCTGATTATCGTTCTCGTTTGGACGGATCCCGCCCACGGCCTCATTCGCGGCAGGCTCAAGAATCCCGAGGCGCTTCTTGATGGCGCTTTCTCCGTCATCCAGTTCGAGCGGCAGCCGATGTACTGGGTCAACGTCATCTACGATTACGTTCTCATGACCATCGGCTCCGTGTTGATCGGGCAGGCCTATTTTCAAGGGAATCGACATTTACGAGCCCAGGCGGGCGTCATGCTTCTTGGCGCGATCGTCCCTTGGGTTTCCAACGTCACGTACATGCTCGGCATGAATTTCCTCACCACGTATGACATTACGCCGTTTACCTTTTCTTTCACCGTCTTGAGCGCCGGTTGGTGCATTCTGCGTTACCGGTTTCTCGATCTCGTCCCGGTTGCGCGCGCGATGGTGTTGGATTCCATGGACGATCCGGTGATCGTCTTGGACGATCAGGATCGGGTCCTAGACATGAACGCGGCGGCCCAGCGGTTCGCATCCGAACACCTGGTCGATTATCCAGGCGAGCCGATCGACCGCATCTTTCCCGAACGTCCGGATTTGATGGCGAAATTGATGGATCGGCGTGAAGGAGTCGAAGAGGTCACGCTCGTCGAAGGAGGATTGCAGCGTCAGTTTGACATGCGGATTTCCCCATTGCACGACCGGAGCGGACGCTTCACCGGCCGGGTCATCGTTCTACGGGACATCTCCGCGCGAAAACTAGCCGAGGAAGCCAATCGGCAAAGCCAATCCCAATACCGCGCCCTCATGCAACAGGCGTCCGACGGTATCTACGTCTCGGACGTGACGGGAACCATTCTCGCCGCCAACGCGCGGGGCTGCGAGCTCGTGGGGTGCACGGAACAAGAGTTGATCGGGCGCAACGTCCATGAATTCCTTTCCCCCGAGGACATTAACAACGATCCGATCGACATGGATGAACTTCGTACGGGAAAACGCGTCCTGCGCGAACGTCGTTTTCGCCACAAAAGCGGGACCTTCATCCCCGTGGAGGTGAGTGCCACCATGTTGGCGGACGGTCGATTCCAGGCGATTGCGCGCGACATAACAGACCGAAAGCGCGCCGAGGAGGAACGCCGCCGGTTGGAGGCGGAAATCCAGCACGCGCAAAAGCTGGAAAGCTTGGGGATCCTCGCGGGGGAATAGCCCACGATTTTAACAACTTGCTCGTTGGCGTGATGGGAAACGCGGGTCTCGCCTTGCTCGAAACTCCCGCGGATTCGCCGGCGCGAACCTTACGTGGAACAGGTCGAAAACGCGTCGCGGCGAGCGTCGGAACTCTGCCGACAGATGCTCGCGTATTCCGGCCGCGGGACCTTCGATATCAAACCCTTCGACTTCGGGGAACTGGTTCGCGAGATGGTGAAGTTGCTCGATGTCTCCATTTCGAAGAAGGTTTCCCTGCAATTCGCGATCGCGGACAACATGCCGGCGGTGGAAGGGGACGCGGCCCAAATCCAGCAGGTGGTGATGAACTTGATCACCAACGCTTCTGAAGCGATCGGCTCGGCGTCCGGTACCGTTACCGTGAGAATCGGAGTCGTCCAGGCCGGCCGTGAACTGCTCTCGAAGTCCATTCTCAACGAGGATCTTCCCGAAGGTCGGTACGCCCGCCTGGATGTGCGCGACACGGGGATCGGGATGGATGCGGAAACGCGCGAGCGCATTTTCGATCCCTTCTTCTCCACGAAATTCGCGGGTCGAGGACTCGGGCTTTCCGCGGTGTTGGGAATCGTGCGCCGCCATCGAGGCGCGATCTTCGTCGAAAGTGAACCGGGCGCGGGAACCGAAGTGTCTGTCCTGTTGCCCATCTCCGATCGGCCGGCGGAATCGTCGAGCGCCCCATCAACGCCCGCTCGATTTGTCGGCGATGGAACAATTCTAGTCGTCGATGACGAGGAAACCGTGCGCGTCGTGGCGAGCAAGATTCTTAATCGTCACGGCTTCAAAGTCCTTGCGGCATGCAACGGCAAAGAGGGGGTGGATCTCTTTCGGCTTCACGCGCCCGAGATTCGGGTCGTGCTTCTCGACATGACCATGCCGGAAATGAGCGGGGAGGAGGCGCTACGCGAGATTCTCTCCTTGAAGCCAAATACGCCCATCATCTTGTCCAGCGGTTATAACGACCTCGAGGAATGCCACCCCTTCAACGGACAGGCGCATGCCGTTTTTCTGCAAAAGCCTTACGGCCCGCAAGAACTCGTGGAGAAAGTGCGGCTGCTGATTCAGTGAACGCGCGCATGGAGCGTCGCTGGGGACCCGATTGCAGGACGGCACGCAAGGACCGTGGCCGCTGGACCGAATACCGGTCCCTTGCCGGGTCCCGAACGCTGGGAAGTCATCCCGTTGTTATCAAGCCGCCTGTTTGGCGAGAAGTTCTCGGATCTGTTCCGCGTTGCTGGAAATGGAAGTGAGCAGAGCAAGCGGGTCTTGCGCCTTGATCGCGATCTCTTCAACCACGACCTCCGCTCCAACTTCCGAGGTGATGACCAATACGACGCCGGACTTTTCCGTTCTGATATTGATAGAGCTGGCTGTCCATTCCGTGCCGCGCATGTTGCCTCCCGAACTCCATTTCGAACGGCGAGATGCTCGCTTCCGCAGTCTTCGATCTCACGCCGAACCACTCTCGGGCCGACGGGTGATCGAAGAACGCCGTTTTCCGTCTATAACACAAGCCACGGGACAGGGGAACCCCATCCGGAAATGTTTCCCGAGTACGCGCGGGCAACGGACACTGGACGTCTTCCCGCGCGCTGCCGCAGAGCGGCGAACGAAACCATTCATGCCTCGTTCGCGCCATGGATTGGCCGCCGCGCCCCGATTCCGGTCCGTGGAAATCTCCACTCGGTTCCGGGGAATGTTTGCAGGGTGAGTGAGCCTTCTAGCTGAGGTTCATGCTCATGAGGAACTCGGCGTTAGTCTTGGTTCGCCGCAAGCGATTGGTCAGTAGCTCCATGGCTTCGACCGGGTTCATGTCGTTGAGAACCCGCCGGAGCACCCAGATTCTCTTGAGTTCCTCGGGATCGAGTAGCAATTCCTCGCGCCGCGTTCCGGACCGATTGACGTCGATTGCCGGCCAGATGCGTTTCTCGACCAATCGCCGGTCGAGGTGGAGTTCCATGTTGCCGGTTCCCTTGAACTCTTCGAAGA
>JAXMAQ010000053.1:0-54517 GCA_046350335.1 Planctomycetota bacterium
AGGAGATTCTTCATACATGCACGCCAGTCGACCGGGGCTCCGTCGCGAACTAGGTCTCCTGGGCGCGGTGATGATGGGGCTTGGCTCGATCATCGGCACGGGAATCTTCGTCAGCATTGCCTTGGCCGTGGAGGTCGCGGGGCCAGCGGTCGTGCTTTCGATTCCCTTGGCCGCGCTCGTCGCCATTTGCAACGGTCTCTGTAGTGCCGAACTCGCCGCGAATCATCCGGTGAGCGGCGGAACGTACGAGTATGGCTACCGCTGGCTCCGCCCCGGCCTGGGCTTTCTCGCGGGCTGGCTCTTCTTGTGCGCCAAATCGGCGTCCGCGGCGACGGCGGCACTCGGATTCGCGGGATACGCGACCGCGATGCTCAACCTTTCCCCTTCCTTAACCCTCCCGGTCGCTTTGGCCGCGGTCTTGGTCGTCACACGGATCTCCGTTCGGGGCATCCACGGCTCCAACTGGGCCAACGTCTTGATCGTTGCGTTCACGGTTCTCTCCTTGATCGTTTTCATCGCTGCCGGCATTCCCTCGGCGATCAAACGTGGCAATTCGCACCTTACGCCATTTTTCTCGGCGACGTCCCACCAATCGTGGCAAGGGATGCTGGAAGCCGCCGCGTTGATGTTCGTCGCTTTCACCGGCTATGGCCGCATCGCCACCTTGGGAGAGGAAGTACGCGATCCCGCACGTACCATCCCCCGTGCCATCGTGCTAACGCTTGGCTTGGCCATGGTTCTGTACCTCGGTGTCGCCTTGGTTGGGCTTGCTGCCGTGGGACAGTCAGGATTTCAACTTTCTCGGGATTCGCGCGTCGCGCCACTGGAGCTGACGGCACGGCAGTTTTTGATTCCCCATGTCGATCAATTAGTTGCCCTGGGCGCACTCGCGGCCATGCTTGGGGTGCTTCTCAATCTGATTCTCGGTCTCTCGCGCGTTCTATTCGCCATGGGCCGAAGGGGAGACATGCCGACGATTCTCTCGCACGTTCATACCGACCGCCGCGTGCCCGATGCCGCCACCATCGTCGTGGGAATCCTCGTCGGCGGACTCGCTCTCGTCGGCAACGTGAAGACGACATGGTCCTTCAGTGCCTTTACCGTTCTCCTCTATTACTCCCTGACCTGCCTGGCGGCCATGCAACTCACCGTCGAAGAACGCCGATTCCCCCGGTTCGTCCCCTGGATCGGCCTCCTGGCGAACCTTTCGCTCGTGTTTTGGATTGAAGGTTCGATCTGGATCGCGGGGGGCGTGCTCGTGGCCGTGGGATTTATCTGGTGGATGGGGATCAACCGTGCGAGATCGACGGCCCCCCCTATCCCAACTCAAATGTCGTGATGCCAAAGATCTCGTGCAGTGGCACGTCGGGATCTTCTTTCAGGTACATCCGCGCGGTTTCGAAAACCGGTTTCATGCCATGACCTTCCGCGAGCCTGACGGCTGCGGGATTCACCTCGGGAACATCGAGGTAGAGTTCTTTCCCGCCACTGCCGATCGCCAAGGCTCTTAGAATTCGATCCGCCCAGCTCGGATCTTCGGCGAATAACGGCCCGACCTTGTAACCTTGAACACACGGCCGCAAGACGCCGAAACCAGCAATGCGTCCCTCGTTGACGCCAACCAAGGCGGCGCCTCCCGGAGGATCGATCCAGGCCTCAAGAAAGGATCGACGCTCCGCGGAAAAGTGGAGCCGGTCATAATCCACGAGTAACTCGAAGGGGATGTCCGTCGCGGGAATCACCGTTTGGTGCGCGGCTCCATCGATCCTGCCGGAAAAACGAATGTTCCTGTACGCGAGTCGATAGCCAAGCTGTTTGTACTTCTCCTGCATGGCCACGACGCCGTCGATGCCCGCGTCGGTGGTTTCCTCCTACGCGCGCAGCCGCGCGGGTGAGCCGCGAGCCCATAGCCCTTGCCTCGATACTCCGGCCGGACCATGTAGAGTCCCAGGAACGCGAATCGATCGTCATAGAGCACCGATCCGGAACAGATCGGCTTCCCATCAAGTTCACCGAGAAAAAGCCTTGAGAGTCGGCGGCGTAAAACGACTCCGCGTCATGAATCCCTGGATTCCACCCTTCCTCGGCGGCCCACTGGATCACTTGACGCAACTCGGGCAACGTCATCGTCCGAATGCGATAGGTACCCAAATTCGACATTTCCCCTCCCCATTCGAGGGTGGATCGCCTGTTCCCTTAAACAAATGCGCGACCCGGCTCCGAAACACGCTCTTGATGCGGTCCAGCAGGCGGTCGTGGTTAGGGAGTCGCTTTCGCCGTGGACGTCTCGTTACCTTCTGCGTGAGAAAGCCTCAGGTGAAGCCAATCGCTGAGCCGATGTGGCCAGGTCGAAAGGATCTGATCGCGTATGCGAGCCCAAGCCCATGCTTGCCATGCTCATAGAGATGAAGTTCCACCGGCACCCCGGCGCTACGCATCGCTTGATAATACAGGATGCTGTTCTCCCAGGAGACGGTGGCGTCATCGGAAGTATGGAACAGAAACGCGGGTGGCGTCTGCTGGACGACCATGGTCTCCGCCAACCTGTCGATCTCTCGTCACTGGGATTCGAGCCTAATAAGCGATAGCGGATGAAGGCGGACGGCGCCCCCTTCAAGGTAATGAGGATAGCAGAGTATGGCCAGGTCCGGCCGACAACTGACTCGGTCGATCGGATCCGAAGCACCGGGGTCCCCTTGGTCGAGCGTGGAGGTGACCGACGCCAAGTGGCCGCCCGCGGAGAATCCCCCCAGACGCCAATTCGGTTTGGATCGACACCGAGCTGTTCGGCGTTCGCCCGGCACCCATCGAACGCCTCGCTGACCATCGAGCAACGGCGCGGGATGCTGGTACCGTGGCGTCAATCGGTAACGAAGCACGAATCCCGCGATGCCCCGTTCATTCAGCCATCGGCAACAGTCGGCCCCTTCGTGCCCCGTTGCCAAAGCGGTGTAGCCACCCCCGGGCATCAATATCACTGCAGCGACCGGCTTGTCTCGCACCTCCCGTTTCGCGGGAAAACAGGTCAAGGTCGGCCGATCCAATTCGGTTTCCCCCACCGCCAACGGTGCTCCGTTCGGCCAGAGCAGGACCCTCTCGTCCCCCCGCGCCATTCCTAACTGGACTAGAAGGATGGAAAGTGCGGTCAGCAAATGGAAACGCCCGAACGTGGAAAAATGCGCTGGTCGCCGGCACACCCCGAGGTTCGCAATAAAGCTCGAAAAGATCGATGACGCCGAGATCAGCCGGAACATGGGTGCGTTTCCTTCGTAACATTCCACAGAAGCAGGCCTTAGGAAGCGTTTGCAACATCAAGTGGCTCTAGCCGTCCGTTCCGCTGCATCCTACTTCCCGATCGTCAACCGTCGCCGGATTCTCGCCTTCCCGATTCAGCCGAGTTCCACGGCGGAACCACGGGGAATGATGCATCGTTCCACGCATCATACCAGTTCACCGACCCGGGGGATTCAAGGATGGAATGATTGCCGCTCAGAAAACCAAAGCAGCGTGGCAGCAATGAACTCCAACGCCCAGCCACAGGATCGGAAACGAGTAATTTCGCGAGAGAAACACTCGCGGCCCTCTATTCCATCACAGCATTACGTTCTCGCCTCCGCTCCTTTCGCAAAACACCGCCACACCGTCCGGCCGATGGGCCTGCGACATTACCTTCTCGACGCTCAACAAACGGGAAGACAGAACCCTGGTCGACACCAATGGATCTTTTGGTGAACACCTTGAAGTTTCATCGGATGCGAGGAAGGAAATAGGAGGGAACGTATCTCGAGAATAGCTCCGCGTTCTCGCCATCGCGCAACAAAAAAGCCACAAGCTGTTACCCTTGTGGCCTTTTCGCTTAGAGGCGCCGCCCGGATTCGAACCGGGGAATAATGGATTTGCAATCCACTGCCTTACCGCTTGGCTACGGCGCCGTTGGAAATCGTTAAAGTCACCCTAACCGGCAAAGCCAGTTACGAGACATGCTACTGGGATCGGCCAACAGCGTCAATCATCTTGAACGTTTGTCGCCAAGGAGGCGCGGATTGCCGCGCGAACGGAAGTGGAAGACTGATTCGTCTTCATGAGTTACGTCGACGGACAGACCGGCCTGTTTTCATGGACGGCGCCAGAAGTAGCGAACGATCCAGCGGTTATTGCGACACGCGAGAGCAATGGCCATCCGCCGAGGTTTCAGAACCATGATCAAGTAGCACCCTACGAACCCTTCTCTCCGAGGAGCGAAAGAAGGGCACGCGAGAGCTGGTCCGCGAATGGCTCCCAGTAGAGCAGGAGAAAGGTAGCGCCGATGACTACACAAGCCAAAACTCCGAGCGCCAGGGCCGTAAAGTTTGTGGACTCCGGTACTTCGTCGGCACCCACGGCCCGGTAGAACAATGCCTCGGTCGTCAAAAGGTGCGGCGCAGGCGGGACGACTTCCACCGAGCCGTCGTCCGGCTGATCGAAAGCCGCCGTCTTGGATCCTTTTTCGGGGATCGGCTCTGGTATTGGAACCTGGCGCCGCGCGGGAATGGCTTTGGCGGGAGGCGGTTCCGCCTCGACCGGATCGTCCTCTTCAAAACCGTGCGGAACCTGCTTCAGGTCGGCGCCGCGCAGAGGACTGTCCAAGAGTAGCTGTTTGAACTGCTCGATTTGTGAAATCAACTGGCGGACATTGCGCTTGGAGTCCGCCAACTCCCTTTCGAGACGATGCCGGTCCGCGTTATAGCGTTCGACCTGCTCTTGAACAAAGCGTCGGAGTTCGGCAAGCTCGCGCTCTTTTACGACAACCGTCCGATCCGCGGCGTCGGGCCCCTTCTGGTTCCCCTTGCCACCGTTGCCTTTGGTCATGTGCGAAGCGTCCGCGGCTTTCTCGTTGTGCTTGATCAACATCACTCCACCCCGACCCAGGAAGTGCCTAGCATTCAATCCTTGAGGGCCGATTCCACGGTAACTCTACAAGACGCGTTATGCGTCGAAGGCGTTCTCACGCTCGCGGCGGTCCAGGTACCCGTCGCCAAGGCACGAACCAAGATGGTCGAGACTCGCGACGCAATCCCTTCAGTGCTCCGTCCGTCGGATTGACGAACGGGACCAATAAACCTTCCAAGTATACGACACGCCAGCAACAGAACTTCAATGAGGGTGAAACGCAACCACGATCCAAAAGCAACGGCATGATCCCGAACCTGAACGCAGAAACGCCTTTCTGCCAACACGTCCGATTACCAGCGATTCTTACACAAGACGATTGACACTACCGTTCGCCTCGTGACCGAATACCATGGCTACGTTGTCATGGGGAGAAAACCCGCAGGTGGACCGGCGATCTTGACCAGCCTTCGAGCTTCTTTCTGCTCGTCAAAGCCGAGAACGCCTCCACGCGTGGGTGTTTGGGGAGGATACTTCTATCCTCGAACCATTATAACCGCAGGGACCAGGACGTCGAGCAAATTCACCCTTATCTCAGGTGGATTCAAGGCTTCCGGTCCACCTTTACTCGGAAGTCGAGCAAAGCCAATCGACGTCTCTATTCGTCCACCATCGATTCGCGGAGGCGCGCGGCGAGAATCTCTTCGAGAAGTGGATGTGGACCGAGGGGTTTGGCCAACACCACCGTAATCTGGGGAAATTGGAGAGACAACTCGGTCCTGGCGTCCTCCAAGTCCTCGACGACATGGTTGCCGGCAGAAAGGAAATAAGGCAACAACACGAGCGATTTGGCGCCGTCGGCAGCGGCTTGCCTGCCGGAAGCGACAATGTCCGGCGGCGCCAATTCCAGGAACGCGGGATAAACACGGGAGAAGCCACGGCCACGAAACCGCTCGACTAGCTGAAACAGATCCTGGTTCGCCTCCGCCCGGCGACTGCCATGCGCGATGATGACGACGCCGATCTCGTCGTTCGGTCCCGACCCAAACATGCAACCTCCCCTCGATCCAGATCCCAAAGCCCAAGGGAAAAGGGTAGACTCGCCGTAGCCCCTCCCCCTTGTTCTATGATAGGGGTAAGTCGCCCGTCACGCGTGAAAGAGGCAGGTCCGGTCTGTTTGAGAGGATCGATGCAGATGAAAAAATACGTCATCGCCGCCCTCGTCTTTATCAACGCGGGTTTGCTTTCAACGATCTACATGGTTTTGCAACAAACGCCGGCGACGGAGAGCAAAACCGAGAAGCCATCCCCACCCTCCGCCAAGGTCGACACCGCCCCCGCGAACGCGCCCAAGTCGGATCGCGGACCGGAACCACCGATCGTCATCCCCAATATCTTTGAGGCTGGGGGAATTCTTCATGCCACGGAGCAGGAAGGAAACGGGACGGGAAGCAAAGAACCCCCCGGCTTGTTTCCCGCCTCGTCAAAAACGACGACCAAACTCCGTCGCGAGGGAACAAAAGTGGATCAACTGCCGGGCACGGTTCGGCGACAGGGAAATCGATTTGAATTCCAGCCCGCGGACGGGAGTGGCGCGCTCGTGCTACTCGAGAATCAATTGTTGCAGAGGATCGATTACGTCCAGGATCGACAGCCAAACGCCGCCGCCGTCCGCTGGAAAGTTAGTGGCGTGGTGACGGAATACTTGGGCGAGAACTACCTCCTTCTCGAATGGCTGGCGATGGAAATGCCCTAGGCGATCTGGCAGAAACTTCGGGAACTCGCTCTTGCAGTCGTCCCTCGGGTCTGTAAGTATCGCTGGAACACATGGAATCGCGTGACGTCTCGATTTCTTTCCACCAACCGGCTGCCGGGGGGACCAAGTTTGGGAAACGCCTATTTTGAGCACGAATACGCCAACGGCCTTCGTCTGCTCGTCGAACCGATGCAAGGAGTGCAGAGTGCAGCGTTTACCTTTCTCGTTCCCGCGGGCGTGATTTGGGATCCCCCCGAGGGACACGGCACGGCCAATCTGTTGAGCTCGTTCGTAACTCGCGGCGCGGGAACTCGAGACAGCCGGGAGTTGGCAACCGCGCTGGATAATCTGGGCGTCCAGAGATCGGAATCGAGCGAGATTTTTCACACGTCCTTCACGGCGGCGACGCTTGCAAACAACCTCTTGCCGGCGCTGGAGCTGACGGCCGATGTGATCCGGCGTCCTCACTTGACGGACGAACAATTCGCCTACTGCCAAGAAGCGTCCTTGCAGGAACTCGAAGCGGTCGAGGATGATCCGGGACAAAAAACCTTCATCGAACTTCGCGAAAGGAGCCTGCCGGAGCCCCTCGGCTGGCCAATCCTCGGCCGAATCGAAGACCTGGAGAATCTGACGCCCGAAACCGCGCGCCGGTTTCACCAGAATCGATTTCGGCCCAACGGATCGATTTTAGGCGTCGCGGGCGCGGTCGACTTCGCCCAGGTACGGGACCATGTCGGCAAGCTATTTGACGATTGGCGCCCAGCTCCCGAACAGCCTCTCGTTCCAGGGACCCACCGCGTCGGCTATGAACATATCGTTTCCGACAAGATTCAAACCCACATCGGCATCGCCTATCCGGCGGTTTCCGCGAACGATCCGGACTTTTTCAATGCCCCCGGCGCGGTGGGGGTGTTGAGTGGCGGAATGAGCGCGCGTCTTTTCACCGAGGTTCGCGAGAAACGGGGTCTGTGCTATTCCGTCGGCGCGTCGTTCATGGCGCTCAAGCACCTCGGGCGCATTCTCGCTTACGCGAGTTCGACGAACGAGCGCGCCGGCGAGACCTTAAAGGTCTTGATCGATGAACTGGTGCGTTTGAAGGAAGGCATCGGCGTCGACGAAGTTCGGCGGGTACAGGCGGGACTCAAGTCCTCCCTGATCATGCAAGAGGAATCAACGTCCGCTCGCGCCAGCGTCTTGGCCCGCGGCTGGTTCAATCTTGGAAGGGTTCGTTCGGTCGAGGAGGTGGCTCGTGAAATCGATCGCCTCACGCCGGAGAGCATCCTCGGATTCGTGGATCGCTACCCACCTCGCGACCTGACGACCGTAACCTTGGGCCCACAGCCGCTGGAGAATCATTCGTGAGTTTTGAAGTAGAAACCTTGCCCAACGGACTGGAAATCGTGGCGGAATGCAACCCTCATGCGCTAAGTGCCGCGGTTGGTTTTTTTGTGCGAACCGGTGCTCGCGACGAACAGGCCGAGTTGGCGGGGGTCAGCCATTTCCTCGAACACATGGCCTTCAAGGGCTCCGATCGACGGACCGCCGACGACGTCAATCGAGAGTTCGACGAGATCGGCGCGAAGTACAACGCCTATACGACCGAAGAACACACCGTGTATCACGCGGCGGTCTTGCCGGAATACTTGCCCACCACCATCGATCTATTGGCGGATCTCCTGCGGCCGAGCCTTCGCATCGATGACTTCGAAATGGAAAAGAAGGTCATTCTGGAAGAGATCGGCATGTACGCGGATTCGCCGATGTGGCTGGCGTACGAACGGGCGATGCGGGTTCATTTCGCGGACCATCCGCTCGGAAACAGCGTGCTCGGAAGCGAAGAATCGGTCGGCGCACTGTCTGCGGACGCGATGCGCGCGTACCACCGCGCGCGTTACAGCCCCTCCAACTTGTTCGTTGCCGCCGCCGGCAAGATCGAGTGGCCTCGTCTACTGGACCTCGTGCGGAACAAATGCGCCGCCTGGGAACGGGTACCCACCGCGCGGACGGTGCAGCGAACCTTCTCGAGCGGCACGAACGAACTGATGGTGCGCGAATCCTTCGTGCAGGAATGGATGTTCCTGCTCGCCGCCGCTCCCCCCGCGGACAGCAAGATGCGAATGGCCGCAGAGATACTGGCAAACGTGATCGGCGACGATTCCGGAAGTCGATTCCACTGGGCCCTGGTCGAAACCGGGAAGGTCGACAGCGCGGACTTCAACTACCACGAATACGAGGGAGTAGGGAGCTTCATCGCCAGCATCAGCTGCCGACCGGAAGCCACGGAAGAAGACCTGGCCACGGTCCGGCAGATACTGACCACCATCTCACGCGATGGAATCACGCCCGAGGAACTGCAGCAGGCGAAGAACAAGATTGGTTCGCGCATCGTCCTGGCGGCGGAACGACCGCAGAATCGGCTCTCCTCGCTCGGTTACAATTGGTCCTATCGCAAGGAATATCGTTCGATGGTCGATGACCTGAAGGATCTCAACGCCGTCACGCCTAAGGACGTTCGGGAATTGCTCGATGCCTATCCCCTGACGAAACAAACCACTCTTTCGCTCGGCCCCTTGGGGTCGCTGCGCAACCTTAACGACTATTGAAGCGTTCGCGAATCCCGTGCGGTGAAACTCGATTTGAGAACTGGATCCGCGGCGGGACGGAATTGAATCACGCGCCAGGCGGAAGTTGACTGATCACATCCGGTGACAGGGGATAAGCAGGAGCGTCAGTGGCCTGGACATCTCCCCTAGACACATCCGCATGGATCGGCGCGCGCATCCGTGTGCGACGGGAACTCGATTCCTTGGCCGACTTGAACTCCTTAGACGGTGCGATGGAATACCATCGAGTGGAAAGCAAGTAGAGGCTGACCAAATACGCCAAAGCCATGGCAAGTAACGCCGCTAACATCCATGCTCGATGGCGCGTAGGGGTAACATTACGCGGATCCTCCCCTTCACCTGAAATCGAAATCGTTTCGCTTAAACCACCAGGGCCTAGAAGTGCCTCGCAACGATTTCGGCCCACGACCGGTTCGATCATCGCCAGCACGGACGAGTCCGCGGAAATGGGAGCCTCGGAGTGTGGCGATTGCGGCCAACAAGACAATGTGCAATGAGCAAACGACGACGGCGAAGTTCGAACACCGTCCACGGTCTCGGATCGTGCGTTCTCCGTTCCCGCCAACTCGCCCGGGGACCGCATCAGTACGTCTTGAATGCGCATCAGTTTGCGGAAATGAAACGTTTGTTCGAGCATTCGCGCCGCGTAGTTTCGCAGGGGCCCTCCCGGCGGATAATGTCTGCCCAAACGCGAACCGCGCGCTCGATCTTTCGACGCGATTCGATCGTGCTCACCATTCGCCTTGGACAATTCCATCGCCATCGCCTGTATCCTGCTCGTGTACGCTGTCCCTGTAATCCGAGGTAAAGCCTCCCATCACCACCAGTCTTGATCGGGACCCCACTCGCCTGCTCTCGTCCTGTGCGACAAATCGCTCCGACCACTGCCGCTCAGGAGAATGATGTCGTGACCCAACTCCCTCTCATGGACGCCGCGAATCGCAGGTAGCGCCATTACCCTCCAAGCGACCAGGCCGGGAGATACGCCATTACTTTCCGACGCTCCATAGAACGGTTTCGATTCGCTGACATCACCACGATTTCGTTCGACAACCGCTCATTCCTGATCGACCCGCAATCGTTGCTCGTACCGTCCTGCGGATGCTCACGGAGCACACGCGCGGAACGATCGTCGGCAGCCCGCCAAGCTGCATTTCTTAATTGGAGTGATCAGCAACGATTCCGCGGGGAGAGGAGATTTGTCCTCCGAAGCGCCAATCGGCAACTTCGGAGTCCACGGAATTATACGCGTGCCAAGAGAAAATGAAGCATGGCAAATGGGGAATTTGAAAAATTCACTCGGACGCGGAAGTCTCGATCATCCGGTTGTAACGATCGAGACTTATCGACGTCCAAAAAATCACGGTATCATGCCTGTCTTCCGCCGCTGGGAGAAGTGATGCCGTGGGGGGGGGAAACGGGCCGTCAGCCGACCCGTTTGCCATGATCCGGGGAAGGAGTCGCGACAACTTCGTACTTTTCGGCGAGCTTAAGCGCGGTGGCTACCAGGCCATCGACGTCCAGGCCACACTCCGCGAGTTGCTCTTCCCGTTCCGCGTGCATGATGAACCGGTCCGGTATGGCACAACGATGGACGTTCGCGGCGGAGAGACCAGCCTCGTTGGCGGCTTCGAGCACCGCGCTGCCAAAGCCACCCTCGATCGTCCCCTCTTCGATCGTCATAACGAACGGCATTTCTTCAATGGCCTTGAGAATCGTCGTCTTATCGAGCGGCTTGACGAACCGGGCATTGATGACTCCGATATCGTAACCAATCGCGCGAAGTCGGCTGGCGGCTTCGACCGCCTCTCCAAACAAGGAACCGAAGGCAATCATGCAACCATCGGTTCCCCAGTCATAGACCTCGGCCTGGCCGAGTTCAATGGGTACCGGAGACCGTTCCAACTTGGCGGGCGCCGCCTTGGGATAACGCAGAGAGACTGGCCCGTCGAAATGGAGCGCGAAGTCGAGCATGGGGGCGACGTCGAGTTCATCACCGGGCGCCATGATCACCATGTTCGGGAATAGCCGCATGTAGGTGATGTCGAACACGCCGTGGTGGGTCGGTCCGTCCGGGCCGGTGAAGCCCGCGCGGTCCAAGCAAAACGCGACAGGCAGATTCTGCAATGCGACTTCCTGGAAGATCTGGTCGAACGACCGCTGCAAGAATGTCGAGTAGATCGCGACGATCGGCCGAACGCCCGTCTTGGCCATTCCCGCCGCGAACGCCACCGCATGCGACTCGCAAATCCCCACGTCGAAAAACCGATCGGGGAAATCGTCGCGGGTCTTCTGCAACTTGTTGCCTTGGCACATGGCGGCAGTGAGCACGGAAACGTTCGAATCCCGCTTCATCTGATCGTAGATCGACTGGCTGACGACGTTGGTAAACGCCGCGGATCCCGGCGTTTTCTTGAGGGAAATCACGCCGTTCTCGACCCGCTCGAACACGGGAGGGGTATGGAATGTCACCGGGTCCTTGCTCGCGCACGCGATCCCATGCCCCTTTTCCGTGAGCACGTGCAACAAAACCGGACCTTTGTGATCCATCACGCGCTTCAGATAATCGCGGAGCGTGGGAATGTCGTGCCCGTCAATCGGACCGACATAGTGCAGTCCGAGTTCTTCGAACAACATTCCCCCAAAGACATTCGCTTTGATCATGTCCTTGAAGGCAATGAACATGCGTTCCATGGAATCGCCGACGAGGGGCATCGAATGCAGGAAATCGGACAGATGCCGCTTCGCGTCATTGAAGACGGGTGTCATTCGCGTCTTGTCGAGTGCATTGGCCAATCCACCCACGCGTGGACAGATCGACATCTGGTTGTCATTGAGGATGATGATCAAGTTTTTATCGATGGCTGCGGCATTGTTGAGGGCTTCGTAAACGATGCCGGAGGGAAATGCGCCATCGCCGATTACCGCGACCGTTTTTCGATCCGACCGTCCTTGAAGTTCATCGCCGACCTTCAGTCCGAGCGCGGTGGAGACGCTGGATCCGGCATGGCCGGTCATGAAGAGGTCGTATTCGCTCTCCTGGGGATTAGGATACCCCATGAGCCCCCCCTTGGTGCGAATCGTGGGGAACTGGCGGCGACGGCCGGTGACCAATTTGTGGGGATAAATCTGGTGACCGGTATCCCAAATGAGCCGATCCCTGCGGAAGTCAAAAGTGAGATGCAGCGCCAGGCAAAGTTCGACGACGCCAAGATTGCTCGCGAAATGGGCCGAGCGAGAATGCAATGGCCGGCATAGTTCTTCGCGCATTTCCTCGGCAAGCTGCTCCAACTCCTTGTCGGAGAGGCTCGCCAAATCCGCGGGTGACTCAATCCGTGACAACACCTTGCCCATCAACGATCCCTTTCGACGATATAATCGGCGAGCTGAGCTAACCGGCTTCCTGCCGGACCCAGCGGCCGTAAACACGCGCACGCGGCGTCGGCCAAGGCAGACGCCTTTTGCCGACTCTCCGCAACGCCAAGCAAACCAGGGTAGGTCAATTTCCCCGCGGCGTCATCTTTACGGGTCTGTTTGCCCAACTTGCCCGCATCCCCTTCGACGTCGAGCAAGTCATCCGCGATCTGGAAAGCCAAACCAATTCGCCGACCGTATTCGGTCAACGAG
The DNA here is from genome assembly GCA_046350335.1 of Planctomycetota bacterium. Classification (GTDB taxonomy): domain Bacteria; phylum Planctomycetota; class Planctomycetia; order Kolteriales; family Kolteriaceae; genus JAXMAQ01. Next base: position 12,880 of record JAXMAQ010000053.1, read on the forward strand.
TTCATTTGCTCCTCGGTGGCATTGGCGATCCATCCACCCATCCTTAAGGAGGCCGTCAATAACGCTCCAGTCTTTCGCGAATGCAGCGACTCCAGCCAGGCAAGCGTTCCAGGTCCCTCTTGGGCAAAGAGATCGTCTACCTGGCCACCCACCATGCCCGACGCGCCCGATGCGGACGCCAATTCATGAATACAGCGTGAAGCAGTAACCGATGGAACGATATCGGCAAGAATCTCGAACGCCAGGGTGAGCAAAGCATCCCCGGCCAAGATCGCGATGGCTTCGCCAAACTTTCGGTGACAGGTCGGTTGACCCCGGCGGAGATCATCGTCATCCATCGCCGGAAGATCATCGTGAATCAACGAATACGTATGAACCAACTCCACCGAACAGGCGGGCGCCAACGCCCGATCCAGAGCAGCACCGCAGGCATCCGCGGCCATCAGCACCAAAATCGGGCGCAATCGCTTCCCACCCGCAAACACGCTGTATCGCATCGCCTCGCGAAGCCGATCCGGCGTCGCCAAGCGTTCTCCCAAATGCCGATCCAGCGCTTCGTCGACCTGCTCGCTCCAACGTCGCATCGTTTCGGAAAGCGGGTCGGTCGCCAACTTCATCCTACTTGGTTCCAGACAACATCCTATCGTGGACCGCAATCACGGCTGATAACCTAGTTTATCCGCCAAAAGCTCATCATCAATCCGAATTAAAGCGCGAAGCGTGCATTCCCCCCCCTCCAATACCCGGAAATCTTCCCCATTCAGCCAAGTTGAAGAGATTCTGCCGGCACCATTCCCCTTCTCCCTCCCTCGCCTCGAATCTGACATCCGGTCTACAAATACAATCTATTACATATTTTACGCTTACAACGCCAATTACTCCTCCGGCATGTAGATCGGAAGGAGACGGCAATCGAGGCAGAATTCCAGTCTCCTTGAAAGATAGGCATTTCGCCCACTCCCAAAACCAGACAGACAACGGTAAATGGCATCCAAGCCCACGACCCCATCGCACGCCCCCCGTATTCGGTTCACCGGGAGATTTCTAGAATGCCCGCCATTTTCCTGGTTTAACGACCGAGGTTTCCGCCTTTATCCACCGAGAAACCCTTTCCCCCTTTCCCACGATGAAATTCCGCGAAACTCGGATGGATCGATAATGAAGTCCAGGGCATAGACATCCCAATTCCAACGAAAAAACCGGAGGAAATCGGCAGTGTCCGATCTTTTTTGGGACCATTGGGGTCGTGCCTTTACCGAGATGATAAGCAAAGGCCAGACGAAGGTTACGTCTATTCAATTCGATCCTGGCTTCGACTCTCCGCATCCTTCGGCGGCCGGTGGGTTGGCCCCCCGGATCGAATCGCTTTTGATGGATCCGCTGAAGCTCCGATTCCAGAAGCTCCGCATCGTCGCGCCACGGATCAACGTTCAAACGACCCGTTTTTCGGAACCACAGACCACGCTCCTGGAAGAGCGGATGCACGCCTCGGCTTCGAAGAATCCGCAGATACACAAAAAGCTACCCAAGGTTCTACCCCCTCCGGGAATCCCGATCAAAGACCGACTTCTTTCCGTGCTACAGCCCCCGATTTCCGTACTGTTCGGGGACAACCGCCTCTGGCTCCCCTTCGAGCCTTTTCCCTACCAATACGAGGGAATCCATTTCCTCGTCAGCCGATGGTCGGCGTTGCTCGCCGACGAAATGGGACTCGGGAAAACCATGCAGACGATCTTGTCCCTGCGTCTGTTGCTCCGCGCGGGGATTGCCCGAACGGGACTGCTGGTCTGCCCCAAACCATTGGTAACTAATTGGATGCGAGAATTCGCCCTCTGGGCGGAAGAGATTCCCGTCATGGTCGTTCAAGGGGATACCTGGCAACGGCGGAACTGCTGGATCCACGACCGCTGCCCGATTAAGGTCGCGAACTACGAGAGCATTTCGAGGGACGAAGAACTCTTTCGCTCAGGGGTCGTCTCGTTTGACGTCGTCGTTCTCGATGAAGCTCAAAGAATCAAGAATCGTGATTCCAAGACGGCGAGCGTGGTGCACTCAATCCGGCGAAAAAGGAGTTGGGCATTGACGGGTACCCCCGTGGAGAATCGGGCCCAGGACCTATTTAGCATTTTGGAGTTCGTTCACGGCCGCCCAACCGTCGACGAGGACCGCACCGATCTCTTGCGGGACGCAGTCTCCGAGGTGTTGCTCAGGAGAACCAAAGACATGGTGATGGATGACCTTCCTCAGAAACTCATCAAAGATGCCTATGTCGATCTGGGGCCCGCTCAGCGCGCCAGCTACGATGCCGCCGAAAAGGAAGGAATCTTCCGACTCAATGATCTCGGCGAGGAAGTCACGATCGAGCATGTCTTCGAACTCATTCGGGTATTGAAACAGATTTGCAATTTTGACCCGGTCACCGGCGAAAGTGCCAAGGCGGAGCGGGTAAAGGCGGACCTGGAAGAGATCGCCTCCTCGGGGCAGAAAGCGATCCTCTTCTCGCAATGGGTGGAAACGCTGGAAAAGCTCGCGGACAAGTTAACGGACTTCGCCCCGATGCTCTATCACGGCAAGATCAGCGGAAGGCAAAGGGAACAGATCTTGCGCGAGTTTCGCGAGGATCGCCATCGACCGCTTCTCATGCTCAGCTATGGCACCGGGGCGGTCGGCTTGAACCTTCAGTACACGAATTACGTTTTTCTCTTCGACCGTTGGTGGAATCCGGCGGTGGAGGACCAGGCCATCAATCGCGCTCACCGCATCGGGCAGAAGGACCGCGTCTTTGTGTCGCGGATGATCACCCCGGGCACCATTGAGGAACGGGTAGCCGAGGTCCTGGAGAAGAAACGGGAACTCTTTTCGTTCTTGATCGATGATCACGACCCCCTGACGAGCACGGGCTTGTCCCGGGAAGATGTCTTCGGCCTATTCGACCTGCAGGTCGGTCGCCGGGAAAAGCGGGCGGCATAAGCCTGTCCTTTCCCCTTGATTCCCGCGGAACTCCGGTACCATCGTGGCGCGATTTGGGGGCAATTTCCCGTCGCAGGTACGATGTTTTTCCTCGAAGCGGCTCGCCAAGGAACGGCTTTGGACGTAAAAAACCGTCTTGGGAATGGAACTTTCGGGCGTTTGACGGCATGAGTTTCCAAAACGCATGCTCCGCGCCTAGCGAACGTCTCGATTCGAAGCACCGACACGATAAATGACGCGCCGTTCCGCGCGGCGTCATCGGTTCGCGTCTTCTACCACTTGCACCACGCGATCGATCCCACGCCAGCGTAGGCCAAGAGTGCCAGTCCATTCCTTCATGAAGGCTTTCCAGCCGACAGGACCCTTGCGGACCCTTAGGAGTCATGATGAGAGAACTAACGTACAAGAATGGCGTCCCGCAATACACGCTCGAACATTACAACGAAGATTTCGCGGACCGCCATCTTTTGCACGACGCCATCAAGAAATGGGCGAAGGAAAAGCCCGATTTTCCCGCCATTGTCGAAGTCGACACCGGCCGCGAGTTCAGTTACTCCCAATTGGACAAGCTCACCACCGCCTTGGCCTTGAAGTTGGTGGAAGCGGGGTACGGCAAGGGAGATTTTCTCGCCACTTCCTTGCCCCTTTTGGCGGAACACGTTCTACTCGAATACGCATGCTTTAAGATCGGCGTCATCCACGCGCCGCTGGATCTGAGGCTGAAAGCGCCGGAAGTGATTCGCTCGCTCGGGCTCATACAGGCAAGGGGATTCGCCTTCATGGGAAACACGCCGGTCGCCGATTTTCGCCCACTCGGCAAGGCGGTCCAGGAACATTGCTCCCACGTGAAGCATTTCCTGCAGTTCTCGCCACCGGAGGAGACGATTCCCGGAGCCGTTTCCGCCATGACCCTGGCAGCGGAAGCACAGGTTCTCGTTCAAGACTCAACCCAATCCCCCGCCTGGAAACAGTATCAAGCGCTAACTGCCTCCGTACGGGAAACCGATGGCGCGCAGGTGATTTACACCACCGGTTCGACCGGTTATCCGAAACCCGCGCTACTCTCCCACCGGAACATCACCTGCCAGAACATGTGTCTCGCAGGCGCTTTCGGCATCAAGGACGATAGCCGCATGCTCGTGAACCTCCCGCCGTCGCATGTCGGCTGTCAAGCGGAACAATTGATGACCACCCTTTTCGCCGGCGGGACGGCGGTGGTGCTCCGTATCTTTGACGCCGAAAAATCCCTGAAGGCGATCCAGGATCACAAGGTGGACATCATGGGCCAGATTCCCGCGATGTTCAATTTTCAGTGGCGACTTCCGACGTACTCGAACTACGACCTTTCGTCCCTCAAATTCGCGCTCTATGGCGGGCAGCAGGTGACTCGACCGTTTCTCGAACAGTTGACCACGATGGCGCCTCGTTGCGGCACGGGGCTCGGATTGACCGAGATGGCGGGTTTTGTCACCTACACTCCACTGGGCGGAACGGTGGATGAACTACTGGCCAGCGTCGGCTTCGACATGCCCGTGACACCTCTTTCCATTCGCGCCCCCATGAACGCCGACGGCACCGCGGGACCGGAATTGCCGGATGGCGAGGCCGGAGAGATCTGCTTCTCTGGACCACAGGTTTTCATCGACTATGTCAACGACCCAGCCGCCTATCGAAAAACGGTTTCGACCGACGGCATCTGCTACACGGGCGACCTAGGCTACAAGAGCCCCGCGGGCCTTTGCTTCTCGGGGCGTTCCAAACTGGTGATCAAGCCGAAGGGTTATCAAGTTCATCCCGCCCAGATCGAGGAGCATTTCGCGCTCCTCTCCCACAAGGTCTCCGCTTGCGCCGCGGTTGGCGTGCCACACGCGATCTTCTCCGAGGGAGTCGTTCTCTTTGTCGAGTCCAAAGGGGGAGAGATCGTCTCCATCGACGAACTCGAGTTTCACGCCAAGGGGATCGCCGGCTACATGCGTCCGTCGCATTACGTCATTCTCGAATCCGGAACGTTCCCCTGAACCGAAGCGCAAACGGACTACGTCTCGCTCAAGTCGAAGCGGCACGCGCCACATCGAAGATCTTCGAAAGGTCGGCGGCTGGGATACGTAGTACGCGGCGGCGCGCCTGCGGCAGTGGAATTTCACGCGAAGAAACGTTCGCGCTCCCGATTCCTTCATGGTCGATGCCAACGCGAAGGAATCGTCGCCGGTTGACTGCTTTTCAGTGCCGGAGTTCCTCTCAACGGATGCCCCCAGTAGAATCACGGGATTGACGCTCGAACAAAACCATCGATTTTTTCTATGGATGCCATCGCCATACCTATCGAGAATCGGTGTGGCGTGACGAAGGTTGGCGAAAAAACCTTACGAATCTGTAAGGTCGGAAAATTGGCATCAATTCCATGCGGATTCATCGTTGCCAATCATAACATGAGTTGATGGATGCCTTCGAACGACAAACGCTCAGCGAACTCGTCGCCGAGCAGATCAAACGCTGGATCATCGATCATCGACTCAAGACGGGTGACCGGCTTCCGACCGAACAGGATTTTGCCAAGCAGTTCGGCGTGAGCCGCGTCAGCGTTCGCGAGGCGACGAAAGCACTCAGTTTTCTTGGGATACTACGCTCGGCTCCACGCCGCGGACTTTCCGTGGGACACGTGGACATGCGGCGGGCGTCGGAGTACTTGGGGTTTCATTTCGCGCTATCGGAATACCCGAGGCTCCAGCTTTTGCGCGCACGACTTGTGATCGAAATTGGGGCACTACCCTACGCCGCGGCACGCATGACTGAAGACCCTGCCCATTTCCAACGGCTCGACGAGATGACCGATCGCCTGGAAAAAGCGCGAACCGTTCAGGCGCGCATCGACGGCGACATGGCGTTTCACAGGGCGCTGCTCGAACTAAGTGGCATCGAACCTTTGCAGGCGTTCGACCATCTCCTCCAAGTCTTCTTCAATCAATTTCGCGAGAGCCTCAAATCGTCCGAGTGGAAACTCGGCATCGACGGGCATCGACGAATCATCGAGCATCTTCGGGATGGGAACAGCGTCGCCGCCGGCCAAGCGCTTAAGGAGCACCTGGAGCACCAGCCTGGCGTTTCCGGTTAAGAACATTCCGGTTCGACCGGTGGGAATCCGACAGATCCGAATCGACTTGGATCCCATCAGGCTGGTTCCGAGGGAATTCAATTCCGGGTCCGATCGCAAACCAGCGAATGTCGGCGCGCTACTCGCGAAGATGGAAACAGCATCATCCACCGCTGACGGGCGGAATAAATGCCACCGTCGCGTTCTCGGTGATGGATTGGCCGTCGGCCGCGTACTCTTCATTGACGGCGATCATGGAACGGCCGAGGATGACGGCGGCGGCAGGGAATCGGTTCATCAGCAAATCTCGAAGCTCTCGGACGGTGAGGCTGGTGGAGTGCTCCAGCTCCATTTCTTCTCGTCCCACTTGATCCCGCGCAAGGGCGAAAAACACGATGCGTACTTTCACGAGAGCACCAGTCCTTTTCCCGGTGAATCAAATAGATGTTCCGGTCGCTGCACCATGCCGTACGCCAGCGCGAACCATTTCGCGGGATGCAAGACGCGCTTTCCTCCCCCTTGCTCCATTTGCATGCGGCAGGCGGCGCATTGAGTCACGCCGAAGTGAATGTCGCTTTGGCTGAGTCGCTCGAGCATCGGCGCCCCCGCCTTAAGGGAGGTGTCGAATCCCTGGGAACTCAGACCGAAGGTTCCCGCCATGCCGCTGCATCCCAGATCCATGGTGACCAGTCGAAGTTCCGGAATCCGGCGCAACAAGCGGGATACGGACCCGCGAGGCAATAACGCTCGGACGTGACACGGCTCGTGATACGCGACGGAGAGCGGGACGGGTGAGAGTTCCTCGCGGAGTTCGCCTCGTTCATTGAGCACCGCGAGGTATTCGCTGAACTCGTACGTTTTTGCCGCCACGAGATCCAGGTCGGGATCAGAAATGAGGTTGCGGGCCTCGTCGCGAAACATCAAGGCGGCGGACGGTTCGGGACAGACAATATCGTAACCTTCACGCGCAAGCTCCGCGAAGATCTCAAGATTCCACTGCAGGCACGCCTTTGCGGTATCCAGATCGCCCTGCTGAATCGCCGCCATTCCACTCGCCCTTTGCGTCGGCGGGACGTAGACCTTTCGGCGATGGTGTTCGAGCACGCGGACGGCGTATTCGCCGAGTTGCGGATCGTTATAGTTGACGAAGACATCGGCAAAAAAGGCGACCCGCGCGCGCGACTCGGTCGATCGCGGCTTCTTCGTCCAACCGTGTTTCGACGCCCGCCGAAGAAACGTCCGATGATGGAATTTGGGAAGCATGCGATGCCGCGAGAGGCCCCATATTCTTTCCGCCAGCCAGCGGAATCCACGATTGCCGATCAGGCGATTGATCAGAAGGGCGTTGGAACTCGACCAACGCGACCAGCTCTCCAAATTGGCGAAATACCAATCGCTTCGCGAGAGCCCTTCCTCCGCGACGTTGGCGACTTTCGCTTCGAGCATTAGCTTGGAGATATCCACGGACGACGGGCACTCGACCTTGCACATTTTGCAATTGACGCAATAGTCGGCGACCTTGCGAAACTCGTGACTCGACAAAAGTTTGGGATCCAGCCCGCCGAACGCGATCTGCCGCATCAAATTCGCCTTGGACCTCGGGCCCGACATCTCCGATTGAAAGACCTTGAACGAAGGGCACATTCTTCGCTCGACGCGCGTGGTCTGGCAATCGGAGCAGCCGTTGCAGCGTTCCGCGGTATCGATGATGGAAAGCTCCGACCAGCGGAGTTGCGGCTTCCACTGATCTTCGATCACCGATTCGGGCACGCGGAGATACCGCAAGGGAAAGTTGGGCTCCCCGCCGACGATTTTGCCGGGATTCAGCCGATTATGGGGATCGAACAGAGCCTTGATCTTCTTGAAAGCGCTATGGAGTTTGGGATATTGCCGCTCGAGCAGATTGGTGCGCAATAGCCCGACGCCATGCTCGCCATTGTTCGTGCCGCCGCAACTGAGAGCCGCGGCCAGTACTTCTCTGGAAATGACCTCCAGTTTCGCGCGGTGGTCCGGCCGCCGTAGATCCAAGAGAGGCCTCGTGTGCAAAACCCCCACCCCGGCGTGGGATGCGTACGATGCCGTCACCTCGTGGCGCTTCATGATGTTCTGCACGCGCGTCAATAGCTCGGGAAGGTTCTCCGGCGGGACCATCGTGTTCTCGACAAACGCGATCGGTTTATCGTTGCCACCGACGTCACCGAGCTTGGGGCTCGCCAGGTTCCGCAATTCCCACACCCGCTCCAATTCGCGCGTCTGCTGGATCAAGAGGGTTTCCGAGGCAAGTCGCTTGACCCGGTTGAGCCGATTGGACATGAGCAAGAGCCGTTCGCGGACGTTCTCCTCACTCGCCCCCTCCTGCTCGATGACCAAAAGAGCCTCGGCGTCGTCGGGAATCCAGCGGGTATATCGAGGGTGGTTTCCCTTGATCAACGTGAGAAGCCGGCGATCGAGCATCTCGCAAGCGGACGGCATGTACTCCAGACTTTCGAGCACGGCATGTGCCGCGGACTCGAGCGTGGAGAAACAGGCGAGCAACATTCCTCGATGGGGTGGAATCGGAAGCGTCGAGAGTTCCGCCTCCGCGACGATGGCGAGAGTCCCCTCCGAGCCGACGAGCAGTCGCGCCACGTCGACGGTCCCCTCGGCGACGACCCCTCGAAGATGGTAGCCGCCATGTTTACGCAAGTGAGCAGGCTGTTCCTCGTCGATGGCATCCGCGTATTCCGAGACAACATCGGCGATTCCGCCGACGATTTCGCCGAGACGCTGGCTTTCAATCTTCTGGATTTCTCCCAGGTTCGCCTTACCCACCTCCACGGTTTCACCATTGGCGAGAACAACGGCGAGCTTCGAAGCGTAGTCCCGGGTCGTGCCGTAGCGAAGCGAGTGTGGCCCGGCGGCGTCGGTCATCAGCATGCCACCGATTGTACAACGGTCGCCGCTCACTGGATCGGGCGCAAACATGCGTCCTTGCTTGGCCAACGTCCTGGCGAGGTCCGACCAGCGAACTCCAGGCTCGACACGAACCCGGTCCTCACCTATCTCAAGAATCCGGTTCATGTACCGGCTCGTGTCGACCATGATACCCGGGCCGAGCGATTCACCCGCCAGTCCGGTACCGGCTCCCCGCGGATGAAGGGAGAGCCCCGTCTCATGCGCGTACTTGACGATTCCCGCCAGTTCGCTCGCGCTCCGGGGGGCGACGACCGCCAGGGGACGAACCTGTAAAATACTGGCGTCGGTGCTGTAGGCGGCCAAAGTGATATCGTCCACGAGAACGTCGCCGCTGACGACGTCCCGAAGATCATCCAGAATTCGCAGCTGTTGGTCGTCCAAACTTCTTTCCCGCCGCCTCTGTCCTCTTCGGCGCAAGCAGACGAGCGCCCCGTGTTCGACTCCTTTTCTTCTTACGATCCATGGAGCACTTCGGCACGAAAAGGGGCGATTGAAGCGCCGACTGGCCCACCCTTGAGGGATGGAAAAGACGGTCGCATTGCCAAGAGTTCGCGAAACGAGTACCATTCGGGGCGTTCTGCCTGGATGGGAGAATGAATCCGGTGGGCCGGACGGCAATCCGGAATTGGACCGCCTCCGGGGAAAGAGCCCGGGGGCACGGGAGAAATGGCGCGTGACGAACCTCCGCGTGGGAATTGGCCATGACACGCACCGGCTCGGTCCGGGGCGACCGCTAATCCTCGGCGGGGTGTCGATTCCCCATGAACAGGGCTTGATCGGCCATAGTGACGCGGATGTCGTGCTCCACGCGCTGGCAGACGCCCTTCTCGGGGCGGTCGGACGCGGGGATATCGGCGAATGGTTTCCCGACACGGACCCCGCGAACAAAGATCTCGATTCGCGGAAGCTGCTTCGCGAGATCCATACAAAAGCGGTCGAGCCGGCCCGCGTCGTCAACGTCGACTGCATCGTCTTCGCCCAAAAGCCGAAACTCGGGCCTCATAAACAAGCGATCCGGGAATCGATCGCGTCACTCCTGGGCATTCCCGCGGAGAACGTCAACGTGAAGGCGAAGACCGGAGAACAGGTCGGTCCGATCGGTCGACAGGAAGCCATTAGCGCCGAAGTGGCCGTCCTCGTGGAGCACGTTTGAGCGTCAGAAAGGGAATGTCGTGATGCCGGCCCGGGCGATTGGAGAGCCTTGGCATAAATCGCACCGGGCCCCGACATTCCTATTCGAAGCGGCAAGTTTGAGCGTCAGAAAAGGAATGTCGTGATGCCGGGGAACGGGAGGCTGGCATCCGGATCAAGGTTGGAACGGGTGAACAAGGAATGACCATTCACGTCTACAATACGCTGACCAGGAAGAAAGAGCCGTTCGAACCGGTGGTCCCGGGCAAGGTGGGCATGTATGTCTGCGGACCCACCGTCTACTCCAAGAGCCACATCGGCCACATGGTCGGCCCCATCATCTTCGACGCCATCAAACGGTATTTGGCCTACAACGGCTACAGCGTCACCTTTGTCGTCAACATCACCGACATCGACGACAAGATCATCGTGCAAGCAGCCAAGGAAAAATGCGGCGTCGAGGAATTGTCGGAGAGAGTCACCAAGGATTACTTCGAGAATCTGCAAAAGCTCGGCGTGCACGTCGATCACTTTCCCCGCGCCACCAAGCATATCCCCGAAATCATCGAGATGATTTCTACCTTGATGAAGAAGGGCTACGCCTATGCAATCGGCGGCGACGTCTATTTCGACGTGACGCGGGACGCGGATTACGGCAAGTTGAGCAATCGCAAGATCGAGGAACTGCTCGCGGGAACCCGTAAGGAAGTAAGCGACCTCAAACGCAACGCCGTCGACTTCGCACTTTGGAAAGGGGCCAAGCCAGGCGAGCCGGCGTGGGACAGTCCCTGGGGTCCCGGTCGGCCGGGTTGGCACATTGAATGTTCCGCCATGAGCATGAAGTTGCTCGGCAAGACGTTTGACATCCACGGTGGCGGATTGGACCTTTGCTTTCCCCACCACGAGGATGAAATCGCCCAATCCGAATCCTATTCCGATCAGCCGTTCGCCAAATATTGGTTGCACAACGGCCTCATGCAATACAGCAATCAGACACGGAAAATCGGCGCGAGAGAAGGAGACTTTGCTTCCCAAGAGGAAGCGAAGATGTCGAAATCCAAAGGGAATATCGTCACCATCTCCGATCTGCTGTCGAAACATGCCCCAGAGACCGTTCGGTTCTTCTTGCTCTCGACGCATTACCGGCGTCCGATTGATTTCAGCGACGAGCGGATCGAAGAAGTTAACAAGGGGCTCGCTCGATGGCATAAATTCGGCGAGCGCTTCGAACAAATCACGGGCAAGTCCTTCTACGAACTCGCGGCTCCCACCAAACGTGGTCCGCTTCCCGCGATTCCCGGCGGCGGGGATTTCGTCGAGGAACTTGTCAAACTTCGCGAGCGATTTCTCGAATGCATGGACGACGACTTCAACACTGGCGGCGCCATCGGCGTACTTTTCGAGATGTTGCCCGCTCTCAACCGTTTCATTGACGCCAACCGCCTCGACCAGGCTGGCAATGCCGACGCGTCCAAAACTCAGCTTCTCATCCATGGAGCCACGATCCTGCGCGAATTGACCGGGATACTCGGCGTTCTCGAACAAGCTCCCGCGAGCAGTGGGACGGAGAACAGCCTGGTTCCTGCGCTGCTCGACTTCCTGGTCGAACTCAGACAAGACGCGCGAAAGAATAAGAACTTCGCGATGTCGGATTCCATACGCAATCGACTCAAGGATCTAGGAATTGTCATCGAGGACCGAGCCGACGGAAGTTCCTGGAAAATCCTCTGACGATCGACGAAAGAGCGCACCATGACCCAACGGGTGATTGGATTCGACCCCGGGCTTCGGGTCACCGGTTACGGAGTCGTCGAGGGAAACGGCTTGCGACCCCGGTTGATTGAAGCGGGCGTGATCCGACTCCCCGCCGACCGACCGCTGGGAGAACGCCTTCAGCAACTGCACGAAAGCGCGCGAGAAATCTTGGAAGAGTACCGCCCGTCCGCCGTCGCGATCGAAGAACTATACAGTCACTACGAGCGTCCCAAAACCGCCATCTTGATGGGACATGCGCGCGGCGTTCTTTACCTTGCCGCCGCCACGAGCGGAATCACGGTTGCCAGTTATCTTCCCACCAAGGTCAAGAAGGTCACGACTGGAAACGGGCACGCGTCCAAGGAGCAGATGCAAAGTGCCATTAGAACGCAGCTTGCGCTCGATTCTCCTTTGGATCCCCCTGACGTGGCAGATGCATTAGCGGTGGCACTTTGCCACTTTTTCGCGGAATTTTCCCCGTGAATTTCCTTCCGACACCCCCTTGGCAGACCTGCATGCCATGGTACATTCCGCGTGTTGAAGGGGCGGGAAGTCACCCGAAACGAGGTCCAGCCACAGGAGGTTTGAAATGCTCACCCACGTATTCCGCGCATTGGCCGTCGCCATGGTCGTCGTCGTTTTCACCAGCCATTTCCACGGGTAAACGAAAAGGCTCCTCCGTTTTCCGCGAATGTAATTGAGCATCGGAAAAGTAACGTCTTTTCACCCGGACCGGTCGCCTGGAAAGTCTTGGCGCGAAGCGCGCCCGGCCCCGAGCGGCAATTGGATTACTGAACCCCGTTCGCCAGATTAACTACGTAGTTCGACAACGCCACGTACGAACGGCTCATACGGGCGTCGCCTGTCCTTTTGCGTTGTTCCGCAAATACACCACCGAAAGTGGATCACGACCCGGCGGCTTGAAAGATGAGGGACCAGCGGTCCTGGCCGAGCCGAAGGAGAAAGTCGGCGCCGAAGACGGCGACGCCGCACCAGAAACCTTCCCACGCGGCGCGGATCAGCATGTCCTCGGGGTTCATCGCGCCTCCGTCGATGGTCTTGATGAGAACGGCACGAGCGAGAAGCAGGGTCGCCGCCAGGAACCACGCCACCGTCACCGACCTGAGGGGGTTCTCCGGCGTGAACCAACGGCGAATGCCACCCATCGCGTAACCCACGACGGCAAGGCAAAGCATCGACGTTCCCAACCGGTCTCCCCAAAACAGGTCGCCGACAAGACCGATGACGCCCGCCACCGCAAACGCCAACGGGTGTTCGATCGTGAGCAAGGCGAGCAGCGCGAGAACCAGCATGCCGTCCGGCAGGAACTCATGACCGGCGAGATCCGAACCGAAAACTAACTTACTGGCGAGGACCACGTAGACGAGAAGTATCCACTTCACGATGGTCATCGTCGGACCCCCTCTTCGTCCGCCCCTCGGTGTCCCAGAGTCTCCGCGGGCGGCAATCCCCACCTGGTTTTCCGCAGGAGTTGTTGCGTTTGGTCTTCAGCCCAGCGGACCGCTTTGACACCCGGCGTTAACGTCCACTCGATGCCCTCGCGCACCGGCCGCGCGTCGTCGCGCGAAACCTTGAGCAAGGCTAAAGAAATCGTTACCAGGAGAATGAGGACGCGGCCGGGCGTGGACGAACCACCTCCACCTGTGGATCGGCGTCCCGCCGACTGGCGTTTTGAAACGGATGCACCCATGATCGGTCCTGAGGAGTAAAGCTTGGATTCTCGCGCCATCGCCGCGATCGCAACGAGACCACGCCCCTCCCGCTTCAACGAGGTTGCGCTTGATGCTGTTGAGCCTATCGGCCAACGGCGTGTTTTGAAGTAGGGGAAAGAAAGGGAATCCGCGAATTGACAACTCGATCCCTGGCGCGCCGAGCAGGACCGTTACGGTCGATGCGAGAGGACTGTCCGTCCGTGGGCCGCTGGTTTGGTTTCGTCAGGCCCTATCGAGAATAGAGTGGCCGTGAAATGGCGTGCCGGAGCATCAGGGGCTCAGTGCGTTGTACTCCACATACATCAACGCGGTGGCTGCCGTCATGCCCAGAAAGGTAATGATGAGTAGCACCATGTAGACATCGGGCTTAGGTTTAGCCTCGTACAGATCCGTCTTTTTCGATTTTGCCATGGAAGTCCCCCAACGCTCAAATCCGCGAGCTCTCGACCATAGGCCGAATTAGTTCGCGCTGCCACTGGTTTCTCGGTCCCACCTGGTCGTTCTCCTGAATCAGGCCGGTGACGGAAACCGGTTTGGCGACGGCGGTATTGGCGGTCGTCTGCACGATCTGAATTTGCCCGAGGTACTTGGGGCCGCGGGCTTGGTCCGCCAGACCCGGAGATTTTGGCCTTGCGAATGCCGTCATCGGAGCCGATGCTAATCTCGAGCATTTTCCGGTCGGATCGACGCGAAGCACGACCCCTTCCACGTTCGGCGGCGGACTCACGTCCGTCGAGGTCTGTAGCTCCCGCTTCTTCCGGCAATACACCCTTCACTCGCACCACGTAGTCCGATAGTTGCTTGAGCTTCTCGTCGAGTTCTTCGTTGCGGGACGTCAATTGTTGCAGATCGTTCTTCAGCTGGGAGTTCAGGTCTTGCAGGTCGGTATTCTTTGAAATGAGCTCCGAGTTCTTCTTGAGGAAGTCGTTACGTTCGTTCCGTAGCGATTCGACCTCTTTTTGCCGCTGCACCTGTTCCGTGGTGGCCTCCTTACCAGCCGTGGCGGAAGTCGCGTCGGTCCTCGACTTCTGCAATTCGGTATTCAAGTTGGCGACCTGTCCCTTCAGACGCGATCGCCGCAGTCGATTCCCGCAGTTTTGCCATCGCCGCGTCGGCGTCCTTCAGCTTCCGATCGACTTCCTCGGCGGAGGCTTCCGCCTGGGAAACACGAGCCTGGAGTTGTTGAATATTGCGTTTTTGGTTTGAGCCGGCCCCAAAAGTCCTCGCGTGCGTTGTAGACGGCGACGGCGAACCCGCAGAAGCAGATGCTCATCGCCAGGTTCATGATCACCAATAACTTGCCGACAGTCGTCATCGACCAACCTCCAAGAAGGACCTTCGCCGCGGAAAGACCCTTATGCATTGCTGCCTTATACCAACGCCTCGGACGCCTATATCGGCGGATGAGGTTTTGGGTCAAGTTCACTTCATTATAGAGCGTCGGAAAAGTAATGTCGTTATGCCATGGCCGGTCGCTTGGAGAGCCTTGGCGGAAAGCGGACCGGCCCACGACATTACTTTTCGGAGCGGTAATATTTACGGGAAAAATGCCTTGGACAATTGGCAAATCGAAAGAACCCATATCTCCCACTCGTCCAGCGGTACCGAAACCGGACCTTTTTGACATTCCTCAAGACGAGTGGATTTCTCGATTTTTCAGTGTGCGGACGAGGGGAGGTTTAAAAACGGCGACTCGGCTGGCGAACGCCGTATTTCGAGGACGGATGGACCTAGGTTAGGATCCTATTGCCATTAGAAAGCGGTCTTCCGATCACGGTATTCAAAACTCGAAGTCTAATTGCTGCCGGAGGAAAGGCCTTCCAATTCCGAAACTCGTTTGGCGAGTTCCGCTTCCCGCGTTTGGCTTTCGACGAGGTTATTGGTGGTTTGCGCAAGCTGGTTGTTCAAGGAAGTTTTTTGTGCTTCGAGATCGTTGATCTGCTGATCCAGATTCGCGAGCACCCCACGAAGACGCTCGACCTCCTGGCGACGTTCCGTCTGCTGAGCGGCCGTCCGATGGAAGGTCTCTTGAGCCTCGGCGATTCGCTGACGATTCTGTTCCAACTGACTCGACAGGTCTTCGATCTTGGTGTTTCGCTCGGCGGCGTTCGTTTCGTTATCTTTGGTTGCCTGAGCCAACCGGGCCTTGTCCGCATCAAGGATTTGGGTGAGGCGAGTATTTTCCTCTTCGGTCGTCGTCCGCCGATTTTGCAATTCGGAGACCTTCGACCGCGCCGTCCGCAGTTCCCCCGCCAAGTCCACGCGCGAGCGATAGACGAAGGTCGCGAATCCGAGGAACAAAAAGCTCAAGGAAAGGTTCACAAGAACGACGATCTTGCCGAATAGTGTCATTGCCAGAACTCCTCCGGCCGATTTCCTGAATTTGGATACACTTCCCACGCGGCCCTGGAAAACGTCGTCAGGCTTTCACCTGACTTTCATGGGCGGGTCGCTTCCGCGAGTTTCGCGGAGGCGCTCTTGCCACGCGCGGATTCTTCCAGTTGCAGAATGCGTTGGTGGTGCTCTTCAATCTTGGCGAGATTCTTTGCCAAGTCCGCTTTTGCCTTCGCGAGTCGATCCGTCAGATCATTGACGTTCGCTGTCAATTCCCCCTTGTTTTTCTCCGCGCTCACGATCGTGGCATTGAGAGTGTCAATCTCTTGAGCCCTGGAGTTGTTCTCCGTTTGCACGTCCGCCACGGAGGCTGTCCACGTTTTGAGCTTCGTCTGGCTGTCATTGACCAGGTCGGTGAGAACCGTGATGCGCGCGTCGAGCATCTGTCGTTGGTTCAAACCAGCCGTCTGCGTGAACGTGACTCTGCCTTTTTCCCGATCGATATCCGCTCGAAGAACGGCTTGCTGACGAACCGCCTCTTCAATCTGTGTCTCGAGCGGCTTTACCTTGGCGTTGGTGGAATCAATATCCCGCCGCTTCTCCACGCGGTAGTTGACCACCGGAGCCGTGAGGAAGAGAAACCCCAAAGTGACCAGGACATTCAGAAACGTAAAGACCTTTCCCGCGGTATGCATGCCGGTAATCCCTAGCCCTTGTCCCCAGGAAACGAAAAGCGACGTTGGTCCAAGCTAATTCTTCCCGCAAAGCGTCGACAGTCCACTTGTAGTAGCGTGGTTTTCCCCAAATCCCACGCTGGAACGGTGGATTTCAGGGACGGAACCGACTCTTCCGATTATTCCGATTTTATTGTCGAACAGAAAAGAATTGTCGTGGGCCGGTCCGCTTTCCGCCAAGACACGGCAAGCGACTGGGCCGGGGAATACGCCATGACTTTTTTAAAGCTCAATAGCACAAGGACATAACTTTTCCGATGCTCACTAACGAGATTGAATCAACGCCGCCATGATTCGCCTCTGAGGCGAGCTGAAAGGTAGACGAGGAAGTTCCTCAATCGCGACCCATCGAGCACGTGCCTCGGGCCGTAGGCCGTTCAATCCGACCGCCTCGCGATCAATGACCCGCCCCTCGAAGCATTTGAGCTGAACCTTATAGTGCATGATCCTCGTGCCGGATGGTCATCGTTTCTGTCACCCACGACGAACCGTGCCGTCACGAACTCGCACGGCCGCCGCGCTGCTTTTCGCCACTCCTCATTGTCTTTACGTTCGACGCGCGGAAATTCCTTAAAGATTGGCCCAACGTCCCTCGGGGGCAAGGTAACCAGGACTTCATCCTTTTCGCCAAAGGACCACGGTCACGTGGTCGACGTCGATCGCCGCAGCCTTCTTTCCCCTTTTGGGGAAACGATTCGGAGTTTCCATTTGCCGTTCCGACACACACGGCCAGGGCATTCACCACATCGAGGGGTCCGGGGAGAGGTGACCTCCGAGCCGAGGTCCATCAAGGCTTGATTGAAGTCCGGGCGCCCGCCTGGGAAGGACGTTCCGCCAATTCCCATAGCGTTCCCCGGAGAAGCGGCGCCTTCGCGGGGTCACCTTCCGCGGCGCATACGCGAGTCCAGACGCGAACCGTGTTCGCTTCCAGAATCGGCTGCCTTTGTTCGAACGCAAAACAAGCAATGGCGTTGGCGGTGTATTTTCCCAAGCCGGGCAACTCCGCCAGACGCTTGGGATCTTCGGGAAACCGCCCCCCATGCCGATGGACGATTTCCTCGGCGGCGGCCTTGAGATTCCTGGCCCGCCGGTAATAACCCAATCCCTGCCAGGCATGAAGGACGTCGCTTTCCTCCGCCTCCGCCAATTGCTCCAAGGTGGGGAATAGTTCAAGAAACTTTGGGAAATACGCCAGCACGGTTGTGACCTGTGTCTGCTGGAGCATGATCTCCGAAACGAGAACGTGGTAGGGATTTTTCGTGCGTCGCCAGGGAAGTTGTCGCCCGTGCCGATCGTACCAACGAAGTAGCGCGCGACCGATTTTTCGTCGATCGATCGTCGCCAGCCATTGACGTGGATTCATGAAGTATCGTAAGCGCTACGAGGAGCTTCGGCGGCGGATCATCAACTTGTTGAGCATTTCCGACGCAGCCTCGGATGAACCTTTTTTGGCGTCCGCGGGGGGAGAAGAAGCCGATCCCTTTGGCCCCGCGTTCGGCGGAACCGGTTTCGCGCCCGGGGAAACGGTAGGTGGAGCCGTGGATTCGGATATCGTGTCTTCCGAGGAAAGTGCTCGCATGTCAATAATCGTGCTGTTCGCTTGCGGATCCATGCTTCCCGCGGAAGGTTCGTTGAGCCAATCTTCGAAAAAGTCGCCTGGATCCTCTTGACCCGCTGGCTTCATCGATGGCTTGACCGGGCCACCCGCAACCGGCTTGGGGGCGACGATTTTAACCGCGAAGGTCAACGGCCCCACTTTCAGCAGATCGCCGTCCCGCACTACTTCCTCTTGGGAAATCCGCGTTCCGTTGTGGAAGGTGCCGTTCGTGCTACCGAGATCCGCAATGGTCAGCGTCTCGCCGGCAATCGTAAGGACACAGTGCTGCTTGCTTACCAAGTCGCTTCCGGGCCGAAGATGACATCCGGGTTCTCGTCCGATCACGAAACGGGAAGTCTTCAGAGGAATCTCCATTCCCTCCGGCTTCCCCTTAACAACCACCAGGCTAACCTTCATGTCCCTGCTCCCCATGTTCGATCGGTCCACTACCACCGAACGACCCGCTCGATCGGCTACCGTGGCGCATTTCGAACCAACTCAGGCGATCGGTCACACGACCTTGGGGCATTTGACTGGACGTAATGTCCATCAGCCGCCAATTCCAAGGGCGTCGTCGGGCGAGTACGAAAGCTGCTTGTGTGGGGGAAACACAGCGTATGGGGCAAGATCCAGCAAACACCGTTGCTCAAGATTGGGAAGATTTTAGCGTTCCCAAAACGGGGCCGCAACAGAAATCCCTCCTGCCAATCCGTTCACACCAACGACAGTTGGCACGACGCGAATCGCGTGCCATCCGATACCAGTTGCAAACTTCTTTCCACCCCCTTTGCCGTTCCCCAACGGCAAGAGCGGAAATCAATGAATTGAGACCGAGGAAAAGTAACGTCCCCTAACCGTCCTTTGGCCCCGGAGGGGCCCTCCCCCTCGACCAACCGCCTCGGCAAACCGTGGTTGCGAAATGCGAATTACCACCGAACTCCACAGCCAATGCCATTGTAACTCGAGGTCGCCTGGACTCAAGCGACGGCAAGGGGCGACGGCCGCGGATTTCCCTTTTTTATATTCCCTGCGCCAACAGAATCGTTGTTTCCAGCTCTTGATTCCCAGTCTGAAAACTTTGCGCACTGTACGCGAATAATTGAGATGCGAACACTAATTCGACGAGTTCACTGGCGAGCTGAACGTTAGATCCTTCGAGAAATCCGTCAATCGTCGAACCATAACCAGGATCCCCTGGGAATCCTTGAAGCGGTGGACCGGAAGCGCCGGTCTCACGAAACAAAAGGTCTCCGACCTGTTCCAGTCCATCCGGATTGATGAATCGGACCAGTCGAATCCGACCGACGTTGGTCGTGCCCTGGGTGATCACTCCATCCGGCGCGACGGTCGGCAGCCCCGGATCCCCTGGAAGCGTCACGTTTGGGAAAAGCAAAAGCGGCCCATCCGTCAACTGCAGATTGATCGGTCCCGCTGCCCCATCCTCCTTGGGCTGAAAAGAGCCCAGTCGGGTGTAGAACACGTTCCCGAGTGGATCGACGACCTGAAAAAAACCTTCGCCGGCAATGTAAACGTCCATGTTTCGCCCCTGAACCTGTGGTCCTTGGGTGAAATCGTTGACGACTTGATTGAGTCGAACCCCTTGACCGATTTCGACGCCGAGCGGAGCCGCGCGCGGCTGACGCTGCTGGAAGGGCTTAAAAACGTTGTAAGCGATGTCCTGAAAAGTTGGATCGCTTCTCTTGAAGCCGTTCGTCTGCAAGTTGGCGAGATTATTCGCGACCACGGAGATCCAGTCTCCGGCCGTGATCATTCCGGTTGAGCCAACGTCCATGCCGGAAATGTTCATCGCCTTCGCGTACCTCTTCTGGCAAACGTCATGGACACGGTCTGGTTAGCCCGCCCCGCGGTAGGAATCACCAGCAGGTCAGGCACGCGCCCCCTAAGTTTTCGTCGGCCGATCCACGCTCCCCGCTCCACCTCCCCCGGGATACAATCCGCGAGACCGGAAAGGGATCCTCCTGTTTTTCCGGTTGCGGCGAGTCTAGCGACGAACGATCATAGGACAATTGTCACGGGACAACGGAACGTCCGTCATTCGTTCCGCGCGATCCTTGGTCAAGCGAGAAATGAATCATGTTTTCACGCCGGCTCCCCCTCAAGGTTCTCGCCGACTGGTGCCGTTCGGTGGCCAGTTCGATGTCCGCGGGTGTTCCGTTCGTGAAATCGCTCAAGATCACTTCGCGACGAGCCCCTGCCCCAATTCGATCGGTGAGTCAACGAATCCTCGCGGAGTTGGAATCGGGAGCCGACGTCGAAGAGGCGATCGGGGCTTGCGACGATGTCTTCCCGCCGCTGTTTCTTTCCCTGACCGCGGTGGCGTCCCACACAGGCCACCTGCCCGAAACCCTTCGCCATCTCGAAAAGTACTTTCGATTTCAACTTCAGCTTCGCCGTAAATTCCTTCAGCAAATCTTCTGGCCGGTATTTCAACTCGTCGCCGCCATCTTCATCATCGCGCTTGTCATTTTCGTGCTCGGAATGATCGACGACATTCAAGGGGGAAATTCCGTCGATTTACTCGGCCTGGGACTCAAAGGTCCAAAGGGAGCGATCGTCTGGCTCATCGGCTGTTTCGGCACATTTGGCGTCGGATATGTGACGTACCACGCTCTGCGAAATTCGCTCGGCCAGGCCCCCGCCGTCGATCGTTGGCTACTTAAAATTCCTAAGTTGGGTCCCTGCCTAAAGACGCTTGCCCTCTCGCGAACCGCGTTTGCCATGAACCTCACGATGGATAGCGGCATGTCAGTCCTCAAAGCCGTCCCGCTGAGCCTATCCGCTGCGGACAACGGCTATGTCGAATCGCTGGGACCGCGGATGGTGGAGGCGATCGAGGAGGGAGCGTCACTGCATGACGCCTTCGCAGAACACGACGTTTTCACGGAGGAATTTCTGGAAGTGCTCGCGACCAGCGAGGTGAGTGGTTCGGTCCCGGAGGCGATGGGACAACTTTCCGATCAGTTGAACGAAGAGGCGGAGCACCAGCTTGCCTTGCTCAACACGGCATTGGGCTGGCTTGTCTGGTGCTGTGTCGCGGGGATCATCATCTTTTTCATCTTCCGGATCTTTCTGAACTACGTCCGGCTGATCAACAGCTTCCTGCCATGAGGTCACGGCTTGGGCATGAAGTTGCCCAGAATCCCGGAAAGTTCGGGCATGTTGAGTCGCTCGGCGAGTTTGCGTTGCACGATCTCCGCGGATTCTTTCTTCGCTTGCAACATGGCCTGGTTCACGGCGGAGACGAGAAGGTCCTCGATCAATTCGCGATCGTTGTCCTCGATGAGCTTGGGATCGATGGTGCAATTGACCATCTGTTGCGCACCATTGACAATGACAACGACCATGCCGCCCCCCGCCTTCCCTTCGAAGGTCAACTCGGTTAGTTCCGCGGTGGTCGCCTGAACTTCCTCTTGGATCTTGGCAAGATTTCCGAGACTTCCCAGCATTTTGAATAGATTCATCGAACCGTTTACTCCGGATCCGGTTTGGGTTCTTTCGTTTCGCGTGGGCTGGTGGGCGCTGCGTCCACATTGACAATTTTAGCACCCAGGATCTGTTCGGCCTTTCGAACCATGGGATTCTTGGCGGCCCGCTGCCGCAATTCCATCGGATTTGCCTGCCGCGCAAAGACGGGAGCGGCAACGTCCGCCGCCAACGTGAAACGAACCTGAACGGCGCGCCGCGCCAGTTGGCCACAGATCTCCTCGATCTTCGCGAGCCTGGCAGGGTCTTCACAGTAACTTTTCGAATGTGCATGCACGCCCGGAAAGCGAACCTCGATCTGATTGGCCGAGCGTAAATGGACATCGACGGCGGTATCGAGCATGCTCGCGAGCATGACGTCTGGAATACTCTTCTTTGCTTCGCGCCAAAAGGACGGCAAATTCGCCCCATCGAGGGCCATGGCGGGGAGGTTAAGGGCATTCTCGGCGGGCACGTTCGCAGGGGGAGAGACTTGATTCGTGGCTAACGCCGAACCTGAAGCGGACGACATGCCGCCTGCATGGGAACCTGCGAATAACTGAGACGGCGGCGGCTCGGGAGCACCATTCGCGGGGAAATCACTCAGTTCTTTTTTTTTTGCCTGGCCGGGCATCGCCGGAGTGGTCACCATGTTCGCCGCTCCTGGCGCCGTCGCGACCGCGGGTGGCGGCGAAGTGATCGCCGACTGCAAATTGAGAAACTGATCCAGCCGGCAGAGGCGAACAAGCGTCATTTCCAGCAAAGTCCTGCCGAACGTGCTTAGTTTCATCCGCGCCCGGCAAGCCGCGAGCAGGTCCATGCGTTCGAGCAATCGTTCCGGAGTCTCGTTTTCCGTCTGACGAAGCATCGAATCGCGCATGCGGTTGGGCATGCTGACGAGATCGGCCTCTGGGCTGACGCGAAGCACGAGCAAATCACGGAAATAAGCGAGCGTCTGATCGACCCATTCGCCCAATTGAACGCCGGCGGCGACGGCATCGGCGACTCTCGTTAAGGCGGCGGCGGAATCCCCGACGAGGATATCGCGCGCCAGGTCCACGACCCGTTCCTCACCCGCCGTCCCCATCACCCGGTGGACGTCGTCCGCCGTAATATGATTCCCGCCGAACGCGAGTACCTGGTCGAGGAGCGATTGGCTGTCACGCATGGAGCCGGCGGCTCGACGCGCGATGATCTCCAATGCCTCTTCGTCCGCGCTCATCCCTTCGGAGGCTACGATCTCGCGCATGCGGCCGAGTATTTTCGGCATGTCGATTCCCGCGAAATCGAATCGCTGGCAACGCGAAAGAATCGTGATGGGAATCTTCTGAACTTCGGTCGTCGCGAACAGGAACTTCGCGTGCTCGGGGGGCTCTTCCAAAGTCTTGAGGAGCGCGTTGAACGCCTCCTTGGTGAGCATGTGAACTTCGTCGATGATGTAGATCTTGAAATGAGACCGGCTGGGGCGGTAGTGGACCCCCTGCCTCAGTTCGCGAACTTCGTCGATCCCTCGATTGGAGGCTCCGTCGATTTCCAGCACATCGACATCGTCTCCACTGGCGATGCTGACGCAGTTATCGCATTTGCCGCAGGGTTGCGTCGTCGGACCTTCGACGCAGTTGAGGGACTTGGCGAAGATGCGCGCCATGGATGTCTTGCCGACGCCGCGCGAGCCGGTGAACAGGTAGGCGTGGGCGACGCGGTTCCCTTCTATGGCATTCTTGAGAGCTTGAACGACGTGGTCTTGGCCGACGCAATCCTCGAATCTCTGCGGCCGATAGCGGCGGGCCAGGACGGTATACCCCTGGCGTTCCGTATCCTCGGCGGGCAAGTCGGATTCGGGTTTCGCCATGAAAGTCTCCCATCCTCCACAGGCGACGACGCGCGGCCCAAACGGAAGGACGGCGAGCCGGCCCCGAAGGACGGACGAGGATGTCCGACACACATGAAACGATGAGCTTATGGCTGCTGCGTTCCCGCCCTGACCAGGTTCACTATCGCCCCATTGTGCGGGTCCCCGCCCGTCCTTCGACGCCGGGTGCCGCTAATACGAACGGCGAAGGGGCCTGACTTTTGCCGCTCAGAAAAGTCATGTCGCAGCCCGGCCCCAATTCACGAATGCCGCGAATTGTGGCTCGCAGGACGGCCTTCCCTGCTGCAGCACCGGGCATAAGGCATTTCTTTTCTTGCGCTCAATAGCCGCGGAAGCGTCGGCGGCCCCCAAATCCCTCAAGGGTTTCTTCCGTTCTTCAATCAGATTATGAGGTTAACGCGCGGATTCCAATACTTTCGCGGAACGGATGGTCACTGTCCCCGCGGCTGATCGCGGAATCGGCCCCGACGGCTCCAATCGCTCGGACAACAGCCAGACTCGACTCGTCCGCCGTCTTCCCGGAACGCCGAATATTGCCGATCCAAATGCGGAACCTTCTCCAAGCAGATGAAAAACTGCGAACCCGCGGAGTTCGGATCCGAAGTTCGAGCCATCGACAGAACGCCCGGTTCATGCTGCGTCATTGAACTCCGCGTCGATGGTGTAGCCAGCAACGCCCGTGCCGGTTCCCCATAGTACCCCTTGAATCATGAAACCTTCAATCACGCGATGGAAGACCACGTTGTCGTAGTAACCGATCTTCGCGAGCCCCAGCATGTTCAAGCAATGCCCGCCGCCACCTCCGGCATCAGATCCAGCAGGATCTTTTCCTTCGAGGTATCCAATTCGATTTGATACTTCGGTTTTGAAATCGAAATCCTTCTGTGCCGCCTGTACTTGCCGACCGATCCTTGCCCATGATCTTCCCTTTCACGATTCGTAGAAGTTTTCCGAACATGGCCCACCCCTTGGAAGAGCCGTCGAACGGCAGCCGGTCGCCGTCCGGATTCTTTGGATCCCCAGTCTTCCTTCGAGGAATCCCGGAGTGACGGACAACGCGCGTGTTTACCCTTTTTTCCTCGAGACGCCCGCCTTTCCGGCGCAAGCCTTGAAATCGCCGATGCGGTACGACAGAAACAGACAAGCGTGATGAAAGCCGCCAAATACATCGGATCCTCTTCATCGTCCTTGTAATCTTTGCGAAGTTCGAAAAGCTTCGCCAACACCTCTTCCGCGGTGATCATGCCGAGCCACCTCCCCAGATTCTGCCTACTTGTTGTGTTTCTTCCGACCCGTTCCGCGTTCAACCATCGGTCGGCAACTTGGGTCAAAGCCAGGTAATCAACCTCTGAAGGCTAGTCGCTTGAACGCTTGTACCTGGCCGATGATCGCCGGTTCCGTGGGGAGCCGCTCCACGCTGGAGGCCCCGAAAAAAGCCGACGACCCCGTCGGTATTTTCGAGAATGTATTGAGCATCCCCGTGCGATGGGTCCTCCATGGCAGAGAACCACGATATCGGAGCGAATGGCCGCCGCCGCGTCCTGCTCATCTTCTTGAATCCTTCGAGCGATTCCTTGAGGGTCAAGGCGGTCGTCGCGCCGATCATCCCTTTGGTCGTCAATCCCATGTGAGGAATCAAAACGTCCGCCCCCGCCTTGGTCATCGCGACGGCATCTTCCACGGAAAAGACATACGGGCAAGTGAGCAAGTCCATGTCGGCGGCGAGCTTGACCGCATCCACTTCGAGACCGTAACCCATGCCGGTCTCTTCCAATCCGATCCGGAAGGTTCCGTCGATGAGCCCCACGGTGGGGAAATTCTGAATGCCGTTGAAACCAAGAGCCTTGAGGTCCCGCAAGAACAGCTTCATCTCGCGAAACGGATCGGTGCCACAGACGCCCGCGAGGACCGGCGTCCGCTTGACAATGGGGATCACCTCGCGAGCCATGTCCATCACGATCTGGTTGGCGTCGCCGTAGGGCATCATGCCGGACAAGGACCCGCGTCCCCCCATGCGGAACCGTCCGGAATTGTAAATGATGATCAGATCGATGCCACCGGCCTCGGCACATTTGGCGGATAGCCCGGTGCCCGCCCCCCCACCGATGATCGGCTTGCCTGCCGCCACTTGGGCGCGGAGCCGCTTAAGAATCTCCGAACGCGTCGCTTCGTACATTTTTCGTCGATCCCTCGCCCGCGGGACATCCCGGAAACGTTTCCACGTTGAAAGGAACGTTTATAGCAGAACCGCGATCGAGTCTCCAACGCGTTCCTTCCGCCCGCGGAAGGCCCCTTACCCCTAGGTCCACAAATCCGTGCAGTTACCGGTCCGTCTCTTCCTTTCGCACGCCGTCGCTTTATGATGAAGAAACTTGTTCGATAAGGAATCTCCTCGGCAAGCCCTCGCCTTCGCTGATTGACGTACCGAACGAATTTGAGATTGGAATCCACAGCATGAAGAAATCTCCCGCGCTCGCCATCCTCGTCGCCATCCTCGGCTTGGTTTCAACGGCTCCCAATCGAGTTCATGGCGAAGAGAATGACATCGTCACGGAACGGATCTTCGGCCCGGAACTACCCGGAAAGTACAAGCACCCCGCCTCGATCACGGAATTGGCCAACGGCGACCTGTACCTCACTTACTTTGGCGGCTCCGGCGAATACGAGCCCGACACGCGCGTCCACGGCACCCGTCTGAAGCTCGGGGAAAAGCAATGGTCGAAGCCGGTCATGATTTCCGGAAAATCCCGCGGTCCCCGAAGGGAACCCGGTGGTTTGGCGAGCATCCCGATGGGGTAGTTTGGCTCTTCAACGTCGCCCGTTACGGCAACACTTGGAGCGATTCTCGCGTCCAGGCGCGAAACCTCGACCGATGGCGCCCATGACCTGGTCCGCCCCCTCTCTGATCAGCAATGAAATCCGGCATTCTGGTCCGTAGCAAACCGATCGTGCTCGCGAATGGCGACTACCTTTGCCGGTCCTACAAGGAAACGAAACGACCCGGAGTTTACCGCCGCCGACACTTCCTCGTTCTTTTTCGTTACGACGTCAAGACGAAGAAGTGGTCGAGCAGATCGAGATCCGCTCGCGGATTGGCAATCTCCAGCCCGCGCCCGCCCTGCTGACCGACGATTACCTGGTCGCCTATTGCCGCCGCCGAGGAGACTACGGCTCGGCGGATGGTCGAATTGTCGCTCGAATCGCGCGACGGCAGCAAGACGTGGAGCCCAGGAACGAAACCGATTTCCCCAATCCCGATGCCGCCGTCGATTTTCACCGTCTTAAAAGCGGTAATCTCCTTCTCGTTTACAACGACAACCTCGGCGATCGAACGCCGCTCACCGTCGCCCTCTCGACCGACGGCGACAAGACATACCCCCACCGACGGGACATCGCCACCGGAGACCATGACTTCGCGTATCCCTTCGTCATTCAGACCAGGGACGGAAAGATTCACATCGTCTATACCCGCGACGCCCGCTCGGTGATCATGCACGCGATCTTCGACGAGAGCGCGATCCTCGGCCACAAAAAGTGATTCGTGCTCCAGGCGTCGATGGCGTGCAGGGAACGCCACTCAGCGAGAAGGATGGAACCTTGACTTCTTTCCGACGGAAAGCGTGGTGGATTGGAGGAACCGTGGCAACTCTTGCAATCCTCGGGGGAATCGTCATGACATTCACGGCATCGAAACCGGCGCGCGTCGACATTCCCTTGCCCACGCGCTCCACGGCGTTCGACGGCAAGCTTAAACGCTCCGGTATCTCGAGGGAAATCTGCAAACTTGGTCCATATGACAGCGAGTTTCGAGATGATCTTGCAGCAGCGATCCTCACCTCATTTCCAGGCCCTGGGCGCCATCGTCGAATTGCAGACGTTTGAAGGAACGCAACCAAGCCAGCGAAACCCACTTTCCCTGCGCCAACCTGGTGGTACGCTTGGCATCCGGAACGAGAACGCCGCGTCCTCTTGGGCGCTGATACGACACGCGTCCCATTGCCGACCAGGAACCGGTGCCGGAATCGGCAGCAGCCGATCCTCGGAACCAACGATGGAGCGTCAGGTTGCGTTTCTCGCTGGAACTCGGCCGACTCCATCCCCTCTCTCGACCTCAACATCGGCGCGTGGATTTCGTTTTCGACGCGGAAGAGCATCGACCCGATCGCGGACCGTTTTTCTCGGGTCGGAACATTTCGTCCGTGAGTACGTTAAAGCCAAACCCAAATATCAGTATGAGGCAGTAATCGTCGTCGATATGATCGGCGACAAGGACCCTGGCCGGCTCATCCGGACGGCTTCTCCGTCAGGCGATCGCGAAATCTCGTCCAGGAGGTCTGGACCATCGCTCACCAGTTGCGGAATCCCCGAATTTCCGTGACGACGTCCGTTTCGAGGTCACGACGATCACATTGCGTTCCAGGACTTGAAAATTCCCCGCCATCGTGCTCATCGATTTCAGTACCCCCATTGGCACCGGTTGACCGACACGGCCGACAAATGCTCCGCCGACAGCCTCGCGGCCGTCAGCAAAGTATTGGTTCCATGGTTACGTCAAAGAAAGTGAGACGAAGATGCCACTGCTCCTCGCGATGCTCGGCCATCTCCCATTTGCCGTTCGCATACTCAAGGTCCGTGCTGGCGGGCTGCGCGATATTGGCCGAAAAGCGGCCTATTCTGGAGCCACCGACGAATGCTTCAGTCCCACGAGGTCAATCTCACGGTCGCGCGCCCGTTTCGGCGAGGCGATTCTCATGGCGGCTCGCTGGTTCGCTCCTCGCGATTGGTGTCTGGATTCACCCCGGGGAACAGCCACGTTCTTTTCTGATCGTCTGGTTCACGATGATGATGCTGGTGGCGATGTTGCTGATCATGGCGAGGCACGGATATTCCAGGTTCGACAAAGAGCCACCCGCGAACGCGCAGCGCCAGCGATCGCGGAAAGCAAGGCTTCAAAGCAGATGGTCCCGCAAAGACCAGCGGCACGCGAAGGACGGCGACGTCAATCCGAACAGCCACGAATTTGAAGGAATGAAGTCGTGAATCATGGAGGGAAAGGGAGGAATAGGCGATTATCGTAGTCGCTTTTTCCAATCGTTCGATTTGTTGAACCACGACGCCGTCCTGGACGACGATTGTCACTTCGCCGAATGTGAGCCCCTCCTTCCCTGGCGTATATGGCCGAAAACGCGTTGCCATTCCCCATCGAAGTCGCGGCCTCCCCCATAGCCGCGGTTCGCCACCCTACTGTGTCATAACGCACCTTTCCTTCGTGCTTCAAACTCCGCGACTATTCCGGTCGTTCACCGCGGGAATCCGCATGCCAGCCTCGTCGCTCCGTGAATCCATCCCACGAAATAAGCAAACCGCGACCGTTTCTGAATACGACGGTTCCAGAAATCACGGACCAGATCAGATCGAGTAATCGTCCGGAATAACCCTGGCCGCGTTCGGGAAACAAACACCGTTTCCTCGGGAGTGAGGTCGAGTTCCGCGGAACGCGCTGTGCACTCAGTTCAACGTCCATGTTGAGCCCAAACTCGCGGTTGGCCAGGTGCACGCGGGTGACCGGCCCGAGCCGATGAACGTGCTGCACGGTCGCGGGCGTTGGATGGCCATTGGGTTGGCGATGGATTTCCATTTTCGTGGGGTCGCACGTAGACGGTCGCGATGCGCGAATCCCGGGTCGCCAACTCTGGAGCGGGGAACTTCCGCCGTCCCGAAGAAAGCCGCTGCCGTTCTGCCGCCCCAAGGAACACGTTCATTGCCGAGAAAATCCATGACAGATAAAGTTGACCGACACTTTCGAATTTCGCGGCGTGCCCTCTTGCTCGATCCGCCCCTTATTCATCGACCACTTTGTCGGCGACCTCAAAAGCCTCTTCCTGGTCGTGGGTCACGAAAACGCTGGTGACGTGGATTTCGTCATGAAGGCGACGGAGCCAACGGCGCAACTCGACGCCGCCTTGGCATCCGAAGGCGCCAAAGGTTCGTCCAAAAGCAAGATCCGCGGCTGAACGGCCAGCGCGCGTAGCGCACCCTTGCCGTTGCCCTCCCAGCGAGCCGGATACCGACGCTCCAGTCCCTCCAAACCCACCAAACGCAAAAGTTCGAGACGCGATCCTGCATTTCCGACTTCGGCCGATGGCGAACTTTCATGCCAAAGGCCACGTTGTCGAATACCGTCATGTGGCGAAATAACGCGTAGTGCTGAATACGAATCCAACGTTCCGATCCTTCACCGGCCGCTCCGGTCACGTTCTCGTCGTGGTAATGCACCGAGCCGGCGTCCGGAAAATTCGAGCCCCGCAATGATGCGCACAGAAGCGTCGTCTTCCCCGATCCCGAGGGCCAGCAAGGCAACAAGCTCGCCGCTGAGGAACTTCGACGTCACCTTGTCCAAAGCCAGGAAATTCCGAAACGTTTCGAGGCCGGAAATCTTGATGCTCATGCTTCCTCGCACCTGGCAACGAACCCAGAAGAACCCTGGCAGCGATTAACTGCAAGTTGCGTGCCAAGCGTTCAGCCCTACCACGCGGACATGGCGAGGGAGGACCTCATCGACATCCTTGACGTGTCCCGGTGACTTCACCCCGAAGAGGGAGCCTCGATTTCCCCAAGCATGGCTGCATGCCTCTTGCGGTATGTTCACGGGCGCGCTTTCATCGTGAGAAAAAAGTCATGCAAAACTTCTATCGCCAAAACTCCGCCCCATCGGCATTCATCGCCTAAAACCTGCGGCATCGTAGGCTCGTCACGGCGAATCCGAAAAGTGCCGCCAGACAAACGAGACCGGATTGTGCTCCCTGGACCATTCCAAAAACCAGACTATTTGCTCAACAAATGGCAAATACGGTAGTTCTGTCGATTTCTGTCAAATCTACTACTTATCATCTTGGTCGGCGAAGCGTGGAGAAGTAACCGAGCGAGGGAGGATCGAGCACCTGGTTGCTCTATGTCGTGGATTCCGTGTTTGGGGATGGGTCACTCCTGTTTTCCCTTGAATCTCGGGAGAGTGCCTGGGAAATGGATTTGAGCAGTTCTTCGATGCGGAACGGCTTCTGGAGTACGTCGACCAGGCCGAGCGCACTGCGTCGCTCAGCGTCCATCGCCGCCAGATTGCCGGTGATAAGAATGATGGGGACCTTGGTATCCCGCTCGCGAAGCTGGCTGGCCAATTCCATTCCCGTCATCCGCGGCATCTTCAAGTCCGAGACAATGACGTCGATCTGTCCCCCCACTGACCGAAAGGTCTCGAGCGCGAGCGCGGCGCTGGATACCTCGGTCACCCGATAGCCCATCCTCTGCAAGAGTTGTGACAACAAAAACAATACGGTGGGTTCGTCATCCACCAACAATACGCGTTCGCCGTGCCCTTTGGGGGACTCCAGCACCTGTGTTTTTTCCGCAACTGACCCGTTTAAGACGGCTGGGTAATAGACATGAAACGTGGAGCCCTTGCCGACATCGCTTTCGACGGTGATTACCCCCTCGTGCCTCTGGACGATTCCATGAACGACCGCCAAGCCGAGCCCCGTACCCTCTCCTGGTCCCTTCGTCGTGAAAAAAGGATCAAAGATGCGTTCTTTCGTCGCCGCATCCATGCCACAACCGGTGTCCCGCACCGTGAGACGAACATAGACGCCTTGGGTTAAGCCAGAGCGTGACCGCCCCGCATCGATCACGTTCTCCGCGGTTAAAGAAACTTCCAACCGGCCCCGCTTGCCGATCATCGCCTGGGCCGCGTTGGCACAAAGGTTGATCATCACCTGCTGCATTTGCGTGGGATCGGCGAGGATGGCGGGCGCGTCCGGCGAAATGTCGGTAAAGACCTCGATCGAGCTAGGTAGCGTCGATCGAACGAGACGTAACGCCTCGCGAACCACGGGCTGGAGCTGAATCAATGTTCGTCGGACCTCGCCTTTCCGGCTGAAGGTGAGGATTTGCTCGACCAGGTCCTTCGCGACGTGGGCAGCTTTCGTCGTTTCGGCCAAGTAAACGGCGGCGGGATGGTCTTCGCGCAAATCCATCTTCGCCAGCTCGGTATTCCCCAAGATCACGGTGAGAATGTTATTGAAGTCGTGCGCGATCCCACCCGCGAGCGTGCCGATTGCCTCCATCTTCTGCGCTTGTCGCAATTGTGTTTCGAGTTGTTCGCGGGTTTCCTCCGCCCGTTTGCGGTCCGTAATATCCCGCGAGAGCACCACGGAATGAATCTTCCCGTTACCCGCTTGAAACCGGCGAAAGGATGATTCCACCCACCGCCAAGAGCCGTCCTTGTGGCGGAACCGATGTTCCATGTGTCCTTCCCCAACGCGAAATCCGTCGCTGACCCGCGCCGCATCCTCCGGATGGACCCAGTCCGCCGAAATCTCTCGTTTCATCTCTTCCGGCGGATAACCGAGCAAGGTTTCCACGTTGCTGCTGACGTAGATCAAGTTACCCACCTCATCCACTTCGGCGATCATGTCGCTCGAGTTCTCGACGAGCAGCCGGTAGCGTTCCTCGCTTTCGCGGAGAGAATTCTCCGTGCGCTCGCGACGCTCCAGTTCCCTCCGAAGCTGGGTATCCGCCGCGGACAAGGTCGCCGCCATCCGATTGAAAGACCGGGCAAGCTCTCCCAACTCGTCTTGCGATCCTTCGATCGCGCGAAGATCGAGCTCCCCCTCCGCCACCCGCTTCTGCGCCTCTTTCAATCTTTGGACGGGATTGATAATCAGGCGGTACAACATGGCGGCAATCGCAATGGCGAGCAAAGAAGTGATACCAAGAGACGCGATGGCGATCATCTGCGAGTCGTGAATATGGTGAAGAACCTCCAGTTCCTTATAAACCAACCCAATGGTCCATCGAGTTCGAGGCACGGACGAGTAGTAGACCCGGCACTCTTCGCCTTTCAGCACGAAATACAAGGGAGCGGGCTCTCCCTTCCGAACTCGCTCCACGAGTTGCGCCATCGCCGGAGCGCCATCCCCCCCCGCGGACGGGAATGAGCCTGAAAGGGAAGAGGGAACGCCCGAAATCAAGCGACCTTCGTCGTCCACCAGAAAACTGAATCCGGTGATCCCCACCGTACCTTGCCAGACCTTCTCGATCAGCCCATCGATCAGAACGGACGCCGCCAACGCCCCTTTCACGGATCCGCTCCGACGAGAGGATGGGCACGAGAATGAGAACGATCGGTTTCCCGGTCGCGCGTCGGCTCGTCAGCATGCCGGTGATGACTTCCACTCCCGTTGCGAACTCTGGGATGGTACGGTCGATCACGGACATTGAAGCAGGCCCCACGCGCGTCGTGCACGTTGCCGTCGGCGTCGTTGTAGTAGGGAACCTTCGATTTCTGGGGAACGCGCTGAAAACGCCAATTGCGGCTTGATCGATTCGAGCGATCCGCCTTGCAATACGGAAGTCGCCGTCAAAATGCGCAGGGCCCGCACGTGCTGCTCCACGTACGAGCGAATCTGTTCCACCTGCAAGGCAAGCCGGCGCGACGCTTGAACATCCAATGTCGCTCGAAGCGCGCGATGATTGGCCATCGTGCTGACCGCGATCGAAAGCATCGTCGCGATGGACATCGGGGCAAACGCCAGCAGAGCAAGCTTATATTTCGCTTCATAGGGTAAAACCGGGCCGATGTTTCGTTGAATGATTTCTCCATAAGTCGACGCATTAACCGAAATCTTGAGCCGCGTCTGCTGCGCCAGCAGCAAAAATCACCCAACGCCCGTGGGATCTCTGTTCACGTCGCCGGCAGGTTCCGCTCCAGAAATTCGCGCGCTTCAATGATACTGGTCGAGCAATCCGCGGTGTCTCGACCAAGTATGGCATAAGCGGCATAGATCGCTTCAATCGTTGCCAGACCGCCGAGCGGATCGGAACCGATTTTGAAACCCTCGGATAAGCCGTTTGCCATGCCGGCAAGCGGCGAGGCGGAACCGACGCGAACGCCGATTCCATGGACGCGACCAGTCTCCAAGTTGCGTCCAGAATGAGCAGTCCATGTCCGGAATCCGCCTGGCCGAGCATGGGGCCATCCAAGGCAAGTCGCACATATCCCCGCAAAGCAGGCGGATTCTTCAAGGGACATTCGAGAAACTCAAAACCCGGGCGTCCTCGTAATGGCTCGACCGAACACTTGGAGCGCCGTTCGCGCCGATGCACGACAATGACGGTCGGGGGATGTTCCTCCTGCAACGCGGTTCCTCCTCCAAGTTTAGCCAATACAACGCCCGGCTTCCGGGGCATGAGGCCGGCGGCTTCGGGTCATTTCTCCGTTCCTCCCCGCTTTTGTTCCCTACTGTAGATGAACTCCCGCAAGGCATTGTCTTTCATTCCCAGCTCCTTGGCCGCCTTCGCCGGATTGCCCAGGGAGTGCACGGCGTAATAGCGGAAGAGTTCGTCGAACAGTTTGATTTCGATGGCGCGACCGGCACCCGGAAGCTGGACAAGCTTGCGGAATTGACTCCAGATGATGGGCAAATCTCGCTCGAACAATGACTTGCACGCCTGTTCCGCGCTCACCGGGTCCAAGCCACATTCTTCGACCAAGGCTTGCGTGGATAGCTTTTCGATTCGCGCACGCCACCTAAGGCTCTCGGCATCCAGGCCATCGTGGGGAACTCCGGGAGTGGAGGATGCGTTCGCCGTGGAGGGTAATGCATCCGGAGCGACGGAAAGGGACGTTTCCCCGCGGGTCGTGAGCCCCGACTCGAAGGCTTGTTCCTCCACCTCGGCGAGATCGAGAAAATCGGTCACTCGCGAGTTCGCCGCGACGAGTCCCTTGATGAAATCGCGTAGTTTTCGCGAGTTCCCTCCAGGAAA
Source organism: Planctomycetota bacterium (assembly GCA_046350335.1). GTDB lineage: Bacteria > Planctomycetota > Planctomycetia > Kolteriales > Kolteriaceae > JAXMAQ01. The sequence goes on from JAXMAQ010000053.1 coordinate 47,354, forward strand.
TCCAAACTCCACCAGCCAGGCGACCGCCCCCTTGGACAATTCCATGTCGACGCCGAGTTGTTCCGCGTAATACGAACAGTACGACGTCGCCTGGTACTCGATATCCTCCGGCCGGGAACGTAGTGGCGGAACGCGAATGACCAGTTGCTCGACCCGATGAATGAAGCTCTCCGCCAGTTCCTGTTCCCCCTTGATTTCCTCCCACTTGGGGGACTCGACGGTGCAGACGATGGCTGCCTCGCTACGCCGGCGAATTTCGTCCTGTCCAATGTGGGAATACTCCCCGTCATCGAGGAATGAATGTAAGACGACGCTCGCCCCTTCGCTCAGCTTGTGGAGATCGTCCAAAAGAAGAATGCCCTTCCCCGCCGTCTCGACCAGCCCCGCCCGTTCCGCCGTCGCCCCGGTAAATGAGCCCTTCACATGACCAAATAAAATCGAGCGGAGAAACGTCTCATCCCGAAGCTGATTGCACGTCGCCGATACGAACGGCGCCGCGCGCCGTTCGGAGATCTGATGCAATAACCCGGCTAGCTCCGTTTTCCCGGTTCCCGTCTCGCCATCCAATAGCAACGTCGGTCTCGGATGCCGGCGTCCGCTTCCTTCCGGCTTTTCCTGTCCGAAATAGAGATCGGCATAGTCGTACAGACGCCTTAAAGTCGAGCCAAAAGCGTTCGATTGGTACACGAGCCCACGCCGGCTCAACTCACTCGCGAATCGTAAAATGTTCGGGGTCTCCAGATAGGCGGCAAACCCCTCGACCATCTTGGCGATCAGTTCTTCTCCCCCCAGGTTGCTCGCCGAGCCCTTCCGAATGAATCGGTCCTGGGGAAATCCGTCCGGCCGCTGATACGCCGAATAGAGAATGCCGAACGTCTCCGGATTGCGCCGATGCACGTCCTCGATGAAGAACCGGCCGGCGCGCGAGCCAGCCAAGTCATCGGAAAAACGCAAGTCCGACACGACGACCGCGAAGAACTGCTCCTTGAGCAGCCGCGACGCCTGCGAAAAACTCCCCCCTTTTTCACAGCAGAGATGAACGTGCAGGTGTGTCGGCTGCGGGTGCGAATATTTCGCCAATTTCGCGCTTCGATAGCCGTGTGCCGATACGCGCACATGGAAGCGACCATTCGCCGGCAGTGGATTCCCCGCCGCCCCGTTCGCCTTGCGAAATCGAGGGTCGGCCTGGAGACGACGAGCCACGTCCGCGACGAATCCCGGAATGAGCGATTCGAGCACGTCCTCTTCGTCATCCACGATCAACAGGTGAAAGATCATAAAGGTCCGATCTCTTGCCATTCACCGAGGCAATGCATGCATCCCTCCTCGACGGCGCTCGGGGCTTGCACCCGGCAGTACGTTGGGGAAGAGAGCACGCGCCCACCATGCCTTCAGACTGGCGAAGTACCAGCCGCTCGCCCCCATCAATGATGAGCGATGAATTGGGCTTCAGGGAGCACTCGCGCGAACCAAATCCGCCGGGGTCAATTCCTCGAACGAGCAATGCCCCGATGTTCCCAAGGTGAGGTCCAGGTCCGCCAGGAAGTTGATAAGCACCTCGCGAACTCCCGCTTCACCGCCAAGCGCCAAGCCGTGAATATACGGTCGGCCGAGCAGAATCGCCTTAGCGCCCAAGGCAATCGCCTTGAAAGCATCCGCGCCGCGCCGGATACCACTGTCAAAGAGGACTGGAACACGACCCTTGACCGCCTCCAGAACCCGAGGCAAGGCATCGACGGCCGCGACGGCTCCCGCGACTTGGCGTCCTCCGTGGTTGGAGACGATCACGCCATCCATGCCATGCTCGATCGCCAGCTTGGCGTCCTCCGGATGTAAGATCCCCTTGAGCAAAATGGGGAGCTTCGTCCGTTCGCGCAAGAAAGCCAGATCTTTCCAGGTGTAGGCGGAACTTGCGAAGACGCTCAAAAAGTAGCGAATGGCCGTTTGCGGGTCTTCTTCGGGAGGCTTGGGCAACGCCTTGCGGAAAACCGGGTCGGAAAGATAGTTGCCAATCCCTTCGCCGAACAAGAACGGCAGATACGCGTTTTGCAAATCCTTTTCACGCCAGCCGAGGAGCATCGTGTCGAGCGTGACCACGAGCGCCTCGTACCCCGCCTTTTCCGCCCGGGAAACGAAACTGGCGGTCAGTTCGGGATTCTTGCTCCAATAGAGTTGGTACCAGCGGGGAGCGTTGCCCATGGCCTGGGCCACGTCTTCGATGGACCGGGTCGCTGCCGTGCTCTGCACGAACGGAATCCCGAGCCCGGCGGCGGCTCGGGCGGACGCTACTTCTCCCTCCGGATGCACCATCGACTGCACGCCGATCGGCGCCAACAGCACCGGCGCGGGCAATTCCCGGCCCAAGAGGTTGATCTTCAACGTCCGGTTCGAGACGTCCCGGAGCATTCTCGGCACGATCCGCCAACGTGAAAAGGCTTCGATATTGGCGTGCTGGGTATCGTCTCCCCCTGCTCCATGAGAAATATAGCCCCGCGCCTCCGGGCTCATCGCTTCGTCCCCACGCCGCGCCCAGCTCTTCTGCACGCACGGGAATGGATGTCGCCGCATACCCATCATGTAGATCTCTTGCTGACTTAACTGGACCAATGGCTCGGGTGACGGACTCTTCTGACTCATCTTTGACCCTCTTTCGCGAACCCAACCTGCCGTTTCACGTGTCGTCGAGTATAATCTTCGCATGGCCGGGCACGGTGTATTGCGGGGAGCAATGCTCTTCATTTAATCCGGATGAGTCCCATCCGTGAATCCATTTAGCAGTGATGAGGCGGCTGGATGATATTGGGCTGTCCATCCGTGCTCAAGGAGCGGTGCCCACCCGCGACATCAACGGATTCCTCACCTACCCGGAGGCGCTGGCACCGTCACCGCTGGGGAAAATACGATCGAGCAGTCGACTTGGCTTGTTCGGGGCCGACATCGTTACTACCGGCACCCCAGCTCGATCAACAAGGAGTTCAACCCCGTCTTGCTAAGGCCGGCGCCCGTCGTCGTGGATAACTCCCGGCGCGTGGCATGGACCCCAACGTCCCGCTCGTCGTTCCCGAAGTGAATCCCAACGACATCACGCCAAGCACAACCGGCATCATCGCCAATCCCAACTGTTCCACCATTCAGATGGTCGTCGCCCTTAAGCCTCTGCACGACCTCGCCAAGATCAAGCGAGTCGTCGTCAGCACCTATCAGGCCTCCAGCGGCAAGGGGGCAAGCGGACTCGAAGAGCTCAACGCACAGTTCGAAGCGATGGGCAAAGGTCACCCCATCCCACCCGCCAAGGCGCACAAGCACCAGCTCGTCGACAACTGTATCCCCAACGATTGGACCATGGGCCCCGACGGCTATTCCGAAGAAGAAACAAAAATGGTTCGCGAGACGAAAAAGATCATGGGAGACGACTCGATTGCCGTCACCGTGACCTGTGTCCGCGTACCCGTTCGCACGGGCCATAGTGAAGCGATTAACCTCGAGTTTGAACGGCCGATCACGGTCGAGCAGGCGCGCGAAGCGCTCTCGAAGGCGCCAGGCGTCATCCTTCTCGACGATGCCGCCAACGGCAAGGTGCCGCTCGCGCATCACGCCGCGGGCAAGGACGAAACCTTCGTCGGCCGCATCCGCAAGGACCCCACGGTCCCCAATGGTCTGAACCTCTGGGTCGTCGCGGACAACCTTCGCAAAGGCGCCGCCACCAACGCCGTCCAAATCGCCGAGCACCTCCTCAAACTCGTCCCCGCCGGGAAATAATCGGTGGTCAGTGGTCAGTGGTCAGTGGTCAGTGGTCAGTGGTCAGTGGTCAGTGGTCAGTGGTCAGTGGTCAGTGGTCGGTGGTCGGTGGAGCGAAGTAAACGCAGGAACCGGGGTCCCGGCGAGCCAGCGGTACTCCGCGCCGCTCGCTGGGATAAGGTTCCGAGGCTTACGGAGCGGCCAAGGAGCGAAGTAAACGCAGGAACCAGGGTCCCGGCGAGCCAGCGGTACTCCGCGCCGCTCGCTGGGTTAAGGTTCCGAGGCTTACGGAGCGGCCAAGGACCCCGTGGTCGGTGGGAAAAAACGTCAAACGCTGGACGGCGGAATACACATGCCCACGGCAAGCGTGAGGCATGGCACCCGGCGGATGACGACGCCCTGCAGCGGCCTTCAGGCCGCTTTCCTCTTCGAGTCTTAGCCCCGTCATTCATGGCGGGGTGGTGCCGATCCGGTAATATTCTTCGAGCTCCGTTCACGGAGCTTCTCGCGGCAAGGGCTTCAGTCCATGAATCGGTGAATGCCGCTACCCGGTATGTCAATTCCATGACGAATGCAACGGCTCTCATCGCTAACCCCGTTGACCACTACTCGGACCCATTCGTGTCGGCTCGCCAGCGAGAACCCCGCTGAAGCGGGCTCTAGATCTCTAGTTCGACGTCTCCTACCCTGGCATGAATGCCAGGGCTAATACCGCTTCGCGGACAAGCCACGTAAACGTGGCTCAAAGCGCCCGTGGGCCTCGTGACGCATTGCTTCCTACGGCTTACCACCCATCACAATCTCGACGACACCTGTTTGGTTTCGCCAACCAGTACCTTGCACTCTGGGGCCGCACATTCGATGATCCATACCGAGGCGCGGGACACTGGGCCGTGAGGGATTCATCATGCGAAGCACCAAGTCGATCCATTCCCATACATCGAGCAGGAGTCGGACATTCCGCTTGCAACGACGCCGTCGATGTCACCTTGATCGAGCACAAACCGTTCGACGGTTCTCGCTGCTCCTTGCTTTCCTTTGCCTCGCCCCTCGGCTCTGTCCCGCCGCGGACGAACCGCGTCCCGTACTCGTCGACACCAAACAAACCGAAGCGTACCAGCGGATCAAGTCGGCTCTCGATCGCGTCCGGGCGATCGATACGCACGACCACCTCCGGCCGTTTCGCGAGATCCCGGGACGAGTGAAAACGGATCAGGGGGAAGGACTTACCCTCTATTCCATCTTCCGCACGGGCTATTACGGCTGGATCAACAAGGTCACCCCTTGGAATGAGGGAGATTCCTTCGATCAATGGTGGTCCAGGGCGAGCCACGACTTCGACAACGCGCGCGCGACCAGTTTCTACCGTTATCTCATGCCCGCTTTCACCGACCTGTATGGCGTGGATTTCGACACCATCACCACGGACCAGGCCCGCGAACTCAACCAGAAGATCTTCAACAACTACAAGGATCCCAAGTGGCTGTTGGAAGTGGTCAACAACCGCGCGAACATCGCGCTTATGTTCGTCGATCCTTACTGGTCAAGGCTGGAAATGTTCCCACATTACGAATGGACGGTTCCGCTGCTTAACGTGACGACGCTCGTCGATGGCTACCACGAATCGCAATACAACAACCCTCTCGATAGCCCCTATGCCTTCGCGGCCAAGCAGAAACTGCCGATCGGCACCCTGGACGAATACCTCGCGGTTCTGGACGCGATTTTCCGCGAGGCCAAGGCGGGGAGCACTGAAGTCTGCCTCAAGTCCACGCTCGCCTATGTGCGCACGCTCCACTACGAAAAGGTCACGAAGAAACGGCCGCGGGAATCTTTGGGAAAGAAGCGTGGCGAGCTTACCCAGGAACAGGTGAAGCAATTCAGACTTCATTTCTGGCGTCTCTGCGAATTATCCGCCAAACATGGCTTACCGTTCCAGATCCATACCGGCCAGGCACGGAATTCAGGGCTCAAACCCGATGCTTCTGGTCGACCTGATCGAAGCGAATCCGAACTACGAAGTTCATCCTGTTTCGTAGCGGATTTCCCTGGGTAGGAGAGCGGGCGTGATCGTGATGAAGTACCCGCGCGTTTGGATCGACTCGGTCTGGCTGCCGACTTTGAGCTACACTATGGCCAAGCGCGCTTTACCACGGAATGGCTGGAGGTCATGCCAAAGCGACCGGATCATGTGTGGGGAGCGGACGACGCGACGGCGGAAGCGATTTACGGTGCCACCGAATGGCGATGCCTCGCGGAGGTGCTCGCGGAGAAGGTGGCCGCCGGCGATCTCCACGAACAGCATGCCGTCCGCGTCGGCCGGCAAATCCTCCGCGACAACGCGCTCGAACTCTTTCCACAACTGAAACCACGCGCCGGCGCCGCGGAAAGAGAATGAGTTCGCTTCGCCGGAACCAACCTCTGCCACAATGGTGTCACGACGGAGGTCGCGGAGAACACGGAGTGAAGAACGATCAAATGGTTCATCCGAGTAGCTTCGACGCGACTTCCGCAAGCCGAATCGCTCACGGACGATTCAGAACATGTTTGACGCAGACACGGGGAGTCGCGATGGCAAACTCTCGGTCCGTTGACGTCGAACTAATGGCACGGTTCGCATGAGCTAGACCATGCAAGGTGGCCGTAGTCCGTGGGCTAAACGCTCCGCGTCTCTGCGCCTTAGCGCCTCTGCGTTTGTCCGTCGCCGAACGGACAAGCAACAAAGGATTTCACGATCCATTGCTGGGTTTTTAACCACGCCTCAATTGATCTCCAGGAATTTGACGCAGCAGGCCTTGGGAGCCTCGACGACGCTGCCGGTGGCCTTGAGCAAGCCGGTCTGGGGGTCAATGCGAAAGACGACGACCGTCCCGGAGTCCTGATTGGCCGCAAGCAGGAACGATCCGGTCGGGTCGATGCCGAAGTTCCGTGGAATCTTCCCTTGCGTCGACTCGTTGCCGATATACGTAAGTTTGCCAGTCTTCGGATCGACGGCAAAAATCGCGATGCTGTTGTGCCCGCGGTTGGACCCGTAGACGAACTTTCCAGACGGATGAACCTGGACTTCCGCGGTGCTATTGTCCTTGCCGTCGTATCCCTTGGGGAGCGTGGAGAGGGTCTGAACCGGCTTGAGGGTCCCTTTGTCCGCGTCATAATCCAACGCCGTCAAGGTCGATGCCATTTCATTGATGACGTAGGCGAACTTTCCACTGGGGTGAAAGGCGAAGTGCCTGGGACCGGAGCCAGGTTCGACGGAAACTGCGGGGGGATCGTTCGCTTCAAGCGTTCCGGTATCGGGATCGAGTTTGTAAACGAGGCATTGGTCGAGCCCCAGGTCGGCGACGACGGCGAATCGACCCGCTTTATCGACGTTGACGGAATGGGCATGCGGCTTTTCCTGCCGACTTTTGTTCACGCTGGAGCCAC
>JAXMAQ010000054.1:0-53123 GCA_046350335.1 Planctomycetota bacterium
AATGCTTCGTTGGGAGTGGCGGAGACGACAATGATGTCCGCGTGTTTTGCCAGCTTGGCCAGGCTCTCTCGAACGTTGGGGAAGGGGGGAACTTCCTTGACGGTTTCGGCGATGGTCGCGTTCACTGCCTTCGACCATTCCAAGCAATGGCGCAATTCGTCGTTTCCCGTGGACTCGACCGCTTGGGTCAAAGCGGGATTCGCGAGCTTGGTCTCCTTTTCCGCCCATTGCCGTACCGCGGCGAGTTTGGGGACCTTCACGCCACGCCGTTGGACCTCCGGCCGCTCCTCCAAAAGATCGAGCGTCATGAACAAGGCAGGAAACCGGTTGATTCCCCGCCATTTCGAATAGAGATTGACGAATTCCCCCGCTTCGCGAGCGTACTTACTGACCGAGGCCAGGCCGTAGTACTTAATGATGTTGGGAATGAAGCATTCCTTGTGCTTGACCTCCATGGTGTCGAAGACGCATCCGTCGGAATCGACCCCCACGAAGAAGCCTTGTTTAGGAGTGAATTGTTCGATCATTCGCGGTTTACCTTGCTGGTTGGGTCTGGTTGGCTCCGGGGAGAATCAACGCGCCTCGCCCCATTACTTTCGTGCTGCCTGGGGAACGTACTTGGGCAACCTTTGTTCCGCGAAAAGCGGTCGAAGGCGCGCGAGTCGCTGACGGCCGCCGACGAGGGGAAGGCTGACCATGTCCTCGCCCAGTAGCGGTCGGGCATACGCGAGAAACGCGTCGCTGACGTCCCTTCCCTGGTTCGAGATCCAGGCTTTGGGAAAAGTTCGCTCGGAGTTGGCGACCTGTTCGAGGGGCACGCGATCATAGGAGACGTTGTAGATCGGCCCCGGGACTCGGAGAATCGTCGCCATGAAGCCACTCTGGCCCGCCGCCGCCAACTCTAGCGCTTTCTGGCCAACCTTGTATGCTTCCTCCAGGTCGACCGTCGAGGCATATGCCATGGCATGTCGCTGATCGGTACCTGGGACATTACCGCGCGCGGCGCCGCGGACTGCTAGTCCCTTTTCGTTCAAGTAGTTCACGACGACTTGCGCGACCGTGGTTTCGGACGCACCGAACATCGTGTGGCCGAAGGCGTCTTTTCTTTCTCCGACGCTGCCTACGGAAAAGCCTTCGCTTACGACGACGATGCAACGGCCCACCGATTTCAGGCGGTCGTTTACGTTGTCGGCGAGTTGCTCCAAAGAAATGCCGCTCTCGGCGAGGGCGATCTCGAGCGGCATCTCGCGGTCAGGGTCCGCAAGTCGAGCCGTCGCGGGTATGTAGCCGATCTTGCGCCCCATCGCTTGCAATACCAAGACTGGGTCGGCGGGCGAACTGCCTGCATTCTCCTCGTTGGCGTTCTGGACCATGTGCATCCAGTATTTGGCGACCGAGCCGTATCCGGGGGTATGGTCGATGAGTTTGAACTCGCTGTCTCCAACGTCATTGTCGATCGTCTTGGGAACTCCGACGGCGACCAGGTCGAGCCCGCGCTCGTGTGCGAGTTTGGCGACCTTGTTGGCGGTGTCCATCGAGTCGTTGCCGCCGATGTAAAGGAAATAACCAATCGAATGCGCTTTGAGGACGTCGATGACCCGTTCGAAATCTTCCTTCTGTTCGGCCCGTAGTTTGTATCGGCAAGTGCCGATCGAGCCGGCGGCGGGCGTGACCCGTAGCAGGGCGATCTCGTCGGCTGGCTGGGCGGTGAGGTCGAGAAGTTCTTCCTTGAGAACCCCTTCGATTCCGTGCCAACCGCCGTAGACCGTGCCGATATTGCCATGATCGCGGGCCGCTTCGACGATTCCCCGCAGGGAGTTGTTGATGACAGGCGACGGGCCGCCACTCTGTGCGACCAGGAGATTCTTTTTTGCCATCGGGGGTCTTTCTTCCGCTCGTCCGCACAATGCACGCCAAGGCGTTTACCTAGAAGCCCGAATTGTAGCGGTCCCGGCCTCGGCGAGCAAACGAGCCATGCAGGTCCTCGGGTCGGTCGAGCGTCGGTTGAGAAAAAGGGAGATCGCCGGCGAGGCGGCGCGTTATCCGGTGATTTCCAGGACTGGCTTATAGGTCCAAAGCTGCTGCCTCGCGATCTCAATCTGACGCGGTACTTCGAATTCCGGAGGATGGACCGGCACCTTCCAGCAGGTTCTCGCGAGTTTCTCGTCCACGCGATCGGCGTTGGCGAGTTTTCCTTGTCTCAAGGGGAGATCGACCGCTTCCAATTCGTCATGAAATCCGCCCGCGAGCGTGGGGAGCAGGTCCTGGACGGAGATCGCGCCATCCGCCGTTTCCACGGAGTCGGGCAGCCTCGCGAACTTATGGATGAAGGCGAGCAAGTTGGCCAGCACGTCGGGGAGCTCCTTGGCCCAGATACCGGATACGGAGGGCTCGGTGCTCACGAGCTCTGCGGGGCCGAGGGGCGCCTGCAAGGTGGAATTGCGGATGAGCTTTCCCTTTCGCCGGGTCTCGTCCCACGCCCGCGCGAGGATGTAGAGCTGTTCGGAGGGGGCGAGATAACCCGCCTCGTATTTGAATGGTTCGAGTTTGCCGATCGCGGCATGCCGGGCGATGGCTCGCAGGTCCTCCAGTTGGATCCGCCGTTCGTAGCTGATGTCGGCAAACCTGTCGGCAACCTGGCGGGCGGAGTGGATTTTGGCGTTTTCCAATCCGATGAGTCGATCGAGAATTCGGTCGAGATTATCGAGGCCACGTTGACAGGCCTCAGCTTCCTTGAGCAAGCCTGCCGCGTTTTCCTGGGAACTTCTTTTCCAGAAGTCCGGTGTTCGGCGCGCCAGAAGATCGTCGGCGTACATCTGCACGACCACGACACCCGCCTTGCCCCCGAACGACCAGACGCGTTCGGCGATTTTTTCAAACCAATGGTCGCCAGCTTTGGGATCGGTGATTGTCGGTCCGATATCGAGCCAATTGGCGCCGAGTTGGGAGAGATTCAAACGCGCGCCGAAGAAAAAGGGGCGCTCGTTGTCCGAAAGGAAACAATGCCGGGAAAGGCGAACGCGGATCCCCCATCGGGAAAGCGCGCCGTAGGAATGGGGGGACCAGCTTTCGTTGCCGAAACAGGAGGGGATTCGGCCGCCGACATGACAAACGTCGTCATAGCCGGGCGCCTCTTGAATGAAAAACTTTCTCGCGCCTTCCATCCAGCCGAGGTCGCCGACGTATTCCGCCGGGGTCGGCTGGTCCACGTGAAAGTTTCCGTAAAGTCCAATGTCCTGTGTCTTGAGGGCAATCGTCAATTCGGGATAGACGAGCCTGCGAACTTGCCGGGCGCGCTCTCCCGTGAACTTGCAGGTCACTTCGAGCCGTCGCTGTTGAAACCGGTGAATGAGTTGGCGCAATGCCTGTTCCACGCCGGGCACGGAGGTCTCAATGTTGTCGATCAAAAACACCACGGAAACTGGGGCCGACATGCCTACGCCTCATTCCCTGTCTTAGGAGCCTGTTGAACAATCCATTCCCGGCGCGCCGGGATCGGTCCACTGTATATAGTGGCCGCGAGCTTGATAACACCCAATGGCTTGTGGACCGATCGGCATCATCGCGATTTCTCAACTGGCAGTTAGAGTCGAATTTGATCCAAGATTGCCAAGCTTGTGGGCGTGGGTCAATGATTCCTGCCTACGAAATACGAGACCCGGATCGGTCTTATTGCCGCTTGGAAAAGCAATGTCGCGGGGCGGACCGCCTATTGCCAAGGCTCACGAGGCGACCGGCCCTAGCTTAACGACATTACTTATCTGATGCTCAATAAAGAAAATCCGTTCTACCGAATCCCCATTCGGCGGGAAAGCCGGGAGTATCGGAAGGGGGAAAAAGTCGACCAGTGGAGGATACGAGGATGGTTCGCGGAAGTTAAGATTCGAAAAGGTGGCGAAGGCGTGGACCAGGGACTCATCGGGGATTGACTGCGGACAACAAAGGAGACAGGCCATGACCGACGGCCGGCGGCGATCGGCGAGGAACATTCCGATCGAGGGTGAAATGGCGTACGGCATGCTCATAACCCAGGGGAAAAAGATCCCCGTGCTCATCGCGGATGAATCCGCCGAGGGGATGGGTTTGGTAGCGGTCAACGCCAGCGAGTTGCAACTCGGCGGGTCCATTCTTTTTGAATCGTCGGTTCGGCGGGTGGAAGGGAAAATTGGCAGCATCCGCCACGTGCGCATGCCGGACGTGCGCATTTACCACGTGGGGATCGAGTGGGAGAATTGACGCTCGGGGAAGGCAAGCGAGCGCCTGTCGTGCCGGTCGTTCCCGGGGTTGATTGACGCGGATTCAATGATTCTTTCGCGCGCTGATTGAAGTAATGGGGGGGCGCAACGGTCGTATTGAAGGTCGCGCTCGCTGATTTCTTCCCGTCGATTGGACGCTTGGAGCGCATGATGCATAATACTGCCAGAGTGGTCAGATCAGTCATCGCAACGGAGGGTAGGAATCGGTGAGCGGTCCAATTGTTCGAAGCTACGGCGTGCCGAACTGGGACGAGATCTTCGGCAACCAGGAAGGTGAAAAGGAACCGAAGGCCGCCAAGAAGAAGTCGGCGAAAAAGGCGCCCGCCCCCAAGGGTGCCAAAGCCACGAAGAAAACCAAGCGAAAGTAAGCCAGGATCAATCTCGCGCCTTCCAAGGTAAAGATCCATGAGGCGGACCCTCCTGCTCGGCAGTTGGGCCCGCCTCGATCGTTTCTTGATCTTGCAAGAAACCGGATCTCGGACTATTCATGCCGCCACGTTGAGGTGGCCCCGGTGCGCTTTCGATCTGCGTTTCGGCCGATCCCGGACCCCTCCTCCACACCAGAATTCGAGGAACGCGGAATGAATTGGACGCACACCCCCGGATCAAACTCGCCAAACCTCGCGCCGACCCCCTTCGGTATCCCTAAATCGGCTACCCGCCCCGCCGTCGAGCATGACGCGGTAAGAAAATCCCTGAGTCGCTCCAGCGAATTTCTTCTCTCCTTGCAGAAGCCGGATGGGCATTGGTGTGCCGAACTGGAAGGGGATACGATCCTGGAGTCGGAGTACATCCTCCTCCAAGCCATCCTGGGGCGCCTCGGGGACCCGAAGATCCAAAAGTGCGCCAAGACGATCGAGGCTTGCCAATCCGAGAACGGAGGTTGGAGCAACTATCCGGGCGGTCCTCCCGATATCAGCGTTTCAGTGAAGGCGTATTTCTCGCTCAAGCTCGCGGGCCGATCGCCGGACGCACCCAACATGCGCCGGGCGCGCGACGTGATTCTCGGCATGGGAGGAGCTGAAACCGTCAATAGTTTCACGCGATTCTACCTCGCGGCGCTCGGCCAGATTCCTTACAGTCATTGCCCCAGCGTCCCGCCGGAACTCGTGCTGCTGCCCGACTGGTTTCCGATCAGTCTCTACCGGATGTCGGCATGGACCCGAACGATTGTCGTTCCACTTGCGATCTTCTACGCCCACAAACCGGTGACCCGTCTCCCGCGAGAACTCGGTATCCATGAGCTCTACCGCGTCCCGCCTACCGCCACCAATCAGCCGACGGCGGCGAAGATCCAAGGTCGAATCTTCAGTTGGCCGAACTTTTTCCGGGTGGCGGATCGATTGTTGAAGATCTACGGGAAAATCGCGCCTGCCCGCTGGCGCCGGCGCGCGATCGTCGAAGCGGAAAAATGGATGCTAGCCCGTTTCGCCGGCAGCGATGGACTTGGCGCCATCTTTCCCCCCATGGTTTACACCATTCTCGCCTTGCGTTGTCTCGGCTATGCCGAGGACTCGGAAGAAATGCGCTGGGCGGAAAAGCAACTCGACGACTTGCTCCTCGAAGAGGACGACGCGATCCGTATTCAGCCCTGCGTTTCTCCAATCTGGGACACGGCCTGGGCCATGATCGGTCTGGCCGACGCGGGAATGCCACTCAGCCATCCCGCGCTCGTCAAGTCCGCGAATTGGTTGCTGGAAAAGGAAATTCGCGAGCCCGGCGACTGGACGGTCATGAATCCCGAACTCGAACCGAGCGGCTGGGCCTTCGAATATAACAACCAGTTCTACCCCGATCTGGACGACACCGCACTCGTGCTTATGGCGCTCAAACGCTCGAGCCGTTTCCAGGACACCGGGTGCCAGCGGACGGTCCACCGGGCCCTCTGTTTCCTTCTCGGCATGCAGAGCAGCGACCATGGCTGGGGCGCGTTTGACAAAGACATCACCAATCACGTACTCGAGGCGATTCCATTCGCGGATCACAACGCGATGCTTGACCCGAGTTGTCCGGACATCACGGCGCGCGTCCTGGAGATGCTCGGCGAATTAGGGTACCGTCAAGGCAAGCCTTTCGTCGACAACGCCGTTCGATTCCTCTTCGATCACCAGGAGCCGGAAGGTTGTTGGTTCGGCCGCTGGGGCGTCAACTACATTTACGGGACCTGGCAAACCTTGGTTGGACTGCGATCCATCGGTTACGACATGCGCCACCCCCGGGTGCGCAAGGCGGTTCAGTGGCTCAAATCCTGCCAGCAGGAGAACGGCGGCTGGGGCGAGGGCTGTGACAGTTACGACGACCGCAGTCGCATGGGCAAGGGGACGATTACCCCCTCGCAGACCGCGTGGGCCGTACTGGGACTGATCGCTGCAGGCGAGGGAGAAACGCCCGAAGTCCAGCGAGGGATTCAGTACCTCATCGACACCCAGAAGCCAGACGGGTCTTGGGAGGAAGAAACATTCACGGGGACCGGCTTCCCCAAGGTCTTCTATCTCAAGTATCACTACTATCCGATCTATTTCCCGCTACGGGCTCTCGCGCAATATCAGTCGGCCGTGCTCGGAGTGTCGACCTGGACGGAGGAAGTTTCCTCGCCGCGAATGAGTGCGTAATGGTTCCGGCTTCGGCCGTGAATCCCGCAAAACGTGAATCGACAAGGATTCACGCAAAGTCTTGGGCCCTTGCTGAGAGATTGCCTTTTCTCGAGGTGCCTACGACGAAAAGTGGATCGTCCACTGCAACCACCATACGGATTGGCAATAGGAGTAGGCATGGCGGTACCGATTTCGCAGATGTGGACGGTGGCGAGCTACGTCTTGGGGAAGCGACTTCGTGGCGTGAAGCGTTATCCGCTCGTCGTAATGCTCGAACCGTTGTTTCGCTGCAATCTCGCGTGCGCGGGATGTGGAAAGATCCAGTATCCTCCCCACGTGCTCAAACGACAACTTTCCCCTCAGGAATGTTTCGACGCCGTCGAGGAAGCGGGAGCTCCCATCGTCTCCATTCCCGGCGGCGAGCCACTACTGCATCCCCAGATCGATGAAATCGTCCGGGGCCTGGTCGAGCGAAAAAAATACATCTACCTGTGTACGAACGCGCTACTTCTGGAAGAGAAGCTTTCGCTGTTCACTCCTTCGAAATACCTGAGTTTTTCCGTGCACATGGATGGGCCCCGGAAGGAACACGACCTTGCCGTCTGCAGGATGGGGACCTTCGACGCCGCGGTTTCCGCCATCAAGGCTGCGGTCGGAAAAGGATTCCGCGTCACCACGAACACCACGCTCTTTGAAGGAACCGATCCGGACAAGGTCCGCGACTTCTTCGACTCCATGATGGCGCTCGGCGTCGAGGGAATGATGGTTTCCCCGGGATACAGCTATTCCAAAGCGCCCGACCAGGAACACTTTCTCGAACGCAATCGGACCCAGGAACTTTTCCGGGTCATTTTTTCGCGGCCGAAACGGCAATGGCGCTTCAACCAAACTCCCCTCTTCATCCGCTTCCTGATGGGGAAGGAGAATTTCCAGTGCACCCCGTGGGGGAACCCGACGTTCAACATATTCGGCTGGCAGAAGCCGTGCTACCTCTTGCAAGAAGGGTATGTGAAAAGCTTTCAAGAGCTCATGCAATCGACGGAATGGGATAATTACGGGACCCCCAGTCGAAACAAAAAGTGCGCCAACTGCATGGTCCACTCGGGCTATGAACCGACGGCTGTGGATCGAACGTTTACTTCACTGTCCGGCTTTTGGCAAACCGCGCGTTCCACGTTAACCGGCGCCTTCTAATTGGAAGGCACGGGTGACCTCGAAAATCGATCACCAGGCCCCAACGTTTCTTTTACGAGCGGCAATAGTTTCGCGAATTGGGAGCGTACCATGTCGATAACGCCAACTACTCGAAAATCTCACGCGACAACCATTGCGGCGCAAACGCCGGAGCCGGCGGATCCAACCGTGGACCGTGCTCGGCTTTCTTCCGAAGTGGAAAAGGCCTTCGACTATCGCGGGGACGTGACGTTGTCCCTCTCGAGGGGCAGGGTATTGGAAGGCTACGTCTTCAACCGCGATGCCGACTGTCCCATCCCCTATCTAGAACTCTTTCCCAAATCGGGCGGCCCGGGCGTTACCGTCCTTTATGACGAGTTATTGAATATTCGATTCACGGGTCAGGATACCGCCGCGGGCAAGTCTTGGGATGCCTGGCAGAAGAAAGTGAAGGAGGCCGAATCGAACGGAACCTTCGCGGAACTCTATCCGGAAACGCTGGACGAAGATTAAGCGGCTAGGCTCGTCCCGTTCCGCGTTTTTGGCATTTTCCCACCGGAATTTCCGGGTTGTCAGGCAAGTTGCGCAAACAATTCTTGAGCACCTTTTGCGGAACTCCCGTACAATATCTTGATTAATTGCGCCGTGCCGGCCCCATCCTCCGCGTCCGAAGGGGGCGGCATTCAAGTTTCTTCATTCCCGCATATCAAGGGTCGAATGGTGAGCGAGAGCTTTGAAAGCCAGGCGTCCTCCGCGACGCTCGGACAATCGACGCGCGACAGTTCGAATCTCAGCGACCGGGTCCGCTCGCTTCGATTGCCCGCCCAAACGGCACCAGCCTCCAATTGGCGGGCCAAGCTACCTTGGGCTTTGTGCGCGCTATTCGCCATTACCACGGCCGGCCTGGTAGTCCGTTCGTTTTCCGCGCCATTGGCCTCGGAGCAAGCAGCCAAGAGCTCGGCAGTTGGGGTCGTCTCTTCGACGGTTTCCGCCGCCACTCCGAAATCCCCCGTCACTCCGGGTAAGGTCGCGGTTGCCAGTTCCGGGGATGTCGCCCTCGAGTCCAAGGGATACATCATTCCCGCCCATCAGATACTGGTTAGTCCAAAAGTCAGCGGCATGGTGGTCAAGTTGAACATCGAAGAAGGGCAACGGGTTAAAAAGGGGGACGTGCTCGCGGAGCTCGAGTCGATTGAATATCAGGCGGAATACGACCGATCGCTGGCGACGCTCGCCGCCGCGAAACAGCGCCTCCTCGAACTCGAGCGCGGATTCCGTCCGGAGGAAATCGAACAGGCGCACGCGGAACTCGAAGAATCCGAGGCCCAAAGGGTCCAATTGCTTGCCGATCATCAGCGAAATGAGAAGCTACGGCTGACCAACGCGGTGGCGGCACGGGAGTTTCAGCTCTCCGAAGCGGCCTATAAGGCAATGGACCGCAGGGTCGAAAGACTCAAGAACGCTTACCGGTTGATGGTGGAAGGTCCGCGGAAGGAGAAAATCGAATTAGCGCGTGCGGAAGTCCAGCAATCGGAAGCGGACGTCGTCAAGGCGCAGTGGCGTTTGGACAACTGCACGATTAAAGCCCCGGTCTCGGGCACGATCTTGAAAAAGAACGCCGAGGAGGGGAACATCGTCAACCCGATCGCCTTCAACGGGTCGTACAGTCTATGCGATCTGGCGGACCTCGCGGACCTTGAAGTGGAACTGAGCATTCAAGAGCGGGACGTCGCCCGCGTCTTCAAAGGTCAACGATGCAAGGTGCGGCCGGACGCCTTTCCCGATCGGATCTATGACGGTGTCGTTTCTCGGCTCATGCCGATCGCCGATCGTGCGAAAGGCGCTATTCCCGTTCGCGTTAAGCTTGCCGTACCCGCGGACGAGGAGGGGGTTTACCTCAAGCCGGAAATGGGAGCAGTGGTGTCGTTCCTCAACGGACCGGATTCCACAGCGAAGAAAGACTAAACGTCATGGTATGCACACGGCAGCCGAGACGGGCCTTGCCCGGCACCGTGCGGATTCATGATGGTGCGTACCGCGATGAGGATGGGATGCCACTGTTTCAACAACGCGATCATTCCATACGATATTCGTGGGCCAGGGGAGCTCCTGGCGCTCTGAACGGTTATGGGAAGAGCGGCGCGGGGAATGCTCTCCGCGCCGTATTCGTTCCAGGGAGCTAACGTCCGCGGTCCAGGTTCGACCCGGGAATTGCAGAAAACGCCCGTTCACGCGAGGGCGTTGCCGGCCAGTTCGGCGAACGACCCTCGCTTTGCAGGGAAAGGATGGGAATGACGACGTCCAGCAGCATCGTGCGTGTCATCAGGGTTCACAAGTTCTTCACCCGCGGTAGCGAACAAGTCGACGTGCTCAATGACCTCAGCCTCGAAGTTCCGGAGGGAGAGTTCTTGGCCTTGATGGGTCCGAGCGGTTCCGGCAAGACGACGTTGCTCAACTTGATCGCGGGCCTGGATCGGCCCAGTCAAGGAGAGGTGTGGGTCGGCAAGGAGGAGATCTCCAAAAAGTCCGAAGGAGCCCTCGCCGATTGGCGCACCAAGCACATCGGTTTCATCTTCCAGTTCTACCATTTGCTTCCCGTGCTCACCGCGTATGAGAACGTGGAATTGCCGCTCTTGCTCACGAATCTCTCGAAGTCACAACGCGCGCAGCAGGTGGAAACGGCATTGGACCTCGTGGGCCTCTCGAATCGGATGTCGCACCGGCCGGGCCAGCTCTCCGGTGGGCAACAACAGCGCGTCGGCATCGCGCGCGCCATCGTCACGGATCCTACGCTCATCGTTGCGGACGAGCCCACGGGGGACCTTGACGCCAAATCTGCCGAGGAAATCCTCGACTTGCTCTGCGAACTGCAGCGGTCGTTGCACAAGACCATCGTCATGGTCACGCATGACCCGAAGGCCGCCGAGCGGGCAGCGAGAATTCTTCATCTGGAAAAAGGCAAGCTGGTTCGAATGGAAACGACGGCGGCTGCCCGGGCGTGAGGCAAAGAGATTTCGGAAAAACGCGCGGATCGGCCTACGAATATCCAGGGAAACACCATGAAGTTCGTGCTCCTCATCGTCAAGAACCTTCGCCGAAACCTGCTGCGCACGATTCTGACGGCGATGGGAACGATCGTGCTCGTGTTCGTCGTGACGTTAGTGTGGTCGATTCTGGCGTTCCTAGACACCGCGATCGCGGACAAAAGCCAGAATTTCAAGGCGATCGTGACGGAACGCTGGCAGATCCCCAGCCAAATGCCCTTCGCCTATGCCGCCACTCTTTCGGAAGGGGCCGCCAAGAATGAGGGGGATATTCGCCCGACCGATTCCATGACCTGGCAGTTTTTCGGCGGGACTCTCGATCCCGTCAAGCGAACCCGCGAGAACCTGATTTTCTTCTTCGCTTTGGAGCCCAAAAAGCTCGCAACCATGATGGACGACCTCGATAGCCTGACCGGGGCCGATGCCGAGATGTTGCAAGAGGGGATCAAGAAGATGGAGGAGAATCGGCAAGGAATTCTCGTCGGAAGGGATCGGCTCGCCGCCATCAACAAAAGGGTTGGCGAACGGATCAAGTTGTACAGCATCAATTACAAGGATATCGACCTCGAGTTCGAGATCGTCGGCACTTTTCCCTCCGGCCGCTACGATCAGAGTGCCGCCATGAATCGCGATTACCTCAACGAGGCGCTCGACAACTACGCGCGGACACATCAAGGGAAGAAGCATCCGATGGCGGACAAGACGCTCAATCTTGTCTGGCTTCGCGTGCCGGACTCCACGGCTTACGCCAAGGTGACCGACCAGATCATGAATTCCCCGGACTACGCCAGCCCCGCCGTCAAGTGCGAGACCGCTTCGTCGGGCATTGCCGCCTTTCTTGAAGCCTACCGCGATTTGATTTGGGGCATGCGCTGGTTGCTCGCGCCCGCCATCCTCGTCACTCTTTCCTTGGTGATCGCCAATGCCATCTCCATTAATGTGCGAGAGCGTCGGCTGGAGATGGCGGTATTGAAGGTTCTCGGTTTCAAGCCAAAGCAGATCTTGTTGCTCATTCTCGGGGAGGCGTTGCTCGTTGGCACGATCGCGGGAATGATCAGCGCGGCGGGGACCTACCTGGTGGTCAATGACGTGATCGGCGGCCTGAAGTTTCCCATCGCATTCTTTCCCGCGTTCTTCATTCCCGCAGCTGCTCTCTGGTGGGGACCCGCGACGGGAGCCTTGACGGCGTTCGCCGGAAGTTTTGTTCCCGCTTGGACGGCTCGAACCGTCAAAGTCGCCGACGTCTTCTCCAAAATCGCCTGATTTGTCCACGAAATTGCCGAAAACGGGTCAATCCTTCATGGCGTCTTTCCGCTTGCGAATGCCATGCGAAGCACTTACGCGTTTGAGCCGTCGTAATGGGTCGTGGATTCGGACGGAAACATGGAGTGGCAGGAAAGTCGTTTCGTAACCCCCGGCCCGATCGTTCGAAGAGCCTTGGATTAAAGCGCGCCGGACCCCGACAGCACTTAACCGAGCGGCAATAAGGTCCATCCGTTTGCCCCGTCCATCGGCGACGGAATTCGAGTTCCTTGGGAGTCGTCTCATGAGTTCCTACGATCGTCGTCGCTTCATGCGCGCCGCCGCTGCCGCGCCCATGACAGTTACCGCGGCTCCGTGGATTACAAATGCCGCGGGTTCGGTCGCAACCGATCCCACCGCCGAGGCGCCCAAGCCGGTTCATTTCCAAAGCCAATGGCATCGATTACCGGATCGGGTATGGGTGGGACAGGAGTATTGGTCCAACCCGCTGCAGGATTGGCGGATTGCCCAAGGTCGACTCGAGTGCATCCAAGCGGCGCCGGATCGCCATGTGCATGTCCTGACGGTTCAATTGGGAGCGCATGCCGGTGGATTCGAAACTTCCGTTCGCGTCGGTCCTCTCTCCGGTGAAATTGGCGACAACGGTAAAGGCACCGCGGGATTTCGTATCGGCTGCCGGGGGCCACTTGGAGACTATCGCAATAACCTGCTCTTTGGTCGCGGGATCGACGCGGGGATTACCGGGGAGGGAAAGCTGTACATCGGCGATCCCTCCAACGGCGTCGTCAGTGTGAATCCCGATGATGTTAGGGCTGTGGAACTTCGATTGGCGGCGACTCTGGTTGGAGAGAGATATCTACTCGAACTGACCGCCGTCGACGAAGGGACGAAAAAAATCTTGGCTACCGTCCA
Source organism: Planctomycetota bacterium (assembly GCA_046350335.1). Taxonomy (GTDB): domain Bacteria; phylum Planctomycetota; class Planctomycetia; order Kolteriales; family Kolteriaceae; genus JAXMAQ01. The sequence goes on from JAXMAQ010000054.1 coordinate 13,243, forward strand.
GCGAGCAGACGTGCCGCCGGAAGAGCTCGTGGGCAACATCGCTCTCACGGTCAATGGTCACTTACGAGCCGTTCCTCGTCCCGCCGCTCGTGTTCAAGCCAAGGCTCGGAATTCTTTGGGGACCTACTGGTTCGCGGATTGGCGAATCCGTGGGGACAAATTTCGACTATCGCCAAGCCACGAGTTTGGACCGATTCTCTTCAGTCAATACACGTTCAGTGACGGTGTTTGCACGTTGACGGCACAGATGCCGCCGATCGGTGACCAGGATTGCCAAACCGTTCGTCTGCAAGTCGGAAAGGAGGGAGGTTGGCAGGACCTCGCCGAGAGCTCAATACATCCACAAGCCCGGACGGCGACGTTCCGCATGGAATCTTGGGACGCCTCGAAAGATACGGATTACCGACTTGTCTATCCCGTTCGATTTACGGACGGCTCTTCGCTGGATCACGAGTGGACCGGCGTCATCCGCCGCGATCCCGTGGACCAACCGGTCCTCACCGTCGCCGACATCTCCTGCAACGGCCACATGGCGTTTCCCAACATTGACTATGTCGCGCGCGTCGCTCGATTAAAGCCTGATCTGCTTGCGTTCACCGGAGACCAGTTCTACGAGTCCAGTGGCGGATACGGGGTACAACGGGCTCCCTTGGCGGAATCGATCCTCGATCTATTGCGCAAGTGGTATCTGCACGGTTGGACCTGGCGCGAGTTGACGCGAAGTCTGCCGAGTATTTCCATTCCGGACGATCACGACGTGTATCAAGGGAACATCTGGGGCGAAGGAGGTGAGCCGCGACGGGGAACCCAAGAGATGGGGGGCTACGACATGCCACCGGAATGGGTGAATGTCGTCCATCGAACCCAGACGTCCCATCATCCCTTGGCCTACGATCCGTCACCGCAAAAACAGGGGATTCACATCTATTACGGCTCGTTAACCTACGGTCGAGTCAGTTTCGCCATTCTCGCGGATCGGGAGTTTAAATCGGGCCCCGAGGGCAAGGTCCCTCCTACTGGCGATCGCGGCGATCACGTGGTGGATCCCAAATTCGATCCCAAGACCGCCGACCTGCCTGGCCTGGAACTCCTGGGCAAGAAACAGATCGAGTTCCTGAAACAATGGGTATCCGATTGGCGCGGCGCCGACATGAAGGGGGTGATATCTCAGACGATCTTTACCGCGATGGCGACGACGCATGGCTTCAAACGAGAGCGGCTGATCGCGGATTATGACGCCAACGGTTGGCCCCAGACGGCCCGTCACGACGCGCTCCGTGAAATCCGCAAGGCGTTCGCGTTTCATATCGCGGGGGATCAGCATCTTCCCGCGATCGTTCACTACGGCATTGACGCGCCCGGGGACGCGGGGCTCGCCCTCGCGGGTCCGCCGGTCAATTGTATTTATCCTCGTTGGTTCGAACCCGACACCCCAGGTGGTAATAGGGAACAAGGAGCGCCGGAGAACACCGGCGAATTCGTCGACAGTTTTGGCAATCCCATGACGGTCTTGGCGGTTGCGAATCCCAAGTTCACCTTTCGTTCCAACGTGCTCGAGGCGGAGCAGGACAAGGCATCGGGGTTCGCGGTGATTCGATTCCACAAAGTGTCGCGGGAAATCAGGGTGGAATGTTGGCCGTACCTTGCCGATCCGGAGAAGGAAGGAACGCAGTTCCCCGGCTGGCCCCGCACGATTTCCCAGCGGGAGAATTATGGCCGCGTGTCGGCGGGGTACTTGCCCACGCTCCATTTTGCCGAGAATCGCGACCCGCTGGTCCAACTGTTCGATGCGACAGGGACGCTCATTTACAATCTCCGCGTCGCGGATTCGACCTTCCAGCCGCATGTCTTCGAACCTGGCGTGTACCACCTCAAGGTCCTGGATCCGGAAACGGGAAGCAGTCTCGAATTTCGCGATCTCCAGGCGGAAACCGAGAATCGGGCGACGATCGAGGTTGTGTTCTGAAGGCCTTGCCCATCCGTTGGCAGGCGAATCCTGGAAGGCTTGGTTTTTTGCGGCCTGATTCCAGCGACCTAGGGCCGCTCTCCCTTGCTCTTTATCGTCGGTTGTCAGACAATCTCCGTCAGGTTGAGACATTGGTGGGAAAGGCCGCGAGGCAGCATGGAGAATTTGTTCGGTGGCAAAGGAGTGATCGGAGTTCGGGCGCTTCTCCTTGGCGAGCGCCTGGACCTCAAGGCACTTGAAATGACCCAACGGCTCGCGATTGGGCCGCTGGTGGTGTCCGCGGGGGAACAGGGATGCGCGGTCCTCTTCCGCTACGGCGGCGTGGTTTTTTTTGAAATGTCGAGCCTGGAACAAGCATCATTCGTGGAGTCGCTACGCCCGTTTCTCAAGGAACCCTTTGAACCGTATGAAGTGGAGGACGCTTCCGCCCGATTGATCACCGGAAGGGACGAGGGAACCGAAACCGGGGTGATTTTGCTCACCGCCTATGATTTGCCAAGAATTCAGGTGGTCGCGGACATTTTGGGCAAGAGCGTCGTGTTGGCGCACTATGAGCGGATCGTCGCGTCCGCATTCGACAAGATCGAGCCATTCGCCGTTCAACTCAAAACCGGTAAGCGCGCCTGGCATTCCGGCCGGGTCCTATTGCAGCACATCGGCGACACGTTGCTAATTCAGCACAAAATGGTCGGCCGAGCCGAAGTGGACGACAAGCCGGATATTCTCTGGGACCATCCCGAATTGGAACGCTTGTATCACCGATTGCACGATGAGTATGAACTCCGCGACCGGCATGACGCCTTGGAGCAGAAGTTGGAATTGATCGGGCACACGGTTGAAACACTGCTCGATATTCTGCAGGCGAACCGCACGCTCCGAGTCGAATGGTATGTCGTGGCCCTCATACTTGTCGAGATTCTGCTGACTCTTTACGAATTGTTTCTGCACGGTTGACCTTGGCGCATGCCCTGAGCCGATCGTTTGACGAGCCGAGGGAAAGTCCCTGCCGCCAAGTCGGTCGCCAGCCGACCGTGCTTCCAGCCGCGAAAATGTCCTGTTGCTTGGTGGTCCCACGGACAAGATAGGGCATGGGTTCCTTCGCGAAGGTAGGATGAAATTTTGGCGAACCTTTAACCCTTCAAGTCAAACGCCTTGACAGAATCAAGATTCGCGCGTAGAAGAGAATTAGAATTTCAGTTCTTGTTTGGCCCGCGTGATGGTTCAAGAACCCCGAAGGGAACATGGATCGATGGCGAAGACAACGGATCGGCTGCAATGGGTGCGCGTGCCACTCCAGACGCGAAGTCAGGAGAGTCTCGACCGCATTCTTGACGCCGCCGAGGCCATGATCGCCGAGAAGGGGTTCGAGCCGACCTCCGTCGCCGAGATCGCCAAACGAGCCAACTCCTCCGTGGGGGCATTCTACGGGCGATTCCGCGAGAAGGATGATTTGCTCCGTTGCCTCCATGACCGGTTCATCGTTCAAGCAATCGCCACCACCGACGCCGTGCTCGATCCCGCGAGGTGGGAAGGGTCGTCCATCGCCGACATCATGGCGGAGACGGTGCCATTTCTCGTCGACGTCTTCCGAGAAAGGCGGGGTTTGCTCCGCGCGTTTCTCGTCCGGTCCGGCGTTGACCCGGAGTTTGCGCGCGGCGAGCCGAGCAATCAGCATCTGGCGCAAAAGCTTCGGGCGCTTTTGCTCGCCAGGCGGGAGGAGATCCAGCACCCGAATCCCGCGCTAGCGATCGATCTTTCGCTCCAGGCGATCTTGGGAACACTCAACGACCTGGCGTTGTTGGGGTGCCCGGACAATACGGGGTTGAAGCTCGATGATCCTGACTTGGGCCCGGAACTTGCGCGCATGGTCGTGCGCTACATGGGGGCGGAGTAGACACCGCGACTGTCGCGGCGACGGCAAATCTGGTTTCCGTGGGCAAGATCCGCGGGAAACCAACGAATCAAACTTGGATCCATGAAATGAAGGGAACGACTTGCCCGGGTGGCACGTCGTTACCTTGAACCGGAGAGGGTGTGTTCCATGCGACGGCTTTCGGCTTTGTGCATTGCTCTGGCGATGGTCGGCCTTGTCCGCGCCGCCGATTCCCAGGAGAGCGGCGGCGAGACCGCCAAGAATCCCGTGGGAACGAAGATCGCATCATTTAAGCTTCAGGACTATCGCGGGAAGGAAGTGTCTCTTGGCGATTTTGCCGATAAACCCGTGATCGTCGTTACGTTCCTCGGCACGGAGTGCCCCCTTGCCCGCCTTTATGCCCCACGTCTACAGGAACTCGCCAAGCAATACGAAAAGAAAGGAGTGATGTTCCTCGGCATCAACTCCAATCGGCAGGATTCCGTGACGGAATTGGGACATTACGCCCGGTCGCTGGGGGTCGAGTTCCCGCTTCTCAAGGATCCGGGAAACGTGGTGGCGGACCAGTTCGGCGCGCAGCGGACTCCCGAGGTCTTTGTTCTCGACAAGGATCGGGTCGTTCGATACGCCGGTCGGATCGACGACCAATACGGCATCGGTGCTACGTCCGGCTACGCGAAGACGGAACTTCGTCGCCGATACATGGTGGATGCGGTCGAAGCCCTGCTCGCTGGTAAAGAAGTGGCGGACTCGCGCACCACCACGCCGGGCTGCTTGATCGGTCGCGTACGCGAACCGAAAGCGGACTCAAGCGTTACCTATGCCAAGCAGGTATCGCGGATTTTCCAAAAGCATTGCGAAGAATGTCACCGCCCGGGCCAGATCGCTCCCTTCGCGCTTCGCGACTACGACGAGGTCGTTGGCTGGGCGGACATGATCGCCGAAGTGGTGCGGGATCAGCGGATGCCCCCCTGGCATGCCGATCCCCACTTCGGACAGTTTTCCAACGATCGAAGTCTCAGCCCGGAAGAGAAAGAAACCATTTTAACCTGGGTGAGGAACGGAGCACCCCTCGGCGATGCCAAGGACCTTCCGGAACCGGTCCAGTTCAGCACCGAGTGGCAATTGCCCAATCCCGACCAAGTCGTGAACATGGACGACAAACCGTTCCCGATTCCCGCGGACGGCGTGATGGAATACGAGTATTTCCTGGTCGATCCGCAATGGACCGAAGACAAGTGGCTGGAGGCGTCCGAATGCCGCATTGGGAATCGAGGCGTCGTGCACCACGTGTTTGTCTTCTCGGTTCCGCCGGGAGTCAAGGTTCCCGATTTCAACTCGAATCGGGAAGCTCGCCGGGAAGCCGCGCGCGAAGGCCGCCGATTCGAAAGAAGGCCGGACGACGGCTTCAATCCCGGTACAGGCGGGATCGAATTGATCGCCGGAGCCGCGCCGGGAACGCCCCCTTGGCGTTATCGCGAAGGGATGGCGAGCCACCTGCGTGCCGGCACTAAGCTCCTCTTCCAGATGCACTACACGCCGAACGGACAGGAGACCACCGATCTGACGGGCGTCTCGTTTGTTTTCGCCGATCCCAAGAAGGCGACCAATAACGTCCGCATGACGATGGCCATCAATCCGCAATTCGTGATCCCCGCCGGCGAGGAGAACTATCCGGTGAAGGCCGCCTATTCGTTCGCCAAGGACTCGATGATTCTCACGATGGCGCCCCACATGCATCTGCGCGGCAAGGCGTTCCGGTATGACCTCGAATATCCCGATGGAACCAAGGAAACGATCCTCAACGTTCCGCGGTACGACTTCAATTGGCAGGTCATCTACATGTTGAAGGAGCCGAAATTCGTTCCCGCGGGGACCCGGATGGTATGCATGGCTCACTTCGACAACTCGGCAAACAATCTCGCCAATCCCGATCCGACCGCGAACGTGCGGTGGGGCGATCAGACGTGGGAGGAAATGATGATCGGTTGGTTCGCCATGACCGATGACATCGATCCCTCGATGGTGGACCCGTCGAAGAGTCGGACCGCGAGATTCGTTGAAGAAACGTCGAAGAAGCCGGCTCGAATCGGCACGCTTCTAAAACGAACCGCTTCCAACGCGCTGGAATCGGACATCACCATGGACGCGTTCCTTCGCCATGTTGCCCGAACGGTTCCGCAAGTGGACCGGATTTGCGTCAGCATTCCGGATGGCTCGGAAGTTCGATTCGTGAAAGTGGCGCAGTCTCCGGTGCTTGATCCCGTGCTCGGCCGGACCGAAAAAGTTTTCGCTAAAGGCAACTCCGCCCTCGCCCGAGTGGCGAGCGGTGCTTCACCGGTGGTTCATGGCGATTTGTCCGCCGAAAGCGCGCCGGACCTGAAGGATATGTCGCAGCGACTAGGTTCTAGTCTTCATATTCCGATCACGATCGACGGTAAAAAGGGAGTGCTTAGCTTCTGGAGCAAGGAAAAGAACGCTTTCCCGGAATCCGCGCAAAAAGCGTTGAACGAAGTCGCGCAGCTTATCGGCAGTGGCAAATCAACCGCCGCCAATGACTGATGATTCCGAAGTTCGGAGGGCTCGATCGGGGCTCCTCTTTTCGTGCGAAGTGAACCCGGGGCTCGTAAAAACACGAGCCCCCGTTCTTTTCGCCGGGCCGGCCTACTCGCGAGAGATCTCCCTCGGCGACTCCCCGGTTCACCCCTGCTCGATGGAGACTTGATAACGGAAAGGGGACGAGGAGGTGCCGATCACCAAGGTACCTTGCTTGCCCGCAAAGAACACCGGACCCGTGACGCCATCTCTGCCACCGAGCCGTTTGCCGTCCACTTCGGAGCCCAGTCGGCTGCCTCGGTCGGCGATTCCCACGTTCCCGTCGCGACAAATGATTGCCAGATGATGACGCGAAACCTGCCACGGTGATTCGTCCGGAATCATCCAGTCATTGTGAACCAGGGGATCGGAGGTCGCGCGTCCCACGCGGAAGGGAAAATGATCAATTCCCAGCGACTCTCCCCCTAACGCCGCTGCTGCTTTCGGGTTTTCTCCCGTGAGCCAGACGACGATTCCTGAAGGTCCTTTCTGTTTCCGCACGGGAAGTGGAGCTGCAAAGGGAGCTTGGGCCGAATTGTCCTGCAGCTCCACGATCATGCGATCCGATTCGCGGAGCCTTTCGAAGAGCCCCGAAAGGAGCTTGCCAGCCGCGTCCGGATTGGTTTGAAAAACCTGGAAGAAATCGTCCCGATGGATTTCGTGGACTTCCGTGTCTTCGGCGGCGGTCACGGTGGCGCTTCGAGGCTTTTCGTCGATCATGCTCATCTCGCCGAAAATCTCGCCGGCGCCGAGCGTGGCGAGATGAATGGGTTTGCCGCTGAGACTTTTGGTGACCTCGACGGAGCCCTTGAGAATAATGTAAGCCGTCTCGCCGTCCTCGTTCTCCTTGAGAATGACCGTCCCTGCAGGAAAGGTCCGCACCGTGATCATCGCCGCTCCCTTCTGATGTTATCCTTGTGCAAGGCGTGGCCGACCTGGAATAAACCGACCTGACGACACCATGGCACAAGTTCTTCTATTATCGCGCGTCTTCTGACGCCATACGCCCTTCTGACGATTCCGACAGGTCGCCATCGAATAACTTAGCTGGCTTTAAAGCCTATCCCATCCGCTGGCTAGCCGCAACCAACCGGGCGCGCGCCGCCAGTATTCTTCCGCACTTACAAGGAAATAAGAGTAATGCCGCCAGGCTTCTGGGACTCCATGGGATTGCCGTTCGGAAACGGTTGGTGGCGAACTTGGCGGGATTTCGTTCATCGTTCCCTGTAACATAGGCACGGGGTTAGTCGACGAAAGGCTCGCCATCGTGCCGGTGAACCTGCTGCAACCATGATCCAGGCAGGCAACCAATCGGTGATCGCCGCCGAAGGGAATAATGGCGTACCGATCGCTGCTTGATAATGGATCCAAATATCGAGATCGTCTATTCAAGTCACATTCGCGGACGGCGAGGAATCATCCTCGCGCGTAAAGGAGCCTTTGGATGACTGCAGGGGATCCCAAACCGATGCCGGTTGCGCCGGTTTACGTGTCCACGGGGCACCTTCCGCCGGATGCGCAAATTCAGCGTGTTCTCGGGGAAGCTTACGAACGATATCGACTCAACGACGAAGGGGAAAACTCGAAGGTCTATCCCGCTTTGGCTCGGGTCCCAAAAGATCTGTTCGGGATCTGCTTGGTGGGGACGAGCGGCGCCGTCTATTCGATTGGCGACGCGGAGCACGAATTTACGATTATGAGCGTCTCCAAGCCGTTCGTTTTTGCGTTAGTCTGCCAACTCCTTGGCGCGGACGAGGTTCGCGAGCGTTTGGGAGTGAACGCCACCGGTCTTCCCTTTAATTCCCTAGCGGCCATCGAGCGAGGGAACGACGGGCGGACCAATCCCATGGTGAACGCCGGCGCGATCGCGACCACCAGTCTGGTGCCCGGCGAGAATCTTGACGCGAAATGGCAGTTTCTCCACGACGCTCTTTCCCGCTTTGCAGGACGAAAACTCGAGATTAACGAGGAAGTCTACGACTCCGCGTCGGAGACCAATTTTCGCAACCAGAGTATCGCGCGACTCCTGCAAAGCTACCAAAGGATCTATATGGATCCCGCAGAAGCTACCGACCTGTACACGAAGCAGTGCGCCCTGAATGTAACGGCCAAAGACCTGGCGGTCATGGGGGCAACGCTTGCCGATGGAGGCATCAACCCTCTGACCAAAGAGCGAATCGTCGACCAGGACGTCTGCCACTACGCACTCGCCGTCATGATCACCGCGGGGCTTTACGAAACCTCGGGAGATTGGCTCTACGAAATCGGTCTGCCCGGCAAGAGCGGCATCGGGGGAGGCATTGTCACGGTCTCCCCGGGCAAGGGAGGGGTTGGCACGTTCGCGCCTCCCCTCGACAAGGCGGGAAACAGCGTCAAGGGACAGCGAGTAGCAAGGTATCTTTCGCAGAGTCTCGGCATGGACCTTCTCTTGTCCAAACCGGAGGAAGTCTGAGATTTTTTAGATCGATCAGGAAGCGGACCCCCCTTTCGCCCGGACGGGAACGTATTGCTGCTCGGAAAAGTAATGTCACGGCCCGGCGTTGTTTGCCTAGCAGGGCCGGGCATGACGACAGGACTCTTCCGATGCTCAAGAATGCGGCCTGGTTCACCACTTTTCCTTTCCGAAGAGCAAGCGTTTCCGATGAAAGAGTCCAGATTCGCCGGGTATTGGCCTGTGCTGGCGGAGTGCAAGGGGCCGAGTGAGCATCGGCCGGGGATTCCGGCTTGCGTTGTCGACAGGGAGTTTCGATTTTTGCTTTCGTCGTTGCCTATGAGGAGCTTTCGCGATGGCTGCAAAGTCAGCACGCTCGACGATCACCGAGGTTGAGATAAGGGATTCCTGGTTGCCCATGGTGGTCATCGCCATGGGTCAGGCTTTGATGTCGTTTAACGTCGCCGCGATTCCCGTTTCGATGGGCGGCATGGTCGAAAGTTTCAACGCGCCCCCCACGACGGTGGGAACGGCAATCGTCCTGTATTCACTCGGCGTATCCGGCTTCATCATGCTCGGAGCAAAACTCGGGCAGAGATTCGGTTCGAAAATCTTCTTTCAGACGGCGGTCGGGCTGTTCGGCTTGGCGATGGTTCTCATGGTCCTCAGCCCGACGGCGGAGATCATGCTTGCGGCTCAAGGGTTGGCGGGGCTGGCGGGGGCGGGCCTGGTTCCCTCCCTGGTGGTGTTGATTGCCAATCATTACAAGGGAAAACAGCAGGCGGAGGCGGTTGGCTGGTTGGGATCCGCGCGGGCGATCGCTGGCGTTCTCGCTTTCGTCATCGTCGGTTCGGTCGCGACTTATTTCAGTTGGCGTTACGCGTTCGGGCTCTTGATCGCCCATGCCGCCACGATCTTGATTCTCAGTTTTCGCCTGAAGCCGTCGCCGGGTCGTCCCGACGTTCAGATCGACCTTTTCGGCGTTGTGCTGGCGGCAATCGCCATCATCCTGATTAGTTTCGGTTTCAACAATTTGCGGAATTGGGGCGTACTACTGGCGCGGCCGGCCGCTCCTTTTGACATCCTTGGTGTTTCGCCCGCGTTGGTCATGATCGTCGTAGGGATCGTCTTGGGAACCGCGTTTTTCGTCTGGACGCAGCGAAGAATCGTGGTGGGTAAAACACCGCTGCTGGCCTTGGAAATCATCGGATCGGCTCAGGAATGGGCCGCCGTCCTCGCCCTCTTCATCATCGTGTCGATGGAAGGGGCCATCAATTTTTCCGTACCCCTTTACATTCAGATCGTTCAAGGTCGCAGTGCCCTCGAGACCTCGATCGCGATGATGCCTTTCATGCTCACGGTCTTCTTTACCGCGATCTTGATCGTTCGCCTGTACTCGAAATTCACGCCACGAACAATCGCGCGCGGCGCCTTCGTGCTCGTTGCCGTCGGAACGGCGTGGTTGGCGTTCGTCATCCGCAATGACTGGAGCACCGTCCCAGTCATCGCCGGCCTCATTACCGTTGGATTAGGGCAGGGAGCCTTGGTCACGCTTCTTTTCAATGTCCTGGTCAGTGCCGCGCCCAAGGACCTCGCGGCGGATGTCGGCTCGCTGCGGGGGGTGACCCAGAATCTCGCGGCGGCCGTGGGGACCGCGGTGGTGGGCGCCATTCTCGTCGGTTTGCTTTCGGCGATGATCGCGGACAAAGTCGCCGACAATCCCGTCATCACCGCGGAGCTCAAGGACGAAATTCATCTCACGAACCTTACCTTTCTCAGCGATGAGCAAATCAAGGAACGGCTAGCCAACACATCAGCAACGCCGGATCAATTCACTGAAGCGCTTGGCATTAACGCGGCGGCGCGAACGGGCGCGCTTAAGATTGGATTCCTGCTGCTCTCCGGCCTGGCGCTCTTGGCGATCTTTCCCTGCAGTTGGTTGCCGGATTATCGACCGGGAGAGGTGCCTGGCGCCGCGGCAGCCAAGAAATAACCCGAGGCTAGAAACCTCATTGACGTCGAAAAGGGTCCTGCTGACCACGGTGCGCAGGGGCACGGTCCCGGCAATGACCGTGGGCGAATTAGCCGTCTAGCGTCGCCAAAGCGACGGCGAGTTGACAACCCTTGGCGAACTCTTCGAGATCGACATATTCCTTGATGGTGTGAATCTCGTATTGACCGGCACCGATGGTCACCGTGGGTACGCCATGATTGACGAGCCAATTGGCGTCGAGTCCACCGTTCGAGAAGAGGCAGTTCGGCGTAAGCCCGATCGACTCCACTGCCTTGCGCGCGTGCAGTACGGCCGGCGTCTCCTCCACGAGTTTGAACGGTGGATACGTGGCCTTGCCCGTGAAGGTTACCTGGGCCATGTCCCCGCCGGCGTCCTTGACCTCCGACGCGGCCTTGGCGAACGCATCGCGGAAGGCGTTGGTAATCGTCGTCGCGAAAGGTGCTTCGCAGCTGCGCGCTTCTCCCCTGAGATGGACGTAGTCGGTAACGACATTGGTGGCGTCCCCCGCTGGCTTGCCGGGTTTTCCCTCGAAGATGCCGACGTTACTGGTGCCGGTTCCATTTGGCTTGATCACTTTGCCGAACCAACCTCCACGGTGGGCTTCCGTCAGTCCGATGGAAGCCACCAGCGTGGCCGAGATCCCTTTCTCGGGAGCCACGCCCGCGTGAGCCGCCTTGCCCCGAATCACCACGTCCCAGTTCTCTTGGCCCACGGCGCCGATGATGAGATCGGAAGCGAGTTTGCCGTCGACGTTGAATCCCATGACCGCTCCTTCCAGGTCGGCCGGATCGAGCTCGCGCGCGCCGTGCAGTCCGCTCTCTTCCCGCACCGTGAAGAGAAGCGTCAGAGGAGGATGCGGCAGCTTTTGCTTGAGCAAGGTCTCCATTAAGGTCACGAGCACCGCGCACCCGGTTCGGTTGTCGCCCCCCAGAGCGGTGGTCCCGTCGGAGACGACGAGATTTCCCTCGCGGCTGGGTTTTGCTCCGGCACAGAGGGGAACGGTGTCGAGATGCGTCGAGAACAAGAGTCGCGGTCCGGGGCGGGTTCCGGGAAGGGAAACGATCAGGTTTCCCGTCTCGGTGGGGAGTTGGATTCGTTTATGGGCGGAGTCAAATCGGATCGAGGAAGCGGGGACCCCGACCGTTTGCAGCGCGTCGGAGACGGCTGCGGCAATCGCCGCCTCTTCACCGGTCACCCCCTCCACCTCCAAAAATCGCATCAAATGTGCTTCCGCCGCTGCTACGTCGATCATGGGAACTCGGCTCATCGTGCCGCCCCTTTCTGCGTTATGGCACTCGGTGTTTCATTTCCGTCAATCATTCGAATGGTTGCGTTGAGCCCACGGCTTTCCGACGCAACGATACTGTTCCAATCGGTGCTCATAACCCCCACGGGATGCCCGCCAAATACCAGCCGGCAAAGAGAACCGTCCAAAGGACCAGAATGCCCGCCACATAAGGGAGCATGAGCGCAACCACCGTCCCGACTCCCGCGTTTTTGTCGTATTTCTGAGCGAAGCCGACCACGAGAACGAAGTACGTATTGAGCGGCGTAATGGCATTGATGGGGGAGTCTCCAATCCGGTAGGCGGCGAGCACCGCTTCGGGATCGACGCCGAGTTGAATGAATAGGGGCACGAAGATTGGGGCCAGTATCGCCCACTTCGCGATCGCCGCCGAGATCAGCAGGTCGAGAAACGCGACGACGAAAATGAACCCGATAAGCAGCCAGAAGGAGCCGATGTTCGCTTCTTTCAAGGCATTGGCGAGATTGACGGCCAAAATCGTCGCCATGTTGCTGTAATTGAAATAGGCGATGAACTGGCTAATGATCAAAAGGAGAAGAATGAGGCCACCCAGGCTGGCGATGGCCTTGACCATGGCGTTGATGACGTCGTTGACATTTTTGATGGTTTTGGCGCCGATGCCGTATGCCACGCCGGTCACCAAAAAGACGACCATGACGACGGCGATCAGGCCGTTCATGAACGGTGAATTCCCGATTAACGCTCCCGTTTTTGCGTCTCGGAGGGGGCCCCCTTCCGGAAGCGCCAATGCCGCGAACAGGCCGAGCACCGCGACGAGAGCCAGGCTCGCATAGACCAAGCCTCGTGATTCCTCTGTCGTGATGTCGCCACCTTCCTCCTCGGGTCGCTCCCCTTGAAACTCTCCGAGGCGAGGTTCGATGATCCGTTCCGTTATAACCGCGATCAAGATGGTCAGGAACGGGACCGAAGCGATCGAGAACCACAGATTCGACGTCAAGTCGATGGAGATCGCGGGGTTTACCAGGTGGATGGCGTCGTTGGTGAATTCGGTGAGAATCGCGTCCAACGGCTTGATGAGCATGTTGACCGTAAAAGCGCCGGCCACGGCGGCGAACCCCGCGGCCAGCCCCGCGAGCGGATGGCGTCCCACGCTTAAAAAAGCCGTCCCCGCGAGGGGAATGAGAACCAGATAACCGGCGTCCGCGGCGATGCTCGATAGGATTCCCACGAAGACCAGGATGTAGGTCAGCGCGCCCCGCGGAGAGACGATCACGAGCTTGCGAATCAAGGTGTTCACCAATCCCGCTTCTTCCGCCACGCCGACGCCCACCATGGCGACGATCATCAATCCGACGGCGTTGAAACCCATGAAATTGGGAATCAGCGATGAGTAGATGAAACGGATGCCATCCACGGTCAAGAGACTCCGGGCGGTGGCGGTCAATTCCTCGGGTTCATGGGTGACGGGGTCGATGACCTGGTAAGTCACGCTCGTGCCCAACAGGAAAAGCGTGTGCGACACGACGATCACAATTCCGATGAGCATCAGGAAGATGACGGCGGGGTGAGGGACTTTGTTCCCCACCTGCTCCACCACGTCCAGAAAACGCTGCATCAAGCTCTTTGGTGCATCATCGGCCGGGCTGCTCATGAACGATCCTTTCCGGTTTCCTTCAAGGGACGGTTGGCATTGGTTCCAGCGGCAGCAAGAGAGGTACCATGAAGACGCAAACGAACATGACGACAATGGCGAAGGGGAGTCCGATCCGCACGAAGTCGCCGAACGTATAGTTTCCGGGTCCAACCACCAGCGTGTTTACCGGGGAAGAGACGGGGGTCACGAACGCCGTCGAGGCGGCGAGCGCGACGATCATCGCGAATGGGTAGGGAGAAGCGCCGAGGTCACCGGCGATCGCTAAGGCCACCGGTGCCATGAGTACCGCGGTCGCCGTGTTGGAGATAAAAAGGCCGAGGCCGGCGGTAATCGCGAAAAGACTGCCTAAAATCACGTGGTCGCCGGCCCCTCCGATAACCTTCATCAGGCCGTCCGCCGCTAGCTCGACCCCCCCGGTCTCTTGTAACGCGAGGGAAAACGGCAACATGCCGACGATCAAAACGATTGTCTTCCAGTTGATCGACTGATAGGCACTGTTCAAGTCGACGCACCCCATCAGTCCCATCAATAGGCAACCGATCAGGGCGGCTTGTACATTGGGAATCAGTCCGCTGACCATCAAACCAACCACGAGCAGGAGGCAAAACACTGCTTGTGGCGCCTTCCCTGCCGCCGGCAGTACTTCGGCAAGTTCGACGGGAAGATTGACCACGAGGAGATCCCGGCTACCGGTCTGCAGTTTGGCGATTTCCTTCCACATGCCCACGACGAGCAACGTGTCCCCGATGCGAAGCTTCTCGTTGAGGATGTCTCCCTCGAGTGGCAGCCGCCCATGCCGCATGCCTATCACCGTCAATCGAAACCGCGAACGAAACGTGCATTCCATGATGGTCTTGCCAGCCAGGGAAGAGTCCGCCGGGATGATGAGCTCGGCCATGCCAATTTCTTGGGAACGATCGTTGAAATAGTTCCCGGTGAGCGGCAGGAGTTCCAAGGAGTAGCGCTCGAGGATTTCGTCCAACTTGGAACTTTGATGAAACAGGTCGACGAGCAGAATGTCCCCCGCTTGCAATTCCTTCTTTGAAGTTGGCTGGAGTAACCGCGACGCGAAGCGAACCCGCCTATCGATCGCGATGATATTGGCACCCGCCGCGTTCCGAAAGTTCAATTCCTCGATGGTTTTGCCGACCAAGGGGGACTCCGAACTCAAGCGCAGCCTGTATTCCCGGTTGGCAAGCTTGTAAGCGTCGATCCAATCCGTCAGGCTCGACCGTTGAGCGGCATTGGCGTCCGCGTTATTGTGCGAGGGAAGCCACTTGCGCACGAGCACCATATAGAGAATGCCCAGAACCAGGATCACCAGTCCGAAGGGCGTGAAGCTGAAGAATTGAAATCCCTCCAGTCCGCGCCGATCGAGCTCGCTATTGACGACCAGATTCGGCGCCGTCGCGACGAGGGTTGTCATGCCACTGATCAGAGCGGCAAAACTGAGCGGCATCATGAGTTGACCCGGCGCGGTATTCGTGTTTCGCGCGATCCGCAGGCCGACGGGAATGAAAATCGCGGTTACCGCCGTCGAACTCATGGTCGCGCCAAGCGCGCACACAATGGCCATGAGGAGGACGAGCAAAAACGTTTCGCTACTTCCCGCCCAGGCCTGCAGCCAATCGCCAAGTTTTTGCGCGACGCCGGTCCGCACCAATCCTTCGCCAATGACGAAAAGGGCGGCGATGAGAACGATGTTGGGATCGCTGAATCCCGCCAAGGCATCGGTCATGGTGACCACGCCGGTAAAAGGGAGGATGGCGAGCATGATCAACGCCACCGCGTCCATCCGAGGCTTGTTCAGGGCGAACATGACTACCGCCGCGGCCAGCAACGATAAGATCAAACCGAGCTCAAACGTCATTCCATGATCCAACGTTAATGTAGTAGTGACTGCGAAGCTTATCGAGGGAGCGGCGGCAATGCTCATCCCATTCGATCCCCCGTGCCCGCAACTGCTCGCGGGGGAAGCTTGGAGCCAAGATCAGAACGAATGACTATAGGCAAAGAACTTTGGCCGATCAAAGGAAAACCGATGGGAATGGACGCGTGAGATCCGCTGACGGCCCTACGGCAATTAGGGTTAGAAATTGTACTGGAACACGGACTGGACGCGATGCGCCACGCCCCGTTCATTGTCCAGGTTCTCGCGCTCCCCGTAGAGGTACTCGACGCCGATGGACATGTCGGTGACGGGAATCCACCACAGACTGGCGGCGAGATAGTTCGCTCCCGCGTAGGTACTTCCCGGTTGGTTCGCGTTATGCGCGGTGGAAGCGTCGGAATAGGTGATGTTGGTCAGCCATTTTGCGTTGAACCAGTGCTCGTAACTGACGGTCCAGCCGACGGCATAAAGCAAGTCGAAAGACCCGGTGATCGGATCAACCTCACCGTCCAAGCCGAGACCGCTGGTGTCCTGAATGTAGCGGCTGATTCCCCAACCGAAGGCGTACTGAAGCCGAAATCGACTTCGCGCAAGGCCACTCGGATCGGGATCCCGCACGGGGTTCTCGTCCAACAAGATGGCCCACGGGTGAAAATTGGTCGTTAGGTTCATGCCCCAGCCGGCCCGGCGTGTCGTATCTCCGTCGTTCGGCTCGTATCCGATTGCCCTACCGATGGTCGAGATCTGCGCGTGACCGAAGTCGCCCTGGTAGCGGATATGCGTGGTCATGTCGGGGACGTCCTGAACATTTTCGCCCAAACCATACGTCGTAATGTCGGAAAAGGGCTGTTCGACGGCCGCCGCCCAGAACCACTGGTCCGCCATCGGCAACGTGACGCGCGCCAGGCCTTGCCGCACGTTGACTAGGCCTCGGGGGCCGGCGAAGTCGGCAGTGAAGGGGAACGATTGCGGGTCCATGAACACGGTCGTGTCCTGACCGACGCGGAAATAGCCGTAGTCCACGTACGCGAATCGTAGGCGAGGATTACTCGACGAACCGACACCGGGAGCCGCTCCACTGAAAAAGTCGAGTTGCACCAGCGTGTGCACGTTCCAGTCGTTTAAGGAGGTGGGAGTCCACGTATCGAAGCTCAATCGCGACGGCCGCGCGCTGAAGTTGACGTTTTGGCCACTCTCCTGCGGAACCGGAATCGTGTTGGTGACGAACTGGTCTGGCGTCCCAATCGGATCGAAATCAAACGTGCTTCCCAGGCGGACGAAACCACTAAACCGGAGCGACGTGCCGGTCGCGGGCACCAAAAAAGACTCCGGCAAAATGCCGCGGGACGCAAATCGTCTCGCCTCTTCGGAATCGACGGTTTCCGGCGGTGTAATCGGTTCATACTGGGCGGCTCCCGGCGCCTCTTGGTAATCAAGCGGGTAGAAACCCTCGGGCGCGTAGTCCGCATAAGGTCTTGGACCAACGGCGGGGAGCAAGTACTGATCCGCGGTCAAGCCGAGGAACAGTTCGGAGCGGACGGAATCCACCGTGGCACCTGGCGCCTCTTGATAGTCGTCCGTTGCCGGTTCAGGCACCAATACGGTTTCCCCGGCCGGGGGGGGCGTCGTGGTAGGCGGTTCCTGAGCGGAAACGGGACTCGCCCAAAATCCAATCGCGAAAAGGAGCGCGAGCGGGAATCTCCCAGGGGCAACAACTGGACGTACGTTGATTGTCAACGGAAGGTCCTCCGGCACGCAGCCGAATCTGTTAGGAAAAGTTTTACGCACCGAAAACGAATAACCCGCAAAGAATGCATCTTCATCACTATCGGCAAACTCCACCGCTTCACGAAAGAGAACCTCAAATTCGGATCCAGTATTTGCAATGCAGGATTCTCGGCAACCATTCAGCATGGGGAAATGGGTAGTTTGGGAGGCACGGAATGCGGCGCAGTGTCATTTGAGAAGGCGTAACCAGAGTGGATGGGTGGCGGGAAAAGGGCTCAAGGAGACCGATCAAGGTGTCAGTCTCCATGGAACCAAAGGACCTGGCGAGTGGTCATTTTTTGGCATGAGAATCGTTCTAGTCTGGATCGACCGGCGTTCCGTGTTGGCGTCATCGGGCGTCCACTTTCGCCACGGCCGCTTGCGGGAGTACGAGTGGGAGAAGCTTGTTGGCGATGGGTTCTGGTTTGGCGTATTCGGAATTGGTCATGACGGCGACGGCGACTTTTCTGCCAGGAACCATGAGCAAATAGGTTCGCGTCTTCTCTTGGGCGCCGCTATGGGAAACCTGCCGATCTAACCCTTTGCCCGAGACGCGAAACCCGAGGGAGTAGTTGGTCGGCTTACCGTCCGCGAGTTTTTGCGCTTTCCACATCTGCTCGTAAGTTTTCTTGTCGAGAAGTTGCTGCGTCACGAGGGCGGCACCAAATTGCGTCAGGTCGTCGATGCTCGAAAGGAAGCCACCGCCGCCAAGCTTCCAACTCACGTCGGTATCGGTGGAACGAAGAGTCTGGCCGGCAATCTTGCGGTATCCGACCGCGCGACCTGGAATTTCTCGCCACTGATAGTCCGGCTCGAACGTCTTCATCCCAATCGGCTGGGCGACGTTCTGCTGCACGTACTCCGCGAACGGCTTGCCCGCCGCGCGCTCGACCGCGGCGCTCAGCAGAATGTAGCCGTGCGTCGAATAGTTGAATTTCTCCCCCGGTTTGTTCAGAAGGGGAGACTCCTTGAAGGTGTCGAGCGCGATGATCACGTTCTCGAACGGATGTGGGGAATCGTAGGTTCGACGGGTCCGAACGACCTTGCCATTGGAATAGTGAACGATGCCTCCTTGATGGCAGAGCAGATGCCGAGGGGAAATCCTTTCGCCATGATCGGGGAACTCAGGAACATGCTCGCGAATGTCGGCATTCAAGTCCAGCGCGCCCTTCTCCACGAGCTGCATGGCGGCGACGGCGGTGACCGGTTTGGAGACGGAGGCCCAGCGAAACCGAGTATCTCGCGTTACTGGCGTTTTCGACTCCCGGTCCTCGAATCCGTAGCCGGCGAGGTAGACGATCCGGCCACCCCGGACTAGTCCGACGGCGAGTCCGACCAGCTGCTGGCGATCTACTTCACTCTTCGCGACAACGTCGACTTTCTCCCCGATCTCCTTGCCGAATCGAGAAGGAATCACCACTTCCGCATGCAACGAAGAGGGAATCGCGATGAGAACGAGGACGAACGCGCACCATCGGCTTTTCGCTGGCGACATGGTTTGTTCTCCGATTGATTGCAAGCGACCGTGCCCGTCGGCGTGAATTTTCCGAGTGGCGAGAATACGCTTGCTCAAATGCCACAGTTTCCTGGCTAACAAGACGAATGAGCAAGGAAAAAATTCCCACGCACCCAGTACGCGTTCTGAAGTGTTTTCGAGTAGGAGACCGTTCGATGGCGACCGTCGCACATTCCAAGAGAACCGTGCTGTTACTGGGGCTTTTTGCGTTTTTCTCGGGCTGCAAAACCTATCACTACCGGATTGAATTGCGTCCCGACAACGACGCGATGAATCGCAAGCTGACTTGTTGGTTGGTCGAAACGGTCAATGGCAAGGATGGACGACTGCTTGAGTTCCCTGCCAACGAATTGACGAAGATAGCGTCCGTCTACGACTCGAAACCCGACGAGAATCGCGTCAAAAAGCACGAGTTCCACGGACGATTCGCGGGCAAGATGCCGGTCGATATTCAAAACCATGGAAACTTTGCACGATGGACCAGTCCTTTTGGAACTGCCTCACTTTACCTTGAACGGTTCGGGGGCAACGACGACCTTGTCGGGCAAATCGAGGAGCGTCGCAAGGCGTGCGATCGATTGGTCGACCTGGTGATCGAATGGCTCGAGGGAGAGTTAGGCAAGGAGCCGAATTGGCGTGTCGTTCGACATTGGCTGGATGTCGACGTTCGCCGGGACTTGGCGAACATTAGTTTCACCATTCTGACTGCAAGTTCGACGGCGAGCTCGTCGGAATCAGACGCCAAGCTCGAGGATGTGGCCATTCGATGCCTGCAGTATCTTGTGGAGCGGGAATACCTCACGCCAAAGGATTTGCCGGCACTGACGGCGCTGGACGGCTCGATGATTGCACAAGAGTTCGATCGGCGTATCGGTCGAAAACTTGGATTAGCCGATGAAGCACCTCGACCCCGTTCGATGGATTTTCTTCGTGACGCCAATGCGCTGTCGGCATCCCTCGATGGATATCTTGGCGCCAGACCGGAATTCGCCCGTTTGAAAGAGGAATGGAAAAAGAAGTACGGTTCGGGCGCGGAGCCGCAGCCGATCGACGTTCTCTTCGAGTATGCCAAGGTTGGTCTGTTTGATTTTCCATTGTTTGGCGACACCACGGAACTCGACGTGACGCTCGCAATCGGCATGGAGCCCGTTTTCACCAATGGCAAATGGGAAGAGGAATCGAAACAGGTGCGGTGGAAGATCGACATGAATGGAAAGCAAGGTTTGCCCACCCAATTGCACGCGCAATGGGCCGAACCTAACGAGACTGAACAAATAAAACACTTTGGCGTGCCGGTATTCACGCAACAAGAGCTCTTCGATTACGTCCTCTGGTACAACTCGCTTGGAAAGTTGGAGAAGTCGGAATGGGACGCGTTCGTCAATTCGTTACATCCAGATGACCGACTCGTCGAAAACCTGCGGAAGTTTCGATTCTCCTCGGATCCAGAGGTAAAAGGTGTCGTCCAAACAGGGGCGGAAGTTGGCAAAGCCTTCGGCACAATTTCTCGGATCATCGAAAAGCTTTCGAAGTCCGCTCCCGCCGACGAAAAGTGAATTAGACGGAGAGAAAGTCGGTCTCTTTTACTGCCGGCGGGCATGTTCCAACAGGTAGTGGGAGACGAACCATTCGTTGCCCTTGTCGTAGCCGAAGAGTTCGGCGACGGCGAGGAAGAAGACCCGCCAGCGATGCAACCAACGCCGTGCCTCCTGTTTCCCGTACGCATTGGCCAGGATCGAAAGCACTTCGGCTTGATGCTTGTCCATCTTCTCAAGCCAGGCTTCCGCGGTTCGTTGGTAATGCCGGCCGTTCCACGAGAACTGCTTTTGAACCACGAGGTGACCGTCAAAGGACCGCAAAAGGTTCGCGCTCGGCATCATGCCGCCCGTGAAGAAATACCGCCCCATCCAGTTTCCCGAGCCTTCCGTCTCGAACGGGTAACAGTACTCGCGATGGCAGAAGATATGGACAAAGAGTTTGCCCGCCGGCGCGAGCCAGTCGGCGATCCGAGCCAGAAGCATCTGATAGTTCCGCATGTGCTCGAACATTTCGACCGAAACGACCCGATCGTAGCCGACCGCGGGGGGGACGAACTCGTTCATGTCCGCGGTGACGACTTGGACGTTGAGAAGACCTCGCGACTTGGCCTGCGTTTCGATGAATCGTCGCTGGGGGACGGAGTTCGATACCGCCGTGATGCGGCTTTTGGGATACCGCTCCGCCATCCAGAGCGTCAGTGAACCCCAGCCACACCCCAGTTCGAGGATCTTCTGGCCATCGACGAGCTCGGCACTTTCGCAGGTGATGGAAAGCGCGGACTCTTCCGCTTCATCAAGCGTGGACCGATCGGTCTCGAAAAAACAGCAGCTGTATTTTCTTCGCCGGCCGAGCACGAGTTCGAAGAACTCGGGCGGAAGTTCATAGTGCTGTTCGTTCGCCTTCTCGGGAACCAAGGCAATCGGGCCGGAACGCAGTGAGTCGAGGAAGCGTTCCTTCGCCGTCGTCGGGGGATTCAACGGTAGCGAATCAAACTCGTTTAGTCGCCGAGCACAGAGTCGGCGAATGGCCAATCGCGTGAGCGCGTCGGGAGTAAGTCCTCGTTCGACCGCTTCAATGCCCCAGTCCATAAGAGTCATAGCGCGCCTCCGATCAACCTGGAAGCCGTTTGGGGATTGAGGCAAGGATCGGCCCGATCGACGGGGTAGGATTCGGCGCGTCTTCCGATTTCCATGGGATCGCGAAGACAACGTGGCCCGTCGAACTGCAGGTGCATGACGCCGATATACCGCTCTTCGAAGGCGGCTTCGCAGTAACAGAGATAGTAATTCCACATTCGCACGAGACGCTCCGGGTAGCCAAGTCCACGAACGGCGTCGATGTGGCGATGGAATGAACCGCGCCATCGGCGGAGCGTTTCGGCGTAGTGGGGCGCGAAATCTTCGAGATGAACGAAACGCAGGTCCGACGTGCGTCCTGCCGATTCGAGAAGTGCCGATACCGAAGGAAGACTTCCCCCGGGAAAGACATATCGCTGGATGAAATCTACCGAACTCAGATAGCGCGGGTAATGCTTTTCCGGCATGATGATCGATTGCAGCAGCATGGTGCCGTTCTCGCGGAGCAAATTGCCGCACTGCCGGAAGAATTGATCCAGGTATTGGTGTCCCACGGCTTCAATCATTTCGATGGAGACGATCTTGTCGAAACGGCCGGCGAGATCGCGGTAGTCCCGCTGGAGCAAGGTGATTCGGTCCGACAATCCATGCCGATCGATCTGCTGGCGCGCGAAGGCGTATTGTTCGTTGGAAATCGTCGTCGTGGTGACGCGACAACCGTAGTTCTTGGCCGCGTGCATCGCCAGGCCGCCAAATCCGGTCCCGATTTCGAGCACGTTGTCCGTCGGACGCAGGGCCAGCTTGCGGCAGATGCGGTCGAATTTCTCGGTCGATGCCTCTTTCATCGACGCGTCCCATCGTGAGAAGATGCCGCTCGAATAGGCCATCGTTTCATCCAGCCACATCTGATAGAAATCGTTTCCAAGGTCATAATGGGCCTGGATGTTCTTTCGACTTCCCTTGATGGAATTATTGCGGAGCAGATGCAGAACGCGATTACCAAGATTCATCCATTTCGCAAAGCGATTGTCCAAACGATCAGAAGCGTTGCTATTTCGCAGGAAAAGTCGAAAGAGACTGGTGAGGTCGTCACAATCCCAATCTCCTTGCAGATAAGTGTCCGCGACGGCAAGGGATCCCCCCAGGATGGCGCGTCGATAGAACCTGGGGCGATGAACCTTCACCGTTGCCTCGAGATCGCTGGTCTCGCCGAGGCGAACGGTCCCTGCGGAATCGCGCAACACCAGGGCGCCGCCACGCATGCCATGGAGACGTTTTGTCAACGTGGACCTGGCCAGGCGGTCGATGAGACTCTCCTTGGTCAATGCTGGCAGTTCCGTGGGGAGGCATTCCGCGAGAGGCAAAGTGTCTAAATCCATTAGTCGGTCACCCGGACTGGAATGTCATTACAAGTCGAGTCGAATTTCGCGGCATGAGCGGTTGACGCGTGGGACGAATGAGATTTTGGGTGTGGGACAAACGGCAGTCGCTTGCGCCAGAGGCGAAACGCCTGCCAGTAGATGGCGAGAAAGACCTGGAGCGTCATCCAGGGATAGCGGACCAAGGCATAGGCCAACGATCGGCCGTCAAGGGGAAGTCGACGAAGCGCCAAATGCGCGTCGAATGCGGGCGCCTTCGACGTTCCGCGAGGAATATTCTTGATTCCCAGGACAAGCGACGAGCCTGGCGGGGAGAGTTGAAATTCGTAGTCGAAGTCCATGCCCAGAAATGGCGAAACGTGAAACTCCTTTTTCATCTCGATGGAACCCGCGTTCCCCGTTCGTTGGCTGGTGTCGAGAACGTAGCAATGCTGCTCGCCCCATGGGGTGTTGTTTACCTCGGCCACCACCGCGTCGAGTGAATCATCGTCCGCGAAACAGTAGTAAAGGCTGATCGGGTTCATCGCGAAACCGAAGTACCGGAAATGCGTCAGCAAGCGGACGGGGCCCCGGGGCCGACGCCCGAGCCGAGATTCGACAAGATCTCGCACGGCCTGATCGAGCGGCTGGCTCACCGGCCCGAGATGATCCCGGCGGCGAAACCAGGCGATATTGGGTGTCGACGTGGACCAGAACCATCTTCCGCGAAAAGCTGATCGGCATTCGGCAAGGTCGAGATAAACCATGAAGAGCCGGTAACGGAATGCGTGAGGCGTTGGCGCATGCCGACGGTGTCGGACCATCCCCTCGTAAAGACAACTGGCGGGATTCATGGCTTGGTAGTCACCATGTGGGGAACGGAATCGATCTGGTTCGCCGCAGAGCGCCGACGGTCTCTGGACAACGATTTGAGTGCATCCACCACGGCTAGCGCGCTTACAACACCATCTTCGTGGAAGCCGTTTCTCCAATACGCGCCGCAAAAAGAGGTGCGGTTGTCGACCAGTAGTTCGTGATGGCGCGCCTGAGCCGCGTCGCGGGCCACCGTGAAAACGGGATGGTGGTAAACGAACCGGCGAATCACGCGCTCGGGATTTATCCGGTCATCGTCGTTGAGCGTCACGCAATAGGTCTGCGGGGAGCGAATGCCCTGCAAGAGATTCATGTTGTACGTGACGGTCGCGGGCGCCCACTCGTCCTTGCCCACGCGGTAGTTCCAGCTTGCCCAAGCCCGCCGGTTACGGGGCAGAAGCGAAACATCCGTGTGAAGCACCGCGGAGTTCTTTTCATAGGGGAAAGCCGTCAACAATTGCCGTTCCGTCGGCGTTGCGGCGTCGCCGAGTATCCGAAGCGCCTGATCGCTGTGGCAGGCGAAAATCACGTGGTCGAATTGCTCTGGCAAGCCGTGCTCGGGGTGTACGTGGACGCAATCGTGGAACCGGTAGATCTTGACGACGGGGGTTGATAGTCGCACGCGATCGCGAAAGCCGCGGGAAATGGCTTCGACATAGGTTCGTGATCCACCCTTCACCACCCGCCAGGTCGGCCGGTTCCGGAGATTGAGGAGCCCGTGGTTTTCGTAGAACTCGGCGATGAAACGTATCGGAAAATGTGCAAACGTTCCCAATGGGCAGGACCAGATCGCCGAGCCCATGGGCAAAAGGTAATGCCGACTGAACTCCGGACCATACCCCAATCGAGTGATGAACTCGCCAACCGTTTCGTTCGTTTTCGATCGCAGCAGCTCTTTGGCGTCCTTGTTGAACCGCAGGATGTCGTACAGCATGCGGTGAAAGGCGGGGCGTAGAAGATTTCGTCGTTGGGCGAATAGGGTATTGAGCGAGTGACCGTTGTATTCCAGGCCGGTGTATTCATCGCGGACGCTGAAGCTCATGCAGGTGGGCTTCGAGCCGATGCCAAGTTCGTCCAAGAGGGAAATGAAGTTGGGATAACACCATTCATTGAAGACGACGAACCCCGTGTCGACGGCGTGGGTCTCGCTGCCCGCTTCGACGGTGACGGTGTTCGCGTGCCCTCCGAGGTAGTCGCTTGCCTCGAAGAGGGAAATGTCATGGTCCTGGTGAAGGCGGTACGCCGCCACCAGACCAGAAACTCCCGTCCCTATGATCGCAATCCGCATTGTTGGCGTCCCGTTGCTTCCGCGGGCATGCGTCGAGTGTCGGTATGTCGAAGTCCAATGAAGAGAGATGGAACCGGCACGGTTCATACGCAGCGAACCTGAAAATCGGACATAAAGTTGTAGTCTCGAACCCTGGCCGTGCTTGAAAATTGGGGCGTTTTTCAGAAGAGTAATGTCGAGGGGCCGGGCCGCTTTCCGCCAGGGCTCTCCAAACGGACTGCCCTAGCGTAACGACATGGTGTTTTTGATGTTCAATAAAGTCCGGTACTGCCATCAAGATGGCACGAAGGTAGAAGGGCTTAGTTAGGACCGCCCAGACAAAAAATGACCACCCCCTTGGCGCCCCGGCGATCAATGGTATGGTCCACGTGTTGGAACGCCCCGCGAAACGAATTTCATTCACCCCCGAGGCTAGACCGGATGGCACGTTGAATCGTCTTCTTATGCGAGAAAATTACCTTTCTCGCGAATGAAGGAGGTCGAACGTGAACTCACGGAATTCCCTTCTTGCCGATATTCCGGAACGCTTGGTCCCCCATGGGATAGGATTCCTTTCCCATCTCTCGGATCGGTGCGCGTTTTTCGGAAACCACTGTTACTGATCGACGACTTCGCAAGCGTTAGATGCAAAGCCGATTTTCCTTGGCGGGATCGCTGGTCCCTGGATCCGCGCCATGCATGGGGCATTCGGTTTAGCTTTGCCTCGCGCTGCTCGTGGAAGTTGTCCGCGCCACCAAAGCAATCGAAGATTCATCAAAAGGAGTTATTGCGTCATGAAAAGTCGAAACCTGCTTCGCGCATTCACCCGCTGCCATGTCACCGTCACTCGTCAATGGCTCTCGTTGTTGTTGATGGCCGTTTTTCCGGCGATTGGCCGGGCGGATACGGATTGGGAAAGCCTGCCTTACACGAAACATCGACAACTGCAGGCATCCCTGGCAAACGGCAGTCCCGCGTTTTCCGGCGATTCATTTCCGATCAAGTTGACGGGCGTCATCTTAAACAATCCCTCCGACATGCTCGATGGCACGCCGAACTTCATTCCCTGGTCCGGTGGTTCGACGGCATTTGCATTGGGCGCCCAATGGCAGATGTTCATCCAGTCGGTCGACCCGGCGGATCAAGGAGGGACTGCCCTGTACATGGCACAAAACTACGGCAATTTTCCGTGGGTCGCGGATTCGTTGGCGAGCTACTCGAACGAACAGTGGCTCGGCGAACTTCAGCGCCTCACGCTCGATGGCACGCTCGAGGTCGGGGATCTCGTCGAGGTTCGAGCCCGCGTGGGGCTTCCCTTCGGTGGCAAGTACAACGTCAACGAGGCTCACTCGAACGATCCGGACAACGATTTCGAGATCGTAGTTCTACAGAAGAACCATGGACTCCCCTCGCCAGTCGACATCACCATCTCGGACGTCAAGAACGAACTCGATCAGGACATCTTCGATTTCACGGGCAATATTGGCGGTGAACGGTTTCAGTCGCAACTCGTGCGGCTTCAGAATGTCCACTTGATGAGCGATGCGGGATGGACGCCGGATGGCGAGGTCTTCGTCACGGACGAATCCGGGCGGACGCTTCGCGTGAAGTTGGGATTGAACAAAGATTTTCTCGACCTGGAGGCTCCGTTGGGGGCGTTTGACGTCGTTGGCATCTTCAATCAGGAAAGCAGCGGCTATCAGATCTGGGTCATGGATCCCCAGGGAATCGCCGCCGTGCCCGAGGCGAGCACTTTCGTACTCGTCAGTGCCGCGAGTGGATTGGGTATCTTCTGGCACCGCCGGCGTCGAGCGGGGAAAGGGACCGGGCAATGACGACTCGGCGGCGTGGTTTTACCTTGATTGAGCTGCTGGTGGTCATCGCGATTCTTGCCGTGCTCATCGCGCTGTTGCTGCCGGCGGTTCAGGCGGCGCGGAGTGCGGCCGCCAAGATGTCGTGCGCCAGTAATCTTCGCCAAATCGGCATGGCGATTTATGCCTATCACGACAGCTACCATGTCTTTCCCGCGGGCAACACGACGTTGACGGAAGGCATTTGTTCTCCCGTGGGAGGGGGTACGGGCTTTCCCTCGCAGAGCGGCATCAACTGGGCGATCGCGATTCTTCCCTTTCTCGGTTATGAACCGCTGCGTGACCGATATCACGACGGGGAATTCAACGAAGCGCCACCGAATCAATCGGTTCGCGAGGCGGCAGTGGCGGTTTTCGCGTGTCCCGCCGATCCGAACACCGACGGACTGGATGTGCCTGGCTCCGGACCCGGTGGGATTTACGCCTTGGCGGCTCCTTACAAACCAGGCTCCTATCGGGGGGTCAGTGGTCGGAGCGACGGTCTCAATTTTTTGGATTCCGCGGAGTTCGTGCAATACCCAAAGGGGTCGCGTGGAATTCTTCACACGGTCGGTATTCGAGGCTTTACCAACGAGAGGATCAAGGACGTGACCGACGGACTGTCGAACACGCTTCTCGTGGGAGAGAGTTCGACGCGAACGAGTTTGCAGTTTCGCACGTTCTGGGCTTATTCCTACGGCCACTACTCACTCTCGAGCGTCACGCCGCAGGCGCGTATTCTCTCGGGAGATTATGACAAGTGCGCTTCCATTCCCGGCAAGGGGAACTCCCAACCCTGCAAGCGTGGCTGGGGCAGCTACCACGCGGGGATCATCCATTTTCTTTTCGCCGACGATTCCGTCCGGCCGATCCATCCCACGGTGGACATGGAGGTCTTGGCTCGGCTCGCCACGCTCTCCGGTTCCGATCACGTCGAAAGCATATCACCTTAAACGACTATTAAGCAGTTGCTTTCGGTGATCGAAACGGCAGCGAAAGGATTGGATTTTAAAAACACAAATTTCATGTCCGGAAGCTGAGGGAAAGGCTTATTCCTGGGTAGGAACAAAGGATCGAGGTTGAGTTGAAGATGACCTCAGGTTGTTCAGTGACGAAGCTTTGCTGACGACCACCCTGCTTGAAACCTATCCAATATCCTTCCAACATCCAGCCAGTATCTTCCAAAAGACCATCTACAACTCAACCTCGACGGGTTCCCCTTCCCGTCGTTGCTTCGCTTTTTTCGAGTCCCATGGGATCGCTAACCAGGTCTGCCGACCCCACCATTCCCTTTGAGAAAGTTCTCGCGAAAACGCCGGATGAGATCCTCCGGTGGGGCGGTTTGCCCCAGTAGCTTGGTATTGAGGTCAAGCGCGAGGAAATACTGTCGAGCGAGCCATTGAAGTTGAGTGGGTTCCAAAGTCACCTTTTTGGAGCATTCGATCATGTCCACGAAGCTTTCATTGGATTTGTCCGGCTGGCTTCTTCGGCTTTGGATGATGCCTTGAAAGAGGAAGCCAAACATCTGTTCCTTGGGGCTGTCCCGTTTAATCAGCTGATCCGCGAGTATGAGCGCAGAGTCATAGTCGCCGCGCGTCAGGTATCTCTCCATGAGTTCCTGGCCAGCCTCGATGGCGGGTTCTTCGTGGTACGGATAATTCAAGATGACGGCCCAGAGACCCGCTTCGCGATCCTTTTCGGGAAGTACGCTCCGGGCATAAAGCAATTGCACCCATCCGTCCGCGCGTTTTCTCACCGAACCGGCGGCCCCCTTGATACGGTCGGCCAGGTTGGGAAGGTTGGCCTGGGAGAGATCCGGTTCACGCAAGTTCCACGAGATGATTCCTCCCGCAACGGACGCTAGCAACAGACCTGCAATCGCGAGGGAGTTCCCTTTGGTCGGCCGAAGGCGTCGCCAGAGAGGAGGCCGAAACTCGGCAGTCTCCTCGCCGCCGGCGTCGAGAACGGGAAACTCGTCCGATGCTTCGATGTCCTCGTTCGTGTCCAATGAATTGCCTGGAATCGCGCGCATCTCCGCCGTGCGCTGATTTCTTACCTTGGCGAGATCTCGAAGGATTTCCTTTGGCGTTTGGTACCGATCCGCGGGTTCCTTGGCGAGCATCTTCTCGACGATCGCGTTCAAGCCGGCAGGTAGATCCGGACGCTGTTCGCTGAGCGAATCGGGGGTGCTCTTGAGATGTTGAATCGCGACAGCCATCGCCGTTTCGCCGCGAAACGGGGGCTGGCCTGTGAGCATGTGATAGCAGGTTACGCCAAACGAGTAGATGTCGCTTCGGATATCAACGGTCTTGCCTTCAATCTGCTCCGGGCTCATGTAAAGCGGCGTACCCATGGTCATGCCGCTTTGCGTTAGTTCGACGGCATCTCGAGTGACTTGACGGGCGAGCCCGAAATCGGCGACTTTCACGTCTCCTTTTTTCGTGAGAAGGACGTTGTCCGGCTTGATGTCCCGGTGAACGATCCCTTCCTGGGACGCTCGATCGAGGGCGGCGGCGATCTTGCGAACGACATTCAATGCAACCGCGAGATCGGCTGGCCCCTTACGCGCGATGTATTCCCGGAGATTCATGCCCGGGACATATTCCAACGCGATCCATCGCAGACCGGATTCCTTTCCGATGGCGATCACGGAGACGATGTTGGGGTGATTGATGGGTGCGACCGCCATCGCCTCGGCTTCGAAGCGCCGGCAGTAGTTTTCGTCCGCCATCAAGTCCGCGCGCAAGACCTTGAGCGCGACAAGCCGTTTGAGCGAGACCTGTTCCGCGAGGTAAACCTCTCCCATTCCGCCGCTACCCAAGCGACGTTGGATTAGGAAGTCGCCAAGCCGCTGGCCGAGCAAATCCCGCGTGGAAGAATCCGAATTGCCGTCGCGGCCCACGTTCTCCTGGGACGCTTCACTGCCACCCATGAACCGCACCTTCAAATCGGTGTCCCGCTTCCCGAAGACAGGAATCCCCGCTCCATACGATCCAACGTCGATCGCCAAGCATCCAATCCACCTGAAGATTCAGGACGCCATCGGAGAACCTTACCGGTGGTGCTCGGCGAACACGAACGAGAACCTGCTTACGGTCATCGTATATTCTACGCTCGCGGGAATCCTCATTGCCAATCCAGCTTTCCTGGGGAGCGAACGACGAATCCTTGAATCCACCGTCCGATTGGCGGGGCGGTATTTGATCCCCTCACCGTGACCCTACCCCCGTAAATGGTGCATATATTGGTCCCCGATGGTTATGGTCGACCGTTCTCGGCTCCCTTTTCGGCAAGTCAATCGCTTTGGAATCGGCGAGTAATCCGTTATCGACGGAGAGGGATTTGCAACGGGAATCTCGCGGACCTGAAGTCGATCCGCGGGTCTCGTGGAATTCGATGGACGGGCCCTGGTCATGCGCCGTCAATAGGCGTTTTTATCCCACATGGAGCGAAACACGGTCATGAAAATGATCCGGATGTCGAGCCAGACCGACCAATGAGAGATGTAGTAGAGGTCGTACTGTACGCGTTTGCGCAAGGAGGTATTTCCCCGCCAGCCATTGACCTGTGCCCAACCCGTCATCCCCGCCTTCACCGCGTGGCGGAGCATGTATTTGGGAATCGACTTGCGGAAATTGCTGATGAAGAATGGCCGCTCGGGTCGCGGACCCACGAGGCTCATGTCCCCTTTAAGAACGTTGATGAGCTGGGGGAACTCATCGAGGCTCGTCTTTCGGAGAAAAGAGCCGAACTTGGTTCGTCGCTGATCTCCCTGCGATGCCCAGACCGGGCCGGTGGAATCTTCCGCGTTCACACGCATGCTGCGAAACTTGTACATGTAAAACCGGTGCCCGTTGAGTCCCATGCGCTCCTGGGAATAAAAGATCGGGCCTTTGTCAGATAGTTTGATGATGGCGGCAATGACGAGAAGTAGCGGGGACAAGACGAGTAATCCGAAAGCCGAGAACACCACGTCCATCGCCCGCTTGACCACGGCATCGGAAAACCCATGCGGGGTTCCCCGGAGGTTGAACACGGGCAATCCCTCCAAATCGTTGACCTTTACGTTCATTGCCTCCATGTGAGGCATATCGGGCACGAGGCGTACCTCGACCAGCGTATTGGCCAGTTTTCGAAGGATCCGGCGCGTTTCCGCAAATCGGTGCAAGGGTAGGGCGAGAAAGACGTAATCGATTTGATGGTTCTCGATGAGTTCAGGGAGGTCGTCGATGGTTCCCACGGTTTGTTTGACGTGGTACTTTTCCTCTGAAGGAACGTCATCAACAAATCCCATGGGAGTCAGCGCCAACCAGTTGTTTCTCCGGAGCGCTTTTTCAACCCGCCGAGCGTTTCGCCCACTTCCCACGATCAACGCGCGCCCCTTGGTTCCCAGCTTCCGCCGTTGACGAAAATAGGCGGCAAATCCCCGCCGCACGACCAATAACATGACGACGGTGCTCAGGAAGAAGAAGACGCTCACCAAGCGGGATTCGTAAGGGTTCTTGATGTAAAAGGTAGTTGTCAGCAACAGCAACAACATCAGGCCGACCGCTTTGAATATCCTCGCCAACTCCTGGCTAAGCGTCCAACGCCGACCCAACTGATACAGGCCCGTCATCCGAAAGCTGAAAAGCGCGATGACCAGGACAATGGGCAATGCTCGAATACACCACCAAAGGGGGGGGATCCCGTCGGCGGGCGCAATTCCCGTATTCCATCGGAGGAAATAGGCGCCTACCCAACAGAACGACGTGGCGACTAGATCGAGAACGCAAAGCAGAACCAAAAATGCTTGATCCGATCGCTGCTTCAACATGGGATCGAGGCTCCCGAATCCTTCGTCCAACCGCGGCGGCAAAATGCCTTGACAATCGATTCGACTCGGGTCTACCTCCTCCCGGCTTTTCCGTCAAGAGAATCAACGGAGCATGGATTTTCGCATGGAATCGCAAAGCTTTCCTGTGAATAGGTTTATGCAATTAGGCGTTCCGGGAAGCGCAAGTGACGTTCCACAGGACGACTCCTTTGCCGCAAGTCCGAGTCCTACCTGACAACTATGGAAAATTATCGTACATTATCGCCAAACACGAACCCGGACCCCTCTCTAAGGAAATCCGTGATGGTAACGCTCTTGGTGACCGGCGGCGCCGGATTTATCGGCGGATGTTTCGTCAGGCAAACGCTCGCCAAGGCGAAGGATTCCCGGATTGTCAATCTGGATAAGTTGACTTATGCGGGGAACCTCGATTCGCTCGCTTCCGTCATGGACAATCCCAACCACATCTTTGTCCAGGGAGACATTCGGGACGGGGACCTGGTGGGACGGTTGCTCAAAGAGCACGACGTCGACGGCGTGGTGAATTTTGCTGCCGAGTCTCACGTAGACCGTTCCATTGACGGGCCGCGGGAGTTCGTCGAGACGAACGTGGTGGGTACCTTTGAACTACTCAACGCGGCGAGGGGTTATTGGAACTCGCTGGGGAACGCCAGGAAGGATGCGTTTCGGTTTCTCCACGTATCGACGGACGAGGTCTATGGCTCGCTGGGAGACACGGGTAAGTTCACGGAAACCACTCCGTACTCTCCGAACTCACCATATTCCGCGTCGAAGGCCGCCTCCGATCATTTTGTCCGAGCGTTTCACCACACCTACGGACTGCCCGTGCTCACGACCAATTGTTCCAACAATTACGGTCCCTTCCAGTTTCCGGAAAAACTGATCCCGCTCATGATCTCCAACGCGTTTGAAGGCAAGTCTCTTCCAGTCTATGGGGATGGGAAGAACATTCGCGATTGGCTCTTCGTGGAAGATCACTGCTCCGCGATTCTTCGTGTTCTCCAAAAGGGCAAGGTGGGAGAGGTCTACAACATCGGTGGAAATTGTGAAAGAACCAATCTCCAGGTGGTACACGCGATCTGCGCCACGGTGGATCGACTGAAGCCAGGGCTTCCGCACTCACCGTGCACGTCCCTCATCAAGTTTGTGACCGATCGTCCTGGCCACGACCGCCGCTATGCCATCGACGCCTCGAAGATCGAGCGGGATTTAGGTTGGACACCGTCCGTCGATTTCGAAAAAGGACTGGAGCTGACGATTCGGTGGTACATGGATAATCCGAAGTGGGTGGAACGAGTCACTTCCGGCAAGTATCGTCGAGAACGATTGGGATTGGCGAGTGAGAAATAACGGCCGGTCGACGTGCCTGGAAACGGACCCGGGAGGAACGCACGCCATGCCTCCTCCTGGAAAATGGAATGGTTCCGCGATCAGGCGTGATTGACCTTGGAGGCCGTTCTTCTCGAACATTGATAAAAGGTTGCCCGATCCGAGGGCAGCCGATGAAACGAAAAAATGTCAATTTAGGCATCCATCGTGCATGGAGAGGTAGGTCAAGGCGCATGAGCGGCAAGCAGCATTGCTCCAAAGGGATCATCTTGGCGGGCGGGTCGGGAACTCGTCTCTATCCGGTTACCCGAGCCGTGAGCAAGCAGCTCTTGCCGATCTACGACAAGCCGATGATCTACTATCCGTTGTCGACGCTCATGCTCGCGGGCATTCGCGACATCCTTCTCATCTCGACCCCCGAAGACCTTGGCGGTTTCGAACGGGTGCTGGGGAACGGTCATCAGGTAGGCATCAATATCCAGTACGCGGTCCAGCCCAGGCCGGAAGGTTTGGCGCAAGCGTTCATCATTGGACGAGAGTTCGTCGGCAAGGATCACGTGGCGTTGATTCTTGGGGACAACATTTTTTATGGCCAGCGATTCCAGGAGATGCTCGCGCGCGCGGCTCAATGTCCCGTCGGCGCGACGGTTTTTGCCTATGCCGTTAAGGATCCGCATCGTTACGGCGTGGTCGAGTTCGATTCGGCGGGCAAGGCGGTTTCGCTCGAGGAAAAGCCCGCCAAGCCGAAGTCTCATTTCGCGGTGACTGGATTGTATTTTTACGACAATCAAGTGGTTGACATCGCGGCGAATCTCAAGCCCTCCGCGCGGGGCGAACTGGAGATCACCGACGTGAACAAGGAGTATCTGGCGCGCGGTGAACTCCAGGTCGAACGCTTCAGCCGCGGATTCGCCTGGTTGGATACCGGAACCCACGAATCTCTCATCCAGGCGGCGAACTTCGTCGAAACCATCGAGCTTCGCCAAGGCTTCAAGATCGCCTGCATTGAGGAGGTCGCGCTTCGCAAGGGGTACATCTCTGCCGAGCAAGTCAAGGAAATCGGCAAGTCACTGCGCAACAACTACGGCGAGTACCTTCTCAACCTTGCCGACCATCCCGACCCTCTTCTGGGCTAAAGCAGTTCACGAGTGAATGTACGGGGCTCGAAAACCAATCGACGGACGTTACGCTTGGACAAAGCGTCACCGTCGTGACCGCATAGCCGACTGCGGTTAACGGCGCGGAGCAGTAACGAGTCATCGTGGTTCAGGAACGTCGGCTCGCATCCAGGTTGCCGGGGAAATGGCTTGAGCTGCCGCCGGCAGGCTCATGGCGGTATTGTCGTTGTGCGTATTTGGCGGTCGGCTCCTCGGGGAAAACGCGAAGGTAAGCGCGCACCAGTTCCGCGACCGAATTGATGCTCAGCTTGGCCATGATCATTTTCCGATAGTATTCGACCGTCTTGGGGCTCTTGCCCAATTCATTGGCGATCCGTTTACTGGTTCGGCCGTCCACGATTCCCTTGAGAACTCTCCACTCGTTCTCGGAAAGCGAGCCGAACAAGGGTCGCAAGCGTTCGACGGTTTCGCGATTACGTCGATGCTCTTCGTCGCGGCGGACGGCTTGGCCAACCGTCGCCACGAAGAGTTCTGTTTGAAGTGGCTTGACGAGAAAGTCATGAACGCCCGCCTTGAAAGCCGAGACGACGTATTGCACTTCCGCGTCCGCGCTGATGACCACCACCGGCAAACGCTGGCACCATTCGAGTAGGCAGCACTCCGTATCGCGGTCAACATTCCCCGAGAGTTCGCAGTCCAGTACCAGGCAACCGGGCCGGTCTCGATCATAATGCTTGAAAAACTCCGGAGGGTCGATGAACGATTCGACGTGAAATCCACGGTTCTCCAAAAGTTGGCATAGCGAGCGACGCATGTGTGCGTCCTCGTCGACAAGAAAGACGGTGGGCATGCGCGTCACGACTCCACGCACCATCATTTACCTCGTCCGTTCGATGTTTCCAAAGGTAAGAATGGATCCGCGCTGACTGAGGATGTGGCTTCATGAACCCTCGCTCGCTCAGACGGCGCGTAAGCGGCCGCCCCGTTTCGAATGACCTCGAGGCGCGGAGTAGCGGGGCGTGCCGTCTGCATCTGAAGCTTCAATTGTGACGGCGATCAGGGTGAAACTCAAGGGTTTGACAGGGATATGTCCCAAGGAAACCAGTTTTCGCTTCGTGCCCGAACGATCCACCGGAAGCGGTAGGTCGCGCCCTCGAAAATGAGCGGCAGGCCACCGAGCTTTCGTCCCATGAAGGACGTCGTTACAATCGTTCCATGCTGTGGAGGATTACGCGTGGGCGAAAAGTCGCATTCCCCCTTGGACGACGTCGATTATCTCTGGATGATCGCGGAACATGCCACCGAATTGATTTCGCGGCATACGCTTGCCGGCCATTTCACGCAAGTATCTCCCGCCTGCCGTCGATTGCTTGGCTTCGAGTCGAAGGAATTGATCGGCAAACACTTTTGCGATCTGGTCCACGCGGACGACCTTTCCAAGATCCGGATTCTTTGGTCGGTGCTTGGCCAACGTTCGCGCACCGCCAACATGACCTGCCGCTTTGTCGACAAAGGGGGGCGGACCCTCTGGATGGAAACTACCGCGACCAGTGTTCCGGGCGATGGGGAAGGTGAGCTTCGCGAAATCATCGCCGTCTCCCGGGACGTCACGCGCCGTCATCACATGGAAGTTGAACTCCGACACCGCGAAGAACAGTTCCGCACGCTGGTGGAGCAATCCCCGGTCAGCATCCAGATTCTCGACCCCCGTGGGCGGACCCTGCAGGTGAACCGCGCGTGGATGGATCTCTGGGGCCTTTCGATGGATGATCTCGAGAACTACAACATTCTCGAAGATCCACAGCTGAAGTCCTTGGGGATTCACGAGCCCATTCGCCGGGCCTTCGGTGGAGAATCGATGGAGATTCCCGTCGCTCGCTACGACGCGGAACGTACCCTTGGCAAGGGACGAAAAAGGTGGGTAGGCGGTCGCGCGTACCCGGTTTTCGATCCTGATGGAAGCCTGCGTAACGTCATTTTGATGCACGAGGATCTCACCGAAAAGAAACTGCGGGAGGACGAACAGCGAAAGCTCGAATCCCAGGTTCAGCAGACGCAGAAACTGGAAAGCCTCGGAGTTCTCGCGGGAGGCATCGCGCACGACTTCAACAATTTGCTCGTTGGCATTTTGGGCAACGCCGGCCTGGCGCTACTCGAAATGTCTCCTACGTCCCCCGCGCGCAACACTATCGCGAACATCGAGACGGCGGCGCGACGAGCCGCCGAACTTTGCCGACAGTTGCTTGCCTACTCGGGCAAGGGAAAGTTTCTCGTAGAACCATTGAATCTCACCGAACTCGTCGAGGAGATGAGTCATTTACTCGAAGTGTCGATCGCCAAGAACGTGGTCCTCAAATTCAAGCTCGATCGACAGCTTCCAGCGGTCAACGCCGACGCCACTCAAATGCGGCAAATCGTCATGAACTTGATCACCAATGCCTCGGAAGCGATCGGCGAGAAGAGTGGAGTGGTGAATATCGTTACCGGCGTTCAAGAATGCGACCGCAACTATCTTCGCGAGACCTATCTCGACAAGGACGTCCAAGAGGGGACCTACGTCTTTCTGGAGGTGTCCGACACGGGTTGTGGCATGGACAAAAAGACCCTCGCAAAGATCTTTGACCCGTTTTTTACGACCAAGTTTACCGGGCGCGGCTTGGGCCTCGCCGCCGTGTTGGGAATTGTCCGCAGTCATAAAGGCGCGGTCAAGGTTTACAGCGAACCGGACAAAGGAACGACGTTCAAGCTCCTGCTTCCCGCAATGGTTCGCGTTTCGCCGCCTCAATCCTTGCCCGTCGAGAAGGCCGCGGTTCAGATTGCCACCGGCACGGTTTTGGTCGCGGACGACGAACCCACGGTACGAGAAGTGGCGAGTCGCGCGCTGCAAAAGACGGGCTTGCAGGTTATCGCCGTGCCCGATGGCCGATCCGCGATCGACGCGTTTCGGCAGCGAGCCGACGATATCGACCTCGTCATCCTCGACATGACCATGCCTCGACTCGGGGGCGAAGAGACGTTTCGCGAACTTCGCAAAATTCGGAAGGATGTCCGCGTCATTTTAACCAGCGGGTACAACGAGCATGAGGCCATGGTTGGTTTTCAAGGAAAAGGATTGGCGGGATTCATTCAAAAGCCGTGGCATCCGGCTCAGCTCATGGAGTTGGTGACCCGGTGTTTGCGGGACGCGGCGGACAAAGCTCCCTCCCCGGACGCTGCGCCCGGCGCCTTCCACGAACAATGAAAACCACCCCCGTGAATGACGCCGAACTATGCAATCAGCTAGAGGCCATCACTTCGCGGACCAGACGTTCCAGTAGATCGACCGTGCCTTGATGATCCAGGTTCGAAGTATCGATGATGCGCGCGTCGTCGGCGGGTTTTAGAGGCGCCAGCGAACGATTGGAGTCTTGATCATCGCGCGCACGTTGCTCGTCAAGGACGGTTTCCAGCGGGACATTCCTGCCGCGACGAAGGTACTCATCCCGGCGGCGCTGCGCGCGAACTTCCTCGCTCGCCGTCAGGTACAGCTTGATCTCCGCGTGCGGAAAGACCACGGTTCCTTGATCGCGTCCCTCCGTCACCAGATTCTCGGTCTCCCCGAGCTTTCGTTGCATGGCGGTGAGACGATTCCTGACCAAACCATGATCCGCGAAATGGCGAACCTGATCCGTGACTTCGACGGTGCGAATGTCGGTGGAGACATCCTCGCCGTTGATCGTGGTCTTGCCGTGCGAGACGACGACGTCCAAACTCTCGAGAAGAGTCGCAAGCGCGGCGTCGTCACGCGGTGAAACGCCCGCGCGAAGCGCCGCCAACGTCACCGCGCGATACATCGCGCCCGTATCGAGAAAGTCGAATCCCAATCTTTTGGCTAGGGCGTGCGCCGCCGTGCTCTTTCCCGCGCCCGCCGGTCCGTCGATCGTCACGATCAAGATCTGCTCTCCTTGTCCCTCGTCTTTCGGTTCCGCCGACCCATGGGATACCGACTTCGGATCCAGGCCGTTCGATCGACCGCGAATCTTTCCGTCAGTTTACCTACGGAAGCGAAGTCACGCCGCCACTTCGCGTCCCGTTCGGATCGATTCATTCCCGTCACGTCGGTGACGTAGCGCCCCACTGAAAGGTAATGTCGTGGGCCGGCTCCCATTCCATGGATGCCGCGAATGGCGGCTAGCGCCAATGGCCGTCAAGCGGCCGGGACCGGAAATACGCCGTTACTTTTCAGAAGCTCCATAGCATAACGCCAATACTTGTCAGATGCTCTATAGGTAACGGGAGAAGTGGCGCGAACAAGGGATGGAAAAAGGAAGCGGTAATGGGGGTTCTCGATCGTTTTTCGCTTCGTGATCGCGTTGCGCTGGTTACTGCCGGCGCCGGACGATTGTTTGGTAGCAGCATCAGTCGCGCGCTCGCGGAAGCGGGAGCCACGGTGATTACCGCCTCCCGATCCCATGTGGGGAACCTTGCCTTCGCTGAAGAACTACGGGAGCAAGGGCTCGACGTTCACGGGTTGTCGGTCGACATCGCCGACCACGACTCGATTCGTCGCCTCCATCGTGAAGTGATCGACCGATTCGGCAGGTTGGATGTCCTGGTCAATAGTGCGTTGACCCGCGACGGTCATGGGGGAGGGTTCGAGGATCAAACCCCCGAAACCTGGCGGCGGGCGGCGGAGGGAGATTTCGCCGGGCTTTTTCTCATTTGCCAATTGTTCCTCGATGACATGCTCCGGCAGGGAAATGGCTCCATCATCAACATTGCCAGCATCTATGGCGTGGTGAGCAACGATCCGGGAATCTACGCCGGCACGAACATGGTCCAGCCACCTTCCTACAACTTCGTCAAGGCGGGCATGATTCAATTCACCAGGTACCTGGCTTGCTATTACGGCAAGAGGGGAATCCGCGCCAATTGCATCAGTCCGGGAGGCTATTTCGACAACCAGCCCGAGGCCTTCGTCAAACAATACGAACGACGGGTTCCGGTCGGAAGAATGCTCGGCAACGACGACATACAAGGAGCCGTCGTCTTCCTCGCGTCGGATGCCTCCGCCTATGTCACGGGGACGAATCTGATGGTGGACGGCGGTTGGACGGCGCTTTAGATTCCTGCTTTCCAGCCGGAAACTTGCCTCGGGAGTCCGGTCGTACCTTCTGCCAGCCTTGGTTTATCGAAGTTTCTTTTCGACTTTCCTTCGTCCGGTATCCCAAACGTTGGATGGGTGGCTCACTCTTGGCGGTCGGAGTTTTTTCGGCGATTTGGGGAAAGTTCGGACCGTGCGGATTCTCTTCGGCGTTCTCCGCAGCCGGTGGTATCTCCTTCGCGATACCTTCGGTGGTTGGGGCAAGGGGAGGAAGGCCGACGATCGCTTCTGCTTCCCGATGGGTGTGGGAGATCAGCAATTCTTGGATACGCGAGCGCCGAGCCATTTCCACTCGTTCTCGTTCGATGAGGCGGTTCGGATCGCTTTCGGGACCACGAAACCATTCCTTTCCGATCAGATTGAATACCGTCGGATAGACCACGCAATCCGCGAGGATGATGTTGTCTTGGAAAGCGCCATCCGCCGTCCGTTTGGATCGGAAGATCGTCCCCGCATAAGGAATATCCTCGAGCAGGGGAATGCCGCGCGGCTTTTTCGATGCACTCGTTGCCACCCG
>JAXMAQ010000055.1:0-52913 GCA_046350335.1 Planctomycetota bacterium
ACGAATCCCTCGATGTTCGCGCGCAAACTGCCGTTCGCTTGAGGTGTTAACGGTGAATTGATAAATCCGTCTGTCGTGTAAACATTGCCGGAAAGCGTGATCCGCGTCAGATTCGAATCTATGACGAAGTTGTACAAGCCGGAAACGGGTGGTTGTCCAATGTGGCCCAGGAGACTCCACGTATGAGCAAAGCTCGTCGCTGTCGAAGGGGATGAGTCATTCCCTTCCATTTCAAGAGAGGTTCCCTCAGTGACCACCAGGCTATACCGACCGTTTACCCGCGACGTTATGCGGAGCGTGTAGATGCCGTCCGCGGGAATGCCGACGCCCACCAACGCTTGATCCCAATTCGTAGAAGGGGCAACGCCGCTAGTCGCTAGGATGGTGGTGCCGTCGGGGCCAAGGAGTTCAATCACGGCGTTCGATTGCGAGACTCCACCCAAGCCCTTAAGTCCGATATCCAGCGTGGTACCCGCTCGTCCGGTGAGATCGATGGTGTAGAGGTCGATGTCGGGAGCATAGGGTCGTCCCGAGACGACGACGTCGTCAATGTTCCAGCCGCCATAGTTCACCGTGTTATCCGTGGGCCCCAATCCCCAGCGGATATAGACGGTTGACTGATTGTTGGCGACGGCGGAAATGTCGTAAGACTGAAGCGACCAGATCGTTTCGTTGATGGTCGGGCCATTATGTTCCCAGACGGTCGTCCAGAGGACGCCATCGTTGCTCACCTGGATGTTGGCGTGGTCATACGTCGAACTTTCGATCCCCAGCCGACGCCGGAAGGAAAGTGTGACATTCTCGTAGCCTTGGGTGTTTATCGCCTTCGTGGTGGCGTAATAGGTGGTCGTGATGTTATGGGGATAGCGGCCATTAATAACGTAGCCGACGACGCTGGAGCCCGTATGGCCGCCGACGGGGTCACCGTTAAATCCCGTGGGGTTTCCGTACGCCCAACCTCCCGTAAATGTCCAGCCGGGATTGGTCGACATGTTGGCGGTATAAATGGGTTGATTCGCGCCCGTTCCGCCAGGCTCGGTTACGATGGACCCAATTACGCCGTAGCGTCCGCTGCCAATCTCCAATCGACTTGGATCCAGAGGGATCGCAGGATCGGAAGCCTCCGATTCCAAGACAACGTTCTTGTAAATGTCGAGGGTATAGGTGGTGGGCGCGGACGCCGTGACGCGAAGTTTGTATTGCCCCGTGACGTTGATCTTGATGCCCGTCAAGGTCGCTACGGCACCCGCTGCCGACGCACCCGATTCCATTAATTCAACCGTGATTGACGTGCCCGGATCGGTTGCCGACGCAACCGCGGCGAGCGATTCTCCCGCAGTCAAACTAACGAGGAAAATGTCTTCGTCCTCGGACCATTGAATCTTTCCTTGGTTTTCCAGACTGGCGAATATCAAACTGCCGAGTGGTTCGACGCGAGCAAACTCGTTGGCGGTGATCTCCTGAATATCCAGCAGAAACTCGCCGGCGAATGCCGCGTTTCCATTCCCGTTCGCGTCGCGCAGTATTCCGGCGGGCAGCGAGTAAGTGACCGTTCCCTCTTGGTCTACTCCCGTGACCAAGTACTCGATCGTTCGCGCGTCCACGACATGGAATCCGACGATCGATCCCTGGCTCAACCAAAGATTATTGATTCCGACTGACCCGAGATCGAC
Source organism: Planctomycetota bacterium (assembly GCA_046350335.1). GTDB lineage: Bacteria > Planctomycetota > Planctomycetia > Kolteriales > Kolteriaceae > JAXMAQ01. Next base: position 1,674 of record JAXMAQ010000055.1, read on the forward strand.
ATCTTCATTGAACTCCAAACGAATGAGCGACGCCGGGGCTGCCGTCTGGCTACCCTGGGCGGGTTGCGCGGCCGTAACGGCTAGAATCAGCGAGTCGAAGCGGAACGTGGTGCACAATCCAAGTAGATCAGCGCCGTCCGCGCTGCGCGTCAATGCCCCCGTCGCCATGTGGATTGTTTGCAGACCCTCCCGCGTGACGGGGCTATTGAGAAAATGAAACGTGATCGTCCGTTCGTCGACCAAGGTAAAGGAATCCGCGGTGATGCCGTTGACCGATAGATCGCTCGCGTCCACCGAACTGGCGTCATAGGCCGCCGAAAGTTGAATCGTGTAGTCGAGTGGCGGTGTCGTGACGACGGCGCCGAGATCGGGCGTGACCTGAAGGACTCGGAGTCCCAAGAGCGTCAGCGAGTTGGCGACGTTGACCCGTCCTTCCGTGATCAACATCCCTTCGAGGGATTCAAGATGATCGACCCCCTGCAATATCGCGTCGCGAATCTGTTCGAGGCTCGCGTACGGAGCGGCTTGCCAAAGCAAGGCGGCGACGCCGGCGACGACGGGCGCCGCCGCCGAGGTGCCGTTGAACGACCTGTAGCCTCCGTTGAGGGAAGTCGTGTACACGTTGGCGCCCGGTGCCGCGAGATGCACGCTATTGGGCCCGTAATTCGAAAAATCCGCGAGCACGTCGCTCGACGTCGTGGCGGCGACGGAAAGGATGTTGGGGAGCGGAATGTTCGCCGGGAAAACCGCTCCAAAGTCGTTGTTCGAACTGTTATTGCCGGCGGAGGCAACAAAGAGGATGCCCGCCTCGCCACTGGCGGCGATGGCGTCGCGAAACGCCTGCGAGTCTCCCGCGATCGCATAGCTGTTGTTGAGAACCCGCACGTTCACGCCGTACTTTTCGCGCATCATGGTCGCATAATTCACCGCTTCCGTGGCGTCGGCCGTGTTCCCGACGCGGTTGGCGTTGAGGTACTTCAAGACCATGATTTTCGCGTTCCAGTTCACGCCGGAAACGCCAAGTCCATTGTTGCCGCTGGCGGCGATGATCCCCGCCACGCTCGTACCATGGCCGTCGTCATCCATCGGGTTGTTGTCGTTGTTGGCGAAATCGTAACCAAACACGTCGTCAACATAGCCGTTGAGGTCGTTGTCGATGCCATCCCCCGCGATTTCGCCGGGATTTACCCAAATATTGGAGACCAGGTCCGGGTGGAGATAGTTCACGCCGGTGTCGATGACGCCGACCACCACGCTTCCCGAACCGGTAACGGCATCCCAGGCCTCGGGTGCATCAATATCGACGTCCGTGGACGGATTGTCCAGCCACCATTGGGTTCCGAACTGGGGATCGTTCGGCAGTGTCGATGTGCCCCAAAGAACGAAATTGGGTTCGAAGTAGGCGAGCGCGCTGATGGGGGCAAGGCTTGCGGCCAAGGTCTCCACCGTTATGGAGGCAGAGGTCTTCAAGAGTACCAATCCGTCAGCGCCCAGATGCCGCGTTACGGAGACTTGATCTCCGAGGTCCGCGAGCCATTCGCGAATTTCCTCGATTTGTTGCGTCGGAGTAATCGCGTTCGCTGAGACATGAAACTGAGCAATCCATTCACCAGTTCGAACGAGCGTCTCCTGCGACTGCCAATTCATGGTGCCGTAGTCGCTCGACGGCAAATCCTTTTCACTGAAACCGAGACTTGCCAAAAAGCTGGCGTTATTCGCCGTCGGAGTCGTTCGATCTTCGAGGGTTTCAAAGGTCAAGAAACGTGAGCGAACTCGCGGATTCGCGCGAAGCTTCGCCCCGCGCAAAGGAGATGATCGTCGCATCATGTACTCCAAAAGGGGAAATACGGGCAAACCGCGCTTCGCCCGCGCCCCTGCTGGCTGGTTATAGAGGAAGTTGAAAATCCACCCGCACTGCCGAGACCGTAACAAAGGAAATCACGTTTGTCAAACCTTAAAGGAGGAGGTGGAGTTTTTGGCGCCCAGGCGATGATTGAATGGTAAACGGGCGGTCCGATTCGGGGATCGCCCCCGTGGCGGTCGATTCGGTCGGTTAAAATGGCGGACGTCAGCGGGGAAGAATCCCGTGTCCTTGATATTGGACTCTCCCGGGCGGATCCACGATGGTGACATTCAAGAGGAATCCGCTTTAACCGCGCGTGGACGCCAATGGGATGGACTCGAATTCCATAGATTCGCCGGACAAATCGCGGGAAACTGGTAACCTGGATGGTTAGGTTAGACGGTTTTCATGCACGCCAGAACGTCCCTTGTCGTGACAAGGGAATGCCTCGCTTTTTTCCTTGATCGACCAACAACGCGCGGTTATAATCAGCACCACTCCAGTCATATTTGCGTCTCGCGGTGACTGTTTCGACGCACGATGATTGGTTGACCGACGGGGGAGGGGGCCATGGGCTTTAACGCACGCGAGCCGTTGCGGGTTCTTTTGGTGAAACCATGCCAACCGAACACTATTCCCATCACGACTCCGCCCCTGGGCATACTTTGCCTGGCATCCTGCCTGAGAAAACATTTCGGAACGGATGTTGAAGTACGCGTCCTGGACATGTTCTTGACGCAGCGCCGCGCCCCGGAAATCGAATCGGAGATGCAGCAATTCCGGCCGCATGTCGTGGGAATTTCCGCGTTGAACTTTGAAGCGGAGGAATCCGGGCGGATCGCGCATCTCATCAATGAACGTTATCCGGAGACAGTCGTTGCTTTGGGAGGGCCATTCGCTCACGGGCAACAAAACCTCGCGCGCATCACCGAGACGGGCCTTTACGACTGGGTTTTCGACGGAGAGGCGGACCTCGCCTTTCCTATTGCCGTCGAACGGACGTTTCGTGGAGACGGAAATCTCGCCGATATCATCGGGCTAACCCATCGAGGGGGGGACGGCGGCTATCACACGAACGTGCGCCTTCCGGGAGCACCACCCTTGGCGGGAACAGTCGGGGATCTGGATGAACTCCCGTTTCCCGCGTGGGATCTCGTCGACTTCGATGCCTATGCAAAGGGAATCAACAACAACGGCAACCTCAAGGGCAAACGTTACGCGCCGCTGTTCACGTCGCGTGGATGCCCGTTCCTTTGCACCTATTGCCACGATATTTTCGGCAAGAAATTCCGCGGCCGCTCCGTGGAGAACGTGCTCGAGGAAGCTCGGCTCTTGCGCTATAAGTACGGCGTGGACGAATTTCAGATCGTCGACGACATTTTCAATATGAATTCCCGCCGCATGAAGGAAATCTGCCGAGGGCTTATTCCCCTAAAGGTGAACATCTGTTTTCCGAACGGGCTTCGGGGAGACATTCTCGACGAAGAGGGAGTCGACTTGCTCGTGAAGGCGGGCATGTACCAGGTGGCGGTGGCCATCGAAACTGTAACCCCGCGCCTGCAGGACATGGTCAAAAAACGCCTTCGTCTCGATCAACTCTTGAACGCGGTAAAGTGGATGGCGGAGCGGGGCGTGCTCGTCAAAGGATTCTTCATGCTCGGTTTCCCCACGGAGACGATGGAGGAAATCAACGCGACGATCGATTTCGCCGTGAAAAGCGATCTTGCCCACGCCATGTTTAGCCTCGTCACGCCGCAACCCGGTACTCCCCTCTACGAGGAGGCGCGAAAAGTCAACGAAAAGGCGCTGGAGAAAGTCATTCTCAGCGACTACCATAGCTCGACCTCGTGGTACGGCGAGGCCTATGGCATTGACGTTCACAAAATTCGCGCGAGCGCTTATTTCCGGTTCTATCTTTCCAGTCCCAAGCGAATGTGGCGTATCTTTCGAAATACGACGTGGTTGGACTTGGCGCGGGGATTCTACTACTGGATTGGCCGGGCGTTTCGGCGGCAGTGGCATTTGGAAGAAGCCTTGCCGCAAACGTTGCCGCGCAAGATCTATTTCCCTTCGGAGCTGCGAGAAATCTCTGTCCGGGAAGTTGCTCAACCAATGGAGTTGTGACTGTTTCGCAAATCGAAATGGCTGCCAGGGGAGCACCATCTTTGGAAGTCATCGAACCCCCCGTCGCTGCGGGTGCGTGATTCTTTTTTCCGTTCCTGGTCGGATTGAGAGTCGTCCGGAGGATGGAAAAACGAGTTCGGGAAAGCGGTTGCGAAAGACGCTGCGGTCGGGTGTAGGCCTTCGGCGTGAGAAGCTGAGGACTTCGCTTGAAGGGGAGGGCACGGGTCCTTGCGGGCTTCGCCGCTGACGGGCTCTGGTCCGAAGGGAGTAGATCGCATTTAGGAATGTCGCTGCTCCGCGCCGACGGTTGGGGAGAGGTCGAAGAAGCCATTCGATCGCTTTCGGCGGGAGATGCATGCGTACTGGTGGGGAGTGAACGTACATGTCCGTGCTGACGACTCGTCCGATTCGTGTCCTACTTCTCAAGCCTTTTCAGGCGACCGGCGTGATCACCTGCATGCCGCCGCTGGGGCTCCTCTATATCGCCTCGACCCTCAGGCAGCATTTTGGATCACAGGTCGAGGTTCGGTTCCAGGACCTTTACATCACTCGGACGCGCTACAACCAGATCGATACGCTGATTCGGGATTTCCGGCCGGATGTCGTCGGTCTAAGCGCGTTGAATTGGGAAGCGGAGGAATGCGGGCGCGTCGCTCACGAGATTCGATCCAAGCATCCGAAAATCATGATCGCCGTCGGCGGTCCGTTCGCGCACCGAAACACCAAACGCATCTGCGCCACGGGCGTCTACGATTGGGTCTTTGACGGCGAATCGGATTGGGCGTTCCCCATCGCCGTTGAACGGTGGTTTGGTGGAGACCGGGTCCTCGATGACGTCGTGGGGCTGACGTTCCGTGACGGTAATGGCTACCAGAACAACAACCTGAACGTGCATCCCGGTAAGCGATTCGTAGGCGTGGTTGACGATTTGGACAAGGTCCCTTTTCCCGCCTGGGACTTGGTCGACTTCGACGCCTACACGAAAAACATGAACATGAATGGCATGCTTCGGGGCAGCCGGTACGCGCCGCTGTTTACCTCGCGTGGGTGCCCGTTCCTTTGCACCTATTGCCATGATATTTTCGGCAAGAAATTCCGGGCGCGCTCGCCGGAAAACGTGATCGCGGAAGTCGAACTTCTGAAGGATCGTTACAAGGTCGACGAACTTGAAATCGTCGACGACATCTTCAATATGAACTCGCCGCGCATGAAGACGATCTGCCGCGGCCTCGAACCGTTGAAGATGCACCTCTGCTTCCCCAACGGACTCCGATTCGACATCTTGGACGAGGAAGACGTCGATGCCTTGGTGGACGCGGGGACGTACTCGGCTTGCGTTGCCGTCGAAACCGTCACGCCCCGGCTGCAACAGTTGATCAAAAAGCGGTTGCACATCGAACAAACCAAACGAGCCATCAACCAGATGGCGCGGCGTGGAGTGCTGATTCGCGGCTTTTTCATGCTCGGTTTTCCAACCGAGACGTTGGAGGAAATCCAGGCGACCATCGATTTCGCCTGCACTGCTGAGCTAGCACAAGCCTATTTCTTCCACGTGATCCCCCAGCCCGGAACCCCGCTGTACGATCTTGCAAAAGGGGTCGACAAAGCTGCGATTCAAACGCAGATTCTCCAGGAGTACAACGGGTCCAATACCTGGTATGGATCCGCGTATGGCGTTGACATGGCAAAAGTGCAGCGCAACGCCTATATCCGGTTTTATTTCGGGAGTCCGAAACGCCTTTGGACGTTGTTCCGGGGCATTCGCATGCACGATCTCGTGCGCGACTTTTATCACTTCATCCGGATCCTGCTTCGGGTCGCCAAGCGGGTGGAAGAACCGCTCCCGGAGGCACTCCAGCCGCTCGCCCAGCTTTACGCGCCTGACGAGGATGTCGTCACCAGTGCGACCGTTTATCATCAAACGTCGTCGGCGATGACCTTGCCCGTGCTCGAGAACGGGACGAAAAATGGTTTGGCGGTCGCGAATTCGAATTCCGAATTGAGCCTTCCCGTCTTGAATGGCTAGCGCGGTTTCTCGCATTGCAAAAACGCTGATCGGCAGGTGACCTTTCGTCACCCGCCGGCCTCCATTCCGCTAAACGCCTAGTCCCAGTAATCTGGCGGCATTCCCGAAAAAAACGTTTTCCACCTGCGAGTCATTGAGTCTTAAGTTGAGGCACGCCATCTTGTGTGCCCGCAAGGACTCGGTCCCCACCAACGCGAGTCGAATCTCGCCATAAGGGGCAGTAAGTTTCGCGGTCTCCGCCGAGATCCAAAGAAAGGAATCCCCCAGGCTCACGCAGCGCCCGGCTATGTGGCTCACGGGAAAATCCGTGCCGAACAAGAGACGGTCCGGGCCAAGGACCCGGCCAATCGCCTCGATCGCGCCCGCTTCGGTGACCGCGGAAGTGTCGCACCAGAAGTTTTCCAGGCCCGCCAAGCACGAAATTCCTTCCACCACGTGGTAGGCATTGAAGCCCCGAGCCGCGTGCGCCAAAATCCAGCGCGCGTTGGGATACATTCTCCCCCAGCGGACCAACGTCTCCTGATTGCTCCGGTCGCGGATGGCCGATGGGCGCACCATGTGCAACGTGATGGTCATTCCCTCTTCATGCGCAAGTCGCACCTGAGCTTCGGGCAGGTAGGCTTCGATCGGGGCATCGAACGTCGGTTCCTGATCGGCGTAGCAGTGGTAAACCTTGAGTCCGACGAAGCCGTTCGTTCGACAGGTTTCGCGAATCCATTCCACGTCATCCGACGGAGTCACCAACAAATGGGCTCGCGAGTGAGCGTCTTTTCTCGCTTCGTCCCGAATGAAGGAATTGGCAGAATCTCGATCAAGATGGATGTTCGGCATGGCGAAAAAGAGGCCGCTCGCGCTTCGGCCCGGCATCATCTGGCTCATGAATGCGCGGTAGGTGGCTAAATCTCCCCGCGCGGGGCCGGAACTGCAGAGAGGAGGAGCCAGCCCCCCAAAATGGGCGACGTCATAGAGGTGCGCATGCGCGTCGTAAATCCGCCTGGGAAGAAACGAGTCCAGTTCGCGTTCGAAGATCTCGCGGTCGAGATCGGTGTATTGCCAGTCCATGCCATAGAGTGTAGCGATTTGGAGAGGGTACCCATCGCGCGGAGATGGTGATTTTTGAAATCTTGTCCCGTTTGGCGGTTATTGGGACAATACACCGGATGGCGACCGCAAGGCCTTAAAGAGCGTCAGAAAAGTAATGTCGTGTACCCCGGCCCGGTCGCTTGAAGAGCCTTGGCGCTAGCCGCGAGTAGCGGCGTCCATGGATTCGCACCGGGCCCCGACATTACTTTTCTGAGCGGCAATAAATTACGGGCGACGTGCCTGGGATCGGTCGAGGGCTTGGCGAACCAAACGGGGGAGCACGTGATGCGTTTTCGCGAACTTGGAGCTCGATTATTCCTCGCGATGGTCTTTGCGACGGTCGTGCCAGTTCTGGCCAAAGGGGAAGCTATCGGCTCCCCCGCGTCCGATCCTGACGTCCAAAAGGGATTCGAGTTCCTTCTCGGCAAGAACTACGTCCCCAGTAATTTGAATCAGGAGATTTTCGACAATCTCTATCGCGTCTGGGAGGAGCCTGCTCGCTCCAACGCGGAGAAGGCGAGCCCCGCCGAGCGGCGGAAAATGACCCTCTCCCGATACGGCCTTACCGACGTTCCAGGCAGGGAAGGGGTCGGAGCGCCGCTTCAATATTCCGACGAGAACGGAAAATGGGCCACCAACTGCTTCATCTGCCATGGCGGCAAGGTCGCGGGAAAGGTGATCCCCGGGCTTCCTAACTCCCATGTCGCGATGGCCACCCTGTTTCAAGAGATCCATCAAACGAAAAAACTCCTGGGACAAAAGGTCGGCCAGACGGAAGTCGGCTCACTCATCGTCCCGCTCGGCAATTCCAACGGCACCACCAATGCCATCATCTTCGGCGTGCTGCTCGCTGCGTTCCGGGACCATGACCTCAATTTCCATCCCGAGAATCCGCTTCCCAAAATGGTCCATAACGACCACGACGCGCCCCCCTATTGGCATTACAAGCGAAAGAACTTCCTCTATGCCGACGGCTTTGCCGGCAAGGGGCACCGGGCGCTCATGCAATTCATGATGACCCCGGAGAACAACGCCAAGTTCTTTTACGATCACGAGGACGATTTCAAGTACGTCGAGAAGTGGATCGCCGCCGTCGAAGTTCCCAAATATCCTTTCGAGATCGACAAGTCGCTGGCGGCCAAGGGGGAAAAGATCTTCAACGCCAACTGTGCCGAATGCCACGGAACCTACGGCGCCGAGGCGAGCTGGCCCGCCAAGATCGTTCCTATCGACGAGGTGGGAACCGACCGCGCCCGTCTCGATTCGCTTACCCCCGACATGAGGACCTGGTACAAGGAGAGCTGGTTCGGCCAGTATGGCGAAAGGAACGTGGTGGCGGACCCGGGGGGCTACGTGGCTCAGCCTCTCGACGGCATTTGGGCGACCGCTCCCTATCTTCATAACGGCTCGGTGCCCACCCTTTGGCATCTCTTCCACGCCGAGGCTCGGCCCGTGGTCTGGAAGCGGACCGAAGATGGTTACGACAAGCAGAAGGTGGGAATTGAAGTCGAGGAGTTCAGCGAACTTCCCGCCGACGTCAAGCGGATCAAGGAAAAACGCACGTACTTCGATTCCCGCATTCTCGGCAAGGGGAAAGACGGTCACACGTTCCCCGAAGCACTCAGCGAAGACGAGAAAACCGCGGTGATCGAGTACTTAAAGACCCTTTGATCCGCTCGGCGCGCTCCGCCCATCCCAGATCATGAGCCGGGCCGGCTGGTCCCGTCGGCCGAGCCCGGTGTTCAGAGTCAAAAGTTGACTGCCGTCGGGTGAAAAGCGGGCCATAAGGCCGCCATGTCCGGCCGCAAAGCCTGTTGAAAAACGGAACGCATGCCAACCTCCATGCCGGCGGGCAATCGCCAAAACTTCACCCCGTTCGCTCACGAAGCCGGCGAGCGTTTTTCCATCGGGGGAGAAATCGAGGCACCCCTCGGGGAGTCCCCGCGAAATATGGTTTTCGCGAACTAAACTTTCCCCGTCACGGCGTCACGCACATCGACCTCGCCTCCTTTGAACTGAGCGATAAATCGACCGTCCTTGCTAAACAGGCAATAACGATAGGCAGCGTCGGTGGTCCAAAGTTGTTTCATATTTTCGTTACTTCCCCCTGGTTCCCAGGAGTGCATCGAGTTTCCGAGATAGACAAGCACTTCAGAGGAGCCGGCCCTTTGTCTAGCCTCCACACGTTGATCGGAGGCAGGAAATTCGTGATATCGCCGTTGTTCGCATCCAAGACGGACAATCCCGCTCCATGTTGCACGAACATGAATCGCCCATCCGAGGAATACTCGCATTTCCAAGCCGGGTTTCGTGGGCCTCTTCCAAAGAAGAGTGCCATCCGCGAGGCGGTAAACAAGGACGTTTCGCTCAATGCGCGATTGCACGGTCGTGACGGCGAACTTTCCGGGTCCGGTGAGACGTCGACGGGAATGATCTCATAGCCTTGATCGACGGGAGGGAGTTTTATCTCCTTTGTGACTGCTCCCGTGGACGTGTCCACGATGTTAATGCCGATGGTGCCCCCCGCAACCACGACGTTTCGGCCATCCGATAACCATTGGACATCGGTGACTGCCGTATGAGTCATCAACCATGCTTCGTGGATTACTTGGCAAATCCGCATCGATGACGAACATATCATTGGGCCAGCCGGTTACCAGCAACTTCCCGTGCGGGCTTCGCTCCGCGTTTACAATGTCGCCATCGCAAAGAATAGTGGCTGATTCGAGCTGAAGAGTTTCCAAACTCCGCGAAAAGAGAACGCCCCCACGCGCACTGATTACCTCCTTGCCATCCGCCGAGACCTCCACGAAGGTGGCATCCTGGGAGCCTTCGCGCCAGCGGGCGACCTCCTGGAAGGTCGTCGTGTCGAAAAGCACGGCATTCCCCGCGATGGTCGTGACGACAAAACGCTTGGAATCCGGCAAGTAGCGGACGCCTCGTGGCGCGTCCCCAAAATCCCGCTGACCTTTCACGTTAAAAGTCTCTAGGTCTACCAGGCGAATCCCGCTCTCGCCCACCACGACCGCAGTCTTTTCGTCCGGGGCAACTTGAGACGACCAGGCCACCTCGATACCGGTTTCAAGCTTTCCGGTCTGTTCGTGCTTTTCGACGTTCCAGCGCCGCAGAGATTTATCCCGGAGTCCAAGTGAAATCAGCGACATGCCCTCGTCAATGAAGCGGACATAGTCGACGTCGGTGGTATGACCTTTGAGTGACGCCACGATGTCCCAGGTTCCGACGGCGATGAGTGTTATGGGTCCTTTGTCGCTCCCGAGGGCCAAGAGCTTTCCATCCGGCGAAAATGCAACTGAACTGCAACCCTCGGCGACCGGGATGCGACGGATTAACGTTGCGGTCTCGGCATCCCAAATTCCCATCGTCTTATCCTGGCTTGCCGACGCCATCAGCTTGCCGTCCGGCGACCAATCGACATCCCAGACGATGTTCTTGTGTCCGACAAAATCCAGTCGCGCCGGGTGCAGCCTCTTCCAGAAGTAGTACCATTCAAACCCACGCAAATCCGGCTCGCCCTCACGTGGGATCAAGCGGGATAGATTGTCGAGGATGGGTCCCTTCGTCTTTGCGATCCCCTGTTCAAGTTCGACAAATTCGCTGGAAATTCCCTTCACGGCACTCACGTACTGAATCTCTTGCAACTTCCATGTATTGACGCGCTCGGCTGCTTCCTTCGCGCGCACTTCCGTCTCCGCTTCCCGCCATTTGGCATTGCCTCGCCACGCGAAATAGCCCATGCTGCCGGCAATCAATAGCAGCAAACTGCCGATGACCGCCGTCCGGTGCCGCCGAAGCCATTTCCAGCTCCGGTCCATGGGCGTCGCCAAGCGTGCATGAACCGGTTCTCCATCCTGAAACCGCCGAAGGTCCTCCGCCAGTTCCACTCCGGACGCATATCGCCGAACCGGGTCTTTCCGCAGGCATTTCAAACAAATAGCTTCCAAGTCGCGAGGGGCTTCGCGTCGAACCAATCGTACCGACGACGGCTCGTCACGGCACGATCGCCTGAATCGTGTCGAACCGGTATCTCGATCGAACGGGACCTTGCCGGTCAGGAGTTCATAGAGAATGACCCCCAGCGAATAGACGTCCGCCGCCGGCCCAATCTCGTGCGCACCCGACCCATCGCTTGCCCGCCATGTACCGCAGCGTCCTGATCACCGCCCCCGACCGTGTCTCCGTCGAGGGATCCATTCCAATTCTCGCCAAGCCGAAATCCGTGATCCGCGGTATAAACGGCAACGACACTCCTTCCCGCCCAAGCGATGACTCCGAACCTCTCCCTTCAAGCGCTTACTCCCTCTCCCAAGCCCATGACGCCAGTGCGGGGCGTCCGTCTGGAGAGGGTTGGGGTGAGGGCACCTCTGAACTCCTCTCCCGCCGGGAGAGGGTTGGGGTGAGGGGTCCTGACTGACGACGCTCGGGCACCTCCACTCCCACTCCCAAGCCCGCCGCCATCTTCACTCCCTCTTCCCCCGGGAGAGGGTCGGGTTGAGGGCTCTTTTTCCATTCCTCCCCCAATAACGCCAGCACCCTCAACACCATCCCTCATCTCCAAAAGCACGTTCGTTGGCTTGAGATCGCGATGCAGGATCCCCTTGGCATGCGCCTCCGCCATTCCCGCGGCCAGTTCGCGAACCATGCACGCAGCGAGCTTCGCGTCCGCCTGCTTGCCGTCCGCGCTGACTTGCCATCCGTCCCGCGAGTGTCGGACCCGAACAATAGGCAGAGGCAATGTACTCGACTCCGTCCGCCTGCCCGGCTTCATAGATCGGCACCAGGTTCGCATGATTCAATGCCGCCGCCGCCCGCGTTCGCGAACCCAACGCTTCTTGGCGTCGTTGGAAAGCAGGGATCGGCTATGGGAATCTTCAATGCCATCCGCGACGCAGCACCGAGTCCCAGGCCAGGTACACGGTGCCAAAACCTCCTCGCCGAGAACGCGTTGGACCTCGAACTTGCCCACCTGTTTTGGAAAGGTGATCTCGCCGGCATCCTCGGGTTCCTCGTCGGTCCGGGTCGTGGCATCGCCGACAGGAAGCGAAGATTGTTTCGCCGCGTGAAGCCGATGAAGCGTGTACGTCGTCTCTTCGAACCACGCGTAGGCATCGTCTCCCAGTCTCCGAACCGCCTGCAATATCTCCGCCACGGGCCGGCCGCCGGCGACCGCTTCCTCGTACCGTTCCAGCAGCTCCAGCAACTCCTCGAGCCTTGAGCAAGGTCTTCGAATTTCATTCGCCAGGCTCCAGTAATTCACGTAGCCGGTCCAAGGCTCGTACCCAAAGCATCCGGGCGGCACCAGCTTTCCGATCGAGCGCCTTGCCGATCTCGTCGAACGACGCCGCCGTCAAACTTCAGCATCGTCAAGGCCAGTTGATAGTCTTTGGGGAGCTTTCGAAGGGCTGCATGAACCAGGTCGGCGTCTTCATGCAACATTAAAATGCTGCTCGGACTTCGTTCCCGTGCTGGTGATCCATGGCATCGGGAAGTCCGACTTCCCCCCGACGCTGGTGGGTTCGAACGCGTCCAAGCAGTTCTTTGGCGAGCGCGCGTTCGAGCCAACGTGAAGAAGCTCGGCTTCGGTCGCACCACGGAATCGCTCGAGGTCGCGAACCGCTTCGATCAATGTCATCTGCACAATGTCCGAGGGCGCCCACTTTCGCCCGCGGCCAGCCATTCTGTTCCTGTTCCGCCAAACGCAAGAGCGGTTCGCGATACCGTTCCAAAACGTCGCCCTAACGACATCCGGAGATCGGGACAGCTCGCCAATCGGGGGAAGCTTGGATCGATCCGAGTCTGGCGAAGACTGTAATGACATGCAATCGCCTCGGTTACGCCCACGGTTCGGCTGGATGGAGCATCAGAAACCTAAAGCGGCGAAGCCAACTCCCTCTCCCGCCGGGAGAGGGCCGGGTGAGGGGCTTCGCCGCATGGCAAACATGCGCGCATCTTACGTCCTAACAACCTAATGTCGTACTCCCTGTCCCGGTCGCTGGGCGAGTCTTGGTCCTAGCCCCGATTCGGGGCGTCGTTGAATTGGCACCGGGCCCCCGACACCTCTTTTCTGAGCGGCAATAGACACGCATTTCTAACAGATTCGTGAAACAATTTTCAAGAAAAGTTCCTTTCCCGCGTGCGATCTGGGCTCTTTGTGTCGCCTTATAGTCGTCCATGAGGGGATGCGACCCATGAGTAGGCGGAATGTTTCCACCCTTCAGAAGTCACGAATTTCGTCGGCCGGCAAGGATAGCGAGTGGAACCGATGCCAACGCGCGGAGACATTGAACGGGATATCGCGGTCACCATTAAGAATTTTCTTTCCGACCGCATGGGCCGAGGTCCGAAAGAGTGCCGTTGTTTCCTGATCGAGGATCTGGCGTTGGTGCGCTACAAAGAGGGGCTCACTCCGCCGGAAGAGGTACTCGCGCGATCCGGCAACGGAAGCGTCTCGTCCGTTCGTCGGTTTCGCCAGGAGATCATGGACGCGAGTCGCCAACCGCTCGCCGCCGAGTTGCAGCGGCACGGTGGGACGCCCGTTCGGACGATTCTTTCCGATGTTTGTCCCGAAACAGGGGAGGGAATGCTCCTAATCATTTTCGCCGAGCGTCCCAAAGTCGCTTCTGGCACGCGGAAAATAAGCGAACCGTGACCATGTCACGTGACCTCCATTCCCCCTGCCTCCGGAAGAGGCATACCTTCCAATCCTTCTCCCTCCGGGAGAGAGTTGGGGTGAAGACTCATCCAAACTCCCTCTCCCGCCGGGCGAGAGTCGGGGTGAAGGCTCGCTAAACTCCCTCGCCCGCCGGGAGAGGGTGGCGAGCGCAGCGAGCCGGGTGAGGGGTATCACAGTAATGACGAAGAGTAATTGCCACCGGGCAAAAGATGGGAATATGCACCACGGAGGCGCTGAGAAAATCCCAAGGATCGTCCGATCCGGCCACCGATTTCCGATTCCCGCCTCCTTCCTCCGCCTCTCCCCCCGGGGGAGGCAGTACGCAGTGCGGTGAGGGGTGCATTTTCCTCGGCCCGGAGGGTTACGACATGAAAGCGAAGGGCGAAGCCCTGGATTGCGGATGGCTAGATTAGATTTCCCACCCTGCAAGGGTGGCACAAAAAACAAAGGAAGAATGATCCACCGCGAAGTTCGCGAAGAACGCGAAGAAATCCGAAGAGCCTCGAGTCCAAGCTTCGCGCTCTTGGGGCGCCTTCGCGGTGACTACCTTCTGATTCCTTAAACGGCCAGGACCAATCGAAATTGCGAAAAAACGCCGAAAAACAGTTGCAAACCCAAAAGAGGATCGTTAGTTTACGGTCTCTGCTTGCGCACCTTGAGCGGACTGTCCGCGGGATGTCACACCATCGCCGCCGCCATGCCGAATCTCCTGTCTAGCAAGATCTCGGATTTGTCGGCATTTGACTGGAACGTATTGCTGCTTCACTCCGCATTCGCTGAATGATTAGCGATACATTACAGAAAATCGCCGTGTTCACAATGTTCCTTCTGAGCAATTCATCAACGTTCATTAAGTGAATATTGGGATCAAGGTCCGTGAAACGAAGTCCAAGCGACAATCCTGTAAAGTTCTTAGGCTTCTAAGCACGGCGATTTGCTTGCAAAATCTACGAAAGGTGGAGGGTTTCTATGCGTCGAGCAATTCCGTTAATCGTTTGATAGTTCTGGGCCAGCACTTCGCGTATGGCGGAGTTATTGACGTCATTCACTCCGAGGCATCACAAAGTACCTCCGCATACGCGGCCGGTGAGTGGAACGGAGTTCCATTCTTGGAAGGATTGACCAGGTGACAATACCTTCGCTCGGCTCCACGTTTTCAAATCAGATATCGTCAAGTTACACAATACCTGACACCGGCTTCATCGCATCGGAGGCTCGTTCCTCTGTTTCGGGAACGGTGAACGATTCGCAGATTTCGCTGAGTGCTGGAACGGGGGGATACGGACCATACTCTGAAAACGGGGGATGGCAATCCTCGGCAAGCATCGGCGTTGCCTTCAACGGCGTTAGCTCGGCGGCGTGGTACAGGCTGTCTGGTAACAGAAATGTAGCGTCGTCTATTAGCCTCTACAACGATATCTACAGTTATTATTGGTCTTCGTACGACGAACCTTCTTTCGAATTCAATTCCATAGTGCGGCTGGAGCCAGGCTCAACGTATCACTTGACGGCTGGCTCGTACTCCTCCTCGCCTCTCGGCGGCTGGGATGCGAACGTCCTCCTTTCTCCCGTGTAATCGAGCCCTTACACTTGGCAAGGCCAGACGACCTCCTCCGGGCCGCCGATCACTTCTCGCGCATCCGGGAGTTGCCGACGAAAGATGGCGACGACTGTTCAACTCGGAACAGGGGCGGACCCTGGCGTCCTAACAGTCGCAGCAATTCAGACCCCGTCGGACCTTGAGTTGGCGGCCAGGAGTCGAATCTCTTATGAGAATTTTGCTTTTTTGCTGTCGGCGGCCTTGGCAACTTCAGACTTGCTTCTGGGCCGCAATATCTTTGGCATCTCGATTGATTACTCGGGGACATCGGTGAATACGCGGACATTTCCTTTAACTTTGGTCAGCTGCCTCCTCATCGCAAGCTGGGCTATTCAATGGCGGAGTGTCTATGCCAAACATTTGGCACTACAACGCCTCCCTTCAGCAATGGGTACAAGCGAAGAAGCGCTGATCGACTACTCCTCACAGACAGTTACGATACGTGTCGACCACCTTTCACCGTTCCTGATAGTCCCCGTACCCGAAGCGTCGGGTTTATTGTTACTCGCGCGCCGGCGTTGATTTTCGCTGTAGTCAACAGGAAACGCGCGGTTGGCTAGTTTCCGTGAAGCGAATTGCAATCGAGGGAGAGGTCGTGATGAAGCGTCAAGCGTGGATTGTCGTGTTGTTCACGATGCTTTCAAGGGTAGTCGATGCCCAGGGCGGGATTCTCGTGTTTACGCCACTGGGAGATTTGCCGGGCGGGCCATTCAGTAGTCAGGCAAATGCGATTTCCGCGGATGGCCGCTGGTCGTCGTGGGACGCGGGTTCAACGCCGATACGAAATTTGAAGCCTTTCGGTGGACCTCAGGTGGCATTGCCGCTCGGCGACCTGCCTGGCGGCAACTTTGATAGCGTTTCCTTGGGAGTCTCCGCCGATGGAACCACCGTTGTCGGTATCGGCAATATCATCGTCCGGACGCTTGGCGTTCAAGTGGACGCCGTCTGGAGGAATGGTTTCTTTGGCGACCCTCTCGGGGGGTCGGGTCGACAGCCGCGGCAAAGGGAATCTCGGCGGATGGCTCCGTCATCGTTGGATATGGCTACGAATCAAGTGGATATCGAGCGGTCATGTGGACCACTGCCTCGGGATTGACGAAGTTGCCAGACTTGCCGGGGTCCTCGTTTAACAGCTTTGCGGATGCAGTATCGCCTGACGGATCCATAATTGTTGGTGCGGCTGGTACTCCTGGCTCCGAAGAAGCATTCAGTGACAGTCTATCAGGTCTGGTCCCGTTGGGTGATTTGTCAGGCGAAGTTCACCATAGGCGGCGCATCGGGCGTATCCGCAGACGGCTCGGTTGTCGTGGGACAATCCTCATCTTCCTTCGGATATGAAGCATTTCGCTGGACTCAGTCCGGCGGCATGGCCGGTTTGGGAGACTTGCCGGGGGGGAATTTCTCCAGTATTGCCATGGATGTGTCTGGTGATGGCCTTTCCGTGGTGGGATACGGCACCACATCAACGATCGAAGCATTCTACTGGCGAGAAGAAATTGGAATGGTCAACCTCCAACAGTGGTTGATCAATCATGGCGTCGCAAACATGACAGGCTGGTCCCTGACCTCCGCGCAGGCGATCTCCTCCGACGGCACCCAGATCGTCGGCTATGGCGTAAACCCGCAGGGCCAAACCGAAGCGTTCCTTGCGACGGTTGTTGTCCCCGAAGCATCGACGTTTGCCATGATCACGCTCGCCGCTTTCGTGCTCGCTGTTCCGAGACGACGCCAATCAGCTGTACTGTTTCGAGCTGCAAGTCGAAAGGATCGCTGATCAGCGACTCAAGATTGTCCATGAAACACTAACAAATGCCAAAAAAACAATTGCAAACCACCTGCGTCCTCGCTAACTTCCAAAATCTGCTTGCGCACTTCGAGCGGACTGTCTGCGGGATGTTACACCGTCGCCGCCGCCATGCCGACCCTCCTGACCCGCAAGTTTCCCATGGTTTTAACCTAATCTGATACGTTTATGAGGAGAACGGCATGCGCGACAACAATGTTGTAACAGCTGCCATAGCGTTGGCGACAATTCTAATACCAAGCCTGGCCTACAGTCAAACTCTGAGCACGGTTACGGTGCACGTGAAAATTCATACCGACAACAAGGAGGAACCTGGTTCCTATCACGTAAAGATCAAAAAGGCCGGCAAGACTGTGTATGAGAAATCGAAATGGGGATATCGTGAGAACTGGGACAACGGCCAGACAAAATCATGCACAAGCGATAACCTTTCAGATCTCAAGCTCCCTGCCAAAGGTCCATTTGTGATCGAATTAGATATCGATCAGGGGTCAAATATTGACGTCGATCACGAATGGTGGATCGAAGTAGAGGACTCGGACGGCAATGAAAAAGAATCGACGCATGCGCCGCGAGAACATTGGAAAAGTGGAACGAAGTACGGATCGTGGAAGGTAGTCGTCAAATAGACAAAAAGGCGTCGGCAGTCCGATGAATCGCCCATTCAATCTTCGCGCTCTTGGCGACCTTTGCGGTGGAAATCTCCGGTTTTCGTCTCTCGCGGCGTCGCGGTGAATGAGCACGGAAATCTGCTTACGGCCATTTGGTGGAGTATTCGATGAAGAAGGTTTTGTTTCAAGTCGCTTTCCTTCTCCTGGCCGTTTCCGTCGGTTCGCCGGCGTTGGCGGGTCACGTCTATGCGGTGGTGCCGGTGGCGGGGCCCAATAGCAATGCCTTGGCCATCAATCGTAGCGGCGATGTGACGGGCGTGTTTCGAACTCTGGGCGGCGCGGATCACGCGTTTTTGTACACCCAGGCAAATGGCTTTTTGGATTTGGGAACGCTCGCGGGAGGGAATAGTATTGGGCGTGATATTAATGACCTTCGAGTAGTTGTGGGCCAGTCCGATGGTCGCGCATTCAAGTGGGAGCAGTCCACTGGAATGGTTGGTCTAAATGTCGGAAGCAGTGATGCACGCAGCGTAACCAACTTGGGAACCAATACTTTTGGTACGGTTAACGGACCTTCCAGTACAAGCACGATCTGGTCCAACACGAACTTTCCCTCCCCGCTGTTCATCACGGAAAACACGGAAGGTTACGGCATCAATGATTTTGGCGAGATTGTCGGGCGGGTCGATGGAACCACCGGGTACTATTCCAGCTACAGCAATGTCAGTTACACGGATTTGGGCCTCTTCTTCCCAACGATATTAATAACAGCGGCATGGCGTTTGCCCTGAGGATGAATCGCCGGTTACTAACTCCGCAAATCAAACCTTCCTCTCGTTTGGACACCTCCACGTTGGCGATGAAGTCTCGGAAGCCCTTGGTGTGAACGACAGAGGTTTATCGCCGCCCCAACTTGTTGGCTACTCGGGGACCAGCTTAGAGACCCGTGGCTTCGTGTGGGACCAACGCCATGGTTTCACGGACCTGACTGCAGCTCGCCCCCGGATTTGAAGAATGGACGGTCCTGTCCGCAACGAGCGAGCGACTACTACACCGAGAACGGCAACATCTACGGGAGGCTGGATCGCCGCCCAAGTCCGCTACCAGGGGAACGACTACGCCGCCATCCTCGTCTCCGTCCCAGAGGCTCCCGGTCTCCTGCTCGCTCCTCTTAGCCGCCTTCGGCTTCTTCGCCTTCCAATCCGCGCCGCCGGCTGAAACGCTGACATCGCCAACAATCCGCGCGATGTCCTTGTACGTGCCCCGGTGTTCGAAATTCATCCTTCCGAATTCCTCCTTCATTCTTTCGTTTCCTCCATGTCCTAATTGCCCTACGTGATGAGATGCTTTCTTCCGTTCCCGATCGGCCGAATGGCTCGTATGCCGAAGGCCCCGGGCCCGATGGCGGACGGGGTCGCGGAACCGCCATGCCGACGCAAACGTGGAGCATGCGTCGATGTCGGTTGGCATTGCCGCCCGGGCGCGCTCCGTGATAAAATGCCTACAGGATGGCGTGCGTGCCGCCGCGTCCCGTCGATTTGAACGCATTCTTGCGATCCCCATTGTGGAACAGGGCTACGGCTGCTCGTGGCCATGGAGACGTGACGAATGACTTATCAGTTTCCGCGGGACGTAGCAGAACGGATTGACGCTCAACTCGGCACCGGCGAGTACGCTTCGACTGATGACGTTCTCCGCGACGCGCTCCAAGCTCTCGAAAACCACAAGCGTTGCCAGCGGGAATGGATGAGCCTCCGCGCGCAGCTTCGCGTTGCGGAAGAACAGAGCAAGCGCGGCGAATCCGGACCATTGGACGCGGAAGCCACGAAACGTGCCGTTCGCGAGCGACTCGCCCAGCAAGGAATCGTGGAATAAACATGCCCAGAGTTCTCCGCACGCCCGCGGCGGAAGCTGATCTGCGTGACATCGCTTTTCGTATCGCCGCCCGAGGAGGGCAGGCCTCTCGCCGGCCGGGTGGCACTGGAGAAAAAGTAAAATGGGGTGCCACGGGCTTCGCCCGTGTTCTTCGTCTTGCGGGTACGGCAAACGACTTTCGGTAGGCGGAAATCGGGGTGTCGGGGCTCATTGGCGAAAAATGCCCGGCGCTTGGACAGGATGATCGATTTTTTGAGGCAGTGGAAGTCTTTGCCGCAATCTCCTGCGTCCCAAGGGTACATTCTGTCGGGCGACCGAGAATCCGCACTGGCCTGGCCAGTGCCACACGCGTTTGTCACCGGTGGCAACTGCCCGGAAAAGGAAGGCGGGAGACCGGAGGCTGTAGACGCGAGGTTGAAGCCGTGACCTGCGGCCTAATGCCTAGAGTCTCCAGCCTTTGCTTCATCCTTTCTGCTATCTCCGTGTTCTCCTCCTTCTCGGTGGTGGATACTCTTCTTGGCTACAGAAAGGGCACCCCTCACCGCACTGCGTGCTGCCTCTCCCGGCGGGTGAGGCGAAAGAAGTTCACCGCCAAGCGCGCGAAGGACGCTAAGAAAGGTCCATTCGATCTTCGCGTTCTTGGCGACCTCGCGGTTTGATTTCTCGTGGTTGTCGTTCTCGCCGTTAAAAATCCCTCTCCTGCGTCGGTCGTTGCATGCCACCTGGCAATCCGTGTTATCCGAGTAATCCGTGGTCAGATTTTCGATATATCCACGAAAGCGGAAGGAATTGAACCACGAAACACACGAAGCACACGAAAGCGGGAGAAAGAAGAGGGCCGGGCTATCGTGGTGCATGCCACCTGGTAATCCGTGGTCAAATTCTTCTTTCCATATCCACGAAGGCGGAGGGAATTGAACCACGGATGTCACCGATGACACGAATACGCGGGAGGAATTAGATACCTGCCTGATCGCTTGGCAAGCGCCCCCGCCCCTCACCCGGCTCGCTGCGCTCGCCACCCTCTCCCGGAGGGCGAGGGTTGGACGCGAGACATTGTTCCACCCTAGCAGGTGGGAATTTCAAATTTCGCCAAATGCCATCCAGGGCGTTGCCCTTCGCTTCCATGTCGTGGCCCGCCGGGCTGAGAGAGATTGGTTCGGGAGTTCACAGGCCAGAACAGGCAAACGTCCATTGGACCATGGGCATCCTCCCCGGCGGCTTCAGGTCCAGGGCGAATCGGTGGCTTGGGGCAGGGTAGACCGGCGCGCTCGAGGACGTCGAGAGGATGGGATTGGGCCGTCGTCGCCGTGTTGGATTTGAATGGGAAGAGGTGGCGAGGGAGAGTGGGGCGGTGAATGGGTTGGGATTTGAGCTGGGGGTTGGCTAGAACAGAGTCGAATGGAGGGTCGCGAGGGAAGGGCTGGCACGAAGGTGGTGGGGGGCATGAGTCAAGTGGCGTGGTCGAGAATGGGTTGCAATGCGGGAGGGAAGCGGGCGGCCGTATCGCTGGTGGCGCTGTTTTCGGTGTCGCTGGTGCTGATGGCGGCGGAGGGGAGGGGGGACGAGAAGCCGGGGGTCCTGGTGGCGTACGTGGGTACGTTCAGTTCTCCCTTGAAGGACGTCTTGCCGACGCAGGTCGATCTACCTCCCGGCAACGGCCGGGGGATTCACCTTTTTCACGTCGATCGCAAGACCGGGGGGATGACGCCTGCGGGGATCTTTGAGATGGGGACGAGTCCCAGTTGCCTGGCGGTGAATGCGGAGGGTACGCGCCTTTATTCCGCCAATGAAACGGATCGGGTTGGCGACGATAAGCAGGGGACGGTCTCTTCCTTTGCCATCGATGGGAAAGAGGGTCGACTCACGTTGCTGAACACCGTCCGTTCCGGAGGGGCGGGGCCCACGTACGTCAGCCTGCATCCCAGCGGCCGATTTCTCCTGGTGGCCAATTACTTTGGTGGCTCGGTCGCGGTGCTGCCCGTTTTATCCGATGGCCGACTTGGCGAGGCGTCGGATATCAAGGTCGACGCGGGCAAGATAGGTCCGACCAAGGGGACGAACGCGCCGGCCGGCAGCTTTGCCATCAGTGGGCACGACCGGACGCATGCCCACATGATTGAAGCCGATCCGACCGGGCGATTCGTACTGCACGTCGATTTGGGCCTGGACCTGATTTACGTTTGGAAGTTCGATGATGGGAAGGGGACCCTCCAGCCCGCGGCGATTCCCACGGTGTCGCTCCCTCCTGGCGACGGACCCCGGCATTTTGACTTCCATCCGAACGGGCGCTGGTTTTATTCCGTCCAGGAAGAAGGCTCGACCGTCACGCGATTTGACTACGACCAGGCGTCTGGAAAACTGACCGCCCGCCAGTCCCTTTCGACCTTGCCCGAAGGATTTGTCGGCAGCAACTTCTGCTCCGAGATCCTCGTCTCCCGCGACGGCAAATTCCTCTACGTCGGCAATCGACTCCATGACAGCATCGGCATCTTCTCGATCGGCGCGGAGGGCCAACTCCGCTATCTCGGCGAAGAATGGACCCGAGGGGATTATCCGCGTAGCTTCAGCTTCGATCCCACAGGCCGATTTCTCTACTGCTGCAATCAACGAGCCGACCATGTCACGATCTTTGTGGTGGATCCGACATCGGGCGGTTTGCGTTTCACCGGCCAATACGTCCCGGTCGGAAATCCCTCGATGATCACGTTCGTCGACCTCGGCCGGGAATGATTGTCAGCAAAGTTATGTCGTCCCAGGCCCTCCAAGCCGCCAAGCCGCGAAACACGCCATCACTTTTCTGCAACTCGATAGTCAAAAAATGATTCTGCCCCTCGGCAATTCGTTTTCCCGGTCGAATCGAGCCCGTTTCCACGGCGTGGCCCGTTCCTCACGGATTCTTCATTTTGGTGGTAGAATAGAGGAGACGTCGGCGGCCCGACGAGATTCCCTCAGGACTTGGCGGTGGCCTTTTTTCGATGAAGGCGGGGTTATATTGCTTGCGAAACTGACGCTCCGGCAAGGGTATTATCTCTTGCTCCTCGGCATCGGTTTGATTGGCCTATTGCATTGGGGTGACCAGATGATGGGACGCCCCTATTGGCCGATCACGCAAGCCCTGTTTCTCGGCTTTGAGAACAATATTCCGACCTGGTATTCGAGCCTATTGCTGTTTTCCGCCTCCATGCTGGCGTTTGCCTGCTACCGGGAATGCGCGCGCCGCGGCATCCGACCGAACTTCGGCTGGTTGTTGCTCGCGGGCGTATTGGTGCTTCATGAGTTGTGACGAGGTGGCGTCACTGCACGAGAAATTTTGGCGGCTATTTGTCCCGCAGCGCCGCGCTCCGAGACGTCGGCGCGGTGGCGGCATACCTGGTGGCCGATCGTCCTGGGGCCGATGTTGCTCTGGGGGTCGGACTGTGGTACCCGTACTTTCACGTCGCGAAGGCGAAGAACCGGCGTCCTCAGCCGCTGCGCGTATTGTTCGGTTCCGGCGTGGCTCGAATCGACGATCAACTGGCTCAATCACGAAGAACGTAATGGCTCTGGGAGCTCGAAGCCGAGATCTTCGCCGTCGAGGAATGCGGGGAAATGCTGGGCGCTATTCATGGCTTGACTGCCTCCATTATGAGCACCTTTGCGAAGCCCCTTCCTGTTTCCGCGGACGGAGAGAGAGACTCCGCGTGCCAATGCCGTTTAAGGTGATCCAAGGCGTTTTCGCTCGGCGTTCGCGGCGGCAGTTCGTTCGATAAACTGGGTCACCTTGACAAGCAGTCCCTTTGTAATCGCTGACGACGGTTTGGCTCGAGTCGGTGAGATTGGCGCATGAGCCGAGCGCGTCGAAGTGATAATACTGGGTCGCCGGACGCGTTTGCTGACGAGGTTACCAGGCGGGCGGGTTCGAGGGTGTAACCGTTTGAGTGACGTTGGAGCCATTGGTTTCGAGGAGGACGTTCTCGAAATCCCAGACATATTTACGGACGTATTGCTCGATGCCGCCAATGGTGAAAGCCTTCGCGAACCGCTGGCGTCCGCGTCGTAGGCGTCCTCGTACTCGATGCCGAGCGAATTGCTGCTGAGGACCCCGCGGTTCTCGTAGTCCCAGGTCAGGGTGGTGGTGCTTCGGTCGGGCTCATTTCGGTCAAGCGATTGCCGCTGGCGTCATACGTATAGTCGGTGGCCGGTTCACCTTCCGGCTCGGCCGTGGTGAGTTGGTTGCCGGCGTTGTAGATGTGAGTCATCCGCGGTTTCCGCGGGTTTTCCCGATCCGGGATTTTTCCGAGCGGATCGGCCTGGGCGATCAACCGGTGGAACGGGTTAATATTGAAAGTGGTCATCTGGCCCATTTGGTTCACCCTCGCGCCCACGGCAATTGCCGTCTCGTAAAGCGCCTGTCCCCCTCTTCCGCGGTCCTCCCGGGCGCATTTCGTCGGCAGTCTGTAAATTGCTTATCTCAGGAGGGCTCTTGACGTTTCTGAATTGTAATTAATTTCGGCCTTGTCGCAATTTTCATTGTACATTGTTAGCTTGACATGGGCCATAATCTCGGTGAACGATTTTAGTGTTTTAATAATATCAATATTTTGGGTTTTCTCCCACGCGCTTACCAGCTCGAAGAATGAAGCCGAATGCCTATA
Organism: Planctomycetota bacterium; assembly: GCA_046350335.1. Lineage (GTDB taxonomy): Bacteria > Planctomycetota > Planctomycetia > Kolteriales > Kolteriaceae > JAXMAQ01. The sequence goes on from JAXMAQ010000055.1 coordinate 25,968, forward strand.
TCGGCTTCCGATGCATATAGCTCGCCATTGTGAAAGGTCCGCGACAACTCGCCGAAATATGTTGGGCCATCGTTCTTTGATGAACAAATGAATGGGCCATGTATTTCGACGGGCCTTGATTTTAATACGTCAAAAATCCATGTAAATGGATGATTGTTGCCAAAAGAAACCTTTAAAACTGATGTCTGGGTAAATTCTGCGTGTATATTTGGAACAAGAAATGCCTCGAAAGCGTGGATTAGTGGTATCCCGATGCCCAACTTCCTTGGAAGCGTGGCATCGGTTCCATGATCCCCGAATCGCCCATGTGTATTTCGCGATGACGGCACTTTGTTGGTGCTTGCTTATGGTATCTCGTCAAGACTTATGTTCATCGCAACATCAAAATACTGAACAATGCTGCCGCCCTTTTTTTCCGACTGACTACAAACGCGCCACGTTCGAGGGCGTCGGCAATAATCGAATTTTGATGGTCGCCGATGCCAATACACGTACAATGACGCTGATAGTAATAAACAATTGGCATTTCCGCCGGTAGCGTGCGCGAAGAAGTTAATAAGCATCCAAATAATAAAATGACGCGCACGCGATTATTTGGTCGTTGGTGGTCGATAAGAAGACGATAAGTGTCGCGATCAGATAATCGGTTTGGCGGGCGGTGTCGCGGGTCGGTGCGAATTTGTCGTGTCGAAGGAGTTTGCCTGCGCATATCGAAATCCTTGCGGTTTTTAGAGTCCTTCGTTGGTGGATTGAGACAATAGTGATTTGTGTTTACGGCGCTACAAGTTAAATGTAGGGCATTGCCTCGGCTCGTCGGCGAATATGCGTTTTAGGTTCATGTGGTAACTGCAAGACCTTAAAAAAGATCGGTTAATAAATTGTCGGGAAAACGGTTAATGCTTGCCGGAAAGAGCGACTAAATTTGTTCTCGCTTTTCGTATCCATTGTAGGTGGATGGTTTAAATATAGACATAAAGTCAATTGTATGGTATTTATCAGATATTTGTTCGGCGACGCGTGCTTTCTGTGTAATTGTTTATTAATTACTCAATCCCAATTTACTTCGATGAACTAAGATGTCGGTGGGCAGATGCCAGGTCCAGGCCACTCTTTGGTTGCATCATGCTCGTCGCATCTGACTTCTGTGTAAGTAAAGCTTGATTGTTCAGAAATGGTATCTGTCAGGTCCCTGGCGTCGTCGGAGCAAATATACTTTTCGACATCACCACATCGATAAAGACGTGCGTATCTCAGTTGGCCCGACGCGCCTCGTTCGCAGCTTTGCGAAAAAAAGTCCAATTCTATACCTCCTGCCGCTATACAATCTGTTTTATGTTCGGTTTGCTCGAAGCACCGCTTCCTTTTCCTGGGGGGTGGACACTTTGCAGCATTGTTGGCTGTGACGACACTGCAGGGTAAGCATGTTGCTCCGCATACACTCACTGCAGCTGCAGGCCCAACAAGTGGTACCCACTCGGCGAGGCAGAGCGCACACTGCACGCAAGTCGGATGCCGAGGGCATATGAGGCAGAGCATATAGTTTAAAATCCTTCTGTTACCATACAGAAAAAGTAATCCAGCCGCCCGGATGGATCGATTCTTGATTGGGGGCAGTATTGTTGCGGACGTAATTATACAGTGAGAGGCCATTGAGCCATCCTACTGGATCCTCGCTGAGCCAGACGATGGTGCTCGGCTGGTACCACCTGGCGCGGACGTAGGTGAAATCGGGGCTGCCGACGGAGTAGTAGCCGAGCTGGCCGACGTAGGTGTAGGGCTGGGCGAGGTTGGCGGAGCCGGCGACGGGGACGCCGAAGGCGGTGTAAAGATAATCGTTGACGATGGTTTGGCTCGAATCGGTGATATTGGCGGTCGAGCCGAGCCGCGTCGAAGTGATAATACTGGGTCGCGCCGGACGGCGCGCTTGCTGACGAGGTTACCAAAGTGGGCGGGTTCGAGGGTGTAAATCGTTTGAGTGATGTTGGAGCCATTGGTTTCGAGGAGGACGTTCTCGAAATCCCAGACATATTTACGGACGTATTGCTCGATGCCGCCGACGGTGAGTTTTTCGCGGAACCGTTTGCCGTCCGCGTCGTAGGCGTCTTCGTACTCGATGCCGAGCGAATTGCTGCTGAGGACTGGAGAGATGTAGTTTGCGAGCATGCTCATTCGTTGGACCCTTGCATGTCCCTCCATCGTGGTCGATTCGAGGGAAGGAGTCAAGCAAACGTTCGGCTCGCATTCGGCTTAATCTCGGCCGCAAATGCAGTGCAGGCAACAGCAGCCGGGAAGTCCGGAGGGTTCGGTGCGATTCACGGGGTCTCGCTTTGCGTAGATGTAACCATTTTCCCCAGTTGGGCGGGATGCTGGTGGCATGGAATACCAGACGGCGGACGTTGACTGGTACCAGCGAGCGCGGACATAGATGGAGTCGGGTTGCGCGGGTGAATAATAGGTCTTCTGGCCGACAAAGGTGAAGGGCTGATCAAGAGTCGCGGATCCCGCCACTGCTTCGCCATAGGCCGTGTAGAGGTATTCATTCACGACGGATTGGCTTGCATTGGTTGTCGTCGAGGTCGAGCCGAGAGCATCGAAGTGGTAGTACAAGGTGTTGGATGCGCGTCGGCTAATCAGGTTTCCAATGCCAGCCGGTTCGGTGGTGAAGATGGCTTGAGTGACATTGGAGCCATTGGTTTCAAGGAGGACATTGTCTAGGTCCCAGACGTGTTTTCGAACGTATTGCTCGACGCCGCCGATGATGAGTTTTTCACGGATTCGTTTGCCATCCGGCTCAAAGTGTTCTTCATAGGTCACATTGAGGGAATCTTGGGCCTGGGTTCTTCGATTCTCGTAGTCCCAGGTGAATGTCATCGTGACGCAACCTGGGGCGATTTCGCTTACTCGATTGCCGTTGCCGTCATAGAAGGTCGTTACGCCACCGTTTTGAGCATTGGTGAGTTGGTTGGCGTTGTCGTAGGTGTAGGTGGTACGGTTGGAGTCGGCGATCTTGACGGTCTGGTTGCCGCAGGCATCGTAGGCGTTAACATGCGTGACATTGTAGGCGTTCGTGGCAAGCCGTCGTTTTTCGTTCTCGAGCCGGCCCGCGTTGTCGTAGGTCCAGGTGACACGGTCCCCGGAAACTGGCAGCATTGGCCGGCCGTCCGGCGGCATCGAGGGCGTAGGCAAGCTGGAGATCGTGGTGCCATCGTTCTTGAGGTTCGCGAGCAAGGTGACGCGATCGGCGTTGTCATAAGGTGTAAGACGCACGAGCGCCATTGGCAAGTAATACGCTGGTTCTTCTGCCAGCGGCATCGTAGGCGTACGTCGTTCGTTCTCCCTGCGGATTGACGATCGATTCGATCTTGCCTATGGCGTTGTAGGCGTAAGTAAATCGTCCACCGCCTGGTTCTACGAGAGTTGCTCGGCGGCCGAGCGAGTCGTAGGTGCAGGTTGTAATCATGCCACTGGCGAACGCGGGGCGTTGCACTTGCGTGAGGCGCTTTGCGAGATCGTAAGTGAAGGTGTAACGCCCGTTGGCGTCGCGCATGCCGGTTCGGTTTCCTGCGGCATCGTAAGTAAATGTCGTGCGACTTCCGTCCGGGTAAACCCTTTCGAGAACTCTTCCCAGGGCGTCCAGTGTGTACGTGGTTCGGTTTCCCCGACCGTCGATTCTTAGTGTGCGTCGGCCGACGGCATCGTAGGCGAAAGTGGTTCGGATGCCGAGAGGGTTCTCGATGACCGTGGGCTTATTGCCGGTGCCATAGGTGAATGAGGTTCTTCGGCCGAGGGGATCGACGGTGGCGATCTTTCGCGCCAGACTGTCGTAAACGAAAGTCGACCTTTCGCCGAGCGGATTGACGCGAGCGATTGTATTGCCCGCGAGATCATAAACGTTCGTCGTCGTCAAGCCGAGGGGATTGGTGACGGCGATGAGACGCCCGGCGGCGTCGTAAGTCGAGGTGGTCCGTTCGCCCAGCGGATTGATGGACGCGACCACCTTGCCGGCGTCGTTGTAAACAAGGGTCACGCGGTTTCCGAGCGGGTTGACGGTCGCGATCTTGTTTCCCTCGGCGTCGTAGACATGGGTGGTCCGGTTGCCGAGCGGGTCGATGGTGGCGACATGCTGGTTGAGGTCGTTGTAGACGGTGGTGGTGATTTCGCCGAGCGGGTTGATGACGGTGGTCTGCTTGCCGGCGGCGTCGTAGGTGAAGCTGGTCCGGTTGCCGAGCGGATCGACCTTGGCGGTGACCCAGCCGTTGACGTCGTAAACGGTGGTCTCGATGGCGCCCAGCGGATTGGTGACGGCGATCCGATTGGAATAGACGTCCCAGGTGAAGGTGGTCCGATTGCCGAGAGGGTCGATGGAGGCGACGAGTCGATTGACGCCGTCGAAGACGCTGGTGGTGGTTTCATTGGCGGGGTTGGTGACGGTGGTCCGATTGCGGTTGCCGTCGTAAGTGAAGGTGGTTCGTCCGCCGGCGACGTCGATCTTTGCCTGCAGCGTGCCGTCGACGTTATAGACGTTGGTCGCGACCTGGCCGAGGGGGTTGGTGGTGGAGGTGAGTCGGCCGTTGGTGTCGTAGGTGAAGGTGGTTCGGTCGCCGAGCGGATCGATCTTGGTGGTGACGCGGTTCATGAGATCGCGCGAGAAGGTGGTGACGGCGTTGACGGGGTTCTGGATCGATTCGAGTCGACTTTGGGCGTTGTAGGTGTAGGTGGTTCGAGCGCCGAGGGGGTCGATTTTCGCGGAGACGCGACCTTGGCCGTCATAAACGGTGGTGTGGATCTGGCCTAGGGGATTGATGCGTTCGGTGATTTGGCCTTGGGCGTTGTAAGTCCAGGAGGATCGGTTGCCTTGGATATCGACGACAGCGGTCCGATTGCCGGATCCGTCCCAGACCAGGGTGGCGCGGACGCCGAGCGGGTTTTCGATGGCGGTGAGCCGGGCGCTGGAATCGTTGATGAAGGTGTACCTGCTGCCATCCGGCCGGACGACGTTTTTGAGCCCCTTGCGTCCGTCCGAGACCTTGTCGAAGACGAGCGTGGTTCGGCGTCCGGTGCCGTTGTCGCGAGCAAGGGTGAGGTTGGCGACGTCGGAGACGTAAGTGGTTCGGTGGCCGTCCGGTCGCTCGACAGCCTGCGTGTTGGTGTTGGCGTCGGACGTGATGGTGAATTTGCAGCCACAAGGATCGGTGACCTGGGCCTGGGTATTGGAGAGATAGGTCGCGGTAACGTTGACGGAGAGGGGCGAGGTGGCGACGGTGACGCGGTCCTCGGCGTCGTAGGTGAAGCTGGTCCGGTCCCCCTGCGGATTGACGATGGCGGTGAGCCGGTGCGTGCCATCGTAGACGAGATCGGTCTGGCAGAGTTCGGGCGAGGTGATCTGCACGAGGTCGCCGTTGGCGTCGACGGTAAAAGTGGTGATTCTTCCGGAGGGATCGACGACTCGCTGGATCTTGTCGTTGGCGTCGTAGACGTAAGTGGTGCGCAGGTTGAAAGGGTTCTCGACGCTGGTGAGTCGATTGCCGGCGTCGTAGGTCATGGTCCAGCGACTGGCCGCCTTGTTCTGGACGGCGGCCAGGGTGCCGGCGGCGTCGAAGAAGTAGCGGAAGCCGTTGTTCTGTTTGAGTTCCCAGGTGCCGTTGGCGAGGTTCTGCCGAAGCGTGTCGGGGCAATTGCTCGGGGACTCGTAGCGTCCGGTTACGGCGTCCATGTTGTCGAAGAGCTGGGACGCTTCGCCGGAGTTGCTGAGCAAGACGGACGTGGACGTGACGGTTTGGATGTGGGTTTTCGACGGTCCGGTCCAGCACCAGCCGAACTCGGTCTCGGCGTCCGCCTTGCTGTTGTAGGTGAAAAAGGTCGGGGGATCGAAGGGTCCGGTGGCGGGGGCCTGGAGTGCGAGGCGAAGGTGCCCCTGACCATCGACGGTGACTCCGGAGGTGCAGCCCCCCGCGGCGCAAGAACTGGAGACCTGTTGATCGGGGACGTTCCGCTCGTTGTCGCGCGCCTCGGCGACGGCGCGCATGGCGTCGTTGAGGAACGAGGTGGGGGAATTGTTCCAGTAGGCGGTGGTGCCGGGGGGGCATTCCTGGGTGGTGCAGCTGCACGGCGCGTACTCCGGCCATTCGTAGGTGACGCCGGGCGCGACATAATGCGATCCTGGGGGACAGGCGTCCGATGATTCGCAAGTGCCGCGTGTTTCGCAGGTGTTCGTTTCGGAATCCTTTTCACAGCAGCCGTCGGGCGCGCCCATGTCCCAGAAGACGGGATCGCAAACGGTGCCGCCGATGACGCCATTGCCGAGCTGGCCTTCCTTGCGGTCCTTGTTTTGCTTCTTGTCGCATTTCTTTTCGTCGCTCATATCTGCTGCTCCGGCGGTGATTTCAAATGGTTTTTTCAGGAGATTGGTTTTGAATGAAAGGGATTTCCAGATTTGAAAGTAATGGCGATTCAGGTGTTTCCACGCGAGTGGCTCCGGTCGTCGTTACTGTTCGTGGGGCGCGAGAGATGCTTGCTTCGAGAATCGGTGACTCGACGAGGTGCATTTTCCAGGCGACGCGGTCGACCATGTCATGTTCGACGGTGACATGGAAACCCGGGTAAAGAGGAACGGCGTCGAGGAACTCGTTGGCGAGGGGGTGCATGAGTCCGCGTCGGCGGATCGTGTAGGCGACGGATTGTCCTTTTTCTTTTAGAAATGCATGGAGTTTCTTCATGCCGAGGAAACAGGCGTCCGCGGGGGAAATGGAGCCGGAGAACCCCGCGGTGGCGATCCGGTACATGCGCATCTTGGGCGTGTAGTGGAGAATGATGACGATTCGAACGTCGTCGTGCTCATAGAAGAGAATATGAGCCTTCTTCTCCATCACGAGCAGCACGAGCCAGTTTTCGCCTAGTTTCTCGTAGGCGTGATCGACCGGGTTCATGACCGAGAGTATGCGAGCCGCCGATTCGTGGTCTCCCACGCGCCATTCCGTCCACATCGTTGACTGACCCTGTCCTGACTGAGTAAGTTTGCCGACGCGACATGCGTTCGAAACTTTAGGGAACGGGGACCGGACCTGGCGAGAGGGCGATGTTCCAGGCATCTCGGTCGGCCATCTGATGCTCGACGGTGACTCTGAGCTTGGGGTGAGAGACGACGAGATCGAAGAAGCGGTTGATGGGAGCGTGGTCGAGGCCCGCGCTGCGGATGGCGTAAACGTTCGTCATTCCACCGGCGTTCATCACATCGACCAGCTTGTCGACAGCGAGATCGAGGGCTGCTTCAGGGGTGATCGACCCAACGACTCCGCAGGTGAAGACGCGAAGTTTTCGCAGCCGGGCGTTGGGGACGAGGACGAGGACGATGTTGACGTCCCCCCGTTCGTAGAGGAAGACCCGGCCTTTTTTCACGACGAGAAAAGCGAGGATCTGGCCGGCCGTGAGTTTGCGGTAGGCGCGGTCCATTTTCCGCATGATGACGGCGCATTTATCCGCGAGCGCGGGGTCTTTGGTGGTCAGTTCGGTCCACATGAAGGCGAATTCCTTCCCTGGGTGACCCTGCACCACCCCTTGGTCGTTGCGGAGGGAATTCGCCGATTACGCGTGTCCAGACGCTTTTTGCCTATAGACCGGCGGCGCGTCATGGACAGGCGGTCGAATTTCACCGCAGGCCGATGGGTGCCAGAATCCACACCTTCCATAGCCAGGGGGGCCAAACCGCTTGGCGCACCGGGCTAAGGTGCTTTTCCACATGCTAGCCACGCAGATCTGACTTTCTTTAGGGTTTTCCCTAAACAGTGAAAAATAGCCGAAGGGTAGGAGGTCGACGTTCGAGACTTTTGCCGCTCAGGCAAGCAATTGTCGGGGGAAGGCATCTATTCATGGATGCCGCGACTGGCAGCTAACGCCGAGACCCGCACGCGCCCGGGCCGGTGAACGCGGCATTGCTTTCCTGACGGTCCACAGGCATTAGGGTTGGATATCCGCCGCGCGCGCCAAGACGAATACGTCCCAGGCGCGCCGGGGCAGGAAATGGCGCCAGCGCCAATCGAGGGCGGCGAGCGCGCGATTGGCGGGCATCGGAAGTTGCTTCAACAGCGTCTTGTTCAACCACCATTTCCCGATGAGACATTCGACTTGAAAACCGGCGTCGGCGAGCGTCGCCTCGATCTGCTCGGGGGTTGCGGCGGGGCCTCGATAGGCCAGATTGTAGAACGAGCGTTTGTTACGGTAATTGAAAAGAAGCAATCCACCGGGCTTCACGATGCGCGCGATCTCTCGAAGCGCGGATCGTTGGTCCTCCCACGTCAGAAACCGGGGAATGACATGGAGCGAATAAACGAAATCAAAGGAAGCGTCCGGGAAGGAAAGTTGAAAAACATTCTCGACTTGAATATGGCAACGTCCATTCGCCTGGTCGCCTAACTCGGCAACTTTTGCCTCTAGTTCGCCCAGCATGGCTTGGTTGAGGTCGGTGGCAGTGACGGAAAACCCATGCGCGAGCAGGGGGAGCGTGAATCGGCCGGTGCCGGCGCCAACTTCCAAGGTATTTAGCGCAGGATCCACGCGCGCGAGGATTTCTTCAAAGATTCGAATGTCGTGGTCGCTGAGCAACCGGCCCCGCGGTTCCTGAAGTCTCACTCGATCATACTGTTGGCCACTCTTGCTATATGCCTTGCGAATGAGATCGCGGCTGGCAGAATCCAGGGTCGTCTTTGAGATGTCGGTCATGTTTAGTTCCAGTACCCCAATCGTTTCATGATGGGGGCGATGTCTCCCCGTATTGATGCCCATTCGCGATCGCCGATGGCAACCCGTTTGGGAAAGTCGTAGTTCCCATTGATCGTGGTGCGCGCATGTTCGATCATGCTCCGCGGATCCTCCGCTTCACAAAACTCGGCGATCCGGCGGACAACGCTCGTGGGATCCGCGAGCAGGTCTTCGAATCGTACCTGCATCCACTGATGACGAGGAATGGATTCGAGATCGTCGAGAGCGGTTTCCACCAAGGAGCGCCACTGGTAGGCCGCCACTTCCGCCGCCGAATGCGATTTGGAAAAAGCTGCAAGGCCCGGCACGCGCGGTCCCCAGGTCACCCGCCGTCCGAAAAGTAGCGCGCTGAAGTGGTTTTTCAAAAAACGCTTGGCGAGCCCGGGAAACGTTCGCCAATGGATCTGCCGGCTCCGCGTGGCGGCGGACTTGAGCAGGTTGCCACGATGCGTCCAGCCGTAGAGCATTTCCGGAATGGAAAGTTCACCACTTCGCACCACGTGAATGATTCGCTTGTCGGCGACGGCCTGATTCAAAAACGGGAGCCGGAGGCAATGGTATGCCAGGTCATCGACGTAGCGACGTTTCCCCTCGGATTCGACGGCTTTTTGACAAAGCTTCCTAATCGTTGGATGGGTGGTGGAAGTCTGGTCATTTGCCAATCGTCGATCATCCACGCGTCCTTGAAAGTCGGTATCCCAGATGGTCACTGGTTCTTGTAACCAAAGGAACTCCGGTGAGTGCCCCAGCGCGCGGGCAATCAATGATTTCCCGCATCGCGGCGTGCCCGTCACGAAGACGGGGCGATCAAGTTCGTGGTCGGAAAACTCTCCGTGCGCCGACGGAACCTTGTTTCGGTCGTCCAAGAGACCTTGAGGTACGCCGGTTTCGGAGATGGGTTGTAACATTGAGCCTCGAAACACAGAGGTTGGGTGCGTAGTGCCTCGTCGCGTCAGGCGTCTCGGCCCCGGAAAACGCATTGTCGAGAGAGATAGGCACGCATCGTGCCAATTACTCCGCGGTTCGCGGAATGTCCGCGTAACTCGCTGATGATTAGTGGTTTAGGTTGATGGCGGTGTTGTGTTGGCCGCCGGCATCTGGAAGGAGATGTGAAATATGCTCAAAAAAATTGGATGGGGTCGAACAAGATTTGGAGAAATGATAATGAAGTTTTCGTGACGGTGGATTGGTCCCGGTGGAGCTCGATTGTCGTGGAGACGTGGAAGCGAATTGTCGCGTTCGCGGGGTTAGCGTTTCACGGCGATTTTCACTTCGACTTCCGCGTCGATCTTGTCCTTTCCGTACGTCATGCCAAAGAGCGTACGGTCAAGTTTGAACTCGCTTTCCAGGGAAAGGGATTCTTTGTCAACGAGGATGCGCGCGGGGAACTCGATCGATTTAGTCACGCCTAGCAGCGTGAGCTGGCCCTGGACTCGATAGATATTCTTTTCCTTGTTCACGGGGGAAACGGCGGTCGAAGTGAATGTCGCCTTGGGATGCCGCTTGACGTCAAAAAAGTCCGGTGCCTTCAGATGAATGGTCAGGGCTAGATTGTCGGAATAGAGGGATGCCGTCGAGATATCCACCTGGATTTTGGCGGACGCAAGGTCGTTTCCCGACCAGCGGATCATGCCGGTAATTTCCTTGAATCCGCCGGTATGTGCGCCATCGGTTTTCTTTCCCACGAAGGAAACCGTGGTGTTCTGGGAGGAAAGGGGTTGTGCGTGACTCTCGGCGCCTTGGACGGTTGTTGCAGAAAAGGGAGAGAATGCCGCCAGGAGAGTTACGGCTGCCAAAAAGAGTGACCTCATGTTCAACTCCATTCCCACTTTCGCGTTTTGGTCCCGAGCCTGTTGATTATGTTATGAGTCCAGGCTCGAAAACGGGAGTCGAGGCCGAACTGGGGAACTCCCTGGTTTCGACGGGTGGTTCGTTTTCCGCGGCTTCGTCATCGCGTGGAGTCCTCGCGGAGGACGTCGCCGAGATTGCTTTTCCGACGTGGAGCCGGATGGAAGATTTCCTGGACAGAAAATATGCGTGTTTTCGCCGGAGAAATCGCGTTCCGTGAATGGAATCATGGTCGCCACTGGACAAGGGGAGCATCCAACGCGTAGCTTAATGGTGTTCCGGCAACGAGTCGTGTCGTGGTCTGAGCCATAAGGATTCAAGCAGCGGTACAGGTTCTGAACGTCGTGCTTTACGTTTGGAATACCCGATGATTGAAAGTCGAAGGGCTTTCCGGCACCGACCTTCGAAACCATGGACCACCATGGGAATTGGGGAAGTAGACTGGCTCATGACCAATGGATCTACTAGCGAGTCTTCCGTCGCCCGAAATCGGAAATGTTTCGAAGAACCTTCCATCGTTGACCGTAAAAAGAGATCTCGTGAAGCGGAGTCCTTTGGCTCCGCCATGGATCAGGCCAATCGCGAACCTGGCCTTCGTACGATTTATTCAAACATCTATCGACGGGCTGCCAAGGGACAGGGAGGCGACTTCGCCCTTCTGTTCCGCGGTAACGTGCCGCTTGCGGGAGACGCCGTTGGATATTCCCAGCGTCCTATTGTCGCTGGGAAAAGGAATGCCATGGTCCGGTGCCAATTCATGGACGCCGCGGATTGCGGTTAGTGCCAAGGCCCTCCAAGCAACCATGCCGGGAAATACGCGATTAATTTTCTGGCACTCAATAAGCGCCACTCAGCCATGCGAGCAAAAACTACCAAACACGAACGAAGGCTATCACGAGGAAATGCAACAGGAGGTTTGCGATGACCGCAAAGAGATTACGACGCCAGGCGATGCTTGCCACGGCCGTCTGGGTGACATGGTTCGGATTTGCCGCGATTTTCGCCGGCAGTTTCCTGAATGGCGCAAAAGCAGACGACGGCGACGAGGCTCCCATCCAGTTCGTCATTCGCTTGCCGGAAGAGGCGGAGCTGGAGATCAACGGGCAAGCCACGAAGGAGACAGGATCGGAACGAACATTCGTGACGCCTCCCCTGCCGCTGGGAGGGAAGTACCGCTATACCCTGAAAGCGACATCGCAAGGTGTTCGGGTCACTTTGAAGGTTCAGTTGGCGCATGGGGGGGACAACACGTTTGATTTGAACTCCGAGTTTGCGGGGCCTTCGCCGAGCACTTCTTCCGAGGCTGGTGGAACGGGAGGTAATTCCGCATCCCAAGGCGTTCAGGTAACGGGAGTGATGGGGTCACCAGGAGCGACGACCACTATTGGTGGTAAGCAACTGCCGCCTCCCGATCCGAAATTTGGCGGAGTCATCAAGGATGACGCGCTCGATTCCAAGCCTTGGTGGGCGCCTCGCGTGGTGCCGCCCAAGGACGCGCCGAACGTATTGCTGATCATGACGGATGACTCGGGCTTCGGAGTGCCGGGCACGTTTGGCGGAGTCATTCCTACTCCAACGATGGACCGAGTCGCGAAGAATGGCTTGCGCTACAACAATATTTGCTCGACGGCATTATGTTCTCCGACTCGTGCCGCGTTGATCACGGGGCGGAATCATCATTCAGCCGGTTTCGGAGTGGTTTCGGAACAATCGACGGGTTTTCCCGGCTATAACAGCATTATCTCCAAGGACAAAGCGACCATCGGTCGAGTGCTTTTGGAGAATGGCTACGCCACTTCGTGGTTTGGCAAGAATCACAATACGCCGGCATTCGACGCCAGCCAGATCGGGCCATTCAGTCAATGGCCGATCGGCATGGGCTTCGAGTACTTCTACGGCTTCGTGGGGGGCGACTCGAACCAGTGGCAACCGAATCTTTTCCGCAACACCACCCAGATCTATCCTTTCAAGGGTCAGGAGGGGAAGTGGAATCTCGTCACGGGAATGGCGGATGATTGCGTCGAGTATCTAAACCAAGTCAATCAGATTGATCCGAACAAGAATTCTTCTGCTATTGCACGAGCCTGGCACCCGCACGCGCATCACCCGACGCTGGAATGGGTGGAAAAGATTCGCGCGATGCACCTGTTCGACGACGGCTATGAAAAGCTTCGCGAACGAATCTTCGAAAATCAGAAACGTCTTGGCGTGATTCCGGGCGACACCCAGCTTGAACCTTGGCCGAAAGACGTTCTGAAACCATGGGAGGAATTGACGGCGGAAGAAAAGAAGCTGTTTATCCGGCAAGTGGAAATCTTCGCCGCGTACGCGGCGTACGCCGACCATGAAATCGGCCGCGTCATTCAGGCGATTGAAGACATGGGTAAACTCGACGACACGTTGATCATCTACATCAATGGCGACAACGGCACGAGCGCGGAAGGTGGCCCGCTTGGGACGCCGAACGAAGTCGCATTTTTCAATGGCGTCGACATGATGCCCGTCGCCGAACAGATGAAGTGGTACGACGTCTGGGGAACGGACCAAACCTACAACCATATGTCGGCCGGCTGGTCCTGGGCGTTCGATACGCCGTTTACCTGGTTCAAGCAAAATGCCTCGAAACTCGGTGGCGTCCGCCAGGGGATGTGCATTTCATGGCCGAAGGGCATCAAGGAGCGCGGCGCGCTTCGCGAGCAATTCTGCCACGTGATCGACGTCGTGCCGACGCTGCTGGAGGTGACCGGAGTCACCGCGCCCGATTATGTCGATGGGATTAAACAGGCACCGATCGAGGGGACGAGCTTCGCCTATACCTTCGACGCCAAGAACGCGAAGGAGCCGTCTCGGCATAAGACGCAGTATTTCGAAATGATGGGGCAGTGGGCCCTTTATCACGAAGGTTGGCTGTTGAGCACGAAGGTCAATCGCGCGCCGTGGCAAGCCTATGGCCCCGCGAATCGGGATCCCCTCAACAACCAGGTGCTCGAACTCTACGATCTGAATACCGACTTCAGTCAGTCGCGGAACCTGGCGGATAAGCATCCGGAAAAGGTGCAGGAACTGAAGGCGGTCTTCGTCAGCGAAGCCAAAAAGCACCAAGTGTTTCCGCTGGATGCTTCGGTGGCGGCACGCGTCGTTGCGCCGCGTCCGAACATCACCGCCGGCAGAACCGAGTTCGTCTATACTCGACCCATGGTTGGGTTGCCGCAGGGGGATTCGCCGTTCCTCCTCAACAGTTCGTACACCATTACCGCGGAAATCGACGTCCCCGAGGGAGGCGCGGAAGGAATGATTTTGACCTCCGGCGGACGCTTTGCGGGATATGGCTTTTATCTGCTGAAGGGCAAACCGGTCTTCTTATGGAACCTGATTGACTTGGAGCGAGTCAAGTGGGAAGGAAACGAACCCCTTGCGCCAGGCCGTCACACGATTGAATTCGACTTCAAGTACGACGGGATGGGCTTGGGAACGCTTGCGTTCAACAGCTTTAGTGGACTTGGTCAGCCAGGTACCGGGACCCTCAAGGTCGATGGCAAGGAAGTCTCGAAGCAGACCATGAAGCGAACGTTGCCGGCGATTCTTCAATGGGATGAAAGTTTCGATATCGGATCCGACACGCTGACGGGCGTGAACGATGCCGACTACACCCCGCCTTTCCCACTGACCGCCAAGCTCGTCAAGCTCACGATCAAGTTGGATCGGCCCGAACTGAGTCCCGAGGACATCAAGAAGCTCGAAGAAGCACAACGCAACAATCGCGTGAGCGAATAATCGTTCGATAACGGGTGAGGATGCAGACGCATGTGCTGCATCCTTGCCTTGTTTCATGTTGCGCGCGGAATGGCAACCGCTCGTTTAACTGCCCTAAAAAAATCCCATCAGCGTCCCCGCGTAGAGCCAAACTCCCGATCACCTGCCGGAGAGTGGCTTACTTTCCAGCTTTCATCCAAGTCGACCCCAACCGTTACGAATGCTTTCGAAATACCCGTTCCAGCCACGAGATTTCCTGCCGCTCATCCCGCGCACCGTTGGCGACCGGCGTCAGTCGGTAATCTTTCGATTCCCTTTTCATGGGGGGCCCCCAGAACGACCTCGGATCCATCACACTAAATTGCACATAATCGGCAAAACAGTTGAAGTTAGCAGTTTCGGCTAAAGGCGTATTCTCGGGATATCCGATAAAACGAGAAATCGCTTCTCCATCCCCGTTGCGCATTGCAAAAGGTGTTTCCGGGATGAGGTTATTCATGGCAAGACGCGACAGATATTGGAGTTGCAGTTTTAGAATGGCCAAGGGAGGCGTCATGTCGACCGTTTACCGTCACAAGCGTGGTGCACGCATGGTTCGATTTTCGGCACTTTGCATTCTGATTATGGGAGGGCTGGCGTCTCGCAGTCACGCTCAAGGGGTGCTTATCCCCGGTGGGGGAGCAATTCATCGCGCGATGGCGGGAGTTTCCACGGCGACCCCGGTGGACGCCATTGGTGCCGTCTATTGGAACCCAGCGGCGCCGAGCCGGTTGAGTTCCGATCAATTCGGCGTCGGGGGAGAGATGATGATCCCCGACATCGACGTTTCGTCGTCCGTCCCCGGCGGTGCTTCAGGCGTGACTCGAAGTGACAATGGGCTGGGCATGATTTCGGACCTCGGACTCGTTTACCATCTGAACGACCGGTTGACCGCATCGATGGGCCTGTTGACCAATGCGGGTGGGGGGGTAACCTTCCCAGGCGATCCCTCCAATCCGATTCTCTCGCCCACCGGGCCTTTCGGAAATGTGGTCCTAGGGCCAATTCATTCCAGCATGACGATCGTTCAAGTGGTGCCGAATGCGTCCATGCAACTGACGGACAAATTGGTCGTTGGCGCGGGTCCGACGGTGAGTGCCGCGATCGTTTCCTTTACGCCGGCTTACTTTGGTGGGCTGAATGACGCTAATGGCGACGGCCTCTTTTCATTTCCTGACGGAAGCAACACCCGTCCCTACTGGGGCGGAGGATTTCGCGCCGGTGCCGTCTATAGTCTGACCCAGAAGATCGACTTGGGTTTCTCGTATTCCAGTCCCACTTGGTTCGAAACGTGGAAATTCTATTCGAGCAACGAGGTGGGCCAGCCCGTGACATTGACGCTCAACGCGAATTGCCCCGCGATCTATTCCTGGGGTATTGCCTACCAACCCGTGGATCGACTGCTCCTCGCCACTGACCTCCGCTACATCGACTATAAGAACACCGATCTCTTCGGCGAAAAGATCGTCGATAGTGGACTCAATTGGGACAGCGTCTTCGCCGCGGCTTTCGGCTCTCGATATCAACTCAATCAGCGCTTGGCGTTGATGGCTGGTTACTTGTACAACGAGAATCCGGTTCCCACCGTGGGCACGGTGTTCAACGTGCAAGCGCCGGGAGTAACGAAACACTCCGTTTCCTGCGGCGTGTCGGCGGATCTGACGGATTCCATCACGGTCGCCATGGCATACATTCATGCGTTCCGCAACACGGTCAGTGGCGAACCCGCGGAAGCCATTGGCGCCAATGTCATCGTCGGAGCCGCGGTCGACTCGATCGCCATCACCATCAACATCAAGTTCGGCGACAAGCCTGAACGTGGTGGCGCCCCCGTGATCTGGGAAAGCGCATCTCCCGAGCCGGTAACCTCAACGACCTTGGAGGCGGAATCTTCCACCACCACGCAAACCGTGCTCCCTTCCGGTTGATGGGCGAACGAGTTCTCGTGCCCTTCGCGAGATCCACGAAAAAACGTGCTGGTGAGTGGTCGGTTCATCAGATTGAGAGAGCATGACCACTCGCCATTATGGCAGGGAACGAGTCCCTGACGTTTCCACTACCGTCACATTCCCAGTGGTTACCTAGCCGCGTGGTATTAATGGCTAGCGTATCGGCTCCAGAATCAACGTAGCCGGGTAGCGTTCTCCACGCGGCGATTGCGCATTGTCAAAGCCAGCGTGGAGATTCCCACGAAGGC
Organism: Planctomycetota bacterium; assembly: GCA_046350335.1. Lineage (GTDB taxonomy): Bacteria > Planctomycetota > Planctomycetia > Kolteriales > Kolteriaceae > JAXMAQ01. Next base: position 42,559 of record JAXMAQ010000055.1, read on the forward strand.
CATGGCGAGTGAGCTTGCCTCGGGAACTGGTGTAAAGGAGAGATTGTCGATCCCGAACCCAAGGTCGGAGTATTCGGGAAACTCGCCGGCGTTGTCCACCGTCAAAACGAGCGAACGGATGCGGGAAAGGTCACCGAAATCGACGAGAGAAACGGTGCCGTCCCCGTTGGTGCTCCCGGTTGGGCCGACCACGATACGCGTATCGAGAAGGATTCCTTCGACGTCGAAAGCATTCGCCGTAAATCGTTCGATCACACCTCCACCGGAGTCGATATCGCCAAGCAAAAACGAAAGATTCCGCACGTCCATCGCAAACGTGATCTCGATGGTTTTCACTGTTTCCGGAGAAGAGAAACCGCCGTTATTCGTGATGAAGGCACCTTGAAATGCAGAGGTGGGGTCAACGGTGTCCGCTCCAAAAGGGGAAAAGAATGCGTAGGCGCTTCCTCCTGGTATCGCGATGGCAGCATTAAACGTTACGCCATCAATGACCGGGACGGAATCCCCTTCCGCCAGGCTCAGCCCATCGAAATCGATAAAGTCCGCTGCCGCCGACCGACCCAGGGCCAGAAGCACCATAAAAGCGGCGAATGACCGAAGCCACTTGGAGCGGGAATCCGCCAGCGAACGATGCCGGCTCGTCGAACCTGCGCGTGAAAATAATCGAATATATGTCACAGTGCTTCTCCATTTATGGGAGCGCGACTCATGGGCGTTCCATCCAACGGCGCGCGGACAAGAAGCCGCCCTGGGCGTGGCTCCGGCCACCAGTTCAAAACGTGACGTTCGACTTTCGCCAGGAACGTCACACGAACGTTACCACGTTGTGCAAAAGCGCCAAGGGGCCAAAAAAGGCCGATTCGGGCGAGGATTTTTGACCCGCGCGATACTTGGATCAGTTTCTCATTGAAACACAGAAAGGTAACCAAAGCGGAAAGCTTCAGGTGGCGTGTGGTTGCGCTGGAGGTGGCGGTTTCGTGGGTCCTGTGCCATGTTGAATGACTCCGAACATGCTCGACAGGAGCGCGCCGAGCACGATGAGCGTGATGATGACGTATTTGACATCCCCTTGGACGAGGAATGCGAAAACGGAGAACGCGACTCGGGCAACGGGAGTGGCGAGAAGCAGTAGGATGCCGACTTGAATGATACCTCGTCCGCTACCGCTCTTGGCGTACTCGAGGATCGGTCCGAGTTCCCGAAGGTCCGCGGGTTCGCCTTGGAATATTTGGTCGTGGGGCTTTAACTGGCCTTGCCGCACGAGAAAGACGGCTCCCCCCACCGCGACGACGATCGACGCCAGGAGCACCCCGCCGCGTAGGAGGTTCCCCATCATCCAATCCATGCGGGTATCGTCCCAACGATGGGAAACCGAGTTTGGCGAGGAATTGTTGGACCTGTTCATCGGTTACTCCACTCTCCGTTAATGGGAGAATACTCGGCGTCGGTTTTCCCATGTGCCACGGCGAAAACGAATTCGACGGCAAAGGATCGCCAATTAGCCGCCGGTTGAACGAAAACGGGATGGCCGCGCGGCCGCTTGTACTTATTTCCCCTGCGTGCTCCAAGGCATCCATCCTTCTTTCGCGACTCCCTCGAAGATCATTTGAATGCCCAAGGCGATGATGACCGCGGCAAAGACCCACCGGAGCGAACGGGGATTGGCGCGTGCGAGCACCCTCGTTCCCGCGAGCGCGCCGACAAGAACTCCCAATGTTACCGGCATGGCAAGACCTGGATCGATGTAACCGCGACTCAGATAGACGCCGGCGCTAGCGGCGGCGGTCACGCCGATCATGAAATTGCTCGTCGTCGTCGAAACCTTGAAAGGGAGTCTCATTACCTGGTCCATCGCGAGCACTTTGAATGCTCCGGAGCCAATTCCCAAAAGGCCCGAAAGTATCCCCGCGATGTACATCAAGAAGAAGCCGAGAGGAATGCCGCGAACGTGATAGTCGACGTTTCCTTCGGGGGTCGGATAGTTTGAATCCAGCCGAAGCCAGGTGGCGAGTTTGTCCGGTCGGTCCCCCATCGGGTGTGGTCTCTTGGGACGCAGGGAAAGCCAGGACGAAACGAGCATCACCACGCCAAAGATGATCGAAAGGGCCGCCGTCGGAACGAAGGCGGCGAGAAAAGCTCCGCTGATGGCCCCGAACGTCGTGGCCATCTCCAGGAACATTCCAACGCGAACGTTGGAATATCCTTCTTTGACGTAAGCGGCTGCCGCTCCCGAAGAGGTCGCGATGACGGAAACGAGCGCTGCACCGATGGCGTAGCGAATATCCACGCCGAAGACGATGGTGAGCAACGGAACGATCACCGTCCCACCCCCCAGGCCGGTCAGCGAGCCGAGAAAGCCCGCCAGCAACGATCCCAGGAACAAGTAGGACGACATTTCAAGAATGTTCATGCCAATCCATTTCACGAGAGTGCGCGGTTTTTCCCTTCCGGGCACGATGGCAGTTTTCTTCCTGCATGTCAAAGGTGAGCGAGGTCCCTCGATTCGCCGGCGATGGATCGCGTTCGAATGCCGAACCAATCGGACGAACCGGCGAGCGTCCGTCACGCATCATGCGATCCCACGTACTGCTTAAGCATTCGTACGAACTCCTTCATGAAGGGGGAATTGTCGTGCCAGGTTCTCGCGGTGACGAGATTGCCGTCGAGGACGGTGGCCTGATTGACATAGGTGGCTTGCCCCTGGACCGCGTCGAGAGCGCATTTGGCGACCGTCGTAACCGTTCGGCCGCGAATGCAATCGGCGGCAGTAAGGATCTCGATCCCGTGACATACGGCCGCCACCGGCTTGTTGTTTTCGAAAAAGTGGCGGGTGATGCGCAAAAGATCCTTGTCGTAACGCAGGTACTCGGGAGCCCTTCCTCCCGAAATGAAAAGTCCCACGAACTCCGTGGGGTCGACGTCCGCGAATCGCATGGTTGCCCGCAGATGGTAGCCCGGAATTTCACGCGTGATATCCCAGGGGGGATTGTTCTCCGGTGGTATCTCATGGAGCACGGTGTGGTAAAGTCGGGCTTCGGGTCCCGCGACCACGACGTCGAATCCGTCCTCCGGTAGACGAAAAAACGGGTAGAAGGTATCGAGTGCTTCCGTCGCGTCACCGATCGGGATGAGAACCTTAGGCACGCCTCTCTCCTTGCACGCAGCACGCGCGCGTCGTATGTTCGACTACGGCTTTTGTTATCGTTGACGGTCCGCCATTCGGTCTTGGCCGCGTCCTCGACGGGGGCATGGTCGTCAACGACTTGGATCGTAACCACCGCATGACGGGTACGCAAATGGCGAAAAGCAAGGTCGAGTTCAAGGCAGGACAGTTACTGGAGGGAAATGAGCCCAATCCCATCGCGAGATTGGTGATCGTCGCCTTATTGTATGCCTGGTCCATTGCTCTCTTCGTGAGCGTGATTGCCAGCAGAGGGGGACTGAACGAGAATTACAATCTCACGCTGATTGGGCGCCTCGGTTCGTCGGCGTTTCTGGTCTTTGCGGGGGTGGCGTGGTTCGTTGCCGCCGGCGCCCTTCGAGACGCCGGGCAACGGTTAATCGCGCGCAGGTATTCCGCCGCCATCGCGGTGGGAATGACGCTCGGATTTATCGGCGACGTTTTCAATGCCGGTCTTATTCCCATTCCTGAACCGGTGATGGGAGGGATCGTTTCCTTCGGCCTGGGACACATCGCGTACATCTACGGCTGCATTTGGTTGGGGAACCGACTGGGATTGAACCGGCCGGCGGCGAGATACGGAGCCCTGTTGTTTTGGGAGATCGTCGGCCTGGCTGGTTGGGCGTGGGTGATGATGCCGCTCAAAGAGTGGAACGTGGTTCATCTGGCCGCGCTTCCGTACACGCTCTTGCTCGCCGGCACGACCGGTTGTTGCGCGGGCTTGATGCTACAGGATTCGCGTTTTACCCGTCTGACGCTTGGCGCGGCGTTGTTTTTCGTCAGTGATCTCATCCTCGCGTTTCGACTTTTTCATGGCGAGTTCAAATGGGGAGGGGACGCGGTTTGGCTCACCTACGGACCGGGGCAGATGCTGATCGTATTCTCGGTCGGATCAGTCCTCGCGGTGCTGCGTGAACCTAAGCGTTAACCCTGCCGGTCCACGGATTATTCTTCGATGAGACCCGTGGGAAGTCCGTCGATGCTGACTCGATTCTTAAGCCGCCAATAATCGCCAAGCTTTTCCGTTCCTTGTTTCTCGGCCCAGTCGGCGAGGGAACGCCGTTCGCTGACGAAGTCGTAGAAGGGAACCGCCATGCCGCAGGAGGTCTGGACGGCCTCCACCGCAAGCACGAAGATTTGCCGTTCGCCCGGCAGTGCAGTGAATTGCGCGTGCCATTCGTTCCATTCGGGCTCGCGCGGCAGGATGACGCGCCCGGTTCCGTAGAGCCGGAGAATGAGTGGCTTCGTCTCGAAACTGCAGAACATGAGGGTAAGTCGTCCATTCTCCCGAAGGTGAGCCGCCGTCTCGTTGCCGCTACCCGTCAGGTCCAGATAGGCGACCCTCGTGGGACTGATGATCCGAAAGGTATCCATTCCCTTGGGGGAGACGTTCACGCGACCGTCCCGTGGAGCGGAGGCTACGAAGAAGATCTTTTGGGATTGGATGAAGTCCTGATGGCTTTCATCCATCTCACTGTAGAATTTAGCCACTCATGTCCTCCGCGATATTCCGCGCTCGATTGGCACTCGAACCCATTGTACGACAGACCCGAATTAGGATCCAAAACAGACATTGGCGTCTCGGCTTACGATGATTGGCCGACCATTTTGCCGTTTCGTTTCGATCTGCCCCTATTCGGAAACGGGATTCGACGGTACAATCCGCGCTGCGGCGATAGTTGAAAAAGACCGTCGCCGTATTCCGGACCCTTCGGTGGACCGGAACCATTAACGGCAGTTCATTCAAGGGAAATATATTGAGCTTCTGAAAAGTAATGGCGTGTTTCCCGGCCCGGTCGTTTGAAAGCCCGCGGCGCTAGCCGCAATTTGCGGCGACCATGAATTGGAGATGGGCCACGGCATGACTTTTCTGAGCGGCAATAGATGGAGGGATCTCATGTTTCGTCGCTCACTCTTGGTTTGCGCACTGATCCCCTTCGCGAGTTCCGCGGAGGCCGCGCTCGTCCTTGGTTCCGTAACCTATCGTTTTCAGGGGAATGTCGAATCCCTTTATCAGGACCTGGATCTCAATGAGTACACTCAGGCAACGGTTTTTGACGATACCGGGTCCGTGCCACTCAATTTGACGACCACGTTGAGTTATTTTGGACCAGACGGCGTCGGCGATCACGGAAGTTACAATGTGCTTTCGCAGGGCGTGGCGCTCGTGAATTTGGAAACGACCTCCAATCCCACTTCCGCGTTCACTATTTCCACGGAAAGCACGACTTCGGGGGGATATTGGGATACGTACTACAGCATTGCCATCACGGTGAATTTTCAGGTGGTCGGGGGACCCCATGCCCAAGTGCTGTCGGTCGTGTCCGCGAGCAATCCGGGTGGATTGGGAGCTAATGCACTACTTCGCGACCTTACGACGAACCAGATCTTGGTCGAAGCATCGACGACGGGAGCGAATGACGTCGCACCGCTCGGCCCGATTTTTCTAAGCTCTGGATCCGACCAATGGGAATTGAAATCGAGTGGCACGTACGATTCTCTCGCGAATACCTATCTCGAGGTCACGCAGGTGCCCGAAATGTCGAGTTGGTTGCTTTTGGGAACGGCGGGAATCGCGTTTGCGACATACTCCAATCTACGTCTCCGGTCCCGCCGTATGAATGTTCTCTAGAGTTCGAAGATTGCCATCAGGATAGGGCAACGGTCTGGGTGGTGTTTCCGTAGGCCACCCAGATGACGTGGCACGTTTGCCGCACATTAAAGCATTCTCGGGACGCGGCGCACTTTGCGCCAAGGTTCTCCAATCGACCGGGGCCCGGCATTACGACATGACGTTGTTTGGGCGCGTGATGCGCGCATGTTTGCCATGCGAAAAAGAAACCCCTCACGCCGGCCCTCTCCCGACGGGAGAGGGGGAGAAGCCGGAAAACCCCTCACCCCGACCCGAAGGGAGAGGGAGTTCAATACGGCTTCACCGCTTTAATTTTCTGCTGCGCAACCGAAAGCGTGGGCCGCGAAGGCCGTTTTCCCCTCCAGTCGAAGAGCTTACTCGCCGCAATTGATCTAAGGGGTCGCGTAACCCAAATAGGCCGCGAGATGGGGGACATAGACGAGGAGTGCCACGACGGCGGCAGTGATGGCGGACAGAAGCACGGCTCCCGCGCCAATGTCCTTCGCCTTGCCCACGAGAGGATGAAACTCCGGCGAGGCTACGTCCGCGATTAGTTCCAAAGCCGTATTCAAGGCCTCCGCCGTCCAGACCATGCCGATGCAAATCACCAACGCGATCCAATCTCTACGATCCACGGAGAGAAACAGGCCAAGCGCGATAACGAGAATGGTCGCCCCGAAGTGAACTTTGATATTGAGTTGTTCTCGCCAAACATGCCCGACCCCGGCAAATGCAAAATAGAAACCGCGCACGAATTTGCGTAACAACGGTGGCGGCGGCTCCGAAGCGGGAAGGGCACACATGACTCGCGTTTATTCCTCTCTTTGCGACACTGCTTCTCTGATGCTACGTGGGGCGCCCCAACCCGTTTTCCAGGAATCGTCGACGGAGCCTCCCAACTTGTCCGATGCTCGCGGTGTCCCAGGAACGGGTTTGCACGATACTTTATCCGAAGAGTGGAAACACGGAAAGATCGGCGCGACGGCAGGGACGTCTACCATGGAAATGATCCCGTAGCCGTGCCTCTTGAATTGATTCAAGATCGAGCCCCTCGAATTGCTCGTCCGTAACCCCGTTCGATAAATCCATGCCTCTGCACCAGCGCGTTCCAGACTGGAAGTCGTCGTTGTGTCGCTGCCAGAACTCACGAGCGAGTTCTCCATTCGGAAGCCATTCTTCGTCGGCGAAATCTTCCCCCTCCGCGCTGGGGATCACCGTGCGAACGTCGGATTGAATGTCGAAGCCCGTGATCTTGTGGAAGGCGCGCCCCGCCGCGACTTGTTCGAGCGGTGGGCCCTTCATTATTGCCTCGAGCAACGTCTCAACGAGTTGGGGATGTCCGTAACTTCCCACGATGTTCCACCGGACCGGCCCGAGCGCGGATGCGTGGGACACATGAAGCACTAAAGGCAGATCGTCGGGTTCGCCAAGAATTGCAAGTAGTCGAGCGGCTTCCGCCGACCCGGGCGTAATCCTGGCCGTGGCGCTTCGGCAGGCATTGAGCAACCAACCCTGCCGTGTCCACGCGGCCGCGTGAAGAGCCTCGATGCGAACGCGCGGGTCGCTATCGCGGAGGGCGGATTCAAAGAGTCGGGGAGACGCTGCGACCGTTTCTTCCGATTCCCCGCCACCGGATGCCGCCGGTCCCCCGGTAGGAATCACGATGCGATGGGTTGTACGCTCGGACGGTTCTCCCGCCGGCGGCAAGGCTTGAAGGCTGACGGAAAACTCGGTGCTTCCCGCCGAGATTCTATCTCCCTGTTTGAGTTGCTTCTCGGTCACCAACTCCCCGTTCACTTTCGTTCCGTTGCTACTGCCAAGGTCCGTGAGTCGGCAGCCGTTCCCAAGGCAAGTGATCGAAAAATGCAAGCGGGACATGAGCATGTCGCGCGGGAATGAGAAATCCGCCTTCGCTCCCCGGCCGACGGTCGCCGTTTGGCCACCCCGCAATACGATCGACTGGCCTGATTCCAAACCCGAGAGCACGGTGAAAATCGCTTGCATTTCTCGTGTCTGCCCTTCGCCCATTAGTGAAGTTCGATGTCTCCGAGGAGCGACACGGTTCGCCAAGCGGAACGCCGGACCTCCGGGTTGGTGTCCGTCAGTAATTGGACCAAGCGAGGAAGTGGTTGAGTGAGTCGTCCGTGAAATGCCAAAATCTCGGCGGCAGCAGCGGAGAGCGGAGAGTTGGCGGCCGCGAAAGCGCTCCGTAAATCGTCCTCGATCGCGCCAATGGGGCCATGGCATAAGGCCTCGCGAAGTCCGTCCCGTTTCTCCCCTTCGCTCTGCGAGAACGCTTGAAACACCCGACGTGCCGCTTGCGGATGTCCAAAGCGAAGCATGGTGTAAGCCGCGGAGAAGGTCGCCACCGGGTCGTCCGCGGCCAATCCCTCGCGAACGATGGCGGCCGCGTCCAATCCTCCTTGAAGCAGGCCCTGGAGATGGTTCTCTAAGCGGTTTTCCAAACGCGCTAGATCCTTGGGGAAGTGTTCCGTCGATTGGACAGCGCTCTGACGCTGGCTCCATAGAAACTGCAGTTCATCGTAATGCTGTTCCAGAAGTTCTTTTTTCAATGCTCCGCGAATCCCTAAATCGGGCGCGTTCTCCTGCGATTTGGGCGCGAGCAGGGTCGCCGATCCAGGTCGAGCGAACTCGCGATGAAGGATCGCGGCGCCTCGTTCCCCCGTTTCCGAGCCGACGAGAAGCAAATCCGTCTCCGTTTCCGTGCCGGAAACATGCCACGAGGCGGCATGGGCAAGCAGTACAAGGCCCGCGACCGCCCCCACGTCGCCGATGCAGTCGGCGGGGTGATTGACGGCCACGTCTGCCGGTGCCTGCAAACGGGTCAGCAGCAAGCCAAATTCGCGTGCCCGATAACTCTCGCCGTTCAGATCGCAGTGGATCTGATGGATGTTTGCCAAGGATGCATTCGCGAATTGAATCGCTTGGCGCACGGCCGACGTCAAGCCGGTGGCTCTGCATGGCTGGTTCGAGAGCAGGTGGCCGGGCTCCTCGTGCAAGCCAAGGCCAGCGACTATTGCCTTGGGATTCCCCGAGCGTTGCCGGGTGGCTGACAATCCCTCGACAACGATGCCGACGGCGGCTTCTCCTGGAATCAACCCGTCGACATAGGTCTCTGTTTTGAGCCGGTCCATGTTCTCGAGCCAACGGAGGACGCGGAGTTGGATCAGAGAGTCCGCGCCGACGAGCAGGCAAGCGTCAACTTGGCGGTCACGGATCCACTGCTCCGCGATTCTCAATCCTTCGATGGCTCCCGCGGAGCCGATTTCCAGGTCTTGCCAACGGGCGTTGACGTCGAACCCAATAGCCTTCAGAAGTTGCTGCTTCTCTTGCTCGGCGAAACCGCAACGAAAACCCGGCCGGGATGATGGCGCCGTGATCCAAAGAACGGCAACTCGGCCTCGGGCGAAGTCCTGTCCGGAACTGCGCGCATCGCGAACCGCTTCGGTGGCTCCCTTTTTCGCAAGTACCGCGAGCCGTCGCTCGTAAAGCAACGTGTCCGCGATTTCCGAGATCGGCGCGCCGACGATGGGATGTCCGGAGCGATCAGGAATGCGAAGTTCCTTCATCATCGGAATATCGGCGCGCAGGGACGCGTGAGCCGTCGGAGCGTCGTGACCGACGGCGGTCACCATGCCCACTCCGGTAATCGCCAGTGCAAAGTTATCAGACCCCGGTTCGTTCAATGGAATGCCCCAAAGACACCATTCGTTTCGCCGTGTTCAACCGAATGGGGAACGTCACCACTCGTGAAATATCCGCATGTTTGCGTGGGCAAGGGATGGTGGAGCGCCAAACCAGATTTACCTTCTTGTCGTCGGGCCGGAGGATCACCGTATCGAGTCGGGCGAGTCCACGGATCACCTGCCCCCGGCGTGGATGCACGGCCACTCCGACGGTGATGGCGGGAAGCGAGAAACGAAGATCGCCATCCGGTGAAAGCCCCGCGAGACGGACCGGTTCGTCTCCCGACAGGTATCCGGGCGCGATCAAATCGGGATGCGCCGCTTGGAAAAATCGATAGTCGAAATCCATGGGCAACAAGGGACATTGCTCCGCCTGCCAATGTTCGTCATGGGTGCCCGCGTATTGCGTCCTGGTTTGCCAGTGCCGGGCGATGAATCCGAATCCTTGCGGCATGGGGCGGTCGGCCCAATCGCGAATGCGGTCATTGAAGTCCTCGATGTTCGGCAGTGGCAGCGATTCGTTGGGGCGATGCCGAAAGCCCTTGCCAACCGGATTTCTTGGCTCGAAGGCCTGACGCGGGGGATCTCCGCTTGAAGCGTCCGTGCCTCCGAAGGCATATTCATACCGGATCGGCATCCGTTCAAAGGGCTCGGGTGCCGAGGGGACCCAAGCCCCCATGCGCGGGCGCCATTGACGATTGCCGACGACCCGAAGTCGCTTGCTCACCGATCCGACTTCCAGTTCGACGGCCATTTCGTCCACGGGCTCGCCTTGGGGCGCATGCGCATGGCCGAGGAGCGCGATGTCGGTGGCGATCTTGTAGGGAACCAGGTC